>CBFHQJ010000013.1:0-69759 GCA_965657795.1 Akkermansiaceae bacterium
TCGTTGAGGGCCCAATCACCGAGGGTGGTGATCTGATCAGGAAGGGTGATCTCCGTGAGGCTCCGGCAATCGCGGAAGGCGTCATCGGGGATGGAGGTGATGCCTTCACCTAGTGAGACTGTGGTGAGATTCCAGCAGCTATGGAAGACGCCGTACCCCCAAACGGCCGGGCTGTCATCGAAAGTGAGAGATGCAATGCCGCTGTTACGAAAGGCATTCTGCTCGATGCTGGTCAGGCTTTTAGGGAGAATGACTTCGGAAATGGACTGACAGTCCCGGAAAGCGGAATCGCCAATCGAAGTCAGGTTGGTTGGGAAGACGAGGTTGTCGAGTGCGGTGCAGTCTTCGAAGGCCGAAGTGCCGATGCGTTCCAAAATGGAACTGAAAGTGATGGATTGAAGAGAGGAGCAGCCGGAAAAGGCGGACTCCGGGATATCGGTGACTAATCCGGGGAGGTCAAAATTGATCAGACTGCGGCAGCCCCCGAAGACATTGGGTCCGAGAGTGGTGACGCTTTCCGGAAGTGAGAGGGAGGTGAGAGAGGTGCAACCGATGAAGGCGCTTTCACCAAGAGAAGTGAGGTTTGAGTTGAAGACGACTTGTTCAAGCCCGGAACATGCATAAAAAGCGCGGGCCGGGATTTCTGCGAGCCCGGCGCCGAGTGAGATCGAGGCGAGCTGACGGCAGTCCTCGAAGATGGATTCGCCAAGGGTGGTGACGGTATCGGGGAGTTGAATGGATTCGAGAGAGAGGCAATCATGGAAGGCGCTTTCTCCGATGGTGGTGAGACTTGAACCGAGGGTGATCGTTCTGAGGGCGGAGCAGCCGAGGAAGGCTTCGGAAGAAATTGTGGTGAGCGAGTTCGGGAGGGTGAATTCATCTGACAATTGGTTAAAAGCAAAAGCCCTTGGACCGATCGAGGTGACATTGGAGCCGAAGCTGATTTGGGTGAGATGGAGGTTCCCCTCAAAGGCTCCGCCCGCAATGTGCGTGATGCTTTCAGGAATGGTGAAGTCAGGGGTGAGCTTGACGATGGGGTAAGCGACCAAGGTGGTGAGGTCTTCCGAGTAAATGATTCCGTCGAGGCTTTGGTAGTGGGGATTGCCGGGAGCGACGGTTAGTTCCGGGAGTCGTCGGGTCCCGGTAAATGCGCCGGGCTGAATCCCCGAAACCGAATTCGGAATCACGAGACTGGTGATGGTCGTTCCCCAGAAGGCCGAGCTGCCGATAGAGAGCAGGCCTGGGTTGAGGGTGATGGAGTCGATGCTCTGACAGCCGCTAAAGGCCCATTCTCCGACAGATTTGATCGAGTTGGGGATGGGGAAAGGCTCCAGAAGTCGGCAGGATTGGAAGCAGTAAGCGGGGATTGCGGTGAGCCCGGAACCCAGGTTGACGGAGGTGAGATTAAAGCAACCGGAGAAGCAATACTCGCCGAGCGTCGTCACGGAGTTTGGGAGGGTGATCGATGTTAAGGAGCTGCACCTGTGAAAACCGAGTTCGCCGATGGATACGATTCCATTTGGGATTTGAATCTCTTCAAGTCGAAAGCATCCATCGAAGGCATTGTCGGCGATTGATGTCACCGGCAAGTCCACAATTTCAGAAGGAATGACGAGAGTGCCGCCGGCGAAGTCCTGACAATCGGTGATGACGATGCTGTCTCCGGCGATCTCATAGGTCAGATCATTAAGGGACGCCGCATTCAGAGAATGGATCAGGAGCAGAAGCGTTGCGAGGGAAAGGAGGTTCATGAATGGGAGGGAATGATGGCAATATGGAAAATGGGCATCCCGCCCCGCGTTTTGTTGCTTGGTTGGTGGATGCAGGCCGGGACGGCCGCGCTCCTTATTGGTTCAGGATATGGTTGAGGACGTATGGAAGGATGCCGCCGCTGAGGTAGTAGTCGATTTCGGCGGGGGTATCGAGTCGGACGACAAGTGGGATCTCCAGGCCGCAGCTGGTAGTGAGGGTTGCGTCTTGGCCTGCTCTTAGTTTTCCGGCGAGGCCGGTGATGCTAAAGGTGCAGGAATGCATGTCCTTGATTTTGTTGTAGTCGGACTTGTCATTGAAGGTGAGGGGGAGGACTCCCATGCCGATGAGATTGGACCGGTGGATGCGCTCGTAGGATTTCGTGATGACAGCTTTAATTCCAAGGAGGGCGGTGCCTTTGGCAGCCCAGTCGCGTGATGATCCCATGCCGTAGTCTTCGCCAGCGATGACGATGAGTTTACGTCCACTTTGCTGGTAGGCGATGGCAGCATCGTAAATGAAGGTGGGCTTGGCGTTGGGCGCGGCTTTGATTTCCTGATCGGGTTCCGCAACGTGGGCGTCACCAAAATATTGGGTGTAGCCGCCCTCGATTCCAGGAGTCATAAGGTTTTTGATGCGGACATTACCGAAGGTACCACGGGTCATGATGCGGTCGTTGCCACGACGGGAGCCAAAGGAGTTGAACTTCGCTTTTTCGACTCCGTGTTCGAGGAGGTATTGCCCGGCGGGGCTGGTCGGGGTGATGGCGCCGGCGGGCGAGATGTGGTCGGTTGTGACACTGTCGCCGAAGATTCCGAGTGGTCGGGCGTCGATGATGTCCTTGCCCTCGGTGGCGGGATTGCGCCAGCCTCCGGGAAAGAAGGGCGGGTTTTGAATGTAGGTGGAATCGTCGTTCCAATCGTAGGTGTCGCCGGTGGCGGATTCAATGCCGACCCACTTTTCGCTGGCAGTGTCGAGCTCGCTGTAAAGCTTGTTGAAGACTTCGGGTTTGAGCGCGGAGTCGATGACTTTTGACAGCTCGGTGGAAGAGGGCCAGAGATCTTTGAGGTAAACATCGTTGCCATTCTTGTCCTGCCCGAGGGGATCGTTGGTGAGATCAAGGTCGACCCGTCCGGCGATGGCATAGGCGACAACAAGAGGGGGCGACATGAGGAAGTTGGCACGAATGGAGCCGTGGATACGGGCTTCGAAGTTCCGGTTTCCGGAGAGGACGGAAGCGCAGACGAGGTCTTTTGATTTGAGGGCGGCTTCGATCTCGGGATTGAGGGGGCCGGAATTTCCGATACACGTCGTACATCCGTAGCCGACGGTTTCGAAGCCGAGTTCGTCGAGTTCCGTTTGGAGTCCGGTTGCTTCGAGGTAGTCGGTGACCACGCGGGATCCCGGTCCGAGGGAGGTCTTAACGTAAGGGGCGACGGTGAGGCCGAGTTCGTTGGCTCTTTTGGCCACGAGTCCGGCGGCGAGCATCACGGAAGGGTTGCTGGTATTGGTGCAACTGGTGATAGCGGCCATGAGGACGGAGCCATGATGAAGCTCTATTTTTTCACCGAGGGTTTCGATGGCGACGTCGTTGTCGGGGTCATCGTCGGAGTTGAGGAGTTGGGCTCCTTCGGGCGAGAAGCCGGCGGGCGTTGAGAGGTCGAGTTCGACAACATCATTACGCGCGGAGGCGTCGCGACCAAAGCCTCCGTCGGAGACTGGTGCAGAGAAGAGTTCGTTGAATTTATCACCAAGGGCAGGGACGTCGATGCGGTCCTGGGGACGCTTGGGCCCGGAGACCGCGGGAACCACGGAGGAGAGATCGAGTGAGAGATCATCGGTGTAGTCGATCTCGCCTTTCTGCGGGATGCCCCACATCTCCTGGGCCTTGAAGTAGTTCGTGACCGTGGCGCAAAGTTCCTCTGGCCGGCCGGTGCCACGGAGGTAGTTGATGGTTTCGGAGTCGATGGGAAAGAAGCCCATGGTCGCTCCGTATTCGGGTGCCATATTGGCGATGGTGGCGCGATCGGGGAGGCTGAGGGCTTCCGCGCCGGGGCCGTAAAATTCGACAAATTTTCCGACGACACCGTGGGCGCGGAGCATTTCGGTGATGCGGAGAGTGAGGTCGGTGGCGGTGACGCCTTCGGTGAGTTCGCCGTGGAGGTAAACGCCTACCACCTCGGGAACGAGGATAGTGACCGGTTGACCCAGCATCCCGGCTTCTGCTTCGATTCCGCCCACGCCCCAACCCACCACGCCGAGCCCGTTGATCATGGTGGTGTGTGAGTCGGTGCCGACGAGGGTGTCGGGGTAAAAGACATTGTCTTTGTCGAGAACGCCGGTGGCGAGGTGTTCGAGGTTGACCTGATGAACGATGCCGATCCCCGGAGGAACGACACCGAAGGTATCGAAGGCCTGTTGGCCCCATTTCAGAAATTCGTATCGCTCCTGGTTGCGGATGAACTCGATGGCGAGATTGCGGTCGAGGGCAGTTTGAGATCCGGCGAAATCGACCTGGACCGAGTGATCGACAACGAGATCGACCGGGACGAGAGGTTCGACGACTGAAGGATCGGCTCCGGCCTTGGCGGCGGCGTCCCGCATGGCGGCGAGATCGACGACGAGAGGGACGCCGGTAAAATCCTGAAGGACGACGCGGGCCACGGTGAATGGGACCTCGTAGTCGCCGGGAGATTTGGCGTTCCAGTTGGCGAGGTTTATAATGTCGGACTCGGTGACCTTTCGTCCGTCGAGATTACGGAGGAGGGATTCAAGAACGATGCGAATGGAAATCGGGAGGCGGGAGACGTCGGCTATGCCAAGTTCGTTAAGAGCGGGGAGGGAGTGGTAGGAGGCTGTGGAGCCGGAGCCGGTGGTGAAGGTTTTGAGGGTGTCCATAAGTGATTGTTAGGAGAATAGCGCAAGGACACCTCGGGACAAGGGGGCGATCGGGACTCCTTGTTTCCGGAGTCCCGATGGCCCCATTACCAACCCGCCTGCCACTCTTCCAGATTGGCGGGGCGGAGTTTGAAGCGTGCGATGTTTCCGATGTGAAGGCTGCGCAACTCCTCCTCCACATTCTCGGTAAACTCGGCACGGTCTTCCGCTTGAATCATCTCAGTGGCGGTTCGGATAAAGGTGATTGCTTCTGCTTTGCTGAGCTTCTGCAAAACAACCTCGCGAACGGTTTCCTTGATGGCTTGGCGGTAGCGCAGGTGGAAGGGGTCGGGCTCACCCAACTCCTGCCGAACCGAGCCGTATCTCGCGGCCGATTGCTCATAGGCAGAGACAAAGACATCGTGAAGGTAGTCGACACGATTCAGTTCGTAGACAGCAAGCAATGCGAGAATGTAGTCTTCCTTTGGCACTCCGATAAACGAAAGCGGGCAAAGGTTGTGTCGGACAAGCGGGATGTTGGCAGCCAAGCGGGACGTCCGTTTATTGACATCCTCAAAAGGTTGCAAATAGGGAAGGTGCACCATGATGAAGAAGGCCTGCTCGAACGGATCGTCGATGGCTTCCGTCTTTGAAAGGATTTCGTCAAAGTGTTGCTCGATCATCTGGGGAACATTGAGCGGGTGATACACCGAAGCCCCGATTCCAACCGCGATTTCGCGCAAGCTACCCACGGCATGGCGATCCTTCATCAGATTCTCCGAGAGGAGCGCGTGAAGGTTCAAAATCGTATACCGATTGAAGCAGAGAATATCGGCATCTTCACTGAGCATCTCGATAGCCGCCTTGTGATTGACGACCATTTGGGTCTCTTCCACCTGTTTGCCCTCGGCGATTTGGCTTTCGTTAAGCAAGCGCTCTGTTTCGAGGAGGGTATAGGTGTTTCCCTCCAGACGACTGGAGTTCCAGGAGAGATCGATCAGAAGGCGATTAATGACCTCGCGCATGTATGTGCCGGCAGGAAGTTGGCTGGCACCGACCTGTCCAAGTCGGGCCAGTCTTTCACGGGTTGCCAGCGGGAGATAGTATGTCTGACTCGGGATGTAATCCGCTAGAAATTGAGCATCGTAGCCGACAAGTTTCCGTTCGGAGATCGGGCGTTTCAGGATTTGACGTATTTCGCGTGAACTCTCCGATAATACGACACTCCTTTCAGCTCCATAGACTGTAGCAGGTTCACCGACGACAGAACGTTTTGGCGTAAAATCGTAAGCGACCCTACGGATCCGGTAGCGTTTTGCGCGTTTCTGACCCGATGACTTGAGCTTGCCTTGCTCTTCAAGAGAGGCGAGCCTGCGCTGGAGGGTTCTTTTTTCCAAAGGTGTCGCGAGGTGCCCAGCCACCTCGCCGACTGACATCGGGGAGGATGTTTTCGTGAAAACGGCCAAGATTTCGTCAATCTCTTTTTGTCGTATTTTCTTCGGCATGGCTTTATTTGTCGCTTTAATACGTCAAAAATCCTCTAAAAGCGACATTTAAATCATTTTCATGTCGTATTTCCTGTCGGCGAGACACGTGACAAAAAAGCAGCACCCGGGTGGGGCGCTGCTTGTGCTGAAATCTGAATGAATGAGGGTTGAAACCAGAGCTTCTTAAGCGCTCATCGCTTCGACGGGAGGGGCGAAGGTCGTGAGTGGGATGCCTTGGACGGCAGTCTTGTATTCGTCCATGGTTGGGGTCCTTCCCAGAATAGCGGAGAGAACAACGACGGGCGTCGAAGACAGGAGAGATTCTCCCTTCTTGCGATCCGAATCCTCCACCACGCGGCCTTGGAAAAGGCGGGTCGAGGTCGCCATTACGGTGTCACCCTTTTCGGCTTTCTCCTGGTTGCCCATGCAAAGGTTACAGCCGGGTCGCTCGAGATACATCATGTTCTCGTATTCGGTTCGGGCGTGATTCTTGGGGGCATCGTCGTTGAATTCGAAGCCAGAGTATTTTTGGAGCATGTCCCAGTCTCCTTCGGCCTTGAGCTCATCGATGATGTTATAAGTTGGAGCGGTGACTACGAGGGGGGCATTAAACTTCACTTCGCCTTGAGCCTCTTCGAGATTTTTGAGCATCTTCGAAACGATCTTAAAGTCGCCCTTGTGAGCCATGCAGGAACCAACGAAGCCGAGGTCGATTGCTTTTGTTCCCTCGTAGTATGAGAGTTCTCTGATAACGTCGTGAGTGTAGCGCTTCGAGATGTCATCGTTGTTGACATCCGGATCCGCGATCATGGGCTCGTCGATGATATCGAGATCGACGACCATCTCAGCGTGATACTTGGCATTGGGATCGGGAGCGAGAGGTGGGTTCTCGCCAGAGCGAATTTCGCTAATCCGCTTATTGGCGATGTCGATGAGGCCTTGAAGGACGCCTTTTTTGTTGTCCATACCCTTATCGATCATGATCTGAATGCGGGACTTGGCGATCTCGAGCGACTCGATGAGAGTATCGGGTTGGGAAATGCAGATTGAAGCCTTGGCTTTCATCTCGGCAGTCCAATCAGTAAAGGTGAAGGCTTGGTCAGCGAGGAGAGAACCAAGGTGAACCTCGATGATTCGTCCTTGGAAGACGTTGTCTCCACCGAACTTGTCGAGCATCTGGGCTTGGGTGGCGTGGACCACGTCGCGGAAATCCATGTGCTCCTTTAGAGTTCCCTTGAAGGTGACTTTGACCGACTCGGGGATGGGCATGGAAGCTTCTCCGGTGGCGAGGGCGAGAGCGACGGTTCCGGAGTCGGCTCCGAAGGCCACGCCCTTTGACATGCGGGTGTGGGAATCACCACCGATGATGATGGACCAGTCATCCACCGTGAGGTCGTTCAGAACCTTGTGAATGACATCGGTCATCGGGTGGTATTTGTCCTCGGGATCACGCCCGGTGATGAGGCCGAAGTCGTTCATGAAGCGCATCAGCTTGGGCGTGTTTTCCTGAGCCTTCTTGTCCCAGACCGAAGCGGTGTGGCAACCGGACTGGTAAGCGCCATCGACGATGGGTGAAATGGTGGTGGCAGCCATCGCCTCAAGTTCCTGCATCGTCATGAGGCCGGTGGTGTCTTGAGAGCCGACAATGTTTACCTCGACGCGGAGATCGGAACCTGCGTGGAGAGTGACGCCCGGAGTGGTTCCAACAGCATTCTTGTTGAAGATCTTCTCAACGGCGGTGAGGCCCTGTCCTTCGTGTGAAATTTCCTTGGAAGGGGAGAAGACAACAGGAGCTTCGACACCGAGAGTTTTGGCGGCAAAAGTTTGCAGCTTCTTGCCGAAGACGATGGCGTAAGATCCACCGGCCTTCATGAATTCCATTTTCTGTGGAGTGAAAGCTTTGGAGATGTCTTTGAGTTCCTTGCCGTCCTGGTAGAGTTTCTTTTTCTTCGTGTTAATCGTGAGGACGTTTCCGGTGTCCACCGAGTAGGTTTGCTCGAGGATGGACTCGCCTTCATCGTCGAGGACGGTGTTTCCCTCGGCATCCTTCTTTTTCACCCAGTTCTGGAGGTCAAGACCGATGCCGCCGGTGACATCGACGGTGGTTAGAAAGATGGGCGAAATGCCGTTCGTTCCTGCCACGATGGGGGCGAAGTTGACGAAGGGGACGTATTGGCTGGCCTGCTTGCCGGCCCAGAGAGCGGCGTTGTTGATCCCGGACATACGCGAAGATCCGACGCCCATGGTGCCTTTCTCAGCGATCAGCATGACGCTTTTGTCGGGGTGAAGTCGCTTGAGAGCTTCGATTTCCTGCTGAGCTTCAGGCGAAATGAAGCATTTCCCGTGAAGCTCACGGTCGGAACGGGAGTGGGCTTGGTTGCCGGGAGAAAGAAGGTCGGTCGAGATGTCTCCGGTGCCGGCGACGTAGGTGACGACTTGGATTTCTTCCTGGATATCGGGAAGCTTGGTGAAGAACTCGGCCTGTGCGTAGCTCTCGAGGAGGTCTTTGGCGACAGCGTTTCCGGCTTGGAAGGCCGCGGCGAGTTTTTCCATGTCGGCATCGTAAAGGAAGACCTGAGTCTTCAGAACCTTGGCAGCTTGAGCTGCAATATTAGCATTTTCGCCAAGAGCCAGATTCAAGAGGACCTCCATCGATTGGCCGCCTTTCATGTGGGAAAGGAGTTCGAAAGCGAATTCGGGGGTGATCTCAGGGACACTTTCCTGCCCAAGAATGATTTGCTGAAGGAAATTTGCTTTTTCGACTGCAGCAGACGTCGTTCCAGGGAGAGTGTTGTAAATGAGGAAATTGAGAGATTCTTCGCGGTGCTCGTTATTAGGATCCTTGATCTGGGTGATAATCTCCGCGAGAAGGTCACCTCCGTCGATGGGCTTGGGGTGCAGGCCCTGTTCTTTACGTTCTGAGATTTCCTGAAGGTATTCTTGATAGAGGCTCATATTAATAGGCGGTGGATTGGTTTCTGATGGGCGTCAAGGTGATGGCGGGTGCCTTTGACACAGCTTTCTGGTGAGATTTTAGGAGAAAAGGAAGGGAAGGTGAATCGCGAAAATTGGGAATATTCGATGAAATCAGGTCGCCGGGTGGCGAGGTCGCCGAGATGACCCGGCATTCTCCATGGGAGGGGATGAGGTTTGACCTTTGGTTTGGGCGGGTTTTAGGATGCGGAAGATAAAGAAGGTTTCGGTGATTGTTTTGGGAATTGCGGCCAGTGGTTTGTTTTTGAGCTGCGCGAAGTCATTCAAGGGTATTCCGGAGGTGACTTCGAAGATGGCGATGGAGTATGGGGTGGAGGAGGCTGATTTGGCGCGTGGCCGTGGAATCTACATGGCGCATTGTGCCTCCTGCCATGAGCGGATTCATCCCGGTGAAATTGATCCGGAGTTTTGGCGTGGGGTGACTCCACACATGGCGGCGAAGGCGAAGCTTTCCGATTTGGAGCATACTCAATTACATTACGTGATGGCCGCTCATGCCGAAGTTCACGGGTTGGATCCGGAGCATTGATGATATTTGGACTGGAGTCCCAAGCTCGGTCGTCAAAAAAACCCGGGCTTCTTTCGAAGCACCGGGCTTTTTGGGGAATGTTCTTTTCAGCTTACTTGAAGCGGTAGAATCCGTCGGGATTGTGCATGAGATACAGATCCTTGGGGTTACGACGCGGGAGGATCATGTAGGGATTTCCGTTGTCGTCGACTGCCGGGGTGAGGCCATTCTCAATGGCAGCACTGCGGGTTGTGGTCGGAACGACTCGTTTGGCGTCGGGATTCTTAAGAAGAGCGGTTTCGTGGATACGGTTGACGACGTGGTCGGCCCACTTGAGCTTCACGGCATCGTCACCAAACTCGGTCCAGTCGCCGGAAACGGTCTTTTTATACATCATCTCGATAAACTCGTCCGAAGTGACGCCCATCTTTTCAGCGATGGGATCAGCGAGGCGGGCCCACCATCTTTTAAGATCTTCCACGTTCTCTTTCTGCTCGGTGAGGTTCATGCTGGAGAACATGAAGCTCTGACTAATCTGGTGGTGGAGGATAATGGCGTTTGGATAAACGAATGATTTCTCGGCCAGAGTGGTGATCGTGGCAGCCATGGAGGCGGCGAATGATTTTACGACAACGTAAACAGGAGCTTCGGATCCCTCCATGGCTTTGAGGATGCGGTATCCCGCCATGACGGAACCACCCGGGGAATCATCGATGACGATGAAGATGGGCTTCTTGGGGTCCTTGTTATTGAAGTAGTTGATTCGAGTGGTGACACGATCAGCAAGGGCTCCGGTGACGGGGCCGTTGAAAGGAATGCGGCGGTCGGAGATGACGAGGGTGCCGTCCTTCTTGAGGGGCTTGTCGAGATACTGGGGTTCGGCGTTGGCGTAGTCGTCGCGCTTGCTTTGGGTCTCGATCTCGCTGATCTCAGCCATGAGTTCGCTGGTAGTCATTGCGGATTCGGTTTGAAGGGTCTTGAGCTCAAAAGAGAGCTTTTCGGCTTCAAGCTTGGCGAGAGTGGCCTCGCGGGTCAGCTCCTCTTTCTCCGCCATGAACTTGGCGATGTCATCGGACTTCTTTGAGCTATGCTTGGCAGCTGCAAGGGCGATTTTTTCGCTCAAGAGTTCTTTTTCAAGTTTGAGGCGTGCGATCTCCGAGCGGAGTTCGACGGTCTCGTGTTTTGCTTTCTCGGCAGCGTAAGCGTTGAGAATTGAGAGGCGTTCGGTTTCGGCTTTCGCTTTTTCGAGTTCCTTATCCTCTTTGCTTTTTGGAGCAGGCTTTGCCTCGGCGGGCTTATCCTCCTTGGCGACCGGCTTTGGAGCAGGGTCGGATTTAGCTTCCTCCTTTTTGGGTCGGGCCTTGGCCTTGGCCTTTTCTTTTTTTTGCTCCTTTTTTTTGTCGTCAGCCTTCTTTTCTTTTTTAGGAGGCTTGGCGGCTTGTTCGGCTGCAGGCTTGGCGCCTTCGGCGGGCTTATCGGCTGGGTCGGCAGTTGCTGCGAGAGTGAGCGCAGCTGCCAGAGTTAAACTGGTTTTCAGCATGCAAGAATAACGACACCAGATTGCCGGATTATCAAATTAATTCCGAGAATCAGGAGGATTGTGCCGCGGCCCGCTTGGCCTTCAGTCGCCGACTCATCAAAATGAAGAAAAGGATCATCGTGAGGATGAAAATGACGGCACCAAGAGCGACAAGTTGTTTGGCTTTCGTGGCCATGGCGTCGGACTCCTCTTTCACGCTGGGGGGCTTTGAATCAGGGGAATAAGCGAAAACGAGTGTTTCGTTTTGGAGGCCGATGGAGGTGAGTTTGCGGAGCGTTTTGAGAAGCTCGGGGATGTTTTTGGGATCGTCCTCGGCTTTTTGTTCAAGTTCGCCGGATATCAGGAAACGTGAAATTCCGGAGAGGAGTTCTTCGGGAATTTCCCCTTTGCTTGGAGTGATCTCAGAGACGTTAAGAATGAGCTTTCCGTCGGTGAGAAGTGGAGTCCCGGTAAAGGTCCCGTTGAGGTTGTTGTCGCGAGATTCGATGTCGAGCGAGCTCCGAACGAAGCCGGGAAGTTTGCTGGTGGAATTGAAAGGAAGATGGATCGTGCCGCTGATTTCCGAGTCGGTGAGTTTTTCGAAGTGGAATTGTCCCCGATAACTTTTCAGAACTTCAAAATGGGCGATGGCGAGGTTGAGATCCTGAGCTGAAAGCGTGAGTTCGGCGGCGCGACCGTTGTTGACCTCGTGATTGAAATGGCGGAGGCGGTTGACGAGGGAATTGAATTCGGTTTCGTGTGCTTTTGGATCGGCCACCGGTGCGGGTTTGGCCTCTTCTTCGGTGAAGGTTTTGTAAGCGTCCGTTTGTTTTTTGAGGAAATAAGCGGCAGAGCTCACCAGAACGAGGATGACGACAGCCATCACGATGAGGATGAGGCAGCCCGCAAATGGGGAGCGCGGAGCGTCTTTCGGAGCTTGATCGGAATCTGGCACGGGGGCGGTTTGGCATTTTGGCGGGCCGAGATCAATGGATTTGAGATTTCAAAATAGGAAACTAAGCTCAGTTCATGGAGAGCGGGCGGGGGACCATCATTCGGCTGACCAAGTTGACTGACACCAGCTTGATCGTGCATTGGATGAGCGAGGAGGCAGGGCTGATCAAGACGGTCGCCAAAGGGGCGCGCCGGGCCAAGAGTGCTTTCGCGGGAAGGTTGGACCTATTTGTTGAGGCGGACTTTGAATGGGGGAGGAATAAAAAAGGGGAATTGCATCATTTGAAGGAGGTGTCCGTGGTGAATTATCGGGAGGGGCTGAGGACGAGTTATCGGGATGCGCTGGTGGCGGGATACTTTGGGCAACTTCTGGAAATGGTGCTGGAGCTGGATCATCCCGAGCCGGAGATGTGGGATCTTTTGAGGCGTGGACTCGAGCACCTGGGCGAGGCCGGTGCGAGTCGTCGGGCGATGTTCTACTTCGAGAGGGAGGTGGCACGAATGCTGGGGTTGGGGAAGGGGGCACACCTTGGAATTCTGCAAGTTTATGGAAAACTGCCCAGGACGCGGGATCATTGTCTCGAACTTCTTCCGCAAAAGTGAGAGAACATTCCACTGACACCCGTTTTTGAGACCAGATCATGTCGACAATTTCCAAATATTCTCTCGCCAAGCTGGAAAATCTCCTGGGCAAGTCACTCGGCAATGCCTCGGATGACGATCTTCGTGAATTGGCCGATGAATCGGTCGAAAAAGCGAGGGCAGGGCTCGAGACGGATCTCTTGTCCAAGCAGGATCTGGTTGACGGGCTGGAACTCCGAGGGCAATTGCACCGATATTTGGGCGAGTTTGAAAATGCACGTGACGACTACGCCGAGGCTCTTTCGCTCCTAAAGGATGTGCAGGATTCGGACGAAGTGGTCGGGCGGATTTGCGCCGGTTTGGCAGTGTCTTACGAATTGAGTGGTGAACCTTTCAAGGCGAAGTCTTACTACAAAGGAGCTATCAAGACTCTAACACAACTTGATCCGTTGCCAGTCGTTGATGTTGCCGAGTTGAATAACAATCTCGCGTTCATTTACGAGTTGGAAGAGAATTACGATAAAGCTGAGACTTGCTTTCTGGATGCATTGAAATCCTGCTACGAGGAACTGGGGCCGAATCACAGTCAGACGGCGGTTTTTTATAATAACGTCGGCAGTTTCTATTTTAAATTGGAGCATGATGAGCAGGCCGGGCAGATGCATGAGGAGGCCCTGAAAGCCCGGATCTCTCTGTTTGGAGAGTCACATCTTGAGACGGCGCAGAGCTACGCGAACCTGGCCCTGGTGCTGGTAAGAAGCGGGAAGGTGGCTGATGGACTGGCTCACTTTGAGAAGGCCTTAACGGGATTTGAATCAGATCTCGATGCCTCGGGATATGACTATGAGATTGTCGCGGCCAATTATCGCGATGTTCTCGAGTCCATGGGAGATGATAAGGCGGTCAAGGAACTCGACCGGAGGCTCGATAAAAATGGATTTACCTAATTTCGGCTGGAAACCTTGGTGGGCCATTTTTGGCCGATCAGCCAACCGTGTATCACTTCCGGGTTGCGGGTGAGGTTCCCGATGACGCGGTAGTTGGAACGCTGAAGGCTTCCCGCATTTTTACGGTCTTCGTCGACAACGCAATAGGGATGGGCTCCGGAGGAATGGATAAAGCGGATGCCGCCGGACTCCGGAATGACGAGAAAGGCGACGTGATTATCGAGTCCGACAATGTGGATGCCCGGGCCCCGGCCTTTGGCCTCATCGACAAAGGTGTCGTAGTTTTGGCTGGCTCGAATGACCATTGATTTGTTGGGCATGAAGGTGCCAATAATTCGTTGGGAGGGTTGCTGGGCCAGGCGAATGCGTTCCACGGCGAACCCGGCGTCGCGAAGAATGGTCGATACAAAGTATCCGCAGGCGATTTTGCCAGAACCCGGAGTTTGGGACATGCCGTTAAAATCCCAAGGTGTCCCGAGCCAGCAGCGCATCATGGCGGGGAGGAGGGCTTCGAGAGTCCTTTGGCTCTCGGTGACGACGTCCGAAATTTCGCGGGCGGTGCGGGCTTCGGCATATCGATTGGCGAGATCGAGACGTTTTGCTTCAAGCTGCGAAATGAGCTCTTGATAGCGCTCCGGATTCGGCTTGGGAGCATCCTCGGGTGGAGCATCCCGGACGATGTGTTGTTGATAAAAATTAAGAAGCGGATCACGGTAAACCCATCCTGCGTAGGCGCTGCCTGCCAGGATGAGGAGAATGAAAAGCCGCCTCAGTTTTTTCATTGGTGTCGCTGTATATTAAACGACACCAAACGAATCACCATTCAAACTTTACGGAAAGAGTGGCATTGCGGCCGGGCATATTCTGTCCGGATCCGTGAATGCGGTAGTCTTCGTCGGTGAGATTTTCGAGCGCTAGGTTGAGTTGAAGTGCTTCGGAAACCTGCCAGCCACTGTAAAGTGAAGCGACGATGTATCCGGGTGTTCCTCCGACCGGGATGCGTTGAGTGTCGCTGGCAGCGAGCAGGGAAAGATTATCCTGACGGGTGGCTGCCTGGATACGTCCGGAAATCCAGTAGTCCTCGGAAGGGGCGGTCCACCGGAGGTCGATGGCTCCATTGAGGGGATTGAGTCGGCGAATGGTATCGGTGACGCCACCTTGCTTTTGCTCTCCATCCTGCCAGGAGGCGTGAGCGAGGAGTCGCCATTGCGGGTGGAAATTCCAAGTAGCCTGACCTTCAAAACCATAGATAAATCCTTCAGATCCGTTGGTGGTTGCGAGGCCGCCCAATCCGTCGTCGATGCGGACGATGCCATCATCGATGAAGGTGTAATACCCGGAGAGTTCGAAGGAGAAATCGCCTTCGTTGAAGCGGGTTCCGATTTCGGTGGTGAGGTATTTTTCCGGGTCGACGTCTGGTGACCCGTTTTCGTCGAGGCCGTTGAGCGAGAATTGCCGGCCCGTCAGGTCATCGAGGTTGGGGGCGCGGAAGGCCTGGGAAGCGCCGCCGAAAATGGTCCAGGAGTCGTCGAGTTCGTATTGTCCGCGGAGTGAGAGAGCCAGGTTATCCCAGGATCCGTCACCGGATTGGTCGATGGCGGCTCCGTCAGGGCGATAGCCATCCCACTCGGCTTCAATGTAGGTAAACCGTGCTCCGGCATCGTAAGTGAAGCGTTGACCAATGGCGCCGGTGTAGCTGGCGAAGATGCCCAGGGAATCGTAGTTCGCATCGTCGGCAACGGGGCGATTGGACGGGCGCGGGGCGCCATTGCGGAAGCCCTGGGTGTCGACTTGATCGTGATAATAGTCAGCTCCCCAAACCACGTTTCCGGTCTCGGCCTGGAAGCTCAAGCCGAAGGTGTCGACATCGAGAACCCGGGCATCGGAGCGGCCGGATCCGCGAACCCGAAATTCGGAATCCTGGGTGCGTTGAAAAGAGACAGTGGCTTGGTAGCGATCGACCCAGGAAAGATTGGCATCGGTGTCTTCAAAGCGCAGATAGGTGAGTGAGCGCTCCTGATCGTAATCGCGGGCGAGGTCGGTGCCGGCAGTGGTGAAGGAGCTTCCCTTTCGCCAGCCCTGGTTGTTGATGGTATTGTGCCAGCGGGAAATGTCGTCCTGATCGAGGTAGGAATGGGCCAGGCTGAGGGTTTGGGAACGCGAGAAGGCGTATTCAAATTTGATGTCGTGGGCGAGCTGCGAGTATCCGGTGCCGCGCATCGTGCCGAGGGCTGAGTCGCGGATGTCTCCAATGTCGCTGGAGGAGTAGCCGAGCATGATGCCCCACTTTCCGCCAACACCAAACCGTTGCTCAACCCGTCCGAGGTTGGATTCCGAGTTGGTGTCGAAACGGTAATAGGCGGCTCCCCCCGAAAAAAAGCCTTCTTTGCCGCGAAAGCCGGATGACTTGGAAAGGGTGTTTACGGTGCCGCCGATGGCATCGGATCCGAAGAGGACGGAGCCTTGGGATTTGATGAGCTCGACACGGTCGATGGCCTGGGCATCCAGGGTGTTCCAGTATTGGACGGGGCCGCCGCGCCAGGTGGAGTTGTTGAGTCGGATCCCGTCTTGAAGAAGGAGGGTTTGGCGGCCGTTGAAGCCACGAATGTAAGGCGAACCGTGTCCGGGCGTGGTTTGTTGAACGAGAACTCCGGGGGTGTTCAGAAAGGCCTGGGGCATAGTGCGGCTGGCGTTTTCGAGGAGATCTTCGGCCGTCAGGATTTCCAGGGTGTAGGGAACTTCTTGTGCCTCCTCGGTGGTGCGGTTGGCGGTGACCACAACTTCAGGTAAAACTTCTTGCGCAACGACAGACTGGGCGAGAGCAGAAAGTGAGAGCAAGCGAAGATATGTTTTCATAAAGTTAACGACCGGCAACGAAGGTTAGAGAGTGAATCTTAGAAAAAAAAAAGCGCAAACTCCCAAAAGGAATTGGCGCTTTTTTAAAAGTGTGTATTCCGGCCTGTTATTCCATCGCCTTGGCCTCGATGGCGGCGGTGTATTGACGTTCCTCCTCGTGAGAGTGAATGCGAAGGTTGACCTGGACACCCTCCCGTTCGGCAGCTGCCTTTGCGAGGCTGCGGATGGTTGAGGCGGTGAAGCCTTGGCGACCGATGAGAGTGGCAACGTCCGGTTGGCTCAGCACGAGGCGGAAGTTCACCTTGTTTTCACCGGAGTGCCCGATGCGGAGCTCTGCCAGCTTGGGGTCCTTGATGAATTGAAGGGCGATGTATTGGATGAAATCCTTGAGTTGGGCGGTGATTGTTTCCATGACGTAAAGTTTTGCAGGAGTCTGGCGGGCGCGAGGGGGAATGAGAAGGAATATTTACGGGGCCGGGAATCAATTTGCTTTATTCAGGGCTTCCAGCTCCCGGTTGATATTTTGGCGGGCTCGTTTCTCAGAGAGATCGCGACTGGCCGGCAGAGCGAAAATAAAAGGGCGATCGAGGAAGTGTTTGAGAACAGCGGTGCGTCCTTTCCGGTAGGCTTCCTCTTCCACCCAGCCATATTCGGCGCGGATGGCCATGGCATAGTCACGGTAGGTCGAGCTGTCGCTACCCAAAATGCCCAGGTCAATATCGCAGAGGAGTTGCGCGTCGTGAGACGATGGTTCGTCCTGGTGTTTGGTTGCGAGGATGAGCTTGGGGACGGAGTGTTCCCACTCAGTATTCCTCAGGAAATCAGCGGCCATTTTAGCACTTTTGGCCTCGTTGTCGTTGGCGCGAGGATTGTAGATGGCATCGTGAAACCAAATCGCCAGTTCCACTGCGATGGGATCCCGTGCTTCGTTTTTTCGCTTTGTAAACTTTATGAGGCAGTCTTGGAGGTGAGTCAGATTGTGATAAGCCAGTCCGTTCGTGGTGTAGCAGTTAATGATTTTTTTGCCCTCTCCCGCGCCATTTAATTCAGCAACGCCGCAGAGGAGGTTCCAGGATTGAAGAAGAGAATCCGAAGTCATCGGAGACTAGAATTTTAAGGCAATTCCTGTGGTGAGGGTTGAGTCCGTGGATTGTCTCGTCGCGGCGGGGGTGTTGTCCTTGGTCCAGGCGTAGGCAATCCGCCAAGCGATGTTGGGGGTGATGTCAGTGTCAAGATTGGCGCCGGCTGAAAGAATATAGTTTTGGCTGTCGGACGGATCAAAGGTCCCGGTGAGATGCTGGCTGAAAGTCAGCTTTTTGTTAATTTCCCAAGTGAATTTCTGAGCCGCGGTGAGCGAAAAGAATTCATCGGAAACTCCCCCAACTTCTTCAAACGTCATACTGGGTCCAGCTTCCACGCTGAGGGTGACATCATCATTCTTGAGAAAATAGTATCCAGCGGAGGCACCCGGCGTAAGGCGGTAACCGACGTCGGCAATGTCATCGCGGAAGTATCCAAGGCTGCCTCCCACGAAGTAGGTGTCATCAAAAACCCGGTTGTGCTGGATGCCGGTCCGCAGGGAGTCGGCGCTGGTTTCGCCCCCATTTTGCGAGAAGCTGTAAGCTAGGTTCATGAAGGTTTCGCGATCCTTTTGCCGGTAAGCGCTATCGACGGAGGCTCCAAGAAAGAGGTTGTCAGAGTTGCCTTTTGCGAGGGAGAAGGTGAGCCCCGCGTTGGTGGACCATCCCATTTTGAGGTCTTCCGGTTCATCGGGATCGGGCTTCAGAGTCATGCGGCCCGGTTCGGCCAATTCCTCGATTCCACCCAACGAATAGGAGAGTCCGGTGAGCAGGAGGATGTCAGCTTTGTCCCGACCACCTGCGGGGGTATTGTCGTATTGATAGCGAAGAGTAGTGCGAAGGGACCATTCACTGGTGAGGAGGATTTCGAGACCGGCTTCGGCAATGAAAAGGGTGTTGTCGAAGTCGGAAGCCTCGGGGGTCAGGATGGCGGACTGCCAAATCTTAAGCTCCTTGTTGATTTTATGCTCAAACCGTTGGGCAAGCCGAAGGGAAAAGTAGTTGTCCGCGATGTCACCTTGTTCCTCCCAAGTGAAGCCGGGACCCAATTCGAGCGAGAATTTGGTATCATCATTTTTGATGAAGTAGTAGCCGAGAGTCAGTCCGGCATCGAAGCGATAGTCGAGATCGGCGACTTCATCGGTGAGGAAGGTTCCGAAGGTTCCAACAAACCATTTGTCTCCGAGGAGGTGGTTGTATTGGCTGTAAATCCTAAGGCTGTTGGTGGTGGTGTCGCCATTGTTTTCCGAAAAGAAGAAATCAGCGCCAATGTGTCCCTCATTGTTGTCCTTTTTGTAGGTTGCGAGAGCTTGCAGGCTGTAGTTTGTGCTATCGGCATTTCCTTTTGAGAGTCCGATGCTGGCAGCTCCGGTGACTTCCCAAAGGGGCTCTTCTTCAGGTGCTGTGACTGTCAGCGCATTGAGAAAGTCGCCGGGAGAATCGGTCTCAGCCGCTGAGAGAGGGAAAAGGGCTGAGGTCGAGAGGAGCGAAAGGGCTAGGGTGTTCTTCATCAGTTCGAATGGTGTGCGTTTCTTTGGTAGGCGGACCCTGAATAAGGAAATCTTTGTGATCAATGGCATTTTGCGAACTTGTTGGGGCGATCGGGAGCAGCTAAGTCCAAGGGAATGCTCCGAAAATTTCTTCCGCTCTTCATTCTTGCCGTCATTGCCTTGCTGGTGGTGATTGTCTTCGTGGTGGCTTCACCGTTTTTTCAAACGGAGCCGGAAGTGGTTGCAGAGAAGGAGGTGGAGAAAGAAGAAATCGTCTTGAGTTCGATTGAGAGGAAGTTGAACGAGATCGTGATTCCGGAATTGAAGTTCAACAATGTCACCATTGACGAGGCGATTGAGTTTTTGCGGTTGAGGTCGATTGAATGTGACTCCAGTGCGGTGGATGATTCTCAGAAGGGAATTGGGTTTATTTTGAGAGGTCGATCGAGGGTCTCGAGTGATGAGGACTTCGGGGATGCCGTCGATCTAAACGCACGCTTGATTAAGTCGATGAGGCTAATTGACCGCCCATTGGGTATTGTGCTTCACGAGGTTTGCGATGAGGCGGGGTTGGAGTGGAAGATTGATCACGAAGTGGGCAAGATCGTGATCGCTCCAAAAGTTGCTTCGGCCCAGCAGGAATAGGAGCGGCACTCTCCAGAGTGCTGACGTGACCGACGAGAGAGCAGTCTGGAGAAAGCCCCTCCGTAAATGGGGTAGCCGAAAGCTCCCGCTTTCGGTGGTGTCGAAACAGGTGGCGCGATGTTCCGAAAGCTGGAGCTTTCGGCTACTTTACTTTGTTAGCGTTTCTTTTTGCCACCGCCGCCGAGGAGGTCTTCGAGGCCGCCCATGTCATTCATGTCGGGCATACCGCCACCTTTGCCGCCCATGAGACCGCCCATGCCTCCTCCTCCTCCGCCGCCACCCAGGCCGCCGAGTTGCTTCATCATGTCCTTCATCTTGCCTTTCGACTTCATCATTTTCTGCATTTGACCGAACTGTTTAAGGAGTTGGTTCACCTGCAAAATAGTGGTGCCGGAGCCCTTGGCAATACGCTTGCGGTGGGTCGCTTTGATGATAATGGGGCGGGAGCGTTCGCGTTTGGTCATGGAGAGCACGATGGCTTCCATTTGCTTGATTCGTTTGTCGTCGAGGGCGCCGGTGGGAAGTTGTTTTTTGATCTGCCGGAAGCCGGGGAGCATCCCCAGGATGCCATCAAGCGGGCCGAGGCTCTGGATCATCTTCATTTGCTCGAGGAAGTCGTTGAAGTCGAACTTGCCTGACTGCATCCGCTTGGCGGCGGACATCGCTTTCTTCTCGTCGATCTTCTCCGAGACCTGCTCGACCATGGAGACCACGTCACCCATGCCGAGAATTCGGTCGGCCATCCGGTTGGGGTGGAACTCGGCGAGATTTTCCATCTTCTCGCCTTCACCAATGTATTTGATGGGCTTGCCGGTGACGGCACGCATCGAGAGGGCGGCACCACCGCGGGCGTCACCATCGAGCTTGGTCAGGATAAGGCCGGTGATTCCAATCTCACGATCGAAGGTCTGGGCGACGGAAACGGCTTGCTGACCGGTAGCGGAGTCGGCGACGAGAAGGGTCTCACCGGGGGAGAGGAATTTGTGAAGCGCCTTGAGTTCGTCGAGGAGATTGGTGTCGAGTTCCTGGCGGCCGGCGGTGTCAAAAATAACGACGGTGCCGTTTTGCTCCTTGGTCCATTTGACGGCGCGCTTGGCGGTTTTGACGAGATTGGTCTCACCCGGCTCGGGAGTGAACACAGGAACGTCAACTTGCTCGCCGAGCTTGGCGAGTTGGTCGATGGCGGCGGGGCGATAGAGGTCGAGCGCGACGAGCAGGGGACGGCGGCCTTCCTTCTTCAGGCGAAGGGCAAGCTTGGCTGCGGTGGTGGTTTTGCCGGCACCGTTGAGGCCGCAGAGGAGAACGTAACCCGGAGGGTTGAGGTTGATGGGGGCTTGATCGCCGCCGAGGAGGTCGGTGAGTTCGTCCTGGAAAATTTTGACGATCTGCTCGCCGGGTTTGATCGACTTCAGGACGTCGGCGCCCTGGGCTTTTTTCTTAACGCTGGCGATGAAATCTTTGACAACGCCGAGTTCGACATCGGCCTCGAGGAGGGCGAGGCGGACATCGCGAAGGGAGTCGGCGATGTTCTTTTCGGAGATTTTTCCGACACCCCGGAGGTTCCGGAAGGTTTTGTCGAGGCTGTCAGCGAGGTTTGAAAACATGGGGTGACCATAGTCACCGGAACCGGGACTGCAATACTAAGGCTGAAGGAATAGGGATTAAGAATGAATGAGAATTAGGGATCTTGTGGAATTTGGGGGGGTGGGTAGTCTGGGGCGTTATGAAGATACTTGCTTTGCTTGCCTTGATGGTCAGCCCGCTTGCGGCTGAGGTTTATGAATTGCGGACTTACCACGCGAACGAGGGAAAAATGGAGGGGCTCCTGGCTCGCTTTCGCGACCACACCACCGCTATTTTTGAGAGTCATGGAATGAAAAATATCGGCTACTGGCTCACCGAAGGGGAAGATCCAAAGCTGGTTTATTTGATCAGTCACAAGGATCGGGAGACGGCGAAGAAGAATTGGAAAGCATTCTCGGCGGATCCAAAGTGGAAGGCTGCGAAGACCGCGTCGGTTGCAAATGGTCGTCTGGTGAAAAAGGTGGAGTCGCAATTCCTGACACCCACGGATTTTTCCAAGCTGAAATGAGAATAAGGGCCTTATTTTGTAGTGGCGATATCTAGCTGGTCCTCCAACACTTCAATCTGTTATGACCAAAATCCTTTTTACCGTCACCCTTGCATCAATGTCCGGTTGGCTCGTGCCTTTGCTTGTTGTCGGCGCTCTCGTGGCGCTCGTCCTGTTTTTTACGGTAGGCCAATACAATGGTCTTGTGAAGTTGCGGAATCGCTTTCGCAATGCTTTCGCGCAGATCGATGTCCAGTTGAAGCGGCGACACGATTTGATTCCCAATCTCGTGGAGACGGCGAAGAAGTATATGGCGCATGAAAAAGAGACGCTTGAAGCGGTGATCGAGGCGCGCAATGCGGCTGAGTCGGCTCGCTCGGGGGTCTCTCCCGATAGTATTGGAGGCATGGAAAAGTTGATGCAGGCCGAAGGCGGATTGAGTTCGGTGATGGGGCGCATGTTCGCGCTTTCCGAGGCCTATCCCGATCTCCGGTCGAATGAAAATATGAAACAGCTGAGCGAAGAGCTGACGAGCACCGAGAACAAGGTGGCTTTTGCGAGGCAGGGTTATAACGACGCCGTGATGTACTATAACAACAAACGGGAAGTGTTCCCGAGCAGCGTCATCGCCGGGATGTTTAATTTTGGTCCGGCCGTGATGTTCGAGGTCGCGGATGAGTCCGAGCGTGACTCGGTGAAGGTCGATTTTGATTGATGACACTAGGCTCGGAGCGCTGCTCCGAGCCTAGTGATGGAGGTTAAGCTCTTTGGTTTCCAGGATGGATTTTTTTGAAGCACAGGATGAGGCGCGGAAGAAGACCAAGTGGTTGGTTCTTTGGTTTATCCTGTCGGTGATCGGCGTGGCGGTGGCAGTGGGTTTCCTGGCGCTGTCCTTAACCGGAGGCGATGAAGGGTTGTTTGCTTTGGCGACGATCGTGACGGGTGGAATCATCCTTGCGGCGAGCGCTTTTAAGTCGATGCAGTTGAGTGCCGGCGGATCGGTGGTGGCGGAAGATCTGGGCGGTCGTTTGGTGATGCCTGGCACGACTGATTTTGAAGAGAAGCGGCTTTTGAATATTGTTTCGGAAATGGCCTTGGCTTCCGGGATGCCGGTTCCGCAGGTTTATCTCCTCGATCATGAGGAGGGGATCAATGCTTTTGCAGCGGGGACCGAACCCTCCAATGCAGTGATCGGGTTGACACGCGGGTGTTTGCAAAGACTTTCCCGTGAGGAGTTATCGGGCGTCATTGCTCATGAATTCAGCCACATTCTCAATGGCGACATGCGGCTGAACATGCGCTTGATGGGATTGGTCTTCGGGCTGGTCGTGCTGTCGATCATTGGACGGGGGATGGTGGAGCTATTGCGATTTCAAAATCTCTCTTCACGGCGTAACAACAAGGAGGGCGGAAACATCATGCTGGTGCTGTTTTTGCTGGGGCTTGGTTTGCTTGTGATCGGAGGGCTGGGGAGTTTTTTTGGACGTTTGATTCAGGCGGCGGTTTCGCGTCAGCGGGAGTTTTTGGCAGATGCCTCGTCGGTTCAGTTCACAAGAAATCCGGATGGAATCGTGGGAGCATTGAAAAAGATCGGAGGCACGGAGATTGGATCTAAAATGCAGGCTCCGAAGGCGGTGGAGGCGAGCCATATGTTTTTCTCGAGTGGCGGAATGTTTAGCTTTGGACTCGCGACTCATCCGCCATTGGATGTTCGAATTCGCGCGGTGCAGGAGAGTTGGGATGGCGAGTTTGTGGCCTCGGAGATCAAGCCGGTGGCGTCTGATCGGGTGGCGAGAGAGGTGGAAAGAAAAGGGCCGCTGTATGCACTGCCGGGTGCGGTAGTTCTGGGTGCGGTGAGTGGGATTGGTGAGGATGAGCGTCGAAGGATTTCAACGGGGCAGCAATTGCATCGGGGGATTTCTCATCGCTGGCGGGAGGCGACCCAGGATCGTGAGGTTGCCCAAGCAGTGATTTTTGGTTTGTTGCTCGCTGAGGATGATCAGCTTTTGCGGGGCGAAGTTTCCTTTCTGGAGAAAGCTGCGGGGCTTGAAGCCAAGGATCTGGCGCTGGGGTGGCAGGCGGAGGTTCGCGGATTGCATTCTGCAAGGAAGATCGCCTTGGTCGAGTTGGCCTTGCCGACCTTGCGTGGCTTAAGTCCGATGGAATACGAGCGATTCCGGGATATCACCCGGTGGTTGATCGCGAGTGACGGGCAGGTTGATCTTTTTGAATTTATGATCCAGAGGGTGATCGAAAGACATCTTGGGAGCCACTTTGATCGAAAGGCTTTTCGTAAAATCCGCTATCATAAGTTCGATCGTCTGCTGCCGGAAGCGAACGTTTTGGTTTCGACTGTCTCAGAGATCGGAGCTGGCAGTGCGGAAGATGCCGAGGCCGCTTACCTGGGCGCGACGAGTGGTTGGAAGGCGCGTTTTGATCGGAAAGGGGTTTCCTCACACGATGAATTGGATGAAGTTCTGGACAAATTTGACCAAGCCTCTCCGCTCGTGCAACGGCAGGTGCTGGTGGCTTGTGTCACAGCGGCTGCGCGCGACGGAAAGCTCTCGAGCCGTGAAGCGGAATTGTTGCGCACGATTGCCGATTCCATCGGATGCCCGCTGCCTCCATTCCCGGGGGAGCTTGTGGAAGAAGAGATTTAGCAAGAGCGGAGCTTGCATTTCGAGAGTGTGCGGTTGAGGTTCCCCCGCAGATCATGGAGAAGGAACGTGCGCCCTGGTGGCTATGGCCGAACTTGCTGAGCCTCGACGCTCCGCTGGTCGCTTTGGCTTGGGCCTGGATGTTTTCCAAAGCGTGGGGAGTGGTGAGCGTGCCGTGGCAGCTTTGGGTGACGCTGGGCCTCTCGGTGTGGATTATTTATGCGCTCGACCGGATTGTGGATGCGCGCCGGACGGCAGACCGCGGACTTCTTGATGCCAGGCATCATTTTCACCAGCGGTATTCCAGGATTTTCATCGGAGTCATTGCGGTGGCGGCAATTTGGTGCCTCCACTCGGTGCTTTTTCAACTCGCTCAAACGGTGCTTCAATATGGCCTCTTCGTGATGGCATGTGCGGTGGTTTACTTCGTGATTGCGGTAAATCAGCCCAAAGCACCGCAGGCGGGGCTCGGCAAAAATGTTGTGGCCGGTCTGACCTTTACCTATGGAGCGTCGGCGGGGATCCACGCCTACTCGCCGGTTTTGCCTTTTGGCGATATGGTGTTTTCTTCCGAGGTCCTTCTTTTTGCCGCGCTTTGCGTGATTAACATGACCGCCATCGATTTCTGGCGATTGGAAGGTGAAGACGATGATGACGCTGCAGCCGTTCTGAACCTCGGAACGCTTCTCGTGGCCGGAGTAGCGATGTATATCTACATGAGCACACTGAAGCGCGAGGCCTTCTTTTTTAGCGAGGATTACTACCACGAGCAGGCCTTTTACAAGCCCTTTGCGGTTGGCTTGCTGGTAGGATCGGCCGGCTTCTTTTTGCTGAACCAAGCGCGTCGAAGATTCGAGGCGGATGCGTATCGGGTGATGGTGGATGTGGCGGTTGCTGCTCCGGTTTTTGTGTTTTGGGTGCTGGTGGCGCTGGATGGTGATCCAAGGACTTGATTTGTGGTTGAGCGATTCGGCAACCTAACGCACACTCCGTTTTCTAAAAATGAGCGGACTCGTCGAATCATCTAAAAAACCTGCAATTCTGATCCTCGGTGCGCCAGGAGCCGGAAAGGGGACCCAAGGGGCTATTTTGGCTCAAATCCCACGTTTTTACCACTATTCCAGCGGAGACGTTTTTCGTCAGTTGGACACGCGAACCGAGCTGGGGCGCAAGTTTGTGGAGTATTCCAAGCGTGGTGAATTGGTGCCCGATGAGTTGACGATTCAGCTTTGGGCGAGCCACATGAAGGATCTTGTGACAAGTCACCGCTACAAGCCGGACATTGATATTCTGCTGCTTGATGGAATTCCCAGAAATCAGGATCAGGCAAAAATGCTGGAAGATCACGTCGAGATTCATGCTGTTTTTCATCTGAGCTGCCCAAATCGCGACGAGCTGGCGCGTCGACTCCGCAAGCGTGCGCTGAAGGAGCAGCGGCTTGACGATGCTTCCGAGGTCGTGATTCAACATCGGATCAAAACTTACGAGGAGGAGACAAAGCCGATTTTGGATTATTACGGCGATGCCCTGCGTTGTGATATCGATGCCACGCAGTCGCCTGTGAAGGTACTTCACGATATTTTGTCCAAGCTGCAAACTCTTGATGCTTATCAGGATATTGCCAACCAGACGATTTGAGTGATGCGTTTGGTTTTCATGGTCACGGGTGAGATCTCCGAACCTACTTTCGCCGATGCGCTTGCCAGCGAACATGAGGTGGTGGGGCTTGTCACCCAGCCGGATCGACCGGTCGGGCGAAAGCAGATCTTGACTGCTCCCAAGGTAAAAGAGTTGGCTCTGGCGGCGGGAGTTCCGGTAATTCAACCGGAATCAGTTCGCAAGGCGGAGGCCTTGGATCAGATCCGGAAGTGGAAACCGGAGGTGATCGTAGTGATGGCTTATGGACAGATTCTTCCGCAAGCCCTCATCGATATTCCGCCGCTTGCCATCATAAATCTGCACGCGTCCTTGCTTCCCAAATATCGGGGGGCTTCGTGTATTCAGGCGGCCTTGAAAAATGGCGATGCCGAGACCGGTTGGAGTGTCATACACGTGGTGAAAAAGCTGGATGCGGGAAACGTGATTTTGCAGCAACCTTTCCCGATTTTGGAAGGAGAGACCGGAGGCGAACTCCATGATCGTCTTGCCGGGTTGGGGCCGGCGGCGTGTCGATTGGCTTTGGCAAGACTTGAGAAAGGGCCGTTCGCAGGAGACGTGCAAGACGAGTCGCGGCAAACTTATGTTCCCAAGCTGGGTCGGAAGGACGGATACCTCGATTGGTCAAAGCCGGCGATTGAATTGGAGCGCTTGGTGCGGGCCTATCACCCGTGGCCGGGGACTTCGGCCGGGCTGGGGTCGAAGCGATTGAAGATTTTTCCGTCGGTGGAAATTGGCGAAGGAAAAGGTGAACCGGGAGAAGTTCTCAAAAACGAAGAAGGACATCTTGAGATAGCCTGCGGATCCGGAAGTCTGATTCTAGTTGAGGTCCAACTGGAGGGAAGCCGCCGAATGAGCGCTGGCGATCTCGCAAGAGGACATTTTGAGGCTCTGAAGGCAGGATTGAAATAGTTCGCTTTTTTAGTCAAGCGATGTTAGGAGTTCACTCATGCGAAAGATTTTCACTGTTCTTCTGGCGTCGGCGAGCTTGGCGGCGGCAACAACTCTCGAGGTTTTGCAGGTTTATCAACCGCTCTCTCTCCACGGGACGGATGTGGATCACGAATTTCAGGGAGAGGCGATTCAGGCTCAAATTTTTGCCCGGCCCATGGTGCTGAGTGGTGCCATACCGGAGAATCTGGTGTCTGCGATTGCGACGCCGCACCGGATGCCTGCGACTTTCAACTACGACGTAAAGGAGTGTAATTTGCTGAGCCTGTTTCAGGTCGAGGTCTCGGGAATGATGGACGACTCGGGCGAGCTGAAGGTTTCGTTTAATCTGGCAAAGCTAAAGGCGCCGGAGGGTGTCGAGCTGCCGATCCGAACGGTTTTGAAACTTTCGATTCAGGCCCTCAAAAAGACTCTCGAGGACTACCACCATCCGGAGAACAAGCCCTTGAAAGTGAAGATCGTTATCGAGGGGACAGCTCAAAAAAACAACTCGCTTCGCGATCTGAGCGGGGGATTCGTCGTCACGGGTTAGGATGCCCACTCAGAATGCAGACGACAGCGATAGGATTACCACACTTTGTCTGGATACAGGTCAAAAGTTGGAACTTCATAAATATCATTGAGGGCCATCTGGCTGCCAAATAAGGAGAGGGTATTTGACCAATGCCCTTTCTTCCAGCCTGGTCAATTACGGTGGGCTTTCGCAGTGTGCCTTGCCGGTGAATTCAGCGCTACCCAAAGACCAGCCGCCAGAACCTCTTCCAGAGCGATGGCTTCTTTTTCTGAATGACGTTTGGGAGTTCGGTAAGAAGCCTGGAGCGAAGAGCTTTGGAGTGGGTTTCGGCCTCGGTCATGAGACTGAGAATTTGTTTTAGGTAGTCGTTGTGTTGCTTCATGGCATCGTCGCCCAGTGCGATTTTGAAATCGACGGATGCCTCTGCTCCCCATGCTTCGAAAGCCTGAAGTCGTTTGATTCTCTTACTCAATTTTTTCACTCCGCGGGTAGTGGGGCTTAGGGGCGCGTCACTCGTCATCCAATCTTTCCAGTTACGGTTGCCCTTTGATTGATTACACTTTCCACACGCGGGGACGAGATTCTGAATCCGGGTGAGGTATCCGGTGGGTTGGCCGTTCCGCATGACAGGATAGAAATGATCCCATTCGGTGGAAGGAGCTCCGCAATAGACGCAACGGAGATCGTCTGAATCCAGGTTGAGCAAGGAAAAGGCGTCGGCCAATTCTAGTTCTGAGGGTGGAATATTTGGAATCAGAGAGCGCACGAAGGCTGACCGCATGCCGGAAGCTCTCGCCCCGATACTTTCTCCTCCGGGTGGCTGGTAGACCTGACGAGCACTGCATTTCTTCCTCTTCACGAGAGGCATCATGTGAGGAAATCTATCGCTGTCATGGCCAATATTCCATAGAGGATCGAACGCTCATGAATTCGTGTTTGGCGGGAGAGTCAATGAAGCCTCGTTGATCGCAATGACCATTTATGTGGCCTTGCATGAAACGGGTCCGACCCTCCTTCACTGGAAGATTTGAGTCCCATGGATTCTGAAGATCATAGGGTCTCGATTTTTTAAGGGCGAACCGAAGCAAGGGCGTAGAAAAATCGATGTTTTCCGGGCGAATCACTTTCGACAGGGTTTGGGGTGGGAGGTGTGACTTCGGGCAGGATTGGACGATTTTTTCGAATCGGTTTCGGATATCTGTTGTTGGTCGCTAAACCCCTACCAACTTTATTCGGAAAATCGGCCGCTGCGTCACCCCTCAGCCGCCCGCTTGTTCTCCAGTGTTGTGATGCCGTCTGAAATTGTATTCGGTTTCGAAGCTTGAGATCGGGTCAAAAAGCCAGTTTTTGATACGCAGGTTGCCGATAAATGGGATGTAGCGCCTGAATCCCAACAAAATTATCCTTCTGAAGAATCCGGAAATTGGCTCTGCGAGTCTTTTCCGCTTTTCGGTCAAGTTCTGTCCTGCCAAGATCTTGGGCAGCAGATGAGTGACCTTGCAGCGATCCGAAACTTCAAACGAGTGGTCTTGAAACTCAGCGGTGAAGCCCTCCGGGCTTCCGGGAGTCACGACAATATTTCCCCAGAAATCGTAGAGCGAATTGCGCGCGAGATTCATGAAGCCAGAAAAGTGGCTGAGGTGGAGCTGGCGATCGTGGTTGGCGGCGGCAATTTTTGGAGAGGCGCCTCGGCAAGTGCCCGCGGCATGGACCGTGCGACCGCCGATTACGTGGGGATGCTCGCCACGGTGATGAATGCTTTGGCCTTGCAAGCGGCTTTGGAGCAGGAGGGGGAGGAGTGTATCGTTCATTCAGCCATTCACATGCAAAACGTGGCCGAGCCCTTTATTCGTCGCAAGGCCTCCCGGCAAATGTCTCGGGGCGCGATCGTTATTTTTGCGGCCGGCACCGGCAGCCCTTTCTTTTCGACCGACACCACGGCAGCGCTGCGAGCCAATGAGATGAATGCCGATGTGATCTTCAAAGCCACCATGGTGGACGGAGTTTATGACTCGGATCCCAAGAAAAACCCGGACGCGGTGCGCTATGAGACCGTGTCATTCCGGGAGTGTATCAGCAGTGAGCTCGGCGTCATGGATGCCACAGCCTTTAGTCTCTGCATGGACAATGACATTCCCATCATCGTTTTTGATCTTGAGAAGGAAGGAAACATCCAACTTGCTCTCAACCGCCAGGACATTGGCACCATCGTTCATTAATCACTAAAAACACCACTACCCATGGAAGCAGCGGAAGCACTTAAACAGGTCGAAGAGGCCATGAAGAAAGCGGTCGAGCACACCAGCTCGGAGTTCACCTCAATCCGGACCGGCAAAGCCTCACCGGCTTTGGTTGAAAATCTCGATGTCTCGGTTGCCGCCTATGGCAGCGTGATGAAGTTGAATGGTCTTGCCGTCATCACGGCACCGGAACCCCGGATGCTGGTGGTCCAGCCCTTCGATCCTTCGACCTCGGGTGATATCGATAAGGCGATTCGTGAAAGCAAGCTTGGCTTGAATCCCGTGAATGAAGGACAGCGAATCCGTCTACCGATTCCCGAACTGTCCGAAGAGCGTCGTGTGGAATTAACCAAGTCGGTGAAGTCAATGGCTGAAGAAGGTCGCGTTCGGATTCGCGGCGCTCGCAAGGACGGCATGGATCTCGGCAAGAAGATGAAATCCGATAACGATCTCACCGAGGATGGTCAGCGCGACTACGAAGCAAGCGTGCAGGATTTGACCAACAAGTATGTCAGCGAAATTGATTCCCTGACCGCGGCCAAGGAGAAGGAAGTAATGACGGTATAAGCCTCTTCATCTCAAATTTTCAGCTGCAGGAGGTCGTTTCTCCTGCAGCTTTTTTTTTGTGTCCGAGATTGTGGGGTGGCCCACAGCCGGGACGTCTGTGCTACGGGTTTGACTGGCAGCATTGTTCGTGAAGGATGAATCCATGCCACTCTTATGGTTTCTGCTGGTCTCGGCTGTCGTTCTTCTTGTTTTACGGGTAATCTTTTTTAAGGGGCCCTATTCTGCGGCTTCGCCTCCGTCCAAAGGAGTCCTCGACATGCATTGCCACACCGCAGGTTTTGGGGCAGGAGGGAGTGGGGCTCAAGTTTCGAAGGCTTTGCGTGGAAGTTGGAAGTTTAGTCTTTATCTCAAGATCTTTGGGACGAGTGAGGAGGAGGTGAGTGAAAAGGGAGACGCAATTGTGATGGATGTTATCGAACGTGAAATCGAGAACTCCAAACACGTCGACGATGTTGTCATTCTGGCGATGGATGCCCCATATGATGGAGATGGAAATTTGATCGAAAAAGAGATTGAGGCCTTTGTTCCAAATCGCTTTGTGGGTGAGTCGGTGAAGGGGAGAAAGGGGCTTCATTTTGGCTCAAGTGTTCATCCAAATCGCAAGGATGCCTTGGCGGAATTGGAGTGGTCAAAGGCGAATGGTGCGGTCTTTGTAAAGTGGCTGCCAAACATTCAGGGCATCAATCCTTCGGATGAAAGGTATCGCGATTATTATCTCAAGATGGTGGATTTGGATCTGCCTCTTCTAACCCACGTGGGGGATGAGGATTCATTTTCGCGAACCGACAATGCCTTGGGCGATCCGAAGCTTCTTAAACTCCCGCTGGAATGCGGAGTGCGAATTATTGCGGCTCACGTTGCGAGTTCCGGAGAACGGGAGGGAGTGGAGAATATCGAACGCTTGCTCGAGATGATGCCGGATTATCCCAATCTTTATGCAGATATCTCCACCCTGACCCAAGCGAATCGCTGTAAGTATTTGCCCCAGGTGATCAACGACGACAGGCTAAAAGGTCGACTTATGTATGGCACTGATTACCCGCTCACAAATACTCCGATGGTCTCAGCCCTGCAGTTTCCGCTGCGACTCACAATCAGGGAGATGGTTGATATTGTGCTGACGCAAAACTCCTGGGATCGGGATGTGAAGCTGAAGGCCGCTCTCGGTTGTCCCAAGGAGGTTTTTGAAATGAGCCGCCGTTTTTTGAAGCTCGACCGGTAAGCGAAACGATCAGGAGGCAGTGGGGGCGTTCGTCTATTCTTTACGCGAAAGCACTGTGGTTTATTTTTCAACTCCCAACGAGTAGAATCCGCGGTTGGAGGAGGACGGTCCACTTCGTCTTAAAAGAACGCTTTCACTGATGCCATTCGGATTCGGTGTGATATCTTGAATGGACCAGTTTGCGGAATCGTTTTCGTTGAGGTTCAAATTCTTGCCGAGCCAATTGATCGAAAATTGCGAGTCGGGGATGCCAATGCGGCGATGGAATCGCATCTCGGGGTAAAGCACGCCCTCGTCAATTTTAAAAGTAAGAGCGGGTAGGGCGCTTGAGGCGCTTTCTCCTTTATCAAGGCCCAAGGCGTAGGCAAAGAACTGCGGGAGTCCATCGAGTTCGCGCGGGCGAAGAGGGTAAGTGGCGACGTCGAGGTTCTCCCATTCGCGGAAAATAACATCGGCTTGTGAAGCGGTCGTGCCTGAGGCGGAGGCAAGGCCGGCACGTAGTGTCAAGGGGAAGTCGAGAGTGAGAGGCGCGAGATCAGTCCAGTTGATCCCATCAGTCGAATAGGATGGTGTGAATTGTTTTTGGGAGCGGCGGATTTGAAAGGAAACAGGGAGGATGACGTCGGTTACCCCAACGCTGGTGGTACTGTCGTCTCCGTTGGCATTGCGGGATGACAGGAGGAGGTCGCCAACAGAGTTGATGCCAATCATGAGCATGCCGCTGTCGTCATCTTTAGTCTGACGGACCATGATTCCGGCAAAGCCGTCGGAGGTCATATTGTTCATCGATTCCACCTTTGCAATAAGCCGACCATCTCCACAAAAGGTTTTCGACGCGAAGACAAAACTATCCGCGGCAGGCGCGATGCCGGAGCCCCGGGCGTTGGTGTCGTAGAATTCCCAGTGATCATTCATCGAGAATGTTCCCCCGGCATTGATGCCGTCGAGATCGGCATTCAAACCTCCCGGGGCGCTGACCAGCCCTCCACCCAGAACCTGGGTATAGCGGAGTTCCTGGATGAGTTGTGACCGGAGATCGCGTTCGGCGTAGGTGACCCTGGTATCCCCGTAAGTATCGATGGCCCATTGATCGTAGAGAGCAGCGAGTTCGATGACTTTGTCGGGGTATTGCCAGCGGAGATTATTGGTTTCGGTTCGATCCTCCTTAAGATTGAAGAGGCGCCAGGGACTGCTGCTAAAGGCGACAAGTTTCCAGTCGCCTTGAATGAGGCCGAATTCACTTTGGCCGTACTCGAATCCCCAGAAATTGGGAGCCGGGCGTGAACCACCTTCGAAAATGGGAAGGAGGCTCGTTCCGTCCATCGGAGGAACGGGAGCTCCATTATTTTTGGTTAAGGTGTTGTAGTTGATCCCCGCAATATCAACAAACGTTGCCATGATGTCGACGATGTGACCCGGTTGGTCGGTCATGGTTCCGGGAGTAATGGTTTTGGGCCAGCGGGCGATGAAGGGGGTGCAGATCCCGCCGTTGTGACTCGATTGTTTGTAGTATCGGAAGGGGCTGTTGCTGAATGCGGCCCACGCCGGACCCATACTCCAGCGGGAGTTTTGCGAGGACGGACTGGACGCTCGATCACTTGTGTTGTCGAAGGCCTGGGCTCCATTGTCTCCGGTGAAAATAACAAGAGTGTCTTCTGAGATCCCGGCATCGCCGAGTGCCCGAAGAACCTTGCCAACGTTTTGGTCAACGGAATCCATCATCGCGGCGTAGACGGAGCGGCGGTGGTCTTCAGCCTCTTTCTGGGCGGCGGTGAGAGAGTCCCACGCGGGGATGTCATCCCGTAGATTTGAGAGTTGCCAGCCGGGGTCAATGAAGCCGAGGGCTTTTTGCCTCTCCCATTTTTCCCGACGCATGAGGTCCCAACCATCCATGTAGGATCCTCGATATTTATTGATCAAGTCGACAGGAGCCTGAAGCGGCGTGTGGGGCGCATTGAAGGCGAGATACATAAAAAAGGGTTGGTCTCCGTGGTTGGTCACGGCGTCTTCGATGAAGGCGACCGCATTGTCACCGAGTCCGTCGGTCATGTAGTAGTCGGGGGGGAAAGTTGTTTGATTACTACTGGTGGTTCCGTTGGTGAAGTAGGAATCCGGATAGGCGGAGATGAAGTTGTTTGGTTCCCTGGTATCTCTCTTGACCGAGTTGCTTGTGATGGTGGCAGGGAAGTAGTTGGAGGAGCCGCCATAGAAACCATAGAAGTTGTCAAAGCCCTGGTTGACCGGTGTGAGGGGGCCGGTTCCAAGGTGCCATTTGCCGACCGCATAGTTCCGGTAGCTCACTGTTGCAAGAGCTTCGGCAAGTGTGGCTCCGCTGGTGGCATTCAAGCCCCGCCCGTGGTAAAGCCCGGTCATGATCGCAGAGCGTGAGGGCTCGCATTTCGCGTTGTTGTAGAACTGTCGAAAGGTGATGCCATCTTCAGCGAGACTGTTGATATGCGGGGTATCGATTTCGCCTCCATAACAGCCGAGATCCGAGTAGCCCATGTCGTCGACCAGGATGTAAATAATGTTTGGGCCTTCACTGACAGGCGGAATATCGACAGGGAGGACATCTGCCAACGTGGGGCCAAAGCGGATTTCGTCAAAGATCGAGGTTTGGGAGTCGCCAATTGAAATTTGGTTGAAGTTGCTTTGATCCAAATCGATTTCAATCGTGGCAAAAGGATCCCCTGGAAGGGACTGGGGATTGTTGGGGAGGTATAAACTCAGAGTGTCATTGGTTCCATTGGCCATCCAATCCACGCGACCCACGATCAGGTTGGTCCCACTGCCAACGGTTGTGGGGTTTTGTTGGGTCAGCACACCATCGTCGTAGACCACCGCTTGGACTCTCATATTACCAAAATTTCCTCCTCCTCCCGTACCGGCGAAGCTAACCCCAACTGCATTGCCCGTGGCTTGAATCGGTGCTCCGGAATTTCCAGAGCCTCCAATCAGTGGAGCGTCGCCAAAAATCAAGGTGCCGTAGGAATTGACGGCAAAGCCAGGACTTCCCGGAACCGGGCCAGTAGGGGTCATAAGGAGGCTAAACCAAATCGTTGCTTGGTCGGCAGTCAGATCGCGCTGTGCCGTGGTAGTGATGCGGCGACTGATTGCACCGTTGCCGATTCGGGTTGATCGCTGTGCGGCACCGCCCGTTGCTTCCAGAATGCCAAATTTTTGACCTTCTGTGGTTATGTGGTGGTTTGATCCTCCACTTGTGGACCAAGCTCCATCCCAGCCATTTGTCGAATTTCCCTGGCCGGAGATCGCGGTGCCAGGCGGGTAATGGAAACCTTCATAAACGGTGGTCCGGGCTAGGATTGGATTGCCCGTGAAGGGCAAGAGAAGCACGATGTGCCAGAGAGTGAAGTTGGTTTTCATAGTTCCGGGATGGTCTCGATGGTGGGGTGGTTACGAAAAAAAGCGACCCCGCTTTGAAGCGAGGTCGCTGAAGTTCTATTGAACAAAAGCTGGAGGCCGGTTCTACTTTTTGACGGGGAAGTCTTTTTGCGAATACATCTGGCCGGCGGAGCGGTCGGATGTGGCCTTGCGGATTTTACTCACGGTTGCCTCGGTGACCCGTGGGGCACGGTTGGTCCAGTTGGTGCGGATGAAGGTTGAGATATCAGCAATGTCTCCGTCCTTAATCGTTGGATTGACTCCGAGGCCGGGCATGAAGGCTTGTGGCGTGAACTTTTTACCATTGATCATGATTGGACCGGTCAATCCGTGAATCAGGATCTTGACAAGGCGGTCTTCGCTTCCCGTGACCCAGTTGGATCCATCCAGCTGAGGTCCGAGGTTATCTAGGCCGGCTCCGTCCTGCCCGTGGCATCCGATGCAAGCTGCGGTGGTGCTGTAAAGCTTCTCTCCGCGTTTGAAGGAGGCGAGGTGTTGGCCTTTGAGAAGGCTCTTGGGATCGATCTGCTTTTGTGGGCCACGCTTGGATTCCTTGAGCCACTTATCGAAGCTCTTCTCGCTGTAGCGGCCCTTGTTGACCTTGTCAAAGAGAAGGGCGGTGCTCCCGAGACCCGAAATGGCAGCCTCGCGGACAAGCGAAATCTTTCCGTGCTTACTGAGAAGTGTGACAAGGGCTTCCTGGGCGACAGGGCTTGGAGTCGTCGCAAGAACCCGGGCGATGTAAGGCGCTGTCATCGCAGTTGCCTTCGCTGCTGAGGCCGAGGATTCAAGTTTGATGAGTTCGATGTCCGGTAATGAAAGAGCTGCGTAAAGTGCGCTTGCAACGAGCTCCTCGTTTTCAGAGGAGAGTGCTCCAACAAGGTGCTCGGCTTTCAATGCGCCGAGGCCTTCAAGCGTCCAAATCAGGTGGATGTGGGCAAGGTCCTTGGCGGCGCCGGTGGCAAGCGCAGCTATGATGGGCTTCGGATCGGCTTTGCGATCAATCAGTTCCTTCTGGGCAAGATCACGAACCGCTCCAATCGGGCTGTCCAATTTTTTGATGAGCTCAATTTCAGAGGCTTTGGAGAGATCTGCAACTTTGGCGAGTGGCTTGTTGGCCGAACGAATCCGGTAGATTCGACCGTGACCGTATCCGGGCCCTTCAAGTCCGCGGCTCAAGGTCTGCCCACGCAGGTAGGTGGTCATGTAAGTCTTGTGCTGAATGATACCGTGATACATGTCCAGGATGTAAAGTGAGCCATCCGGGGCATTATACATGTTGACCGGGCGGAAGCGCTCGTCGGTGGAGGTGAGGAAGTCACGTTTCTCAAGCGGATGGCTGCCTTTGAGTTGTCCGTCCGAGGCTTCGACTCCAATCATCTTGATGAGCTGTGCGGATGATTCGCAGACAAATGCGTTTCCATTGACTGATTCGGGACGGTTATTTCCGCGATAGATGACCGGACCACAAGCACCGGTTGCATTGGTGAGTTTAAAGGTTTTGGGATCAATCGTGTTTGAACTGTAACCGTTGTGAGATGAAATATAGGCGCGGTTGAGGCCAGGGGTGACGCGGCCGGGAAAGACGGCGTTTGATCCGACCCGCTCGGTGGCCTTGGTCTTCATTTTGACCGACTTGTTTCCGTCGAGAAGGTTCGGTAGGACGCGATCTCCGATGAGGAGGGTGCTGTTTGAGTTGTGGAACAGGCGTCCGAAGTTATCACGGCTGAGGCCCCACTGGCCGCGGAAGGCGGTCGAGTCTTTGACGACCTTGTTCTCGCCGGGGATGAATTTGAACCGAGCGTTCGACTTGGCATTATACAACCAGTTGTCGATGCCGGACATAAGTCCATTGGTCTTGTGCTCGACGTTGCCACCTGGGGCGAACTTGTTGTCGACTACGACAGCCTTGCCCTTTGGTTTGTCACCATCGCGGGCTACGAAGTAGAGATTGTCCTGATCACCGTAAAGAATGCCGCCGGGAACGAGAGCAATCGCGCGGGGGAGAACGATCTGGTCGAGGAAAGTGGTTCGCTTGTCGGCTTTTCCGTCACCGTTGGTGTCCTCGAGGATAGCAATGCGTCCGGTGGGTTTGTCCTCTAGCTTGCCGTCAATGTCGGGCATGTAGCCACGCATTTCGCAAACCCACATCCGCCCGGAAGGGTCGAAAGTCAAGGCGACGGGTTTGTCGATAAGGGGCTCAGCAGCAACGGGTTCAATGATGAATCCTTTCTCGATGGTGAAAGTTTTCAGGGCCTCGTCGACCGTCAGAACAGGAGCTGGTGGGATCAACTCTTCAGGGACAACCTTGCCCATTTTGTCGTGTCCCTTTCGATCGCCGTTCTGGGCGATGGCAGAGGAGAGGCCAAGAAGGCCGATCAAAGTTCCAATTGCGCAGTGCTTCATACAGCGACAAATACTCGCTAAAGCGACGAATACTAACGAAAAAATGTCGAAAAACCGCGGGTTTGGAGATCGACCCCAGCTCCGGATTGCCTGAGAATCAGGGATGAAATTGTTAGTTTTGTTCTTTATTGGTGCCTCACTCGCTGCCGGTCAGTCTCTCTTTGACGGGAAGAGCCTGAAAGGTTGGTCGGTTCAAGAGAAGGAAGCCTGGATGTGGACAGTCAAAGATGGCGCGATCGTGGGAGGATCCCTGGAGAAGAAGGTCCCGCACAACACCTTCATTACCACCGAGAAACGCTACAAGGATTTTGAATTGACCTTGCAGGTGAAAGTGGTGGGGAAGAAGCCAAACGCCGGGATTCAGATTCGTAGCGAGCGGATTAAAGATCACCATGAAATGATTGGCTACCAGGCCGATGTGGGACCGGGTTGGTGGGGTAAGCTTTACGACGAATCCCGCCGTCGCAAGGTGATGGGGGACTGGGTGTCCAAAGAGGCTGCCCAGGCTGCCAAAGAGGGGTGGAATGACTACAAGATCCGTTGTGAGGGAAAGAGGATTCGGCTTTGGATCAATGACATCCTGACATGCGACTACACCGAGCAGGATGAGTCGATTTCTCTCGAAGGCTACATCGCCCTGCAAGCGCACAGCGGCCCGCCGTTTGAGGCCAGCTATCGTAAGGTCGTCATTAAAGAGCTCTAGGGACGCCAGCGCTTCCCATTCTTTGATGGAGCACCTTGAAAGCTCCTCCCGCTCCATCGAGATCGTCCGTGCCGAGAAATTCGGATTGTGTGATCAGTTCTATCATTTCCAAGCCAATTTCATTTCCCCAGCGAATGAGGTCGGAGAAGTTGACGTCGAAGGTCAGATCCTGCTTCCCCGGATTTTGGTAAGCCTCGGGCGGAAGAAGCCGCATGTGATGAGCATAGGCTCGCAAGGTTCCGAGTGGGCGGCGGTAATAAATGTCCGCTGGTTCTCCGCCGTAGTCGATACTGAGGATCTCACCCGTCTTGAGATTGTTCAGGTCACTTTGGAACCATTGGTGGATGGATTCAGCAATTTCGAAGCGAGCTGGAAGGTCATTGGAAAGTGAAGAGTCGGGAAGTTTGCGGCAGGGCTGCCAGATTTCTTCGTTTTGAGAACCTAGATAGAGTTCTTCCAGCGAGCTATTGAAGATTCGAACCGGAAAGGCATCGAAGAATTCGTTCGAGATGATGAGGGCTTTCCCTTGGGTGGCAGTCAGGGCCTCGCGGAGAGTCTTGTGCCAGGTTCCCTTGTTTTTTTCCTGCTGCCGCTTGGAGAGGTGGGGAGAGATCTCGACGAAGTGGTAGTCGAGTTTTCGACGGGCGAAAAATCCCAGTGAGTTCCGGATATCGCTGGCTAATGTTCCATCTCCAGGTCCGAGCTCGATCACGGGAAGCTTTTTGCCCTGCCGCTGCCAGGCTGATTCGATCCACGTGGCGATCTTTTGCGCGAGGAGATTGCTGAGCTTGGGGGTGGTGATGAAATCTCCCCGCGAACCGATGATGGTTCGTGGGCTCGTGTAGTATCCCTTTGGACCATAAAGCGCTTCCGCCATGAAGTGGTCGAAGCGAACGAGGCCGGGGTCAGGAGTTGGCGAGGAGTTCTTCACAGCCCTTGATGTCGAGCTTACCCGAAGCGAGGACGGGGATTTCCTCAACCGGAATGATGGTCTTCGGGCACCAAAGAGCGGGAAGGCCCTCGTCGAGAAGTTTGTAGCGGAGATCGAGGTTCTCTTGCTCGATGGCAGGACCGGCGATGGTCGAAAGCAGGGCAATGGCTTCGCCTTTCTTTTCATCGGGGATGCCGACTATGGCGACCTTACGTTCGGTTTCGTTATCCAGCCTCCAAACGCGGTTGACGGCTGCTTCGACTGTTTCGTGTGGGACCATTTCGCCGGCGATCTTTGAGAATCGGGAAAGGCGACCTTCGATGAAGAGGAAGCCTTCATCATCGATGCGGCCTACGTCGCCAGATTTGAACCAGCCGTTTTGGTCGATGACTTCTTCGGTGACCTCTGGTCGGTCGAGGTAGCCGTTGAAAATGTTGGCGCCTTTCATCCAGATGATTCCGGATTGATCGATGGTGTTATCCTCGTCTGTCGCGGGATTGGTGATGCGAATGGCGAGGCCGGGGAGAGGCGGGCCGACGGAGGTGAAGCGCTGGGACGGGATCACGGGGAGACCGTTTTCACCAGCGGGTTCGGGCAGGTTGACTGTGGCAGCAGGGGAGGTTTCGGTGAGACCGTAGCCCTCCATGGGAAGAATCCCGAATTTTTCCTCGAAGGAGCGCGCAAGGCTGTCGGGAAGTTTCTCGGCTCCAGTCACGACGATCTTAAGCGAGGAGAGCATGTCGGCATCAATGCGGCGCATGTATCCACGAAGAAAGGTCGGGGTGGCGAGAAGGAGGCTGACCTGGTGCTGCGAGATCAACTCGGCGAGGCGTTTTGTCTCGAGGGGTGAAGGATAGGTGACCAGATCGAGACCTTCGATGATGGGGAAGAGAAGAGTGGCGGTGCTTCCGAAGGAGTGGAAGAGAGGGAGGCAGCCGAGGAGCTTGGTGTCGTGAGGCAGGTCAAGCTGGCGGCCGAACTGGCAGACGTTGGCGAGAAGGTTGCGGTGGGTGAGGGGGACGCCTTTGGGCTCGCCGGAGGAACCGGAGGTGAAAAGAAGGAGGGCTTCTTCGTCGCCCTTTGATTTTCCGATTCCGTGGAGCTTGGCGATGACCTGGGCCGGAAGAAGTTTTCCGAGGAGGACCCACTTGACGATTTTCTTCTTAATCTGTGGCAGGATGCGCTCGATGAAGAGGAGGTCGCGGTTGGGGGGCCAGGGGAAGTCGGCCACTTTGCGGACGAAGGGGTCGGCGGTGATGAACCGGTCGAGATCAGCCTGACGGATCGCGGAGCGGACAGCTTCGTGTGAGGCGGTGAAATTGAGATTTACCGGGATCTTGTTGGCGAAGAGAACGGCGATGTTTGCGATGGTTCCGCCACGCCCGGGAGGTAGAATCACGCCCACACGTTTCTTCTTGGTCGCCAGTTTGATTTCCTTGGAAAGGGCGAGAGCCGCTCCGAGTATTTTTTCGAAGGGGAGTTCGGAATCGTCGGTTCCGTCGTAAAGACTGTTGGTTCCGGAGTGCTTTTTGAGTCCCTGGAGGATGGCCATAGCGAGGGAGCCTTTGAGGAAATCGCGACTGGAGAAGGTTTCTTCCGCCGCAAAAAGAAGGGCTTCGCGGTAGCGGGCGACTGAGGCTTGTCCGCGGGCGATGGCTTTTCCAAAATTGAGGATGGCTGCGGGTAGCTTGATCGGGTTTTCAATCTCGAGCATTGTTTCCTCGGGCACCGAGACCTCAAGGGGGGCGATGGGCAGTCCAAGTTGACACAAGGCACGGAGGATGTCGGACGGGATGCGACAGGGCGCGCCGGGGCGGGAGTTGGTGACTCCGGGAACAAAGATGAGGACGCCATTTCCGGCGATCTTTGGCTCGAGGTTTTTGCCAACGTCGGGAAGAGATTCGTCATTCTTGGAAAATGCCGCGCCCTGGTGGCCGCTGAGCTGGAGGTAGGACTGCAGTTCTTCGGTGAGAGTTGCGGTTTCTTCGACCAACCAGGTAATGGTCCGGCCGGCGAGGCTGGAAGCGAGCTCGCTGGCTTGGAGTGCATCGAGCCGGCCGGGCACGATGAGGCATCCGTCTTTCGGGAGACGGTCCAGGGAACGGACCTCGATGGGAGTGCTCATGAAATTTTTCTGGGGGCGGCTTGGCCGCCGCAGGAGGAAAGCACGAATTGCCCGAGGTCAAAACGAAAAATGACCGAGCCCCGCTTTCAGGCTTTCAGCGACCCTTGCGAGTTGTTAAGCCTTCCGAAACACAATTGATATGGCAAAAACGAAGGCCGCCAAAGGGCGCTACTGGAAGGCACACTTACGATGTGTGGGGGTGCTCCTTGTGATCTGGTTCGTGACCTCGTTTGGTTGCGGGATTCTCCTCCGGGATTGGCTTGATGAGAGTTTTCCGAAAATTGGGACGGCCCCGTTTGGATTCTGGATGGCGCAGCAGGGCTCGATCATTTCCTTTGTGCTGATCTTAATCGGCTACAAATTTTGGATGGAGCGGATTGAGGCTAACCTTGACCACGATGAGGAGGAAACGAAATGACTCAAGATACCTGGAACTTCATTTTCATTGGAATCTCGTTTGCACTCTATATCGGGATTGCTGTTCGCCAGCGTGCGGGATCGACCAGCGAGTATTACACCGCCGGCGGAGGGGTTTCCCCATTTGCAAACGGGATGGCGACGGCGGCCGACTGGATGAGTGCAGCCACCTTCATTTCGATGGCCGGGCTGATCGCGAGCAAGGGGTTTGATGGAGCCCAGTTTTTGATGGGATGGACCGGCGGCTTTGTCCTTTTGACGGTTTTGATGGTCCCGTTTCTGAGGAAATTTGGCAAAGCCACGGTCCCTGATTTCATTGGCGATCGATACTACTCGAAAGCAGCCCGTGGAGTGGCGGTGGTATGCGCGATTTTCATCTGTCTGACCTATATTATGGGGCAGATGAACGGAGTGGGGGTGGTGTTTTCCCAACTTTTTGGAATTTCCCTCACGAACGGAGTGGTGGTTGGAGCGGCAGTGGTCTTTTTCTACGCAGGAATGGGGGGAATGAAAGGGATCACTTACACCCAGGTGGCGCAATATACCGTGATGGCATTTGCCTACACTATTCCGGCTGTCTTCATCGCGATTGCGATGACAAACAACGTGGTTCCGCAGCTCGGGTTGATTGGCGAATACACGGCAGGGGAAGAGGCCATGCCATTTCTCGAAAAGGTCAACGAGATCAATACCAAGCTGGGATTCCAGGAATACACCTCGGGCAAATTGGAGAAGATCGATCTCTTTTGTATTACCGCTGCATTGATGTTTGGAACGGCGGGGTTGCCTCACGTAATCGTGCGTTTTTTCACGGTAAAAGACGTGAAGTCGGTTCGGACATCGGCCTGCTGGACCCTGACTTTTATTGCCGTAATTTATTTGACCGCTCCTACGATTGGGGCGTTTTCACGGGTCAATTTGGTCGAGAATTTGAATAACACGTCCTACAAGGACTCACCGGAGTGGTTTAAGGATTTTGAGAAGACCGGCCAGATGGCCTGGGTCGATAAGAACGACGACGGGATCATTCAGTTTCATGGTCCGGGCCATTCTGAAAGCGGCTCCAACAGTGTCTTCGTCGTGACACCGACAATCAAGAAGCCGGTTTATCCGGAGAAGTCGGCCCCCAAGGATCAGCTGGTCGGGAAACATGGGGAGCGAGTCCTCGCGAACAAAACCGACATGAGTAATCCGAACGAGCTTTGGTTTGGAAATGACATCATGGTCATGGCGAACCCGCACATGGCTGGCCTGCCGAAGTGGGTGATCGCCTTGTTAATGGCGGGTTGTATTGCGGCCGCACTTTCAACGGCGGCCGGATTATTGCTGGTCCTCTCCACTTCGATTTCCCACGACTTGATGAAGAAGATCGTCAAGCCTGAGATGACCGACAAGGAGGAGGTGAAATACGCGCGAATCGCTTCCTTTGTAGCCCTCGCAGTGGCGGCCTATTTTGGAATCAATCCGCCCTCGACCTTCATTGCCAAAACGGTGGCTTTTGCCTTCGGGCTGGCGGCATCCTCCTTCTTCCCAACTCTCCTGATGGGGATTTTCTCAAGGCGGATGAACAAGGAAGGAGCAATTGCGGGGATGGTGAGTGGAATTGCCTTCACCTTCGGCTACATCGTTTACTTTCAGTTTATGGGAGGAACGAAGGACCAGTATCTCTTGGGGATTTCACCTGAAGGAATCGGGTTTGTGGGAATGCTGATTAACTTTGCTGTGGCCTTCGTTGTCTCGAGGCTGACACCGCAGCCACCGCTTGAGGTGAGGGAGTTGATCGACAATGTCCGTTATCCCGGAGGGAAGGAAACGGCGGCTCAGGATCACTGAGTCGGCGTCCGGTTGCGTCGATACGTTCTGCGATCAACATGAAGAAGCAGGCATCATCCAATCGTGAATTCCTTCTGGTGAAAAATTGCCTGTCTTGAACTTCTCTCCGTTCACTCCTGAAATTACTTTTGAGGTCAGGCGGATCTGAAGAGGACGGGCGGACAAAGCCGTTTTGAGGGAAATGGCGACGCGCTCTTTTTCATGTCTTGTTGAGTTCAAAGTCAGAACACTTGAAGTGGTGTCCAAAGCGACCGTTGAGTTTTGATCCGAGAAGAGGCCCAAAATTTACAAAGGCACGCTGGAGTTCGGTATTCATGAATTCTTCAGGGCCTTTTGTTCCAAGACTGAACCTGCTGGCTTCCATCAGAAGGAATCCCAGACAAGGCGAAAAACCCTCGGAGGGCGGTAGCCTGCCCCCGGAATCCCTCGTTGAAGTTAGGTCCTAATCTTTTTTCTTCGCCGCTTTTTTGGCACCCTTCTTGGCCGCTTTGCGCGGGGCGAATTCGAAGCCGATTTTTGCAGTTTCGGGATCGAGGGTCAGGTGGGCGGCGAAGGCGCGCTTGGTCTTCTTCGAAATGAAGCCGGGAAGGAGATCGGTCTTGCCGACGGTGAGCATTTTTTCGACGTCGGAGGCGGAGAGTTCCTTTTGCAGGATGGTTTTGCCGAGGCGGAAACCGTCGGGGTTGTCCTTGGTAACCATGGCGGGGACCATGAAGGCTTTCTCGGTTTCGTAAAGTTTGGCCTGCTTGCCGTTGGTCAAGGTGACCTCTTTGATCATCTGATTCTCGGTGAGGTCATCGACGGATTCAAGATCGGAGTCGAAGACGAAGCCGGTTTTCCATTTTCCTTTCTTGCCGGTTTTGGAGACGGCCTGAGTCAGCTCGAGGGCTGCTTCGAAAGGACGATTGAAGCGGGAGACGAAGCCGTCTCGCTGTTCCAGGAATTTGGTGGTGAGAAGAGTCTTGGCCTCGTCCTCGGTGAGATGACGACCGGCGATGTATTTTGAAATGCGGAATCCGCAATCAGGTTCGCGGCACTCGTAGGTAGCGTCAGTTTGCTTGAGCTCGGGCGCGTTGCAATTGGGGCAAGGGCATTTGAGATCGGGAAAAGGACGGGAGATGATTTCGTCGTAGTGGCCACGGGCTTTTTGAACGACGCTCTCGGTGAACTTTTTGATCTCGTTCATGAAGGTGTCACGAGCGAGTTCTCCTTTTTCCATTTGGTGGAGTTTGGCTTCCCAGTCGCCGGTCATTTCCGGGCTGGTGAGCGGCTTGACGTCCATTTCCTGGAGAAGGTCGATGAGGCGGACTCCTTTGCCGGTGGCAATGAGTTCGCGTCCGTCACGGGTGATGTATTTTTGGCGAAGGAGACCTTCAATGGTGGCGGCGCGGGTGGCCGGTGTTCCGAGACCGCGCTCCGACATGGCTTCGCGAAGGGCATCGTCATCGACGAGTTTTCCGGCGCCTTCCATCGCGGAAAGAAGGGTTGATTCGGTATAGCGGGCGGGAGGATTGGTTTCTTTTTCGAGCATCTCGATCTCGATAGCCTTGGCGTCTTCGCCGTCCTGCACGACACAGAGTTCGTCCTTGCCTGCGCCGACGCCGGGCTTCCGACCGTAAACAGAGAGCCAGCCGGGAGTGACGAGGATTTTACCGTCGGTGCGGAAGGTGTCCTTTTCGGCTCCGTGATCGATGGTGGTGAGACGTTTGGTAACCTCGAATTCAGCGTGGGGAAAGAAGACGGCGAGGAAGCGCTTCACGATCATGTCGTAAAGTTTGGCAGCGGGTTCGTCGATTTTGACGACGCGGCCGGTGGGGATGATCGCGAAGTGATCGGAGACCTTGGCGTTGTTAAAGATGCGCTTCTGGAACTTGAGGCGGTCGTTTTTGAGAGCGTCCTTGGCCCAGTCGGCGAGGTCGGAACTGGATTGCGAAAGGTCGGTGACGATCTGCTTCACGTTCGCCATGTAGTCCTCGGGAAGGTAGCGCGAATCGGTTCGAGGATAGGTGATCATCTTGTGACGCTCATAGAGCGTCTGGGCGAGACCGAGGGTGTTTTTTGCGGTGAAGGGAGCTTCCCGCTGAAGGGTGGTGAGGTCGTAGAGTTGGGGTGCAATTTGCTTGGTGGGCTTTTTCTGCTCGGTGACCACGCCGGTTTTACCCTGACAACGTTCGGTGATGAGTTTTGCCTTTTCCTTGTCCCAAATTCGCTCGGCGCGACCGTGGGGATTGGTGGCGTCCTTTTTAAAGTCGAGATCGACCCACTTGCCTTCATATTCTCCGGCCGCGACGCCGAAAGTTCCGTGGACCTCGGCGTAGGGAGTGGCTTTGAAGGCGGCAATTTCCTTTTCGCGCTTGGCGAGGATGGCAAGAGTCGGGGTCTGTACGCGTCCGGCAGCGGTGATGTTGAAACCCCCGTGGCGGGAGCGGAAACAAGTGAGGGCGCGGGTCGAGTTGAGGCCGACGAGCCAGTCGGACTCCGAGCGGCACTTGGCGGCGTCGGAGAGATTCGACATTTCCTCACCTTTGCGGAGATTGTCCCAGGCTTCCTGAATGGCACCGGTGGTCATGGACTGCATCCAGAGGCGTTTCACGGGCTTCTTGATCTTCCCGTAGTCCATGATGTATTGGAAAATGAGCTCACCTTCGCGGCCGGCATCACAAGCGTTCACGATTTCGGTGACGTCCTTTTTTCGGGCAAGAGAGAGCACGTGTTTGAGACGGCCTTCGGACTGCTCGATGGGTTGGAGGGCGAAATCCGAGGGGATGGCGGGCAGGACATCGAACTTCCAGGGGAGGTTCTTGCCATTGGGTCCGGTGGGCATTTTAAGCTCGATGAGGTGTCCGACCGCCGAGGTGATCATGGCATTATCATTCTCGAAATACTGGGCATCGCGGGACTTTCCCTTCTTGGTAAACTTGCCAAGGGTCTTGGCGAGGGCTTTGGAGAGATCTGTCGCAACAGAGGGTTTCTCGGCAATGATGAGAGTTTTGGACACGAGGCGGACTTAGGCGGTGAAGGGGGGGGATGGAAAGGAATTTCTTTTTAGGGGGTGGAATTCGGGTGATTGTAAGGCGATGAAACCGGAGCACATCTTGTTGGTGGCAGATTTGCTACCGATAGTTTTTGAAAAGCTGATGAGCTGGTGTGACGACCGGATCAGGGCATTGGAGGCTCCGGCGTATTGGCTCATCGAGGTTTCGCTTGCGCGAAGTTTGGAAGAAGCTGTGGAGGTCTTGCGGGAAGTGGTTTCGGGGAATGAAGGGACGACGGAGGAGCGAATTGCGATCGTAATCGAAGGGTGTATGGCAGGGGTGATTTCGCTGAATGAAACGATTTGGAGACTGTGGCGGATTTGGCAGGGGCCTGATTATTCCTTTGAAACGAATAATTTTCCTTCGGAGCTTTCCGGCTTCCTGATGGACTGGGATATGTATGGAGTTGATGATTCAATTCCGGATGAATTACGGCGCGAGACAGTGGCTTGGTATGAGGAATACCGAGAGAAACAGCGGGAAATTTGCGAGTTGGTGAGACCTATTGTTTTCCTTGCTCAGGGTGATTAATTCTTTTTGCGAAGTCTTTTGTATCCGAAGCGGAGCAAGACAAGCCCGAGAGCCAGTTGAGTCCCGGTGATGAGCCAGAAAATTCCGGGAATTGGGCCCGGCTCGTCGCTAGCGGAGCTGCTTTGGCTGAGTTGATACATCAGAACAATTTCGGGAAAGTAGGGAGCATGTTCTTTGTTTGCGACAAGTGAGGGAATGAGGAGGCGTCCGTTCGGGAGCGGAAGTGAGGTCGCGAGAAGCTCGCATCCAAGGATGGATGATTTTTCGTGATCGCGATAGGCGCGGGCTGTGCCGAGGCCGAGGCCGGTTGCCGCGGTTCCGAAGGACCACAAGACCGGGCCTGCATCAGCATCGAAGTAGAGCCAGTCCGGTGAGTAGGACATGTCGAATTCGCGCCATCCTTGGGCCAGAGAATCGTTCTTCCAGAATCGATCACAATATTGCTGATAGAGTCTTTCTCCGGTTTCGGGATCAGCTTCCCGGATGAAGGGAAGACCGAAGCCATTGGTGCATCCACGGCTGGGAGTTTGGATGGTTCCGGTGAAGACGTCTGCGGTGTAGGCGGGAAGTTTACCGTCGGAGTGTTGAAGCATTCGGGCGAGGGCGTCTTTGGCCCAGTCGATGCGGTCCTCGCCAATAATCTTCGAATATTCACGAACGATGCCAATGGCGGCGGCGACATCCATGGGGAAGCATTGGCCGGGGTAATCATCGATAAGTCCGTGAGAAGATTGGTCGAGATGATAGGTAAGGGCTTTCAGGTGCATCCTGAGGACGGGCAGGTGTTCGGTACTGCCGGTGAGACGGTGATGGGCACCCAGGCCTCCTGCTACGAGAAGTCGATAGAAGCAGTTGGAGTGGGGATCGAGATTTTCACCCCAGTAGACTTTCACCCAGTGAGCGTGATTTTCATCGAGGAGGAGGCGGACGCTGGCTTCGATGGCAGTCTTTCCGGATTCTTTGGGTGATGATGACGATAAAGTCTGATTGTTTTCGTATTGGGCCTGAAGCTTCTCGGTCGCACGAAGATAGAAGAAAGCTCCATAAAGCGGCCATTCAGTGGCCTCAATTTCTTCGACGGTCAGGGTTGTCGCAATCTCGGATTCAATGCGATCGTCAATGTATTCGGGAAGCCGGGTGGAAAGGCTTTTGTGGATCTTGAATGAAATTTTCGTGGGGCCTCCGTTGCGGATCCCGGGGTCGGTGAAGAGGGTCCAAATAGAAAAGAAAGCCGGGTAGAGAATAAACCCGGCCAGAAGGAGCAGTGTGAATGTGAAGACCCGTTTCATGATGAACTTGGACAGGTGAAGCAGGGATTTGTTGGATGATTGATCCGCCGATTCAATAAACGAGGCGCTCCATCCCAAGGCGTGTTCATTGGGAATCGTATTTCAGATTGAGAGTGAGCAATTTTCGACTCAGAGGACAATAGTTAGTTTTGATCGATGATGGAGATTTCTTCAGCACGGAAATAGATTTTATCGAGACTCCTCCGGTCAGGAATGATGGGGAAGTTGTGGGTGGTCGCTCCGGGGAAAGGAAGGTCATAGGCCGTCCAGGTTTTAAGATCGGTCGAGGTGTAAATTTGATAGAGCTGATTGGCGTCGCCGGGAATGGTGAGCTCGATTCCCAGGTTTGTAGTGAGGTTCTCTTTACAGCCGGGTATGATGAACGGGCGGTCCCGGTAAAGAGTTGCTTTCAATTGGGCTTTACCTTGAGCATGATAGGTCACGGGTTCAACGGAGAGACAATAGGCGGTGTTGGTTATTCCTGATTCTGCGAGAACGAGCCATTGGTTCTTAAAAAACGCGGCGTCGAAAAATCCCCCGGGGTTAAACTCAGAGAAATCTGCCAGCGTCCATGTCCGCAAGAAATCTCGGGAGAGGTGAAGCTTCGGGGCTTCTTCCGGGCCCGTGATTACGAGTCCGACGCCATTGTGGTATCCTTTGATCTCTCCCAGGTTTTTCCAATTTCCATAAGAGATTTCACCTCCATTTCGGGCGATTCCGTTTTGACTAATCAAGAGGTCGCCAGATGCAATTCCAGGCTCCAAAGATCCGGCGAGATTTCTCCAGGATGAACCTCCAAAGTTTAGGCCAGAATCGCTGATTGTGTCCGTCGTAGTGCAGGGTCGATTGACGAAATCCGGGCCTGTTCCGAAGAAGTCTCCGTCAAGAGCCACAATGTTGGTGTGGCCCAAAGAATCTTGGATGATTCGGGAGCCATCTGCGAATAGAGAAACGCTCTCCGGAAACCCAAAGAACTTGGAAGTCACGGTGAAATACAAGAAGGTTTCGGTCGCCGCAATCTCTCCGGAGGTGGGCAGAGCGAGGCCGCGAAAGGAAACAATTTGAGTGAACTCAGACCACGCGACGCCATCGCGGGATTCCATGATGAGAATGTTGTAAGGACGTTCGGGTCGTTTGCAAAAGGGTTGAGCACGTAACTTAGGGCCACGAAGTCACCGGAAGGCTTCTTTGTAATATGAAGAAGGGGGAAGCCCGGATCGACAGGGCTTGACCAAGTGGTGCCGTTATTAGAGCTCGAAATCCGATTCGTGCCGTATGCGACCAAATACGAGTCTGATGCTATGAATCGGGTGAGATTACGATCAAGGCTGGCTATTCTGGTCCATTGCGCGTGGGCAATAATGGCGGTCAGGAAGAGCAGGAGAAGTGGATGCATGGCGGGATGGGAATCTCGCTATCTTTTGCGGGCAAAGCGTTGGCCGGGGAGGGATTGGACAAGATTGCGGAGCTCCATTTTCATGAGAATCACCGAGACCTGATGGGCGGGGAGGCTGGTTTTTTCGACGACTTCATCGACGGATTGGTCGCTTCCCGAGAGGGATTTCAGGACGGCGTTTTCCTCGGGGCTGAGGTCGACGAAGTTCTCGATAGGGCGGGGTTCTTCGTCTTTAGGGGACTCGAAATTGAGGTGGGAAAAATCTTCGAGGATTTGTGATCCGTCGGTGACGAGGGTGGCCCCTTCGCGAATCAAGTCATGGCAGCCGCCGGAGGTGGGGCGGTCGATGGGGCCGGGGACGGCATAGATTTGGCGGCCTGCTTCGAGGGCGAAGTTGGCGGTGATCAGGGAGCCGGAGCGGCTGGGGCATTCGACGACCAGAAGGGCGCGCGACCAGTGGGCGACGATGCGATTTCGCTGGGGGAAGGTCTTGCGATCCGGTGAGGTTTGAAGGGGGAATTCCGAGATGATGGCGCCGTGGCCGTTGGCGATTTTTTCTGCCAGAGCGAGGTTTTCGGGAGGGTAAATTTGCATGAGACCGGAGCCGAGGACTCCGATGGTGCGTCCGTTGGCGGCGACGGCTCCTTCGTGTGCGGCAGTGTCGATGCCACGTGCAAGACCGGAAATCACGGTGAGTCCGGCGCTGGCGAGTTGGAAGGCGAATTTGCGGGCGGTTTCACGACCGTAATGGGTGAGTTTTCGTGATCCGACGATGCCGACGGAGTGAAGGTCGCGTTCCTGAAGATCTCCCCAGACGTAGAGAACAACGGGGGCGTCATAGGCATCGCGGAGGGCGATGGGGTAGTCTTCGTCTTCCTGGGTGAGGACTTGAATGTTGCGTTCTTTGGCGAGTTGGAGTTCTGCGGCGGGGTCGGTGTGATCCTGCCAATCGGTGATGAGTTTGGCGGCTTCGGGGCCGATGCCTTGGACTCTCTGCAAAGAGGAATTGCCCTGCTTTAGAATGTCGACAGCAGTGCCAAAGCTTTCGAGAAGGCGACGAATTTTGACCGGGCCGGTGACGGGGAGTTGGTTGAGAGCGATAAGCGCTTCTGCTTCAGTCATTTTTTGAGTTCGAAGTTTGAAGTGTTCAGTTTGAAGATTTCCATTGGGCGAGTTGTTCGGGAAAAATACAGTCCTCGCAATTGGAGAGATCTTCGAGGCAGAAGTCCTGGTAAAGCTGGAGGAGGGCTTGATGTTGCCAGGCGAATTTGAGGTGGGGCTTGGCGGCGGCGAGGGAGCCGAAGAGGCGTTCGCAGCAACGTTTGACCTTTTGGTTGGGAGCGGAGGCACGGACTTTGGCAAATTCTTCCCAATGATCAGGGTGGAGAGGGAAGAGGGTGTTGATGAGGAATTCCTCGAGTCGTGATTTGCCGATAAGCTTAACGGGCCTGTCGGTGCGTTTGGAAAGCAGGGTGTGATGATGGTCCCAGAATGGTTCGCTCAGTTCGGAGAGATTTTGAGCAAAGCGAGTGAAGGTAGGTTCTTCGCGGCTGAGGGTGAGAAGGGAGGGCCACGATGCTGCTGCGGTGGCGAGTGCGGCGAGCCGGCGTTGGGGGTGATTGCCAGGGCGGGTGGCGCGGGTGGACCAAGCGGGAGTTCGGTCAACCGGGAATTCGTAGTCGAGGCGGTGCTTCCACCAACGGGTCCAGAGATCTTCGAGCCATTCGCGTGATTCGGGCGGAGCCGCTTCGTGAAGGTCAGGGGCGAGAAATCCGGCGGTGCCGAAAATAATGGCCTCGCGGTCTTGAGGCGTGTGTTTGAGGAGTTTTTTGATGGGGAGCCTTTGCGCGAGGAGTCGCATGGGAAGGCGATTGGCGGAGAAGCCAAGGGCGTCGGCGAGAGATTCCCAAAGTGCTTGTGAAAAACCGTGGAGCTTCGCTGTTTGTTCGAAGCGAGTCGCTTTCAGGTGGGCCCGATGTTTAGCGGATTCACGCAGTAGGGATGCGGCATCTTCAGCCGGCATTTGTGCCAAGGGTTGAAGGCAGCGGCCGGGGCGGGCGAGAGCCTGGGAGAGGCGGGGTCGACCGAGGGCGGCGTTCACTTCGGCAGGCGAGAGAATGATGCGGGGGATGTCGCGGTGGTTGAAGCTTCTGGTGAAGAAGGTGGGGCCGGAGTCATGGAGGACGATGTGTAGAATGACTTCGTCGAAGTAGGGACTTTGGTGGTGACCGTGGAGTTCCCAGTTTCGGGAATCAAGATCGAGTTCGATGGGGCCGTGGTGGGTTTCACCGTCAATTTCGACGGTGGCGTCGAGGAAGTCGGGCCCGGCTCCACGATTCCACTCGCCGGGCGAGATGATGGAAACTCTCTGCCCGTGATTGGACAGATGGTCTCGCGAAAAATACCCGGCGAACCAGCGCGACTGAATTTCGATTTCATCGAAGTCCGGCGGAGTTTGATTCTCTGCCAGCAGGTTGGATTCGACCGCCGTGATTTCGAGCAGACGCTGATAAGTCATACTTACTTCTTGGGTTTGGTGGGCGGTGGTGCGGGCGGGTCAAGAATGGTTAGCAGGCCCTCGACTGCTTTCACTTCGGGGATGTCTTTGTAAGTTGATTTCGCTTGTTTTAGGATCGCGATGGCGGCCGGGATTTTCTTGCGACGACGTTCCAGTTCGACGAGGTGGAGGTCCTGGCGAAGTTTATCGGCAGGGTCGGTGAAGAGTTGCTTGGCCCGCTTAAATCCCTTGGCCGCTTGCTCGCTATTGCCGCCCTCGAGAGTGTGGAATGCGATCATTTCGTAAACGGTACCACTCTTGGTATTCTCGGCGGCCTTGATCAATTCGGTGAGCCGGACTTTAGGGTCGGGGAACTTTGTTTGAGCGTAGCGAATGAGTTTGTAATCGCGGTCCTTCACCATGGCGTCGGTGCGCACGGTGGTGGTTTTGAAAGGGCGGTAGAGAGGATCGCCAATCACGATGTTTTGCCACGAAACAACATTGATGGACATGTAGGCGGCTTCAACCAGCGAGTATCCTTTGAGAAGTCGGTCGTAGAAGATGTCGAAGCGATGGGAGAGCCCAAGGTAGGGTTCCCAAACGTTTCCGAGAGTGGCTGCCGCTCCGCGGTCGATCAGTCCCACACTCCAATTCTTGGCGGGATTGAGCAGCTGAGCTCCGCTGAACGAGTGCAGATGGACGGCGATGGCTCCCTTTTGAAACTTCATCTGATCATTGAGAAAGGGGCCGTTACGATGTTGAGTATACCATCCGAAATAGACGGCGGCATCCCGCATGGGGTAGTTGGTGACGAAGGTGTTTTTCATCCGGTCCACAATCGTCGGGGTTGCAGAATTGATGGAAGCTTTGGCGATGTTCTCAATCCAGTCATCCCCCAGTTTGTAGTTCGCTCCCCGGGTCCAGAGATCGAGGTAGGTCATCCCCCAGAGTCCCTCTTTCTCCACATCGAGGGCGTCGAGCACCATCCTTTTGCAGTGATCATAAGTGTTGGCATCAATCCGACCGACCATGAACATGAACTGTGCCGGATTTGTTACGGCAGAGACTTCCTGGTTGAAACATGGATTGGGAATGGCGCCCCCTATGGGGTGCCCGGCCGCTCCCATGATGCTGAGCTCGGAATCGATGGAAGCTTCTGTTTGTTTTTGAAACTGTCGTTTTGACTCTGCTTCAGCTTTTGGAATCGGGCTGCGGCTGATTCGAAGCGGTATCCCTTTTATTAGAGCGATGCAGCGAATCTGGGTCTGCAGGGGAACTGAATTTCCGTTTTGATCTTTGCCGATTTTCCACCATTGGTTCTCGGTGAACTTTTTGACCAAGGGTTGTCGGATTGTAGTTTCGTAGGTTTTACGATCGATGGTGGCCTTTTCCGTGACTTCGAGGCCGATGAGATTGGAGGTGGGGATGCGGCGGTTGAGGGCGTAAAACTCAGCCAGCTCTTTCGACTCGGGAACAGAGGAGTTGTAAACGACGACGACCTGACCCGGGAGCAAAGGGGCAGGCTTCGAAAAAGCCGGGAGGCAGATGATGAGAAAGAGAAGAAAATGTCGAATCATGATTTTAAAAAGTAAGGCTCAAGCCGTCGTAAGCCAGCGAAACTTGGGCGGGCAAGGCGCGATTGGTTTCTTCCCAGGCCAATTCGTGGGAAAGGTGGGTCAGATATGATTTTGCGGGTTGAAGGAGATCGATAGTGGCGAGGGCTTCGGCGACCGTCATGTGAGTGTGGTGCTCCTCGTGCCTGAGCGCATCAATGACGAGGGTGTCGAGTCCTTGCAAAAGTTTTAACGAGCGCTCGGGGATGACCTTCACGTCCGGCAGGTAAGCGAGAGATCCGATGGCCGGATGGTCGAAGCGAAAGCCGTGGGTGCGAACCCAGCCGTGCTCGACTTCGATCGGGGTGATTTTCAGGCCATTGAATTCGAAGGGAGCCTCCACTTCGCGGGGCTCCGGCCTGACGTATCCCGGCTGGTGATCTGCGACTGAAAATGCCCACGGATACATACGAGCGAGTCCGGCCAGGGTTTCGGGCGAGCCATAAAGCGGGAGGGGTGATTCACGGCGCCAGCAAAAAGCGCGGAGTTCATCGAAGCCGGCGACGTGATCGAGGTGCTCGTGGGTGTAAAGGACGGCATCAACCGCGGTGAGTTTTTCTCGAAGTGCCTGTTGGCGAAGGTCGGGGCCACTGTCGATGAGGAGGCGTCCCCACGGTCCCTCAAAAAAAACCGAACTGCGGGAGCGATCGTCGTGAGGGTGTTTGGAGGAGCAAACCTCGCAGGGGCAACCAATCACGGGGACTCCGACCGAGGTCGAAGTGCCCAGAAAAAGAAGGCGGGGTGTTGATCCGTTGCGAGTCATCGTTGCGTTGTGTGAGGAGAGTTGCATAATCCCCCTGTCACCGCAAAAACGAATGCTTACCCTTCTGAAGATCCGCAACCTGGCCCTTGTTGAACGTCTCGAATGGGATCTTGGTGGAGGCTTGGTCGGGGTGACGGGGGAGACCGGCGCCGGAAAGTCGGTCATCGTTGGGGCTCTCAAGCTCGTTTTGGGAGAGCGTGCCGACAAAGGACTCATCCGCACCGGGGAGGACCAGTGCACGGTCGAGGCCATTTTTCAGCTGCCTGATTCCATCGTGATTGACGCGATTTTGGACGAGGTTGGCTTGGACCAATGCGAGGAAAATGAGTTGATCATCCGGCGAGTGGTCGGAACTTCCTCGAACAAGCAATTCGTGAATAACGGAGCAGCGACTTTGGGCGTCCTAAAAAAGATCGGGCAGCATTTGGTCGATCTTCACGGACCTCACGATCACCAATCCCTGCTCTCACCTGAGCGACAGTTGTCCTTGCTCGATGCCTATGGCGCGGCGGGAAAGGAAGTGAAAGCTTACCGTGATTGTTGGGCGGCTTGGCGCGAGGCGAGCGAGGAATATGAAACTGCGCGGGCCCAGCGTGAGATTGGCGACCAGGAGAAAGAGTTGCTTCGATTTCAGGTGGAGGAGATTGACTCGGCAGAAATCAAAGCAGGTGAAGAGGAGGATTTGGAGGAACGTTACCGGCGGACCAGCAATGCCAATCGACTGGGAGAGTTGGCGGGTAAGGCGGTGAATTTGATCAGTGAAACGGTGGCACCCGGGCTGGAGGATTTGCAGCGCGCGACTTCCGAGTTGCGCAAGATTGACCCGGCGATTGCAGATTTGGCGGAGGAAGTCGAAGGCACGGTGGTCCAAATGCAGGAACTTGAGCGCAGCGTTGTCGATTACCTTGATGAATTGGAGATCGATCCCTCGGAGGTGCAGGAAGTGGAGGAGCGCTTCAATTTAGTAGAGTCCCTCAAACGAAAATACGGGCCAACTTTGCAGGATGCTTTGGACCACGCCGAGGAGGCTCGGCTGAGATTGGAAGGATCGGACAATCGGGAGGAATTCCTGGCACGATTAAAACAGGATGTGGATCAGGCCTTGAAGAAACTTCGGGCCGCTGCCCGGAAGATCAGTTCCAAGCGCAAGAAGCACGCGCCCGCCTTGGCCGAAGAAGTGCGCGGGCATTTGGTGGACCTGGGATTCCGGCAGGCGGAGTTTGAGGTTCAATTGAGCTCGCGCGAAGAACCGGGTGCCTTTGGAATGGAAGATGTTGAATATCTTTTCGGACCCAACCCCGGTGAACCGCTGAAACCTTTGCGGCAGGTGGCCTCCAGCGGAGAGATTTCCCGTGTCATGCTGGCCGTGAAAAACGCGCTCGCGGATCAGGATTCCACGCCCTTGATGGTCTTCGATGAAATCGATGCAAACGTGGGCGGCGAGATCGCGAGAGCGGTGGGCGAGAAGATGGCCAGTCTGGGCGAGCGACATCAGGTCGTGGCGATTACCCACTTTCCGCAGGTGGCGGCGGTGGCTCATCAGCATTTCCTTGTTGAAAAGCGAGTGGAAAGAGGTCGGTCCCTTTCGTCGCTCACTGAAGTGATTGGTGAGACCAGAATTGATGAACTGGTGCGGATGTTGGGCGGGGGAGGAACCCAGGCCCGCGAGATGGCGAAGTCTTTATTAAAGTAGAATTTTTCGAATGAAAAAACCGATCATTGGAAGGCGCGAATGGTTCAGTATCCCCGAGCATGGGGTTGACTGGGTGAGGGGGAAAATTGATACCGGAGCGCGGAGTTCATCGCTTCATGCCACTGACATCGAACCATTTGACAAGGACGGCGCGGAGTGGGTTCGCTTCAAGACGATTGATGACCTGGAATGCGAAGCTCCCGTGATTTTCGTGAAGCGGGTGAAGAGTTCGAATGGAATCCCGTCAAAGCGATACTTTATCGAGATTACTGCGCAAACATTGGATGATGACGAGCACGATATCCTTGTAAGCCTCGCCTCCCGCGCCTCCATGAAATGTCCTCTTCTTCTCGGGCGTCGGGCGCTCACCAGGTTCTTGGTCGACTGCAGTCGCAGCCAGCTGTTGGGGAAATTTTGACTTTTTCGCAGCAAGCGGAAAAGCTGGTAGCCGAAAGCTCCAGCTTTCGGTCCCAGGCTCGTAAGGGATAAGTTCCGAAAGCTGGAGCTTTCGGCTACGAATGGAGGCTGACTACGTTGTTTCGGCAAGTTCCTTCTTGCTGAGGTCGTCGCCGGTGTAACCATTCTCTTCAGCGTATTTCCGGACGTCGGCGGTGATCTTCATGGAGCAGAAGGTGGGGCCGCACATCGAGCAGAAGTGAGCGGTTTTAGCTCCTTCGGCAGGAAGAGTTTCGTCGTGGAAATCGATCGCTCTTGCGGGGTCGAGTCCGAGAGCGAATTGATCGCGCCAGCGGAATTCGAAGCGGGCTTTTGAGATGGCATTGTCGCGTTCCTGGGCGGCGGGGTGGCCTTTGGCAAGGTCAGCGGCGTGAGCGGCGATTTTATAAGTGATGACTCCTTCGCGGACATCGTCGCGGTTGGGAAGACCGAGGTGCTCCTTCGGGGTGACGTAGCAGAGCATGGCGCAACCATACCAGCCGATGTTGGCGGCACCGATGCCGGAGGTGATGTGATCATATCCGGGAGCGATGTCTGTGGTGAGCGGTCCCAGGGTGTAGAAGGGAGCCTCGTGACACCATTCGATTTGCTTCTGCATGTTCTCCTCGATAAGCTGCATGGGAACGTGGCCCGGTCCTTCGTTCATGACCTGACAGCCCTTCGCCCAAGCGCGGGTGGTAAGTTCGCCTTGCACTTCGAGCTCGGCAAGTTGCGCGTAGTCGTTGGCGTCGGCGATGGAGCCGGGGCGGAGTCCGTCACCAATGGAGAATGAGACATCGTAAGCGGCGCAGATGTCACAGATGTCATCCCAATGGGTGTAGAGAAAGTTCTCGGCGTTGTGAGCGAGTGCCCATTTGGCCATAATGGAACCACCTCGGCTCACGATGCCGGTCATGCGACGGGCGGTGTGAGGAACAAAGCGTTTGAGGACGGCGGCGTGAATCGTGAAGTAGTCGACACCTTGTTCGGCCTGCTCGATCAGGGTGTCGCGATAGAGTTCCCAGGTAAGGTTTTCGATCTGGCCGTTGACCTTTTCAAGGGCTTGGTAAATGGGGACGGTGCCGATGGGAACCGGGGAGTTACGAATAATCCACTCGCGGGTGGCGTGGATGTTTTTGCCGGTGGAAAGATCCATCACAGTGTCGGCTCCCCACTTGGTGGCCCAGCGCATTTTCTCGACTTCCTCGTCGATGGTGGAAGCGACAGCAGAGTTGCCGATATTCGCATTGATTTTCACGAGAAAATTGCGCCCGATGATCATGGGCTCGTTTTCCGGGTGGTTGATGTTGGCTGGAATGATGGCTCGACCGCGAGCCACTTCAGAGCGCACGAACTCGGCTGTGATAAGGCTTGGGATTTCCGCGCCGTAGGTTTGACCCGGGTGTTGGTGATTCATCACGTTTCGTGAGACCTGCCTCATGGGGTCGATCTCACTAGGGCGTGGCATTTCGTAGCCTTCCGGAGTGGAGTTTTTCTGACGAATGAACTCTTTGATCTGATCGGAGGCATCGTCAGGAATTTCTTCAATGGCCGGGTAGCGATCATGAATGGTTTTGAATTCTTCGAGGCGACCCATGTTTTCGCGAATGGCGATGTACTCCATTTCCGGGGTGATCATGCCTTGGTCGGCATACCATTTTTGAGTCACGGGCTTGCCGGTGGATTTGAGCGGCTTGCGCTTTAGGCCGGGGTATTCCTTTAGCTTGTTTTTGGCGGCTTTGTTCTCGTTGTATTTCTCGGCGTGAGCTTCGGAAAGGTAGCCGTTGTCGATGGCCTTGATCTCGCGGCCTTCGTATTCTTCCACATCGTCACGATTAAGGATCCAGTCGCGGCGGAGAGCGGGGAGGCCTTCGCGGACGTCGCCTTTGAAGTCGGGGTCGCCCCAGGGGCCGGAGCAGTCATAGACGCGGATTGAAGGGTTTTTCTCAACGACGCCATTGGCGTGTTCGGTATCGGAAAGGCGAATTTCACGCATCGGGACTTTGAGGTCCGGGTGGATTTGGCCCTCGACATAAACGCGGGTCGAGTTGGGGAAAATGGTGGGGTCTTTGGCGATTGCTTCGAGTTCCGCGGAGTTGTCGATGTCTTCGACAAAGTTTCCAGTATAGTCAGAGCGTTGCTTGGAGTTTTCGGGCGTGAGACCGTTTTCGTCTGGTGAGATCATGATTCTAAATTTTTGAGTTGGATGGAAAGAAAAAGCCTGTCGGCTTTGAGATGAAAGCGCGACAGGCGTGAGAAAGATTTTGGTCTGACTCCCGGCGGTGAATCCGGTGGTGAGGGTATGATCTCAGGATCTTCGATTTAGCGAAGAAACACCCCTGTCTTGTTGGTAGGAAGATGGGTGATTGGAGATGTCTTGTCAAGGAGGAGTGACGCTCTCCAGAGCGTCAGCGCGGTTGATGGGCAGTCTGGAGATGGCTCCTCCGTGGGGATGGGTCGACAAAAACTCTTGGCTAAATGCGGCGTTACAGGCTAGTTCCTGTCGTGTGGCGGAGGAACACCAGATCAAGCTCGAGTATGAAAGTGCGCATTTCTTGCAGTCGCTTTTTGGACACGAGGAGAAAGAGCTTCGGTATCTCGAAGGGAAGGCCCAGGTCCGGCTTGTGACCCGGGACGGATGGCTGGTGGCCCGTGGGCCGGAAAGCGGTTGTGAGTTGGTTCAGGAGGTTTTTGCTGATTTGGAGGAGGCTCGACGAAATGGCGGTGAGGTCACGCCGAGGGATTTTCGGACCGCAGTCGATTTGGTGGCGCGGGGCGATAAGGGCGTTGCCGCGCTAGCCAAGGTTCAGTTGATGGGGGCCCGTGGGCGCAAGCCGGTAGCGGCCAGAACTCCAAACCAGTTGGCGTATCTCAATGCGATGGCGTCAAACGACGTTGTCTTTGGTCTCGGCCCGGCGGGCACGGGGAAGACGTATTTGGCAGTCGCAATGGCGCTCGATCTGCTTCGGAAGAAGGAGATCAGCCGCTTGATTTTGACTCGTCCCGCAGTGGAGGCCGGGGAGGCGCTCGGATTTTTGCCAGGAGATATGCGGGACAAGGTCGCTCCGTATTTGCGGCCGCTTTATGATGCCATCGATGACATGCTGGGCTTCGAGGAAGGAGCGAAGCGACTGGAGGATGGCAGTATTGAAATCGCCCCACTCGCTTACATGCGGGGACGGACACTTTCTCGGTCCTTTGTCATTCTCGATGAGGCGCAGAATACGACGCGTGAGCAGATGTTCATGGCGTTGACCCGACTCGGAGAAGGTTCGCGATGCGTGATCACCGGAGATGCTTCTCAGATTGATTTGAAGAATGAGGGGATTTCAGGATTACTCGAAGCGGAAAAGGCGCTCAAGGCAGTCGCTGGAGTGGCCTTTAATCACTTCGACACGAGCGATGTCGTCCGTCACCCTGTCGTTGGGCGGATCATTTCAGCATACAAGGATTTTCGCGCATAATCATTGATCCATGAACATCATTATTGTTGGAGCCGGAGAAATTGGCCGCCACCTCGCCATTGAATTGTCGCGCCAGGAGCACTCCGTTTCCGTAATCGAAAGTGATGCGGTGCAGGCGGCCGAGCTTCAAAGCGAGATCGAGGGCAAGGTCGTGGTGGGCGATGGTTCCAGCGTCAATACCCTTGCGGAAGCCAATATTGGGGACTGCGAATTATTCCTCGCGCTCACGAGTGAGAATTCGGTGAACTTGATGTCCGCTTCGATGGTGAAATCGATGGGGGTGGAGCGCGTGATCAGCCGGGTTCACCCGGGCTTGCAGCGCGAGGAGTGGTTATTTGATTTTAGGGGGCATTTTGGGATCGACCATATTTTTAGTTCTGAGCGATTGGCCGCGATTGAATTGGCTAAGTTTATTCGGAATCCTGATTCCTTGGTCGTTGAGGAGATCGCGCGTGGACGGATCGAATTGCAGCAGGTGCGGGTCAGCCTGAAGAGCGATGCCATTGGCGAGCCCTTGAAATCGCTTAAGTTTCCGGCCAATACGCGAGTCGCTTTGGTAAGTCGGGATGGCGTTCACGAAGTGGCGAATGCCGATACCGTTTTGGAAGGTGGAGACATCGTCACGGTCTTTGGCGCTCCTCATAAATTGCGCCAGTTGGTTGGGCGATTGCAGAAAGAGATTCACATCAAAGATGGTCCCCGTGTCGTTATTTTTGGAGGTGGGGAATATGGATTTTCTTTGGCGCAGATGCTGGAGAGCTGGAACTGCCGGGTTCGCATTTTTGAACGCGACCCGGAGCTGGCCCGGGATCTGACGGATCGACTTTCGAACACGACCGTGATCAATGCGGATGCCACGTCGGTGGCAGAGCTTGAAGAGGAGCAGGTCGGAGATGCCGACTTTTTTGTTGCGACGAGCAGCAGTGACGAGGACAACGTGATGACCTGTTTGCAGGCTCATAACTTGGGCGCACAGAATTGCCTGACCTTGATCCACCGGGCGGATTACGCGAAGGCGATCAGCTCTTCCGGAAGACACTTCGGCGTTGTTGCGGCGGTGAGCCCGAGGGAGGCTTCGCGAAAAGAAATTTCACGCTACGTCACAACCGAAAAATTCCACGTCGTTCGAAAGCTCGGTAACGGTATCGTTCTTCAGACCCATGTTGCCAAGGGCTCGAAGGCCGATGGGAAAACAGTGGCTGAACTCAAGTGGCCCGACGGGTGCGTGTTGGTGGGTTTGCTTAAGGGATTGCAAGCGATCGTTCCCGGGGCTGACGCCACACTGGAAGCAGGGGACCAAATCTTCGCGATGGTCGCAAACAAGGCCGAGAAGAAATTCCTTAAGTTGGTTCACTAAGTCCGAGGTCGATGCGGGCCCGAACGCAGATATCAACGATCTGCTCGACGTCATACTTTGTCTTCACCTCGGAAGCCCAAACTGTTCCGGGCCAGGCCGGATCATCGCTTGAGCGGGCCACCACGTGAATGTGCATTTGGCGGACTTGATTTCCGATACAGGCCACGTTGAGCTTTTCCGGCTTGAAGTAGGAGCTCATAAATTCGGAGACCTGCCGGATGAGAAAGACAACTTCGGTGAATTGTGTGGCGGAAAGTTGATGGAGATCCTCGATGCCATCTGCCACCTCCGGAACAATGAGAATCCAGGGGAAGGCGGAATTGTCTTTGAGCAGGATTTGGCAGCTGCCCGATTTACCAATTATATGACAGCCTTTGCTGAGCCGGGGGTGGAGTTCAAAAGACATCGGTTCAGAATGGGGTGGGTGAGGTGAAAGTGAGCTGTTCGCCGGTGACGGGGTGATCGAAAGAAAGCTTGGCCGCGTGCAGTTTCATTTTTCCGGGATCGGCACCATTTCCATAAAGCGGGTCGTCGAGGATGGGGAGGCCGAGGCCCTTTTCGTGGGCCGAGTGAACGCGGAGTTGGTGGGTCCGTCCGGTGACGGGTTGGAAATGAATGCGCGTTATGCCATCTTCGACCGAGATGCGCCGCCAATGAGTTGTGCCCATTTTTCCGTGGACTTCATCGTGGATCTGATAGGGACGGTTGTCGATATCGAGCCGGAAGGGCAGGGTGATGGTGCCGCTTTCGCCGAGATCTTCAGGAAGTTCGCCATCGAGCAGGGCGAAATATTCTTTCTCGGTGTGTCGATCTTGAAACTGCTTCGAAAGGTGACGATGTGCTTCCTTGGTGAGAGCGAGGACGAGGAGTCCCGAGGTGTCCATGTCTAGACGGTGGACGGCGGGTTGTTCAATGCATCCCGGAATGGTGGTGCTGATCCGGTGGGCGACCGAATCAATCTTTTCGGCACCACGTCCGGGAACCGAGAGAAAGCCACTCGGTTTGTCGACGACGACGATGTGTTCGTCCTGGTGGATGATAGTCACTTTTTCCGGACTTTGAGAATGGCTTCTACCATCTGTCGGGTTTCCTCGATGTTGTGTTGGGGGTGAGGAGGCATGTGTTGTAGCTCACCCCACACGCCGACTCCACCTTTGATGACCTTATGGGCCAGGTTCTCGATAGCTTTGGGGTCCTTCGCATATTTTTTGGCAACGTCACGATAGGTGGGGCCGATCGATTTTTGAGTGGTGTTGTGGCAAGCCAGACAGGTCGATTCGGCAATGAGCTTGGAGCCAGGATGATCCATGGGAAGGCCTTTCATGCGGGGGTCATCAGGTGCGACTTCGATTTCCTGCGGAGTCTCAGAGTAGGTCACCCGCTTGAGTTTGCCATCCTTGCCGTCATACCAGGCGGAGCCGTATTCGAGGATGAAGAGTTCGCCCTTGGGGCCCATCTCCATGTCGCCAGGATGAACAAAGCGGTATTTGCCAAGCCAGGGTTCGTTCCACTCGATGTCTCCTTTGTCATCGAGTTTGATCAAACGGATCCTGGTGGTTGTCCAGTCATAGGCAATGAGGCAGCCATCGAGTTCTGCGGGGAGTCCCCCCTGGTTCCTTGGGAAAAGGTCGGCATGGAAAACGGGGCCGGCGCAAGCCGAAGCTCTGGGGTAGTGCCAAAAGGCGGGCTGTGCGGGTGGAAGTTCGGTGAGCCCGGTGTTGTTGGCCGAGGTGTTGATGGGCTTGGCGGGATTGAACTTATAGCCGGTTTCTTTGGTGACGAAGTCGTAGTCCGCGTAAGCTTTATTGTCGGCGATGAAGTAGGGCCAGCCGAAGTTTCCGGCCTTGCGGGCCTGGTTGATCTCATCGTAGCCACGCGGTCCGCGACTCGAATCGCGTCCGGCATCCGGCCCCACTTTTCCCCAGTAGAGGTAGTTGCTCTTTTGGTCGATGGAGATCCTATAAGGATTACGGCATCCCATTACGAAAATCTCGGGACGGGTTTGGGCTGTTCCCTTTGCGAAGAGATTTCCATCCGGAATGCGATAGCCACCATCGGCGGTGGGTTTGATACGGAGGATCTTTCCGCGAAGGTCATTTGTGTTGCCAGCAGTACGTTGGGCGTCGTACCACTTGCGATCCTTGCCCTCGTCGATGGGAGCGGAGCCATTTGATTTGAAGGGACAGGTGTTGTCGCCGGTGGAGAGGTAAATGCAGCCGTCAGGTCCAAAGGCGAGCGATCCACCTTCGTGGCATGTTGCGTTTTCGCGATCGTGGGGGATCTCGAGCAAAGTCTTCTCGTCAGCAAGTTGGTTTTCTTTGAAGGTGAATCGAGCGAGGTTGTGAACTGGCTTGCCTTGAACCGAATAGTAGAGATAGACCCACTTGTTTTTGGCGTAGTTCGGATCGAGGGTGATCCCAAGGAGTCCGCATTCCCGGGCGAATTCTTTCTTTCTCACCTCGACCGGGATGGTTGCGATGAGCTTGGTCTTGCCGCTCATTGGATTGACCAATTTGACGGCCCCGGTGCGTTCGATGACGAAGACGTCTCCTTCCGGAGTGACCGCGATTTCCATGGCGTCGACAAAATCTCCGGCAATGGTGTCGATCTGGAAATGCTCATCGGCAGGGACTTTCGCCGAAGCGGCGGGTAAACTTAAGAGAAGTAGGAATGAAGCTAAGAGTCTCATGGAGAAAGAATGACGGGGATTCATCTCCAGCGCAAGTTCGCGGGGGGACCAAATTGGTAATGAATGCTGGTCCAACGGCCTGATTCGCGGTATTCGGAGAGTATGAAGGTCTTTGCGTGTTTGTGCTTTCTGATGCTTGGTTCTCCCTGGCTCGGAGCGATCAGTCTGGAAGAGATGGAGACATCCGGGCTGGCTTCCTTCCAGCATGCCGGATCGGTTTCCGAAGTTGTTTGTCACCCCGATGGAATTCATGTCCTGAGTTCTGCGAGGGACCAATGCGTGCGCCTTTGGGAGATTGAATCGGGGAAGTTGGTGCGCCGATTTACAGTGTCGGGTTGTGGTGACATGTGGGGAATTCGATTTCTGAATAAGGGCAAGGAATTCTTGGCCGCCAGTAGTTCAAATGATGTCTTTCGGTTTGAGGTTGGAACCGGAAAGGTTCTACAAAAGTATTCGCATTCCGGAACCGCCTATCGCCTGGCTGTTCTTCCGGATGAAAAGAGCTTTGTCTGCACGGACGGTAGCAATAAGGCGATCTTGTGGGAAATTGCGACAGGCAAGAACTTGCAGACCTTTTCCGGTCACAGCGAAGATGTTTATACCGCGATCGTTGTCAATGATGGCAAGACGCTCATCACCGGATCGGAGGATAAGAGCGTAAAGCAGTGGGAAATCGAGACGGGTAAATGCCTGAAGACCATTACAGATAAACCCGCTTTTGGAGACGTCTATACTTTGACTCCATCTCCCGATCGCAAGCGTTTCGCCATGGTCTCTGACGATGGACACGCTCGGGTTTTTGACTCAGCGACTCTCAAGGAGATTTGGAAAACCAAATTAAAAGACGAAGGAGAAGTAGTGGCTTGGGCTCCGGATAATTCTCTGATTGCGACAACCTCGGATGATGAAAATTTGTATCTTATCGATCCCAAGAACGGGAAAATCATAAGGAAAATCAAGACTGCCAGGAATTCCCACACTCCGATTACTTTTAGCAACGATGGCAAGTTTATCATATCGGGAGGCGATTACATCCTACACGTCCATGATGCTAAAACCGGGGAGAGGGTGGAACCGGGTTTGGGGTATCCTGACAAGTATGACAGCTATGACCACATGGCGATCGCTCCCGGAGGCGGGCGGCTCTATTTATCTGACGGGACATCCTGGCAGGTCTTGGATCGTGAAAATCCTGATGCCAATCGTGAGTTCACCGAGAGTCAATCGGTGACGGCGATGGCGCTCTCTCATGATGGTAGGTTTATCGCTATTGGTTGTGAACGGGGCCAGATTAAGGTCCGGGATACCACGGAGTTCAAATTGATCGGGTCGATGACTGATAAAGGAGAGGTCAATGGACTGGCCTTCCTTCCCGATGGCAAGCGGCTGGTTGCCGGTGGCGGCAATAATCAGGTCGTTCTCTGGGCCATCGAGGGAGAGAAAAGACTCCGACGTTTTGAAGGGCACACTGATGATTTGGTGGATCTTGCTCTATCGAAGGACGGCGAGCAATTGGTGACGCTCTCGACAGACCGGTCGATCAGGACCTGGTCCGTGGCCGGCGGGGAAGAGCAGGCCAAGTTTGTTCTGGATAAAAAGCGACCTGCCGGAATTGCCTATTTGGACGGTGGTCGTTCGCTGGTAATCTCAACCGATACCGAAGAGGTTCTGGCCCGGATTCTTCCTAAAATTGAGGTGGAGGATAAGATCGATCAGGAAGCGGTCTCGAAATGGGTCAGACAACTTGCAGATGATCAGTTTTTGAAAAGGAAAGAAGCGATGGAAGAACTCGCGGGGTTTGGAAAGGGAGTCATTCCTATTGTTGAGGCGATCGCAACCGAAGATCCTGAAGTGAAGTTCCGCCTCGTGGGAGTCCGGGATACCATTAGGGGAAGCCTCGCCAGAAACGCTTTCAAGGAAGCGGCGACGCTCGAAGATGACTTGGGGGTGCTGGCAACTGATCCGCTCGGCGAGTTCTGGGTCGGCAAGTTGGGTGACGAAGGAGCCTCACGGATTGCTGTAGGTGTGGTCGATCATGACGCGGAAGCAATTGAGATTTTGCAGACTGTTGATAACGAACACGGATGTCTGCAGCTCACATTTTCGCCGGATGGCAGCCATTTGGGAACTGTCAATGCCGATGGAACCTATTCCTTGTTTAAGGTAATTCGGGATTGATTAACCGGTCTCACGAAGCCCGGAGGAAATCGCGTTAATGGTGAGTTGGAGAGCGAGGAAGTCGCGGTTAAATCGTCCGTCTTCCGCCTCGATGGGACTGCCGTCTTCCCTCCACCGCTTGAGCAGTTCGACTTGTTGGTCGTGGAGGACTTTGAGAGGAACTTCGCGGACGGCGAGGGTTTTCTCCATGCGCGGGCGTCGATCGTCAAACTCTCTGCCGAAGAGGTCGTGAACCAAATTATGAGTTTTCTCGTACTCGCCGAGAATCTGGCCGAGAAGTTTTTCGCGGAGAGCCTTGTCCGGGCAAAGAGCTGCGTATTGCTTCATCATCTCGGGATTGGCCGAGGCAAGAGAGGATTCGATGTTGGTGAAGACGTAGCGGAGGAAGTCGAACTTGGGGAGGTTGTCCTTGATGTTCTGGTAAGCCTCCTCGCCGATGGCTTCGAGGCCGGAGCCTACGCCATACCAGCCGGGCAGGTAGAATCGGGCTTGCGTCCACGAGAAGACCCAAGGGATGGCGCGGAGATCTTTGAGTGAGGCCTTCTTGCCGGTGCGGCGTGAGGGACGGGATCCGAAAACACCGGTTTCAAGAGCGTCGATGGGTGTGGCGGTGCGGTAGAAGCTGATGAAGTCATCAGCATCGAGGAGCTTGCGGTAAGCCTTGTCCGACTCGGCGGAGAGGGCGTCGAGGCTCTTGCGGCACTGTTCGACGGGGTTGGCGTTTTCATTCCGAAGGCCGACCACGCGTGTGACCCCGGCGGTGAGGAGTTCGAGGTGGAAGTGGGCGTTGCCTTCGTGACCATATTTGCGGGGGAGAACTTCGCCTTGTTCGGTGACCCTGACGGGGCCGGCGAGGGCGCCTTCAGGGAGTGCGCGCAGGAACCAACGGGTTGGGCCGGCCCCGCGACCAATCGTGCCGCCGCGACCGTGGAAGAATTGCGGAACGACTCCTTCCTTTTGGCAGGCGGCGGTCATCGCTTCCTGTCCTTTAAAGATGCCCCATTGGGAGGCGAAAACGCCGGCGTCTTTATTCGAGTCGGAGTAGCCCACCATGGCAGGTTGCATCCCGGATGGATGTGGCCCCATGATGGCGAGATATTCCGCAAGGATGGTGTTGGCTGCGGCCAGGTCTTCTCCGGTTTCGAAGAGCGGGCTGACCGGAAGGCGGGAGCGCCATTTACCGTTTGAGTGGAGCTTGGCGAGTCCTGATTCGCGGCAGAGGAGTTGTACTAAAAGGATGTCGGATACCGAGCGCGTCATGCTGATGATGAGTTGGCCAAGGCAATCGGGGCCGCGCTTGCGTAGGTGGGTCGCGAGGAGTCGGAAGTAGGCAAGGATGTTATCGGCATCGTCTCCGGCTTCTTCATAACGCGTTAAAAACGGACGTGGGTTGGAAAGTTCGGCGACAAGGAATTCGCGACGTTTTTCTTCGCTCCAAGTCGGGAAGTTCTCGCCATCGGGAATGCCGACCTTGGCGAAGAGCTGGGCGGCAGCGGCATCGTGCGCTTCCGAGTTGTTACGAACATCGAGGGAGGCAAGGTGGAGGCCAAAGATCTGAGCGAGACGGATCAGCGGGAAGATCCATTCGTGCGCGGTCAGCGAGGCGTTGGCTTCACAGAGGGTGTCGTGGATGAGGTTGAGATCGGCGAGGTAGTCGGCGGTGGTGGCATATTTGCCCTGTTCGAAACGCTCTACGATGAGGCGAATGAAAGTCTGCCAAGGTTCGAGATGGTAGCGATTGACGATACGGGCACCGGCGTCGCCGAGCTCTTCCTTGTATGCTTGGACTGCTTCGCCGAGGCGGGCGGGAACTTTGGCAAAGGGGGGAGCAAGAGTGAGTTTATCGGCCACTTTCATGAGGTGACGTTGGTGCATTTGCACTGCATTCTCGTGTAGTTCGGCGAGGGTGTTTTTGGTGACCTCGGGCGTGACGAAAGGATGGCCGTCGCGGTCTCCGCCAATCCAGTTGGAGAAGCGAAGTTTGGGGTAGGCGTTTTCTTTTCGGAGGTTTTCGACATCCCAGCCGGCATCTTCCCAGGCGAGTTCGAGAGAGCGGTCGAGGCGAATGACGACTTCGGGAAATGTTTCGCTAAGGTAGGGGAGGGCGTTGCGGAGTTCTTCTTGCACGGCAGGGCGTTGCACGAAGATTTCGCCGGTATACCAGAGAGTTTGAAGCTCGGCGCGGAGCGAGTCGGCGACGCGCCGTCCGTAATGAGGGTCATTTTTAGCGGATTCGAAACTGCGGAGTTCCTCGTAAATAGCCTTGTGGCGGACGCGAACGGAAGGGCGTTTGGCCTCAGTGGGGTGTGCGGTGAGGACGGGTTCTACCTGAACTTTCTTGAGAGTCGCAATGACTTCCTGCTCGCTGAGGCCGGCCTCGGACAGGCGTTTGATCACGGAAGGCCAGAGGCCTTTGATGGCATCGGCTCCATGGGAGGCGCGGCGGGCGCTGCGGAACTTCCAGGCGACGCGTTCTTCGACGATGTTGAGAAGCTCGAAGCAGATGGAAAGGAGTTGGGCCCCTTCACGTTCGGATCCGGAAGGGATGGTCTCGGGAAAGGGTTTTCCTTCCTGCCAGGGAACGAGCGAGCGGAGACCAGCGTCGAGGGGAAGGGCGTCTGCGAGCATGGCCGTAGTCTCGGCGAGGCTTTCGTCGAGTTCGCGAAATCCCTCCGCGAAATATCGGTCGTTCTTGATGTTGTCAGGCATTCCGGGAGGAGGATGCTCCGATTTTGAGAGACTGGCAAGGATCTGTCTTTCAGGCCGGTATTTGATCTGCTAATCAAAGGTATGAAGAAAATCATTTATGCGGTCGCAGCTCTTATTGGAACGGTTCATGCTGGAAATACTCTCGTCTATGTTGGAACAGGAGCGGATGGAATTTATACTCTGGAATTGAATGAAAAGTCGGGAGCTCTTGCGAATCGACAGCACGTCGTGAAAGGGCAGGGGATGGGTTTTCAGGAACTCAACAAGGAAGGAAGCGTCATTTTTTCGACCTACAAGAAGGATGGTAAGGGCGCGGTGGCGGCTTACTCGATCGATGATGGTAAGCTCACCGAAGTTTCCAGTCAGACTTACAATGGAGGCGGGTTGTGTCACGTGAGTATCGATGCCAATGAAAAGGTGCTTTTTGGAGCGGATTATGGCGGTGGGAAAGTGGTGTCCTTTCCAGTCGATGGCGCAAAAATTGGCGCGGTGGCTTCGCTGATGCAGCATAAGGGGTCTAGTGTGAACGAACAAAGGCAGAAGGGGCCTCACGCCCATTCGATTTATGCCGGGCCTGACAACAAATTCGCTTATGCTCCGGATCTGGGAATCGATGAGGTGAAGTTTTATGCCTTCGATGGCGAGGGGGAGTTGACTGATAAAGGTGGCTTTAAGTCGATTCCGGGATCCGGTCCACGCCACATGAAATTCGGGAAGGACGGTTCCCA
>CBFHQJ010000014.1:0-65074 GCA_965657795.1 Akkermansiaceae bacterium
TTTCAACGCGAGCTTTTAAAATTTCCCATCAGTCAATCTCATGGCAGCATCCTCACCCAAGGCAATGAAGGTCATCCTCCTCTTTCTCAGCATCTTTTCAGCCATCCCGGCCCATGCCGATTGGTCCCAATGGCGCGGCCCAAAAGGAAACGGGAACTTCGATCACGAGACCACTTGGTCCCACCAGTGGCCCGAATCCGGCCCCACGTCATTGTGGTCGGTCAAGGTGCACACCGGATACGCCGGCATCGCAGTGAGCGAAAATCGTGCTTACACACTCGGAAACTTTGAAGGCGACGACCTCATTCAGTGCCTCGACGTTTCCACAGGCAAACTCGTTTGGAGCGAAAAATACCCGCAAGACCTGATTCCTAAATACAATCCCGGAGGCCCCAACGCCCCGCCTGTCATCGAGGGCAAGTGGCTTTACACCTTCAGCAAGCAAGGACTCGTTTCCTCCCGCGATAAGCTCACCGGCAAAGCCCGCTGGACCACCAACATCGCCACGGATGCCAAAGCACCCATGCCAACCTGGGGCTTCTCCTCCGCTCCGCTCATCGTCGGCGACCGCCTCTTTCTCAATGCCAACACCTCCGGCATCGCCCTCGACAAAAACACCGGTAAAATTCTTTGGAATTCCCCACCTCTCTCCGGCGGATATGCCGCAGCCGTTCCTTTAACCTGTCGGGGTCAGGCATCCGTCGCGATCTTCGGAAACAAGGTCATGCACATCGTCTCTCAAGCCGATGGCAAAATCCTCTGGAAGGTCGACTGGCCCACCCGCTATGGCGAAAACTCCGCCGACCCACTCGTCATCGACAACAAGCTCTACCTTTCCTCGTGGTGGGGCGAAGGCGCCGCTCTTTTCGATCCCAACCTCGACTCAAGCGAGCCCATTTGGACCAACAAGGAATTCCAAAACCACATCAACTCACCCGTCCTTCACGAAGGCTATCTTTTTGGTTTCGACGGACCCGTTCATAAAAAGAAAGTGAAGTCCTTCCTCCGCTGCCTCGATGTTAAAACTGGCAAAACAATCTGGACCCAACCCGACCTGAGGGGCTCGCTCATCATCTCGAATGGCAAGCTCATCATCCTCACCCACAACGGAATTCTGATCGTCGCCAAAGCCAGCCCCGAGGGCTTTCAAGAACTCGCCCGACACGAGGGCCTGGGCAAACGCACCTGGTCACACCCGCTCCTCCACCAGAATAAACTCTTCATCCGCGACGCCGACGGCACTGCGACCTGTCTCGACCTCTCGCCTACCGTGAAACCTTAATCTGATCATCCCAGCCATGCGGATCGGAACCAAATGCCGAACCGGTCGCAGATCCCACCATTCCTTCAACCACGCCCTCCGCTACACGCGCGCACGACGTCAAGAGAACACCGACCATTGCCAGAAATATCGAATTCAAAAACCCCATCATGCAAGGATGCCTGAATCGATCCGGTCTCACCATTTAAAATTCTCAAACTCATCCCAACCTATGATCCGCTTTCTTTTTTTCCTTTTTCTCGTCATTCCTCCTTCTCTGAATGCCCAGAGCTCCTGGGAAACAGTGACCGGAGATCTTCCACTGCCACAAAGATACCTCAATGCAGATGGAAGCGTCCGCGCCTCACGTCTTTTTCAATTCGAAGACCAGGTCATCGTCTCGACAGACCTGTCACTCGGAAAGTCAGTCCTGATATCCACCTCGGATGGCTTAAACTGGAAGAACTTCCCGGAGCCCCTTCCGGCAAATCGCTTCAATGTCATCTCTCGCGTTCAAAATCGCCGTATCTTCACCTCTCTGGATCCGGCTGCCAATCTTCGCCTTATGATTCCTATCGGAAAAGCAAGCCGACTTGAAGTCACCTAACGCAATTCCGAAGGAACCTTTCTGGCAAAAGGATATCCCGGAGAGTCGTTCGAATTCCCATCCCCTGAAGCCACAAAAATTAGTGATGAAACTTCGCAAGAACTCGCCGTCTTGTCGGGTGAATTTATCAACTTCCCCGACCTTCCTGATGGCCAGATCACCAATCTCGCTCGAATTGGTGACACCCTCATCGCACAAATTGGGGGCTCGCAAAGAGGTCAGCTTTACTCATGGTGTCCCGACTGCGGGACCCGCGAACTTCAAGGACATTGGAGAAATTTATCGGGACAGGGTGCTATTGACAGCAAGCCGCAGAAGATGGCTGGAGGCAGCACCAATGGGTTCATTTTACAAAGTCTTTTTGTGTCATCGGTGACCGAAGTTCGCAAAACCACCTTCGGAGTGAGACAATCGGTCGGCGCTGCCCCCGATGACACTCTCCATGATATTGCTTGGGACTCCGACACCTTCATTGCCGTTGGCGCAGATTTTGATTTCTGGTCCAATTCCAGCACAGGCCTGATCCTCCGAAAAGTTGGAACACAAGACTGGCAAACCATCTCCGTCCCGGAAGCAGGCGAATTTCTCGGTATCAGCCGCGGGAGCCTCGGGTGGCTGGCAACTTCAGCGAACGGCGGCATTTGGTCGAGCCCGGACGGATCGGAATGGCAGCAGGCGGGCGAGTCCTCCTTTCCAATCGTAGCGCTGACTGAAAATAACAACCTATGGCTTGCCAGCACAGAAGCCGGAGCCGTTTACAGCTCAGCCAACTTATCAAGCTGGAACCAACAATTAGGCAACTTTTCCGGGAGTCGAGGGATCACAGTTGCCGGATCTCATTTTCTAACTCTAGGCCAATCCAATCTCCGCCGCTCTCCCGTCGCTGCGGAAGGGGCTCCGGACATCACCGGCCAGCCACTTTCCGGTTCCGTAATCCCAAATGAATCAGTCACGCTCACCGTCGCTGCCACCGGACAAAATCTCGCTTACCAATGGTTCACCGGAGAAAGCGGAGATCGAAGTAATCCCATCGCCGGAGCGACCCTTCCCAGTTTCACCACTCCGGCATTACAGGCCGACCACCTTTTCTGGGCAGAAGTTTCCAACGACCTTGACCGGGACCAAAGCTTCACCACCGAGATCGTGGTTCAATTCCAGCCTACGATTGAAAGGCAGCCAAGCCCTTCTTCAACCACCCTTGATCTCAGCAACTTTGGAGGTCTCAGCGCTTCGATCTCAGCCGACGGAAATGGCCTTAACTACCAGTGGTATCGTGGAGAACCCGGCGACCTGACCGATCCGGTGGAGGGAGAGACTGAAAGGTCAATTTACATCCGCGCGAATACCGTGAGCACCGACAGTTACTTCGTGCGCGTCAGCAATCGGATCGGCTTTATCGATAGCGATCCAATCTCTCTCACCATAAACCCCATTCTTCCGACCATCATCTCGCAGCCTGAGGACGATGAAGTCGATGCCGGCAGCTTCGTCAGCCTCCGGGTCAGAGCCTCCGGCCCACTTCTCAGCTATCAATGGTATCAGGGAGAAGCAGGAGACACTTCCAACCCGGTCCCAAACACCGACTCTTCGTTCTTCTATCCGGAGACCGACGGTGCCCCGGAAACCCGCTACTGGGTCCGCGTCACCAATCCCGCAGGTCACGTTGACAGCTCAGCCGTCACGGTGCTTCTCAACTACACCCCTCTCGAAATATCTTTCTCCTCCCCGGAAGACCTCACTCTTCTGGCGGGACTCCAAGGGGGCGTCTACTTCAACGTAAGGCCGAGGGCCGGAGTTACTCTCCAGTGGTTTGAAGGAGTGTCGGGCGACACCTCGACTCCCATCACAGGAGCTACCAATCAATCTTTTGACCTTCCCGACAAAGGTCCAGGAGTCTTTACCTACTGGGCCCGTGCAAGCAACCCGGTCAGCACCGTAGATTCGCCCACGAAAACAGTCACCCGAATCGCTCCGGACTATGAAGAATGGCTCAACTACTACGGAGTCGAGGCCGACGTCATGGCACCGGAGGCAAGCGCAGCTGGAGACGAGTTCTCAAATCTCTTCCGCTATCTTGCCGGACTTTCACCGTTCGCTTTTGCAGGTGATGCTTTCAGCCAAACGCACCTTCATCACGATCCCGAAAGCGGCGATTACTTTCTCGCCATTGACGTCCGCACCCGACCCCTTCCCGAGGGCGCATCTTTGCTCGTTGAACAATCATCTTCTCTAAATTTCGATTGCACTCCGGCGGTCGAAATGGGCACTCCAATCCCGCACAGTGACCAAACGATCACGAGAACCTATCATACCTCCCAACCCATCAATTCCCGGCAAAGACAGTTCCTTCGGGTCCGCGTAAGCTTCGCATCCGAGTAATCGAAGAAGAATCGCATGGGATTGGTCGATCTCTACTTCGGATTTACCAACCTCCCTCCCAGCTGGTTTGCGCGCCCCCACTTCGCAAGCACCTCGGATTCAATGACACCGGGGTCGTCATTCCATTTTGCTTCTGCTTGCACCAACCACCTGGATTGCCGGCAGACTTCGATGGTGACCCGGGGCTCGACCCTTTCACGATAGCCATCAATTTCATGAATGAGGCCCAAGCTGAAAATAGCGGATCTCCCCTTCCGGCAATCTTGCCGGTAGCTCCCCACACAGTGCTGCATCTTGTTTCCTTCCACCACCAACTGGGTGTGTCTGACCAACTGCTGAATACGCCATTTCGTGACTCTTCCACACCGATCGTGGTGCAATAGCTCAAGATCCTCGACCTCCTCCATCGGGCTCCAACATGAATGACTGAATTGCCAAAGCTCTTCGCGAAGCCCTGGCCCGTGGAGATCGTCGCTGCGAAATCTCAAGCCATCCGCCGTGGCATCCCGATACAAGGCACTCCAGAACTTCCGACAATACCTCACAAGTTCATCAAGTGGCAGGCCCACCAAATCACGGGCCTTGTTGAAACGGTATGTTCGATAAAAAGCGAAAAAGAGATCGGCGATCATTCCGAAATTCTTGGCTTTGAATCCCGGGGCTTCCGCAAGTTTCGCGAACAGGCGCGACCAACTTTCCTCATTCGATAAACACCGCACCACAGCGCTGGAGAGAACCTCCGTCATCAACTCGTCATTGAAATTCAAGACCTTCATTTGTCCCCAACGCAAGGCCTGTCTGATGGTCAGGTCACCGGGTGCCTGCATCGCAAGATGGATCGCCTTCTTATTTACCGACGGCATTTTTTCGCACTTCCGCCAACTCCCACCATTGCCAACCTCGCAATACCAGTCCCGCTCCAGAATCTTCAGAGTTCCCTTCTCCAGCCAGGCCGATTCGAAGAAGTCAGGAATCTCCCACCGCACAAACAGATGCCGGAGCATATCCCGAAGATGATCGTCACCCGATGGCACCCAGTCCTCCGGGGAGCGAATCCATCGATCCGAATAGTGGGCAATTCGAAGCAACACCGGAACCATCTGGCGCTCCAGCTGGTGGTGGGTTGATAGTAAATTTGATCTCCCGACAACCACCGGGCTCAAGCGGAGGCAGGGTTCAATCAGATGAGGGATGGTTGTCTTGGACGCACAGAAGGAGCGCCCAAGACGACGAAAATTGGTTCGAAGAATAGGGTGACGGACAGACGCGGCAATCCATTGCTGCCCACGAATAATCGAGGACAGAATTGATTGAATCGTCTTCCCGTTGGAACAGGAAGAGGGCATGAGACAGTTTTTCTCAAAAAATAATCGGAAAGAGCGGCCTGGCTAAGTCGGTCGCAGAATTTGTCACCGGCAATTCAAGAACCAGCGAACATCGTTGAATATCCAAGCTGTAAAAGCGTGGCTTTCAGATCCGATCAGGAGTGTCTGTCTTCAAAAAACATTGCGGGGGAGGGATCACCCACTATGGCTTCCAAGGCAATCAAAAACTGCACAAAGCCACCTCACTAAGTCCAAATCGCCCACCCCACGATTCCCAGATTGTAGAGGCCGTGAAGGATCATTCCCGGCACAACCGAGCGACTCCGTAGATAGAGAACCGCAGTCGCAATCCCGAGGAGAAAGACCGGAGGAAAAGAGGTCCCGGGATGCACAATCGCAAAGATGAGCGCACTTCCAAAGATCGCATTTCGTTTCGACCAAAACCCCAACATGGTCCGACACATAAAGCCTCGAAACAAAAGCTCCTCCAGAATAGGCGCAGCCACCACCGCCAAGAGAATTAACACCACAGGATTCCACTCCGAACCAAGCTCTCCTTCCATCCCGCCAAAAACTCCGGTTTCCAAAATCAAAGTCCAACCGATGCCGGCAGCCAAACACACTGCCGCCGCCACCACGATCTCGACAATCAGTCGCGATCTCCCTACCCGGCCTCCTTCTCCGGGAAACTCTGGAAGCGGAATGCCCTTCTGTCTCTGCCGAAGCTTTGTGAAGCCCACCGCGACCAGACCACCGACCACAAAAGAGCTCAGGATCACTTCTCTGGTCACGCCCCCGGTCACTCCACCGATCACTGTCACCAATACCTGTACCAGTAAAAACACCACTACGGACCACAGCCCGTCGTCCACTCCCCAACTCGGCGGCTCTTCCTCCACCGGCTCCATGAGGTAGTTGAAACTTATCTCGCGTCTCTGCCAAATCGCCACTCCAAGAAACCAGAACACCACCAAAGAACTCACCAGAGGCCAAAAACTTCCGTGCCACAACAAAGCTCCAAAAATCCCCGCGAAGGTCATCGCGCCATACATTCTCCCGGGGGCCATTCGCGGCATCTCACCGGAGGCCACATCCGGCATTTGGGGTCTCCCAAGAACAATTCCACTCACCACCCGGCCCATCACCCACACACCAAAAAGAGTCATGAGATAGCGCCAGATTTCCGTCACCTGGAAATCGCTGCTCACCAAAATCATGACCACCACCAGGATCACCGCCAAACCAGTCGAGACCGAACGCCACAAGGTCTCCCGCCGTCGAAAGTAAGCCGCCACCGCCACCGGCAGATTATAAATCATCCACACTCCTTTCGCCTCGGAAACCAGCAATTGGGGAGCCGTAATCAGGCTCGCATAGGTTCCGCAGGAATAGGCCAGTGCACAAATCCCCGCCGCCGTGATCGACTGCACCATGGTTGGATTGATCAGGACCTGATAGCCCACGATCATCAAGGGAACGAGAATCACCTGCATCGCCAGCGTCCGATCCCGCAACAAAAGCAGCCCCTCAAACTTCAGCAAGCTGCCGCCCTTCAATCTCTGGTTCCCCACTCCGCGGTTTGCCGAATGCTGACCATTTCCAGAGAGCCAACCGGTCTTCATAAAGCGTGCAGCCATGGCGCTTCCCCCCGCTCCACAAACAAGGGCGACCAAAAGGGTCACTCCGATTAAGCCGCCCAAGCCCAACAACAAAGTCTGCCCCACCGGCTGGCCCGTTTTTCCCGGCATTCTTTCCGCCAACCAATTCACCCACGGGAAGGAAGAAGCTCCCGCGAAACACGCTGCCAAAACCGCATAGAAAGCAAGAAGCCCCAGCATCGAAAAAATCATCTGGGCGTTCTTTAAAATAATTGCCGGCGCTCTCGCCCGCATCCAGGTATCCAGAAAAATTTCCAGTCCGGTGATCGCCACCGAGATCAGCAAAGTCAGCACCATCGCCACCAAGGCCGCGACCAAAACAAACTCACCGCAAGCCATCAGAAGATTGGTCAGCAAGGGCCACAAAATAAAATAAGCCAAGGGTCTGATCAGCGCGCTCGAGAGAAAGGTGCCCGCCAGCAACTCCGACTCCTTCATGGGCAAGGTAAACAACCACTCCTGATGGTCGCTTGTCGCCGCGAGATTCTTCTGCTTGACCGCCATCGGCATGAACAACAGTGCCACTAAAAGCCCCAGAAAAATCATCCCCAATAAACGGGTAAAGCGCTCCCTGACTCCGCCTTGAAACTCACGCAGAGTGATCTCTCCTCTTGAAAAAATCTCATAATCCGCCCACCCCTCGAATCCGCGCTCTCGGTAGGCCTCCAGAACCTGATCGGTAGTGACCGGGATTAAATCGTCCTTCCCTGTTCGAAAGCTTCTTGTACTCAGGATGAATTCCAGACGCTCCTCAATTTCCTCATTCGATCGGCCCTCCCAGTCTGGAGCCTCTTCCACTAAAGTCTCATATGTGAATCGATCAAAACTCACCACCCCTTCCCTCATGCTCAACGAACGTTCTGCATAAGTCGTAATCATCTTGTGGGTCAGAAAGAATCCCTGAACCAAAAACAAACTGCCCAGCAAAATAAAGAAGACTGATCCTTTCGTATTCTTGGGCAGCGTCGGATTGCGATGCTTCGCATACCAATCCCCAAGCCACCCCGTCATGTGCCGGAAGCGGAACCACATCAGCACGACCAAGGCTCTGACCGCACCACTTCGCCTTTTGTCAGTGGAATCAGACATCACCTTCTCCCGTCACCGCAAAGAACACCTCTTCCAAAGTCTCCACAGCAGACTCTCTTTTCAAACTTTCCACCGTTCCCTCAGCCACCAACTGACCCCGATTCATCACCACGCACCGATGACAAACCTTCTCCGCCTGATCCAAAAGATGGGTCGAATAGAGCACCCCGCTTCCGTCTGAAACACACCGCTGCACCAGCTCCAGAAATGACCGCGTCGCCACCGGATCCAGCCCGTTTGTCGGCTCGTCCATGATCAAAAGGTCAGGCTTGTGAACCGTCGCCATCAGAAAGGCCAACTTCTTGCGCATCCCCTTCGAGTAATTTGAAGCAAACTCACCCAGGTCATCCACCAACCCGAGTTCCCCCCCCACATCATCAATGTGAGCCGTGATTACCTCAGGCGACAAACCCCGCACCTTACCCACAAATTCCAATAGCTCGATTCCTCTCAAGTGGCTTTGGAAATTCGGCTCATCCGGCAGAAAACCCACCCGCTTCTGCACCTGGTTCCTCTCCGAAAAACAATCCATCCCAAAGAGAGAGAGATCACCCGCAGTCTGCCGAATCATCCCCATCAACATCTTCACCGTCGTCGTCTTCCCAGCCCCATTTGGTCCCAACAACCCAACAATCTCGCCTCTCCCGACCTGAAGCGACAAACCATCAACAGCCCGAAAAGCGCCAAAATGGCGGGAGACATTCTCAAGCGAAAGGATGGGCTGCTCAGGATTCACAATGAATATATCCTAACGGTCGGGCATCGTCGGTAAAGCTCTCCCTTTCTCCATGGGCGGCCCCTCCCAACACAAAAGAGGGAGCAGGCCGTCACCTGCTCCCCCCATCGTTTTTTCTGTTTCACCCAAAAAATCGATACTCTTTTGTTTCCGTTTTTTTCCTTCGCATATCGAAATACGAAGTTGGGACCGAAGATACCCACCCATCCAATCGCAAAGCAGCAGGCCCGATGTCAAATTTCATCAAAAAAAATGGATGTTTCCCGAATTGATCTTTCTGGCTGCACTCACGCCCGCGCTGGTCTATCCTTTCAGCAATGACCCCAAGCCACCTATTCCCCGTTATTCTGGCCTTCGTCACCCTCTCGTCAATGCCCGCCCAGGAAGAAGCCAATCTCGATCAAATCGCCAAAGGACTTGGCTCTCAAGAGATGCCCGTCCGACAGGAAGCATCCGAAAAGCTCTGGAAGGCCGGCCAAAAGGCTGCCGCGACTCTCTCCAACCTGGCTGCCAGCGATGATCCCGAGATCTCACGCCGGGCCGCTCTCCTTTTAAAAAGAATCGATCTTGGTCTTAGTTCGAATACTCCAATCGAAATCCTGGACCTCCTTGATCGCTACGACCAATTGGATGCTACTGCGAGGATCAACACGCTCAAGAAGCTCGATAAACCCGAGCTCGCCCTCACCCTTCTCAAATTATGGTCGGAGGAGAAGAGCTTTCGGGTGCGCGACGCCGTCGAGGGGGTCGTTTCAAAAGCTCTCAATAAGGCCGTGCAATCCGCTCTTGCCGAAAATGATCACGAGAGAGCCGAAAAACTCCTCAAGAAACTACCCGATCATCCCAACGGATCGGTTTGGCTTGCAGGACTCTATGCTGCGAACGGCAAACTCGAACAGAAGATCGCCGGACTCGAAGCCGGACAGGATAAAGCCCAAAACCCGCTTCTCCTCGCCTGCTATCGCCGCGCCGGCCTCCTTGATCAAGCACTGAAGCTCGCCGGAGAAATGAACGACCTGGAATCACTGGCCAGCCTTTCGCTTCTCAAGGGCGATTACCTGCCCTACTTCGAGTGGGCTGAAAATGCCGATAAAGCAGCTCCCCGCTCCAAAGTCATCCAAATCCTTCGCCTACAGGAAGAGGAAAAAGACGAGGAAGCTCTCGCACTCGCTAAAGAACTTCTCGCCGTAATCGAAAAAAAACGATCCAGCTCGGACCGGGAAAGAAATTATCAAATCCTTCACCTCACCGGATTCTACGAACTTTCGATCCCATCGATGGAGAAAACGGAGTCCTCGCGACTTTACAGCCTCGATTACACCAACATGGATACCTCGAAATGGCTGAAGCGATGCGACATCCCTCTTGATGCCGGTCTCCGCGACAAATGGGTCGAAGAGCAGATCCGAAGCATCGGGAAAGGTATCGAGGTTCCATCCGAGGAGGTGCGCAAGCTCTTCTTGCTATCCGGCCACTACTACCGTCTCGGTGAAAGAGAAGAAGCCTGGGAATTGATCACCCGCCTTAGAGACGCGAGCAAGAAGGCCGGCGGGGTCCAGTGGAGCACCTTCAAAAAACAGAATTCCTCTTACTTTCAGTTTAGACTGAGCGTCGACGAGATTGCTCCAGACTGGGGTGAGAATGACTACCTTCAGTTACTGAATAAATTTTATACCTCCGACGACGAGGAAAAGGCTCAGATCTGGAAAGCGCTGACCAAGGCCGGCGACCTCACTATGCGGGAACGTTTTGATCTGATCACTGATTTTTACGGCTGGAGTGATGCCCCTTATTCCAAGCGAATCACTTCCTGGAATAAGATGATCGAGTTGGGACGCAAGAACCCCGACCTCCTTGACCTCTTCCTCAAAATCGGACGTAACTTTCTTCCGGTTGAGATTGTCGTTGAAGCCATCCTCGCACGAGACGATCGATTCGAGGATCTTTCCAAGACCGAACAACGATTTACACTCGGCCAATTCGTAGTTCTCCGCGATTGGAAACGCGCCCTTGAACTCTTTGACCGGATGGAAAATCCAGCCAAAGACCATCCAGCACTCGCCTACGGAATCCTCAGGCAGGCGGGACGACAGGAGGAAGCCGACAAAGCTCTTGCCCATGCCATCAATGACTGCGTGGTTCTCCCATCCCGTCTTGAAGAACTCTCGCAGGAACTCCAAATTGCTGGTTGCTATGAAGAAGCCCTCGCTCTCAAAAAGCGCATCACCATTGAACTCCCGCCCGGCTCCAGCGCCTGGAAACGAAATCTCGAGTGGCTTTGGAAAGAGACCATTTCCAAGGGAGAGACAAAAAAAGCCCGTGCATTGGCGCTGGCCATCTGCGTTTCTTCTGTCGAAGGAAGTGCATGGGGAAGCTATACCGAGCCTCTCTCGAACTTTTTGAGAATGCAGACCTGCCGGTCGCTTGACCTCGCCCGGGCCGGCAAGACCGGCGAGGCCATCGAAGCCATCGATAAAGCCATCAGACCCATTCCCGCCTCAACTTACATTGCCGACATCTTCATCGAGAACATTGACCGCACGGTCTGCCCCAAGGTTCACCAACACGTATTTCAGTATTCCTACCGACACTACAACAAGGTCATCGCGAAACACCCGCGCTTCGTCCGTCCGCGAAATGGTCTCGCTTGGCTTTGTGCCGTTAGCGAGCTCCACCTCGAGGAAGCCGAACGCCATAGCGTTGCTTCCATTACCAACAATCCCGACGGTTCTTACTACGACACCTTGGCCCGCATTCACCGTGGCTTCGGAAACTTCGACGAAGAATTCCGGATTCAAAAGCACGCTGTCCAGTCCTCCTCTAGCAGTTACCTCGGATCGGTTTCTGAAATCCTGACAGTCTACGATGACATTCTTAAAAGACGGGCCGGGAAATAGAAAGGTCGCTTTCGAACGCTATCGAGCGGCAGAAAGATCGCCTTGGATGGCGCGGCGGTGATAGAGGAACTCGAAGAGGTTCCCCTCGTGCGGCTGCTCCCACTGAACGCGATTTGTCGGGAACGGCCCGATATTCAGGCGCTCGATATCGGGGCTCAGCATGAGATCCTGAATCCAATCTTTATTCTCGGTAAAGGCGCTCACCACAAGAGTTTCGCCGATGTTCGCCAGCATTTCAGATTGGGGCATTTCTACGATACTCGCGTAAGGGAACATGAATTCGGTGTTTGCCAGAGCGTGATCCTTGTCATCACAAGCGATCAAGGTCGGGCAGAGATAGGTCTGGTCAAAGGCTTCCACTTTCCGTCCCTCGGCACGATGTCCCGCAGTAACATCCCGAGCGCCCTCGTCTTCCAACAGACCTTCAATCATCCCGTCAATCCCATCGGCAAGCGCGGTGTTCGCGAAGCCGCAAAGCAGTGCATTTGAGTCATCGCGGGCCAGTGGCTTGATCTCCGCGAGTTTTGCAGCCAGCGCTTCCGCGATTTCATCGCGATGTGAAGGGACGAGGATCGCCGACGTGTTGATGCAACTCCGCCCACCGTTTGCAGAAATGGAAGTGACCAGCACATCAATGAATTCTTCCCAACGATCAATATAATCTTCGCCAATCAAAATCTTGGAGCGTCCTGTGCCGTGAACCTGGATGCTCTTGAACGGCGCATACTTCTTCACCGTGACATCAGACCCGAAAGAAATTCCCGCGCCACATGAAGTCAGCAAGGTATCACCACCCTCGTGCGTGGTTGGATAGTAGCCAAAGGCCTCCTTTGGAAAACCCGCCTGAATCATGGCCTGCACGATTCGCAGCGGCGTAAATGGATCTTCACGTCCCGGCTTCAAAAGAACCGGGATTTTCATCACCAAAGCCGGAAGCCAAAGTGAATTCACCGCCGGAGCATTACTGGGAAGCGACACTCCGAGTGAACTTGTCGCCGGATAGTAATTCACTTCAAGTCCACCCACCGAGGTGATCCCTTTGTCAAAAATCTCCAATGGCATGCCCCGCGTGAGCCCACCGATCACAGTCCGGATCTGTGACATCGCAGCATGAATCTTCCCCATATTCATCCGCACCAAAGTGTGTGGAAGACGAGTCAGAGCAGAAAGCGACTCCACGTAATCATCAGGCCCCTGGGTCGAATCGCCGCAAGGCAATTCGGCATTCATGAAGAGCTCGGCCGCCTTCTCGCAATAGTCAGCAAGTGTCTCAGCCGGAATGGCATCAAGCGCAGCCTTGGCTTGGTCGATCTTCAAAAGATCGCGACGAATCAAACCAGGGTTCGCAGTGTGCGTGGTCAGATTTTCGTTTAACTCGACAAGGTCGGCAGACTCATAAGTCTCGCCAAGGCGTAAGATGGGAATTTGCATGGTGGTGGGTGGTGAAGCGTTTTGGTTGAGGAAAATTGGCAATTGGCTTTGAGCGATTGGCTCCTAGCCTTTTTGAGGGATTTGGATTATGGAGTTTAACATAATGTTGTGATCGGGAAACACAGAGCTTACCAAGCTGTATTTATTGTCAGAGCGAATAGACAACTCCGCACACCTTAACGTCTTATTAGTAAACTCCTTCAATCACGGCCTTGGTCCCGCTTTGGAACGGACGGACATCACCGACTCCATCCCATGGAAATTCATCACACTCGGGACGGCGAATCGCTTCGTCACGCTCAAGGAATCTTGGCACGAAAAACTCCTTCGTCATCGTCGTCAATTCAACGCGACCATACTCGCCGTAATCAACGACCTTGGTGGAATCCTTGGGATTAACCACCCGAAGAATCGCGCGCGGCTGCGGCGCGTAGTAAGTCAGCGAATACTCGCCGGGCTCGCGCCTCTTGGAAATTGCAAGGCCCATCAAAGTATTACCATAAGTGGGCGCGTAATTGATCTTACCTTCGAGAACTTCCTCCTGAATGAATTTCACATACTGGGGGGTCATCGTCGTTCCTCCTGCGAAAACTCCACGAATTCCAGCATCGGCGAGCGACATTCTCAGGGAAAGGCTCTCGAGCAAACGAGGCGTCGTAAAAATGCACTTGATGTCACGATGGCGAATGATCGTCACCGCTTGGTCGATCACGTGCTCTTGGTAGGCCTTGGCCATCTGCATCTCGCCCATCCCGATCAGGCGCTTCACCCAGCGGGGGTCGAGGTCGATAAAATAACACGCTCCACCACGAATATTCGCAAGGTGTTCAATTGCCATGCGCAAACGACGCGGACCCGTCGGCCCCACCATCAGCCAGTTGGCCCCTTGCGGGAAAAAGTCAGGACCGTAGTGCTCGGAAAACTCGGTATAGTCCGTTTTGTAGTCTTCCCAACCAATCCGCTGCTTGGGCATTCCGGTCGTTCCACCGGTCTCGAAAACATTATACGGGCGGCCTTCGAAGGCCTTCGGGATAAACTTGGCTGGATCTTCCTTGCGAAGGACCTCGTCGTCGAAATTGTCGAAATGCAGCATGTCTGCAAAGGTCTGCACCTTCTCCCGGGGATCCCAACCGGCCTCTTTGGCCCAGTCCAGCCAATAGGGGCAGCCGGTTTCGGGTGAAAAGTGCCAGTTGATCATCTCCTTGGTATGGGAATCAACTTGCGCGCGGGCTTCTTCAACGGTCAGGGAGGAACTCATGATCAGTGGCTAAAAATATTCGGTCACCAGAAGTAACCTACCAGTGAAAACCCGCAAGAAGGAGTTTTTTAAACCTTACAAAAACTAGCTCCAACGGCAAACCTGCTCGCTCATCGGCGTCTCCAGCCACCCGTTCCCGGAATTGCGCCTCTTCCATGAATTCACCGCCAAAACGGCCGCTCCCATGATGCAAACCCCTGTCACAATTAAAACAAAACGCCAATTCGCCCGATCCACGTTTCCGACCCAGAGATCCACCAAAGTTGCCATCACTGCTCCGGCAAGAAAGAACAAAGCAGGGTGGGAATGTCGGGTCTCGCTATTCCATCTGGGAAGCCCGTAGATCAAAACTTCCGCGCCCGCCCAAAAGCGAAAAGGAAGGATTAATGCCACAAAAACCAACACCCGCTCCCGTGAGAAATTCCAACACGCCATTGCCCCATTGACCCATGCCTGAACATGCGGGTCCGCAAATCGAATCCTCCTCCTGCCGGACACCTTTAGGAGGTCATCTTCCATGCCCTCCGGCCCAAAAGCCAGGCAGCCGTAATCAGCCCGGCACTCAGGCCCCACCAGACTCCCGCCGACCCCAAACCTTGCCCGAATGCAAGAAAGATCCCAAACGGCACTCCGATCAGCCAGTGTGCAGAGAACATGATCAGGGCCGGTATTTTCACATCGTCCATTCCCCGCAGAACTCCGGATGACAAGATCTGCGAGTGATCCGCCACCTGGAAAATCGCCGCAATCCAAAGCAGTCCCACCACGATCCTCATCGGCTCCACTTCATCCACAAAGGCCGAGGCCAAAGCTTCATCGAAAATCAAAAAGACCCCCACAAAAACCAAGGAGACCGTCAACCCCGTCAACCAACCGCTGAGAACAATCGGTCTCATTCGCTCGGGCCTTCCCGCGCCCTTCGCCTCTCCGATCTGCACGGTAAGCGCCATCGACAAACCCAGAGGCACCATGAAGGTTGTTGCGACACACATGATCGCCACCTGATGAGCCGCCAAGGCCGCCGCCCCAAAACTCCCGATCAAAAGCGCCGCCATCACAAAAGCACTGATCTCGGCCGACACCTGCAAACTGGCCGGCCACGCAATCTTCCAAAACTCCGCAAGTTCCTTCCGGTCCGGCATCAAAAACCAACGATGCGGCGACCAAGCTTTTAGGTCCGGACTAAACCGACACCAAAGCATCACCCCCATCATTGTTGCCACCCTCGCCAGTAAAGTCGCCAAACCAGCCCCCTCCAATTCCATTCTCGGCGCTCCCCAATTCCCCTCAATGAACAACCAGTTTAAAAACACGTTCAAAAAGACCCCTGCCAAAACAATCCAAAACACCGGCCAAGGTTTCGCCATCCCGTCCGAGTGATTTCGCACCGCCATCGTAATGATCGCCGGCGTCATGGAAGCACTCACCAAGAGGTAAAATCCCGGCAAACGATCCACTACTTCCGGATCCTGCCCCAGAAAAGAAATGAGCGGAAGACTTAGCCAGCTCAGGACAAAAGTCGCCACTCCCAGCACCAGGCTCAGCAAAAATCCATCCCGTAAAGCTGCCTTGGCCTGCTGTTGATCTTCCGCTCCACGCGCTTGCGACACCTTCACCGAAACCGCGATCGCAATCCCGATCCCCAACATCAAGGGCAGGTGCAAAATCGAATGCGCCAGCGTCGATGCCGCCAGCTCCACCGTCCCGATTTTCCCAATCATGTAGGTATCCACCAGCCCCATCAGCATTTGGCTGACCTGGCCGGCCATCAAAGGCAGGGCGAGGATCAAGGTCGTCCGCCCCTCGCGAACGATAGAACTCATCACGCGGTCATATCCAAAGAACGCAAAAGCTCAAGATTGAACCAAGGCTTCCGCGCGCGCTTGTTTCCGCTTCCACCACATCAGCCACAAAAGCCAAAACGGAATCGCCCAATGAGAAGTCCGCACCGCCGCCTCCACCATCCAGGGATCCATCGCGTTGTATGGAAGAGTCTCATCATAATAGGCCAGAATGCGTGCCAGAGCCGTCGCCCCGCCCCAGCAGAACATGTAAAAAAGCGCCATCCACCGGGTCCACGGCAAAATCAAAAACGGCACGACCACAAAATCGAGCCACCCCATGACCTCTAAAAATTGGAAACTCCCCTCCTCCGAAAGCCCTAAAATTTCCATGGTCATCATTTGAAAGTGCAGCGGGACATTGTAATAACCCATTGCATAAAGTCCGTGGCCCACGAAGGTCATCGCCGCCGCGATCATCAACAGCCATCGCACGATGGCGTCGCGCTTTGGAGCGACCAGAGACTTTCGGCCAAGGTAGATCAAAAGAGCAATCGGAGCCATCATTTGAAGAACATGCTCCATTGCCATGCCCGCTTGCATATCCTTCCCCACCCATCTCGAAAAACTATCGAGAATCAAGATCAGGATTGCTGGAATGAGGAACCACCGCAGCCAACGGACGCGGGAAAAACCGGCCAGCCAAGGAATAAAAGCCGAAACAATGAGAAACCTCCCCATCATCTCCAGGCTGGGGGTAATCCATTGATCGGAGGTCCGGGCAAAGTGACTCCAGGTCATGTCGTACTTTGCGAGCACAGGGGTCCACCACTTCTCCTGCCAAATGAGTTCACGGATCGGGCTGTCCCAACGCCAGGTCAACCAGCCCCGGGCCAGAAAAGTGAAACTGACAATGACCTGAAGGATTCCCAGATTGCAGCAATCAAGCCAGGTCGCCTTCTCCTCACTTTCCGCCGATTCCATCCGCTCGATTAGTCCGCTGGAATTTCAAGAACCTCGTCGTCTCCGCTTGGAGCCCAAAGTTTCAGTCCCTCGGGATTTTCATAGGGGTTTTCAAGATCGATTTCACCAACGCGAGACACATTCTCAACTTTCACCGTCTTATCAAAAATGGCATCGGGTGTGACATAAAGCCAATCAAAGCCGTTGAAAGCAGCCGCGCCCACCGTCCAGGAATACTTCACATCAGCCCGTCGGAGCGGAGCACCCCAGCAACCTTCGCCAAGATAAACCGTCGCCTTTGGATCATTCGGAGCCGCCTTGAATCCTCCGTCACTGGAGCTGTCGGGCTTCACCGGAACAGTCCGCTTCATCACGTGAGAATCCGATTCCAAAACAACGTCAAAGCCCTCTTCGTAAAATGTGTCGGCCCATTTGTAAGGATTCCGCCCGAGTGGTTTCCCGCTGGTATGCGGGCGCATCGGCTTGTGGTAGCCAGCCGCCAAATGGGTCACCCCTTTGCCGTTCTTCTTTAAATCAGACCGCAACCACGCTCCCTGCGCACCATCGGCAGGGATCTGGCTATTCAAAACGTAATAGCGAAAAAGATTATCCCCGATATTGAAAGCCCCGTAGGTGTCAGCGGGTGTTCCAAAATGATTCGGAATACTCTCCGGCCGTGCCTCGTGATTCCCGCGATGAGGGACAATGGGGAGCAGCCGTCCTTTTTCACCAATCGTCAGCTGCCAATCATCCAGCCAGTCATTCCACTCCACTGGATTGTCGTGATTAATCATGTCCCCGGTGAAGGCCACGAAAAGTGGTGAGAGCTTTTTGCACATCATGTTGGCAGCCTGCCGAATGTCCCGAAAGTTCCGCGAATCTCCTCCGCAAATGAAAGTGAAGGGCTTCGGCTGATCCGGAGCCGTCCGAAAGTAGAACAGCCGGCTCACCCCCGCTTCATCACCCAGGCACATGAAATACCAGCTATCTGGTTTAAGATTTTCGAGAGTCACCATGCAGTTTCTCATTCCGTCATACTCAACGACTCGATCCACCTTCTTCCGGTTCGAATATTTGATGGTATTGCGACCTTCGTTTTTGAGACCGTAATAAAGAGTGGCCGGATCTCCCTCCAATTGGTTCCAGACGAAGGTCGCAGTCGTCGTCGGATCCTCGAACCAAACCAAACGGTATTTTTCGGTTTCCGAAGTATTCGCGTTCGGCGAATCAGCTTGCGCCCATGAACAAATAATCGAACCGACAAAAGCAGCCAGAGCAACCGCAAGTCCGTGCGGATGGTTGAAAGAGAATTTCCTAAAAGTCATTCCCAAGTAGAGATTCGAAAATCCCGATTTCAACCCTAAAAAGCCACTAGGTCAAAAACCCCAAGATTGCTTCCCTTTTTCATCTCTCTACTCTCTCGCCCGATGAAAGCCGTTCTTCTCATTTTCCTCGCCGCCCTTTCGGCAACCGCTGCGCCTCTCGAACTCAAAAAAGGATCCCGCATCGTCCTCGTCGGCAATGGCTTGGGTTCACGTATGGTGCAGTATGGTTTTTTTGAAACTCAGCTTCATCTACAACACCCCGAGAAAAATCTCTTCATTCGCAACATGTGTGATGAAGGAAACACCCCCGGGTTCCGACCCCACTCTGCGCGCTCCACCCCCTGGGCCTTCCCTGAGGCCGATAAATTCCACCCGCCTCTCTCCAAAGCCACCGACCGCTGGCGCTCCGGCCACACTGGCAACGGAAGAATGCCTTCGCCCGATGAATGGCTCACCAAACTCAAACCCGACATCATCATCGGTTTCTTTGGCTACAGCAAATCTTTCCCGGACGAAGGAAGGATCGACAGCTTTGAAGCTGAACTTCGAGCTTGGGTTCACCACACTCAGACTCAGAAATACAACGGCCAAAGCGCTCCCCAAATCGCACTCGTCTCACCGATCACCTTCAAGCCCCGCGGTGCCGAAAGAGAAGGTGGCACCAGACCCAGCCGTTACGCAGATATCATCTTTCGGGTAGGCAAGGACTACCAGATCCCCGTCGCCAATATCGTCACCATGACCGGCCTGATGGGTGAACCCTACAATGACCCAATCACTCTGGATGGAAACTCACTTAATCGAAATGGTTACGCTGCGGTCTCCGGGAAAATCTATACTGATCTTTTTGGCAATGCCGCCAACCTCGCGAGCAGCACTCAACCCTCAATCCAAAACGCAATCGCCGAAAAAAACTGGCTCTGGGAAAAACACTACAAAATCCCCAACGGCGTCCACGTTTACGGCCGCCGTCACAATCCCTTCGGCCCTAAAAACTATCCCGCCGAGCTCAAAAAGCTCGAGGAGATGTGCGCCAACCGCGACCGCGCCATCTGGGCCGCGGCTCAAGGAAAAACCTTCGACCTCGCCGCCGCCGATGCCAAAACCACCCCGCTCCCCGAGATCAAAACCAACTACCGCCCCAGCAAAAAGAACGGCAGCACCGAATACCTTTACGGCGACGACGCCCTCGCCTCCTTCACCCTCGCTCCCGGCTACAAGATCGACTTCTTCGCCTCCGAAAAAGAATTCCCCAACCTCGCCAACCCCGTTCAAATCACCTTCGACAACAAGGGCCGTCTTTGGGTCGCCACCATGCCCACCTATCCACATTGGAAACCCGGCGATCCCAAGCCCAACGACAAGCTCCTCATTTACGAAGACACCGACAACGACGGCAAAGCCGACAAGGAAATCGTCTTCGCCGACAATCTCCATCTCCCCACCGGATTCGAGATCTCACACGACGGCGTTTACGTCGCGCAAGGCAATCACCTCATCCGCCTGCAGGACACCAACGGTGATGACAAAGCCGACGTCCGCGAGATCATCCTCAGCGGCTTCGACGACCACGACACCCACCACGTCATCTCCGCCTTCTGCGCCGATCCCTCCGGCGCCATCTACATGGGCGAAGGCACCTTCCTTCACTCCCACATCGAAACGGCGTACGGTCCCGTCCGCAGTTCCAACGGTGGCTTCTTCCGTTTCTCCCCTCAACGCAATCATCTCGAACGCACCGCCCGCCTTTCCATCCCCAACCCCTGGGGCACCGCTTTCGATCGCTTCGGCCAACCCTTCTTCCTCGAAACCTCCGACCCCGACCTCCACTGGATGACACCCGGATCAGTGAAGGTCGACTACGGTCAATTTTGTCCCAAGCCTCCCGCCATCCTCGAAAAGAACCAACGCGTCCGCCCCACCTCCGGACTTGAATTCGTCTCCAGCCGCCACTTCCCCGACGAAGTCCAGGGCGACGTCATCCTGGGAAACACCATCGGCTTCCTCGGCCTCAAACAACACCAAATCCTAGACTCCGAATCCGGCTATAAAGCCAAGCATCGCCACGACCTCCTCAAATCCTCCGACGGCAACTTCCGCCCCGTCGACCACGAGTTCGCGCCCGATGGCTCCCTCTACCTCTGCGACTGGCACAACGTCCTCGTCGGCCACATGCAACACAGCGCCCGCGACCCCCTCCGCGATCACAAACACGGTCGCATCTACCGCATCACTTACCCAGGTCGCCCACTCGTCAAACCCGCCAAAATCCACGACGCCAGCCTCACCGAACTCTTCGAAAACCTCACCCTCCCCGAAGCCCGCACTCGCTACCGCACCCGCCGCGAACTTCGTGACCGTAACCCCAAGCTCGTCATTCCCGCTCTGCAAAAATGGATCGACGGTCTCGACCCCAGCAATCTTGAAAAACATCAACACCATCTCCTCGAAGCCCTCTGGGTCAGCTGGGGACTCGACGAACTCAACGTCGGCGCCCTCTCGAGCCTTCTCACCGCCCCGGACCCCCGCATCCGGGCTGCCGCCGTGGAAGTCCTCCGCTCAAACCGCGATCAAATCGAAGACGCCTCCGATATGCTCAAGCAATTTGCCGCAGACAAATCCCCGCGCGTCCGCCTCCAAACCGCCGTCGCTGCCTCCTGGTTCCCTCCGGAGAAAGGTCTCCCCATCCTTTCCGAGATCAAAAAACACCCCGTCGACAAATGGCTCAAGCCCGTCCTCGAAACCGCCAAAGCCCAACTCCAGGGCAAGCAACTCCAAATCGAAACCGGCGAAAAAATGGCAAAGCCCACTTCGCCGCTCAAAGGCGACGCCCTCACTCTCTTCAAAAAAGGCCACGAAGTTTACTCCCGCGAGGGCCACTGCATCACCTGCCACCAAGCTGACGGCGCCGGCCTTCCCACCGCCATGTTCCCACCACTCGCCGGCACCAAGTGGGTCAACGGCTCCGAAGATCGCCTCATTAAACTCACCCTCCACGGCCTTCTCGGCCCCATCGAAGTGAAAGGAAAAAATTACCCCGGGCAGGTTCCCATGACGGCCTTCAAGCAACTCTCCGATAAAGAGCTCGCCGCCGTTCTCACCTACGTCCGAAATACCTTTGGCAACAAAGCTTCCATGATCACCCCGGCCAAAGTACGAGAGATCCGAGAGACCACCAAGTCCCAACAAAGCTTCTACGCCCCCGCCGATCTCCTCAAGGAACACCCTCACCAAAAACCGTAACCGAAAGGTCCACCTTTTGGAACCTCGGCACCAATCACTGAAAGTTGGAGCTTTCAGCTACTGTATTTTTACCGTCACCTTACTATGGAGCCGATCAAACGGCCGCTCATCGCCAAGCATTTCCTAGCGGTGGATCCCAATTCCCGGCTTTGGATTAAGCCTCGCGTTTAGTTGTTTGACAAGGTCCTCAACCTCAGCTGTCCGGGGCAAATCCTTGGTCCATTCCAGAGCAGCGGCAGGCTCTTCATAACTGATATCGTAGGCATACCGCAGCGCCAGGTAGTCTCCAATTGCACCCTTGGGTTTTGAGTTGATCCAATTGCCGGCTGCAGCGTAATCGAATGAGGTAAAGCTTTGCTGAAGGCTCCGGATAATCCTTTTCTGATAGGATGACAGCGAATCTTTGCCATTGCTTTGAGAAATCACCCAGTCCAGCCAATTTGGATCCTGGGGAGAACCTCCTCCTCTTCGCCGAATCCCATCCGCGAAGGATTTGAGCTCGCTCTGACTGGCCTCTTCATCCCTGAGAATTTTCAACGTATCACGAAAATCGGAAGAGAGGTCTTTAAGCGCTAAAGACTCCCATGCTCCGGCCTTATATTTTTCCGATAAGCCGGATTCACGAACCGCTTTCACGTAGTCTGGCGCCCGTTCCAGATTCAGAGAACTCGCGATGCCAAACATGCTGATATCTTGGGTCAAAACAGGAGCATCTTTGAGATGTTTGAAGGCGAGACCAAAATCCTTCTTTGCCATTTCTGCCAGCAACTGATTTGCGACCCGGTCTCGATCTCGCGCCGGAAAAACAGTGGCAGGTGGCGTCCCGCCATACTCCGAGAACCAAGCCCAGGCAGCCTCGGGATCATGCCGGGCCAAATGCTCGAGAGCCAAATGAGTGGCTCTCCAAATCCGACTTGTCTCTTGAAAACCTTCCCACTCCAATGACTCCAAACCGAGGTCAAGTGCCCGCAATGGATCCTCATCGCAAATCAACCTCAAGCAATAGCACGCGATTCGCCCGCGCGAGTAGAGCTGGAGGGTTGACTCCTCTTTCATTTCACGAAAAACACCCTCCAATTCGCGGACTGAGAGATTAATAAGAGTTCCCATAAACTCCGCTTCAGCCTTGGTCCGGTCACCTTTGGAGTCCGGCTCATTGTTCGCATAGATTCCGACGATCTTCTTTGTAATCCCTTCGATTGATCGATCCTGAATGACACTGCTTTTGACTCGTAACCGTGAACTGGCGACCACGCTCTGATCTTCGGAATCTGTCTTAGCGATGGCTCTCAATTGCGCCAGCTCATCGACCTGCCTTCTTCCAATAATCACCACCACGACTAGGATGGCCAATGTTGTTACAATCGATGCTTTCATTTCTTTTCGGAGTTTTCCTGCAGCACTAGCTTATGGGCCTCGGCAAGAGCCCTTTTAAGATCAGGATCTTGTAGACTCTCCAGTCGATCCTCCAAGGAATTGTGATAAGGACAGGTCGGAATACAGACCGTCTTTTGAGCAAATTTTTTGAGTAATTCATTCGAAGCAGATGTCCCTCCAAATTCAGCAATCTTGGCGACCGTTCGTTGATACTGTTTCGGACGACTGTCATTCATGTGATAGGAAGTTACGAGCGCACGACTCATCGGAGCAACGTGTTCTTCAGGCTGGCCTTGCAGCCACTGATAAAGTTCATCGAGGTGTGATAGATCCTCTTTCTCCTGCGCTCCAAAGTTGGTCGATACTCCCAAGATAAATGCATCTCTCTCGGTCCCGACAAGTTCCATCTGGTTCATAAACCTGGTTGCCGCGCCCAGATCATCGCGGGAAAAATGAAAAGTAAGATTACCCGCTACAAACTCTGATCTTTTTGATCGCCGCGCCAATTAAACACAGATTTTAATAGGTCCGGATCACCCCTTCGGTTGGAAAGGCTGGAGAGGAGGGTGTCTGCTTCTCTGGGAGTGAGCTTCTGCATTCTGCCATGCATGGCATCCGGATCGAGCTTGAGAAGATGGGGGGCCAGAGTCTCTTCAAGCTTCAATATTCTGGAGGAATGGGTGGAAAGACGCTTGGAATCGGCTCTGAGTTGATCGCGATGCTGATCGATCCATGCCACCACAGCGCGAGGGTCTTCAGGCGAGAGATTGGTCAATGCGACCTTGATCAGATTGAAGTGGCTGTTGATCTCCCCCGACATCAGATGGAGGGCATCCCGAGGAGACTTACTGGCAAGCAGAGCCCAAACACCAGATTGGAGCTTTTGGCGCTCATCTTCAGGAAGTTGGAGACCCGGAATCTGATCGCTCAAATCCAACAGATCACCGACTGACATCTTCTGCAATTCGAGCTTCAAGCGAATGCCGGCTCTGATCCCGTTGATCATATTTCCATCATCTGAAAGTTCACCTTTCGCAGCGGAAGAGAGCATGACCAAATCTACTTTCCCGGATGAGTCGAGGTAACTGTAGGGAGCATCCGGGTAGAGCTTGGGATCTTCAATCAAAGAGGTTGAGCCTTGACCGGCGGACGAAGCCAACTGTTGCCACCCCAGCCAGGCGCCACCCGCCAACAACACCAACAAAGGCGCATACCATTCTTCTCTCATCACGCTTGTACTTTTACCTGATTCACAAATCATGGGAAATGTAAGAATGAGTAATCTCAATCATAACACCATCAGGGTCCTAACGAATGGCCCGGAAAGACTGAGATCCCCTGACCTTTTCGATAGTTTCGCGCAAAAGGAGATTTCGACAAACCTGAGTGGACATCGTTCGCTGGAATAGTAACGCTCTCCACCATGTTGCTTCAATCTCTCCTTCCTGTAACACTTTCACTAATCACCCTTCTTTCTTTTGCACGCGGGGATGTCCAAAGCGACTTCCATCGGGACAAGCAAATCGACACCATCGCCTTCGGCTCCTGCTACAATCCCCGCGATAAAAAGGACGTCATGTTCGATGCCGTCCTCAAAGAGACCCCCGATGTCTTCGTTTTTCTTGGCGACAACATTTACGGGGACACCAGGGACATGAAAGTCCTCCAGAAAAAATACCGCGAACTCGAAGCTGTGGATGGCTTTCGAAAACTTCGCGATGCCACCACGATGCTCGCTACCTGGGACGATCACGACTTCGGCACAAACGACGGCGGAAAAAGCTATCCCATGCGCAAGGCCTCCGAAAAAATCTTTCTCGATTTTTTCAAAGACCCGGTCGATTCCCCCCGCCGGAAACGTGAAGGTATTTACGGATCCTACACATTTGGAACACCGGGCAAGATCTGCCAGATCATCGTCCTCGACACCCGTTACTTCCGCGACGAACTCCCAAAGACCAAAAAGAAAAAAGAACCCGGCACCGTCGGTTGGTATGAACCCACCAAAGACACCAGCAAAACCCTCCTTGGAGAACCCCAGTGGAAGTGGCTCGACAAACAACTTCAGGTCCCGGCCGATCTCCGCATCATCGCCAGTAGCATCCAGATGATCTCCTTCGAGAAAGGAATGGAGAATTGGGGCAATGTCCCTCACGAACAGAAACGACTCTTTGATCTCCTCAAAAAGAACAAGGCTCACCACACCTTCGCCATTTCGGGCGACGTACACTTCGCCGAACTCTCGAAAAAGGACCTTTCTGGATATCCATTCTACGATCTCACCAGCAGCGGATTCTCACACACCAGTAAGTCCTGGTCACAAGCGACGAATTCCTTCCGAATTGGAGCCTCACATTCGCAACTCAATGCCGGACTCATCCAAATCGATTGGGCCAAAAAATCAGTCGAGCTTGCAATCATAAATCCCAAAGGAGAACAAATCTTAAAGCACCCACTGAAGTTCTCAGACCTGGAATTCGAATAGTACCCGGAGAAGGGTCAAACTGCTCATTTAATGCAAGTCTCCCTCGGGATATTCACTTCTATTCTCCTGCTCCTTTTTGTGAGTAGCTGTAAAGAACACTACCCTCCGACCACCAAGGTCGAACTTAACGATCCTTCAAGAGGGCTAAGCATCGAATCGGTCCACCATCTCGGCAACTCCTGGCAGATAGTCACCGTCGATCCTTCAAAGTCCAAACCTTCCATTCAGCTCGCTGACTCCGCCGGGAAACCGCTGCGAGATTTCTCCGCCTTTGAAGCAGCTGCTCAAAAAATCGGCCAAACGACAGTTTGGATGATGAACGCCGGAATGTATCACAAAGGAGGAACACCGGTCGGTCTCTGCATCATCAACGGAAAGCAAATCACGCCGGTCAACACCTCGGTAGGCGAAGGCAATTTCTTCCTCAAACCTAACGGCATTTTCCTTCTTACCAACGACGGGGCCTGAATTATCGACACCAACGATTGGCGTCCTGAAACGGCTGCCATGGTCAAATGCGCCACCCAATCCGGCCCCCTCCTTGTCAGCGATGGAAAGTTTCACCCCGCAATCCGGGAAAATTCACCCAACAAACTCATCCGAAATGGCGTCGGTGTTCGCGCTGACGGTCACCTCTGCTTCGTGATCTCGACCACTCCGGTTTCCTTCCACGAAATGGCGACATTTTTCCGCGACCATCTCAACTGTCCGGAAGCACTCTACCTAGACGGGACCGTGAGCGCACTCTACGCACCGAGAGCCAAAATCACTCCCGAAGCAACTCGACTCGGACCCGTGATCGGCGTGTGGGAATAGACCTTGGCGGACCACCGGGCTAGCGGCGGCGACGAAAGCCAAACCCAAAACCCGCAAGGCTCAACAGAACGACCGAAGTTGGCTCCGGAACCACATCACCGAAAATCTCAAACTCATTGAGATGGAAATGGGCCCCAGTGGCGTTCTGCGTAGCATCGGCCTGGAAACGGATGGTTGTGAATGCCGCCGGAGTAGCGAAGTCAGCTCCACCACCATCCCAACGGATCGTCTAGTTTGTAGCATTCCAAACGGAAGGCGAAGTCCCATCAACTCCTTGCACGAAAATGTCCACGTAATTTACTTGGTCGTTCGATCCCTGGACTCTCCATGCACGGGCATCGCGAACCGGTACCGAGTCATTTCCACTGGTAAGTGGTAAAATGAGTCAGAACAACTGCTTGTGAGAAAGTGGCATCGACCCAAAAGGGAAGATTCGCACCACCGCTACCGCAGCACCACTTGTCATTTCCGCCACCAACCCGATTGTCGAAGATATTGAAGGCCGCTTCTCCACCACCAAAGCCCGGCTCCTCATTCCCGGAGAAGGTCGCATTGTAATTCAGATCCGCATCAGCCGCCCCGTCATTCTCAGGATCCGTCAGATCGCCCCCCAAAAGAAAATCTCCCGCACTAGTTGCCCCGGCACCGAGAACGGTGGCAGCTTCAACCCGCGAATTTCCAGCAGTGATAAAAGCCGCAGAGGTAAAAAAGACAAAAGTTTGCCGGAGCTTGATCATGACAAGAGAATGTCAAAGACTTCAGGACCCCGTTCCGACTCTTCCGTCGGCGAGGTTGCCTTTTGAGGTATCAGCGTCTCAAGCAGCGGCAGCCTACTTTATCGTCGCTTTGCAAAGCTTTAGCGAATCCGGGAGCTATAGTAGTCGAAGGGACCAACCCGAGACCAATTCCCGGAATAGAGCCCGACAAAATCCTCAAATTTTACGGCAAATCGTTCGACCCGGGATTCCTGCATGACCCACCAAGCGGTGGCACCGTCCGCCCTCAGAAGAAGCTTTCCTCCATCGGCCGCCTGGTAGAAGACCAACGCCCCATGCCACTCGGGAAAATCGTTAATCGACTCCGGCCAGTCCCACCCCGGAATCACTTCCTTCCCAGGAGCGAAGACAGGCCATTCCTCTTCACAGTATCGAAAACTGCCTGCCGTAAAAGTATCCTCGGCAAGACCTCCAAAGAATTCAAAAAAGTCCAAGACTTCTTCGTGATCTGCCAAACCGAAGCTCTTCAATCTTCCCCGCCAATACTCTCGTTTCAAGGGGGCGGGAAGAAACCACCGGTCACTCACCAAGCGCCCCGAAGCATCTCTCTTCTTCCCAGAAATCACTCCACCCACTTATCCACCTCGAATGTTCGAAGTTTCTCCGCAAACCACTTCAACGCCGAATTCTCAATTCGCTCCCATCGACTCACGAGCCGCTCGTGGGCTTTTGCGAGATCGAGCCCCACAAAACCTCTGATCCACGGAGCCATCCGGTCCAAAAATTCCGGGGGAATCCCGCCTCCGGCCAGTGGATACTCTGGAGGCTCCTCAAGGTGCACGAACAATTCACTCACCCTCTGAAGGACGCTTCACCGGAATCGTTGTGGCCTCTTCTAATTCAAGCTTTTCAGGTCCCATTCCGCTCCCCTTGTGTGACCCATCACAGAAAGGGTATTTGGCAGACTTACCGCAGCTGCACATCCAGTGGGTTCCGGCTTCCAGGGTGATTTCTTGATCAGCTTTGTCGCTCATGCCCGAACTTGGCACATTTGTTAGGAATTCGCAAACGACCATCTCCCCAAGCTTGCCGACGAAAGCCTTCGCTCTATTCTCATTGGCAATGAGACTCCTCCTTAAAGGCCTCCTAACCTCTCTTCTCCTCACCACAAAGTCCCTCGCCGGCCCCAACGTTGGCCCGTTCCTCGAGGAAGAAACTCCCTTCGTCTCATCCGCGCTCCTCATCCCTAAAGGCAAAGCGATTGACCCGGTGCGCCGCGGCATCCTCATCCGCCTCAGTGACGACCACTGGGCATGCTTCGACACCGACTTGCTTCGCTGGGCCGCCGTTTGGAAAGCCCCCGCCGGAAAGCCACCCCTCAGTCTCGATTCGATGGCGGCCATCTCCTATCCCAAGGGAAAGGCCAAAGCCAAGTCTCCTCCCTCACTGCAAGGCACCCTCCTCTTTTCCTCACCCACCCTGCCCGGCGGAGGCCCGGACGGCCCGTCAAAAAACGACCCCCGCCCAACTCTTCCCGGCGATGCCACGAAACCAATCGGCCCCTTCCCCAAAGAATCCGGCCGCTGGCTCGGCATCGAACTCCGCGGTAAAACGCCCGTCCTTCAATACCGTTTGGCTGATGCCATCATCCATGAAACCATCATAAAAAGAGGGGCCGAATTCAGAAGAATCATAGAAGTGTCTCCTCACCAAAGGAACATCCACCTCATTCCCGGAGCCTTCTTCTCCCACCTCCACAAATTCCCGCTCGATTCCTCGATGCAGATCCTTCCCCCCTCAATCAACTCAGGCACCCTGACCTATTCCAATCAACCCACCTCACTCTCCACCCTCCCCGACAAAGAACCAGCAACGCCCGCTTTCCCGCACGGCCACACCTTCACCAATTCCACTTCCAAGATTCAGGGAGCTTACTCCATCCGGCAACTCGCTCTTCCCGAAACCCCTCGCTTCGTCCGCCCCACAGATCTGGCCTTCCTTTCAGACGGAACCGGACTTCTCGCCACTCTCGATGGCGACATCTGGCGGATCGAAACCCCCGGGGCCAAAACCTCCCGCTGGACCCGCATCGCTTTTGGGCTTTTCGAAACGATCTCAATCGAAGTCACACCTGGCGATCGCATCTTCACCCTCGGCCGCGATCAAATCACCGAGCTCATCGACACCAACGACGATAGCTTCATCGACTTCTATCGAAATGCCTCCAACGCTTTTCACCAAACCCTCCACACCCGCGATTTCGCCACCTCCCTCGCCATCGCAAAAGACGGGTCCTTCTTCATCGCCAAAGGAGGAATTCACAGTCCGGGCAAGGGAATGCACAACGAGCTCTCGACTCATCGCGGGACCATCTTAAAAATCTCCCCCGATGGTGACACCGCCTCAGTTCTCGCCGACGGCCTCCGGATTCCCTACGTCGGACTTCGTTCCGATCAAACCCCGTTCGCCTCCGACCAACAAGGCCACCACGTCCCCAGCACTCCCGTTCACCAACTGCAATTCACTCCATCCCTCGGCTTCGCCCCCACAAACCATCGCGAGCTCAAAACCACCGAGCCACTCCTCTGGTTTCCCTATCAAGCCAACCGGTCCGCCGCCGCCTTCACCCAATGGGATGATCTCTTTCTTCAAGTCTCGTGGGGCGGACGCTTTTTTGTCATCGAAACCCCGGAATCGGGCCAGCCCTTCTCCTGGCAACTCCCGCTTCAACTTGACTTCCCCTCACTCAACGCCACCCGACATCCTCTTTCCGGGAAACTCTACGTCACCGGCCTCGGTATCTCCGGCTACAAGCCCACCACCCCAAACCTCAGCGGCATCGCTTCCATAGAGGAAACGACCAAGCTCCCAAAACCCAGCTCTTTCGATGTTCAGGGTGATTCCATCACGGTCATTTTCGATCGGCCTCTCTCAAAGGATGAAACCATCATTCCTGCCAGCCCCGCCCTGCGATTATTCAATATCAAACGAAGCGGAAAATACGGCTCGGGCCACTACCGATGGGACGGAAAACCCGGAGAACACCGACTGCAACCTGCCACCATTTCTCTCTCCGATGATCGTCGTACTTTAACCCTCACCTTCCCCATCCTCGGACGCTCGGACATCCTCGATCTTCATCTCACCCTCTCCTCCGGAACAACCATCGCCCCCATCCATCTCTTTTCCCGGCCGGCCCACCTTCCCAAGGCCGACCTCAGCGCATTGGCCAATTTCGAAAAGGCCAAGCCTACTCTTAAGCCCGGGAACTCAAAAGCCGGCAAAGGGCTTTTCACCACCTATGCCTGTGCCGGATGCCACTCCCTTGATGGAGCAAAATTGGTCGGCCCCACCCTTAAGGGAGTCGCCACCCGTTCCGACGAAGCCTTCCTCCGACAATCCATCCTTGAGCCAGCCGCCGTCGTCACCCAGGGCTTCGAACCCTCCATGCCCTCCTTCGCCGGCGTTCTCACCGATCAACAACTCGCCGACCTCCTCGCCTACCTCAAAACCCTCCGCTAGGGAATGGATCCCTCTCTCTTTTTCAACGCCTTCATCTATCTCGCCGCTGCGACCCTTGCTGCGCCACTCGGTCGTCGCCTCGGCATCGGAGCCGTTCTGGGCTATCTCGTTGTCGGAGCCATCATCGGACCCGCTTGTTTTGGCTTCACCGGAGAACACTTCAGAGGAAGTCCTTCACTTCGCAGAGTTCGGCGTGGTCCTCATGCTCTTCGTCATCGGACTGGAACTCGATCTTGGAAAACTCTGGCGCATGCGCACCTCCATCTTCGGACTCGGAGGATTGCAGCTCACTCTGTCCGCCGGAGCGCTCGCTCTCGCTGCCGGATTTCTCGCTTCGGATTGGAGGGAAGCCCTTGGCCTCGGTCTCATCCTCGCCCTTTCCTCAACCGCCATTGTGATGCAGACCCTGAAGGAACGCGGCCTCACTGAAACCAGCTCCGGCAAACAGGGCTTCACCGTCCTCCTCTTCCAGGACATCGCCGTCATCCCCATCCTCGCTTTCCTTCCCACACTTGCTCATCGCACCGTTTCGGATTCATCGGCAGGACATCATTCCGAATCCGCGATCACCAACTGGATCAATAGCCTCCCGGCCTGGGGTGAAGGTCTGGTCATTCTTGCCGCGATCGCCGTCATCATTCTCATTGGCAAATTCGCCCTCAGGCCCTGGCTTCGCTTGGTCGCCCGGCCCAAGGTTCCCGAAGCACTCAACGCAACCACCCTCACCCTTGTGATCGGCACCGCTCTCCTCATGAATTCAGTTGGCCTCTCCCCCGCGCTCGGCACCTTCGTCGCCGGAGTTATGCTGGCAAGCAGCCCCTATCGACACGAACTCGAGGCCAATATCGAGCCTTTCAAATCTCTCCTCCTCGCCGTCTTCTTCCTCGCCGTCTGAGCCAGTATCAACTTCCCCCTCATCGCTGCCCAACCGCTCTCTATCGCTGGATTTGTGGTCATTCTTATCGCGGTCAAAGCCCTGGTGCTCTTCATCCTTTCCAAGATTTTTCATCTCTCCCTCGACCAAGGCCTTCTCTTCTCCGTTGCCCTCGCTCAAGGCGGTGAGTTTGCTTTCGTCCTCGGCGGCTTCGCGGTCAGCAACGGCGTCCTCAGCCCGGAGATCACCGCCCAAATGATCGCCGCAGTGGCCCTGTCAATGGCCCTCTCGCCCATTCTCCTCATCGCCCTGCAACGCCTCGTTCTCCCTAGACTTGGCACCACCGAAGCGGAAGCCCCTCCCGAACCCGATGTCGAAAACGATCACTCCCGGGTCCTCCTCGCTGGCTTCGGACGTTTCGGCCACCCCATCATCCGTCTCCTGCGCAGTGCCGGTCACATGCCCACCGTCCTTGAGCAGGATAGCGACCACGTCGACTTCATCCGCCGCATCGGCCTCAAGTGTTATTATGGTGACGCCACCCGGCTCGAGCTCCTGCACGCCGCCGGAGCTTCCGAAGCCGAAATTCTCATCATCGCCATCGATGACGAAGACGCGTGCATGGAAATCATCCACCATGCCGCAAAACACTTCCCTCACCTTCACATCCTCGCCCGGGCTTGCTCACGCGACCACGCCTACCTGCTTCACGAAGCCAAGGTCGACTACTTCATCGAACAGCTTGGTTCCTCCCTCGACTGCGCCATCAAATCCCTCGACCTCCTCGGCCACGATCTCAATCACGCCAAGGATGCCGCCCGCCGATTCAAAGAGAAGGAAATCGAATCGATCGAAAACCTCGCCGCTTATCGCGGCGACCAAAATCAATACATCAACGCCGCCAATCAAAACCTCCGCGATCTCGACAATCTCCTCGAGAATGCCCCGCTCAAGACTGACCCACCGCAATCCGAGTAGGGGAAAGCTCCTGCTTTTTTTGCGCTTCGTCCAGCGAACCAAACTCATCTCTTGGTAACACCCTCACGAGAGGATGATCCGGCAGACCACACTCTTCAGTTGCGAAAACTGGAATCCCCATCGCAAGGGATCTCAAAGCCAAGCGGGGCTGATGCTCGACCCAGGCAGGCAAGACCACTGCCTTCGCCGTTTTTAGATCTTTCAATTCACCCTGCTGAAAAGACTCTTCTCCCCCTCCTTCACGAGCCCGCCCGAGTACGACGAGCTTCTTACCAAGCCCTTCCAGATCATAAATCCCCTTCCTGCCCAACGGCGAACACGGAAGGAAGAAATGATCTCCGCCTTCTCCAGATCGAGCTTCCACCTCCGGCATCTTCCAATCCAACAACCATGCCCGATGACCAAAGTGCATCGCGATCGCCCGATGCGGAGTGACCAACTTACCGGCCCGGGCCAGGGCCTCACGCTCCATGCGCACCAAAACAGGGTCGGCCCGGAAATCGCCCAGGGTTGGAGACCCAGGATGCCTTGCCGCCGCTTTGTTCAGTCTCCGTAGCAATTCCTCAAGAGGCCACCGCTCCATCAGGACATCAAAAGTCCGCCCACCCAGCACGCCCATCTGCCAAAGATGGGGAAGGAGGTTCTGGGAAATCACGAGATGACGGCACTCCGGAGAAAGATATTTCCGGTAATGCTCCGCCAACTTACGATCCGCTTCCAGGAGAGCTTTCTGCCGAACCGCGCCCTGTGCCGGAAGTCGGCGCTGCCGGAACGAACGCAGCAGAGTCGGAAGGGTGGCATGATGCCGCTTCGCTTTCTTCGGAATCTCCCAGGCATAGTTCCGCTTTTTAAAACGACGGCCCTCCATCGGAGTGAGCCAGTGATCGCCCTCCCGCGAATGACCGCCACACCATTCGTCAAACTCCGGCCACCGGGCATCGAGTAGAAACGCAGAATGCCCTTGCGTGGGCCGAAACCGCAGAGGGATGGCGAAAACACTCGGTCTGGTTGCAAGTGAGGCAATCGCCCGAGGGCGCCTGCCGCTCAACCGCATCGGGAAGCACTTCAATCTTGCGGGCTTTGTCCGGACGATCTGCTCTAATTCTCACAACCAAATCAGAGGCATCGAGCTCCGCTTCCAGCCGCCATTGAAATGGTGCCCGAAAACGAAGATCGACGTAGTTCCAGAAAACGGTGGCATCGAGATTCTTCTCGCCCATCGACCCGGGAACCAAGCGCGAGTGCTCGTGACGTTCGACAATCTCAAGCCCCGCTTCGAGAGCCGCTTGATAAAGCAAACCCGTCACCTGACAGAGCCCGCCACCACGATTCGGGACCATGCATCCTTCCCGCAACTCCCGCCCGACGGTGTAGCCTTTTCCCCGGGTGGTCCGACCCAATTGACGCCAGAAGCTAAAGACTTCGCTCGCCGGAATGACGAGACCATGCAGAGCTTGCGCCGAAATCCTCAGGTTTTCGACCTTGCCCGCCGTCAGCGGAAACTCAGTGTCGGAAACCTGCGTCCATAACCTGGCCCGTGCCTCCCCAATGACCGGAGCTTCCACTTCCGCCTCGCCCGCCGGATGCCGGTCCGGACCTTCACCCCACTCCATGATCCCCCGTCGCACCCTCAGCAGCCCGGTCTTGCCATGAAAAACAAGCGACTGAAGACGCCCGGGCAACTCCGACGGATCACGAGGTTCTGATTTCATGGAACTGCTTTTATCACAACGGACCGCAAGATTGGTAAAAGGGACGTAAATGCTCCCAATCATAAAAACCGGGACCGAATCTACGAAACCCGCCCCCCTTCGAAAAATCCTCTTCTTTTGTCATACAAAAGATGTATGACGAATGACAGCTTTGGACTTTCACAGAGTCAATAGACATCAACCGTTCAACACCCCACAATCGATGAACCCAAAAAGAGACAATACCACACATGCCGCCAAACGGCTGACCCTGAGGGCTCTCCTTCCTCTTGGCATGATCAACCTTTCCTCCGCTGAGCTCGTCAGCTATTGGCCGCTCAACGAAACCGCCGGTGACATTGCGGCCGATACCGTTGGCACCAACGATGCCACTTGGCAAAATGCCGGAATAAACTTGGTTTGGGAAACTGGTCGCATCGGTGGAGCCGCCAACCTGACCGATGCTGGCGGAGCTGCGGCAAACAACTACTTTCAGTTGAACATGCCTGAACTGATCGGAGCCGAGGCGATCACCATTTCCCTGTGGATCAATAACCGGGCTCAGTCTTCTTCCGGCTACAACGGAATCTTCATGACCCGGGATTTCAACGGAGCCACCAACAACTCCTGGGGTCTCGCCATTGAGAATAACGGCAGTGAACGCCTTGACTCACGCGTCAATGGACCGGGGATCGATTCCGACAACGGCCTACTTGCCCCGGATGGCGAATGGAAACACCTCGTCCTCGTCTGGGATGGCGTAAACTCAACCCACACTCAATATGTCAACGGTGTCGCAACCGCTACCGGTGCTTCAGTTGGCGGCCCCATCGTGGGCCCCGATAGCGGCCCGTGGTATATCGGATATGATAGCTGCTGCGGCGGCTCCCGCGACTTCGATGGCTTGGTCGATGACATCGCCGTTTGGAACGAGGCCCTGCCCCTCACCGCAATCGTAACGCTTTCCGAAGGGACCCCGGCCGATCAGTTGAACATTTCGGATTCGGACAACGACGGCATGACCGACGAATACGAGGACATGTTCGCCTTCCTCGACAAGAGCGATGACAGTGACGCCGAGCTCGATGAAGACAACGATGGCCTGAGCAATCTTGAGGAATTTCAACAAGGCACGACTCCCGACGATGACGACAGCGATGACGATGACCTGACCGACGGAGACGAGGTCAACATTCACGGAACCAATCCTACCTCTGATGACACCGATGGAGACACCATCAAGGACGGCGAAGAACTCGCGGAAGGCGAAGACAGCTTTGTGACCAACCCTCTTGAGCCGGATACCGACATGGATGGCTTTGACGATGCGGCGGAAATCACCGCAGGCACCGACCCCACCGACCCCACCGATCCACCGGCCGCAGCACCCATGCTCATCGGTCACTGGCCTCTTGATGAGACTTCAGGAATCATCGCCGAAGACCTTATCAACGGAAACAACGGAACCTGGGGCAACCCGGACGGCTTCAACCTGGAATGGACTACCGGCCAGATTGGTGGAGCGGCGCGATTGAGCGACCTTGGAGGCGATAGCTTCTTCCGAATTGAAACGATCAATCAACTCATCACCTCGAATGCTCTGACCTTGACGGCTTGGATCGACCCCGATGAAAACCCGGGCTACAACGGGATATTTATGACTAGAACCATCGATGGCCAGACCAACAATAGCTGGGGTCTTGCCTTCGAAAATACAGCGGCCGCCGGCAACCATCTTGACTCACGGGTCGATAAAGATCCTGTGGATTCAGCCCCCGACACCCTGCTTCCGGATGGTGGCTGGTATCATGTCGCTCTCGTTTGGGATGGCACGACCGGCACGCACACCCAGTATATCAATGGAGAGGAATCAGGAACAGCAGGCGGATTTCTGATGCGTCAAATTCTTTCTACAAGTGGCCCTTGGTTTATCGGATATGATGATTGCTGCGGTGGAGATCGTGATTTCAACGGACTCATCGACGACCTTGGCATGTGGAACCAGGCTTTGACCTCTCAGGAGATTGCCGGGATCTATGAAGACGGCTTGAATGGCATCGGCATCGGTGGCGTCACCACCCCTCTTACGATCACCAATCTCACTCTGAATGAAAACGGTTCGGTGACTCTGACGTGGAATTCAAATCCCAATGAAAATGTCTCCTACTCCGTTCTTGTGAGCAGCGACTTGGTCGGACCGGTTTCCAGCTGGGCTGACGAAAACGATGGCGTATCCACCCAAGGCCTCACCACCACCTACACCACAGCGGCCGGCTTCGTCACGGGGGAAGACAAACTCTTTTTTGCCGTCCTCAGAAACCAGTAATCGAGCGCCCTTTCAACTCGACAACTCTATCGCTAAACGAAATTCTTACCAAACATACAACTGACTATGAGAAGCAAAGCACAAACACCACTCCTCGGGGTAATTGCCCTGGCTGCCGCCATTCCGGCGTCTTCCATGGGAGCTCTTGTCTCCCACTACAACCTGGACGACACCAGCAATGGCATCGCCGTTGACAGCGTGAGTGGAAACGATGCCACCTGGCAGAACGGCACCAACACGAACCTCGTAAATGTGACCGGCCAGATCGGCGGGGCCGCAAGCTTGACCGATGCCGGTGGAGCCGGAGCCAACAACTTTTTTCAACTGTCTCTGCCCCAGCTCATCGGAGCCAATGGAATTTCAATTTCCCTCTGGATTAACAACCGGAACCAAACTTCATCCGGCTACAATGGAATCTTCATGACCCGGACCTTCAACGGTGCCACCAACAACAGCTGGGGCCTTGCCATTGAAAACAACGGGAATGAGCGCTTTGACGCCCGCGTGAATGGTCCCGGGATTGATTCAGCCGACGGCTTACTCGCCGACGACGGGAATTGGAAGCATCTCGCTCTCGTTTGGAACGGGGTCAATTCTACCGCCACTCAATACATTAATGGAGTTGAAACTGCGACCGGAGCCGCCGTCGCCGGTCCCATCGCCGGCCCCGACAGCGGACCATGGTATATCGGTTTCGACGATTGCTGTGGCAACACCCGTGACTTTGACGGAAATATCGATGACATCATGGTCTGGGACGACGCCTTGAGCGCCGGACAGATTGATACAATTTATCAAAGCGGACTTCTCGGCGTTTCTATTCCTGAGCCCGGCACTTCTCTGCTTGGGCTTCTTGGTGGAATGCTCCTGCTCCGCCGTCGTCGCTAAAACACGGCCTTAACCCTACCATAAGAAGGCGGTGCTTTTCGATGCACCGTCTTTTTTTTGCCCCTACCAATCGGCCACCTTCCCCCTTCCTGAAATCGCTATGTCTTCAAAATATTCCTATCTGGCAGCTGCCTGTGCTGCGCTCGTCACGACCTCATCTTATCTTCGCGCCGAGTTAATCGGACACTGGACCTTTGATGAAACTACCGGAGGCATCGCAACAGACTCAATCGGAGCGATCGATGCCAATTGGCAAAACGGTTCCAGCACCAATCTCAACTGGACCACCGGACAGATCGGAGGAGCCGTCGATCTTGGCGGTCAAACATCAGGTGACAATTATTTCTCAACCGGGAATCTCACCACTCTATCGAACGCAAACGCGCTTACCATCGCAGTTTGGGTCAACCCCGATGGATATACCGGCTCAAGCTACGAGGGCATATTCATGACCCGGAGTTCTCTCACCGGAAGCGCAGCCGGCAACCAAAACTGGGGACTCGCTTGGGAAGATGGTAATGGCAGCAACCCAAATCCCCATCTCGACTCAAGAACCGGTAACGGAACCGATTCCAACCCCGCCTCCATTCCCGCCAACGGTGGCTGGTATCACGTAGCCCTCGTCTGGGACGGAAGCGCCGGCACACACGTGCAATACATCAATGGCGTGCAGTCAGCCAGCACCAGCGGACCCACCGGAACAATCTCCGGCGGCACCTGGCACATCGGCCACGATGATTGCTGCGGAGGCTCCCGTGATTTTAACGGACAAATCGACGACCTCGGGGTTTGGGATCACGCTCTCTCTGCTGCCGATATCGCCGCAATTTACAACCAGGGACTCAATGGTCTGTCCCTTGACGAAACCCCGCCGCTCCCACCCACCGAAGCTCTCAACGTGGGCCTGGTCATCAACGAAATCCACTACGACTCCGAGCCGAAAACCGAGTTTGTCGAATTCATCGAACTCCTCAACACGAATTCGACTCCCCTCGATATCAGCGGCTGCACCTTCTCTGACGGGATCAATTTCACCTTCCCCGCCAACACCATTCTCGCTGCCACGGAATACGCCATCATTACCGAAAACCCGGCCGAACTCACCGCCAAGTTTCCCATTCCCCCGGGAACCCAAGTCTTTCAATACTCCGGTTCCCTTTCCAACGATGGTGAACATATTAGCTTAAGAAACGCGACCGGAGAACTACTCGATACCATCGACTACAAATCCGAATTCCCCTGGCCCATCTCTCCCAATGGTGAAGGCGACTCGATGCAACTCATCAACGCCGCTCTCGATAACGATCTCGGCGGCGCATGGCGCGGCGAACTCCCCACTCCCGGGTTGGCCAACGCCAACTTTAACACCAACGCCCCACCGCTCATCCGCCAAGTCAACCACTTGCCCGAACAACCACTTTCCAGCGAAGCCACCACCATCAGTGCCAAGATCACTGATCCCGATGGAATCGCTTCTGTAAGTCTACTCTACCAAGTCGTTGCGCCCGGGGACTTCATCCCCGCCTTTCTCCCAAATCCCTACCCCACCCTCACCGGAAATCCTAATGCGCCCCTGCAACCCAACCCCGCATTCGAAAACCAGGCGAACTGGAATATTCTGCCCATGACTCCGGCAGGTGGAGACATTTACACCGCTGTCATCCCGGCCCAGCCTCACCGCACGCTAGTCCGCTACCGTATCGCGACCACGGACACTTTCGCCGAGTCCATCCGTGTTCCCTACCTCAAAGATTCCTCACTCAATTTCGCCTACTTTGTTTATGACGGCGTTCCCGACTACGTCGCCGGTGACACCATCCACTCCGCCAGCAACCTTACCAGCTTACCGGTTTACCAAATGATCACGCGCGATGACGACCGCGCATACGCTTATGCCTACGAGACCACCGGTGACAACTTCCGCATCCCCAAGGGCAACAACGCTCGTAAGACCTACAACTGGGAATGCGCCCTCGTCTATGATGGTGTCGTTTACGATCATGTCGCATGGCGCTTGCGGCAAAACAATGATCGCTACACTGGCAACGGAAAACGCTCGATGCGCTTCCGTATGAACCGTGGACACTACTTTCAGGCCCGCGGCGAAGATGGAGAAAAACTCGCAGTAAAATGGCGGCGATTTAACACCTCCAAAATGGCTCGATTCGGAGGCACCAACAGCTACGGATTTCACGAGACCATCAACTCCAGACTTTGGCGCATGGTCGGAGTCGAATGCCCCTACTTCCTGCCCGCCCACTGGCGCATGATCGACGATGCCGACGAAGCACCCGACCAATACGGTGGCGATTTCTTCGGCTTCACCACCATCGTACAAGACATCGATGGACGCCTTCTTGATGAACGCGATCTCCCCAACGGAAACATGTATAAGCTCAAAGACGGAGTGAGCAATCCACTGGAACTCCAACGCAACCAAACCCGCACCGCCGTCGATGATGGCAGCGATTTCCTCAACATCCGGAACAACCTCGACAGCTCACAGAGTGATACGTGGTTAAACGAACACGTCAATTGGGATCAATGGACCCGCTACCACGCCGTCGTGGAAGCCGTCCGCCACTACGATTTCGGAACACCCAATACCCACTTCAAAAATCGCGCTTGGTATTTCCAGGAGCAGGCTGGAAACCCAAATGGACTCCTGCGGATTGTGCCCCATGATCACGATGCCAGTTGGTCACGAGGCTACCACGATAGCCTCAACAGCGTGGGCAATAGCATCGGCACCGGTTTTCCCTGGGCAGCCATTTTTGATGATATCCGTCGCCCACCCACCGGGAGCGAAAAGCCCGGCTTCACCCGCGACTACCGGAACTTCATTCGCGAGTTCCGTCAACTTCTCTGGCAGGAGGAAACGGTCAACACCATGATCGATGATCATGCCGCCACCCTTCAACAATTCAGTTTGGCGGATCGAGACCGTTGGGTTGGAGCACCCGCTGCCGCCGGACGCGAAACAATGGTTCCTATCGAAAGCATCGCGGCGCCTATGAAGAACATCGCCTTTGTCAGCGACACCATGTACGGCGCAAATCTCGCCGGGGGACGCGGCGCCTTTCTCGACCAGATCGCGATCGACCCCGCCATTCCCGATCAACCCACCATCAGCTACAGCGGAGCTGATGGTTTTCCGGCCGGTGCTTTACAATTCACCAGTTCTTCTTTCTCTGATCCGCAAGGGGCGGGAAGTTTTGGAGCTATGCAATGGCGCATTGCCGAAGTCGCCAACCTTGGCGATACTGAGGACACGACCATTCTTCCTGCCGGTTCAGTCTGGAGTTATCTCGATGACGGCAGCGATCAGGGCACCGCTTGGCGCGAAACTGATTTCAATGATTTTGCATGGAGCAGCGGCCAATTGCCCGCCGGATATGGCGGCATCAGCGGGACCACCCTCGTGACCGCCATCAACTTCGGCCCGGACTCCAACAACAAGTATCCCACGACCTACTTCCGAACCACCATCGACATCTCCGACCTCGAAAGCATCGGCGAGTTTGTCTTCTCGCTTAACGTCGATGATGGGGCAGTCGTTTACGTCAATGGCATTGAGATCCTCCGTGATGGGATCGATTCCGACTCACCCGTCGCCTTCAACACCTTCGCCGACGACAATGGTAACGAGGGCACTTATGACAGCTTCATTGTCTCCAAAACTCACTTCATTGAAGGACTCAACACCATTGCCGCCGAAGTCCATCAGCGTGCCGGCAACAGCAGCGACATGGGATTCGACATGAAAATCACGGCAAGTGGATCGATCCCCGAACGTGAATTCGAATGGACAGCCGGTTGGGAATCGGGCACAGCCACCTCGTTTCAAGAGACCATCACGCCACCCGCAGTCGCCACCCGCGTGAACCAAACTTACCGCGCACGCGTCCGTCATCAGGACAGCAGTGGACACTGGAGCCTGTGGTCCGAACCTCTCGAGTTCATCACCACGGAACCTGACCTCTCCACCTTCACCGGCTCTCTGGTCATCAACGAAATCATGTATCATCCGGCAGCCCCCACTGCTGCCGAGATCGCCGCCGGATTCGACGACGACGACTTCTTTGAATACATCGAAGTTCGCAACGTCGGAAACCAAACCGTCGATCTGAGCAACATCCGGTTCACCAAGGGAATCGATATTGACCTGAGCGGCACCATCGCGCCCGGCGCATACGTTCTCGTCGTGAACAATCTAGCCGCCTTTGAAATGCGCTATGGAGCGGACCTCCCCATCATCGGCGAGTGGAGCGGCAAGCTCAACAACGCCGGCGAGCAACTCAAACTCTCCTTCGGCGCTGGCGAAACGATTCAGGATTTTATTTACGATGACCTGGCACCTTGGCCCACCGCGCCCGACGGGGCTGGATCCAGCCTCGTCCTCATCAACCCCTTCGGCCTTCCTGATCACTCCAATCCATCGAGTTGGCGACCCGGACCGGCCACCCCGAACAGCACTGATGGAACCACCTGGACCGCTGGCGAAGACCTTCTCAATTACGCCACGAAAGGAACTCCAGTCCTGACGGTCCTTCCCGATGGAAACCTAAGCCTCAGTGTTGCATTGAACCAGCTTGCCGAAGATCTCATCTTTGAAGTTCAGACTTCGACCAACCTTCAGAACTGGCAACCTCAACCGGCCTTTGTTTTGAGTGATCTTCAGGACTCCGGCACTCCCGGCTACTCTTTGGCCACCTTCATCACGACCACGCCACTACTTGGCGAACGTCACTTCGTCCGCCTCCATGTTCAAACGCGATAGCCAATCCTCAACAATACGATGGGCGAAGGCACTCCTGCTCTTCACCTTGTCGGGTCACCTTCACGCTGAGCTCATCGCTCTTTACAAGTTCGATGGTAATGCCAACGACACCATCAATGGCAATCATGCCACTTGGATTCCGAACGCCCAAAACACTCCACCCAACTGGCAGGCCAATGGTCAAATCGGAGGCGCCATCCGCTTCCCCGGAAGCGGTTCTCACGTGAACTATTTCAGCGTAAGCGGCTTCCCGGAAATCAATGACTCGACAGGCATGACCGCCGCCGCTTGGTTCAAACCAGAGGGCACGACGGGATATCGGGGACTTCTGATGTCGCGCCGAGTGAATGGCGACAAACTATTCGGATTCGGCCACGAAAACGGCCACCTCGACGGTCGAGTCGATCGCACTGCCCTCGACTCTTCTGACAACTCGATCAACAACAACGGCGAATGGTATCACATCGTCTGGGTCTGGGATAACGTCGCCCGCACCATGCAGCTTTACATTAACGGAACCGCCACCGGATCACCAAAATCCGTCGCGGCCCAATCCATCACCACCAATAGTGACTGGCGCATTGGCGATGACTCCTGCTGCAACAATCGCAACCTCAACGGCTGGCTCGATGATCTTGCCATTTACGATGAGGGTCTCAGCGCAACCGCCATCGCAGAGCTTTACCAAAATGGCCTCGATGGGCTCAGCGCCAATGAACAACCGCCTCCTCCTGCCACCGAACCGCTGAACGTCGGCTTGGTCATCAATGAGATTCATCACGATGCCGATCCCAAAACCCAGTTCATTGAGTTCATCGAACTCCTCAACACCGGACCAACCCCACTTGATCTAAGCGGCTCCTACTTCGAGGGCATCAATTTCGTCTTCCCTCCCGGGACCACTCTGAACGTCACGGAATATCTCGTCATCGGCGAAAGCCCAGATCACGATTTCCAATTCACCGGCTCGCTCTCGGGAGATGGCGAGCAAATCACTCTGCGAGATGCCACCGGAGCCATCGTCGATCGTGTTGACTATTCCGCCCGCTTCCCCTGGCCCATCATCGATGGCGGCGCTTCCATGCAGTTGACCAATGCCACCCTCGACAACGATCTTGGGGCCAGTTGGCGGCCCGCCCTCCCGACGCCCGGATTCCAAAACCAAACCTTCACCAACAACGCTCCGCCTCAAATGCGGCAAGTCTCCCACACTCCGCAGGCCCCACAATCGACCGACCCCATCACGGTGAGCGTCAAAGCCACCGACCCCGATGGCATTGAATCCCTCACCTTGCATTATCAGACCAATGCTCCGGGTTCCTTCGTACCCGCCTTTCTCCCGCTTGCCAGTCCGGTGCTCCGTTCCAATCCCGAAACCGCGCTGACTCCCAATCCCGCTTTCGAGCAAAACTGGATTGCCTTGCCCATGACCGTGGATGCCAGCGGAGAAATCTTCACCGCCACCATTCCGGCCCAGCCCCACCGCACCTTGATCCGCTACCGAATCACTGCGACCGATTCCCTCGCCAACTCAATCCGGGCTCCTTTCCCGGAAGATCCCTCCTTGAATTTTGCCACCTTCAGCTACGACGGCGTTCCAGACTACACCACCAACAACGGCACGACCTATTCCGCCGAAGATCTCACCGCCCTCCCCGTCTATCATCTCATCACCAATGACGATCATCTTGCCCAATGCTGGGCCTATGATTCCTCCGACCGAGCCGGAAGCATCGCCTCACGAAAGAAGTTCAATTGGGAAGGTGCCATGGTTTACGACGGGGTCACTTACGACCACATCAAATACCGACTTCGTCAGCGTAATGATCGCTACGCCGGCAACGGTCGAAGGCCAATGCGCTTCCGCTTCCTTCGCGGGAACTACTTTCAGGCCCGTGACCCGGAAGGGGAAAAATACCCCGTGAAATGGCGCTCGCTGAACACCAGCAAGATGTCGCGTTTCGCCGAAGGAGCCAACTGGGGCATGCGTGAACTGGTGTCATCGCGCCTTTGGAATCTCGCCGGAGTGGTGGCTCCTGAATTCCAACACATTCACTTCCGCGTTATTGATGATGCCGCCGAGCAAGCCAACCAATACGATGGCGACTTCTATGGCCTCTCGATGATCTTCGAAGATGTCGACGCCCGCTTCCTTGAAAGTCGCGACCTACCCAAAGGCAATGTTTACAAACTCAAGGACGGCGAATCCAATCCACTTGAACTTCAACGTTACCAGGCCCGCGACGCCGTGAGTGACGGCAGTGATTTCATCAATATTCGCGATAATTTGGGCCCACCCACCCAATCCGATCAGTGGCTCCGCGAACACGTCGACTGGAATTCGTGGTATCTCTACGCCGCCCTCGGCGAAGGATTCCGCCACTACGATTTCTCCCCTCACTTTCAAAAGAATCGCATTTGGTATTTCAAGCCCAAGGAAGGCACTCTCTTCGGGCTCATGTCCATCATTCCACACGACACCGATGCCACCTGGAAACGCGGCACCAACGACAACCAATGGAACGACCCCGCGTGGGGTCCGGGCAATGGGTTTCGCGGACGAGTCGTCGGCTATGATCTACCCAAAGAGGCCATCGCCGAAATCACCGGACTCAATGAAAGCGACGGCGAAAACCACCCGGAACGCGAAGCTTTCATGCTGGAATATCGCAACGTCCTCCGCGAAGTCAGCGACTTGTTTTGGAAACCCGGGACCGTCAACACCATCATCGATCAAGCACATGATCGCATTGCCGAAATGGCTCCCGCCGACATCGCGCGCTGGAGCAATCGGGAGAACATTGGACCCTTGGCAAGCCAGACCAATTTGATGAAACGACTTGCCTTCACCGAGGATCTTTATCAGGGAAGTTCCCTGTCCGGTGGTCGGGCACAATGGATTCGAAACCTCTCGCTGGATCCCGATATTCCAAATCAACCCACTCTCGTTCGAACCGGGACCTCCCTCGACTCGTCGCCCTTCTCCGATCCCCAGGGAAACGCCACCTTCCAGACCATGCAGTGGCGAATTGCTGAAAAGGCCAACCATGAATGGCACGCGACCTGGACCGATCAATCATCACAATCTTCCATTCAACCTCCCGCTGCAGCCACCCGTCCGGACCTCATATATCTTGCCCGCGTTCGTCATCAGGATGATTCGGGACGGTGGAGTCACTGGTCCGAGTCAGTGGAGTTTGTGGGCACCGAGCCGGATATCAGCCCGTATTTGAACTCACTGGTGATCAGCGAAATCATGTATCACCCGGAACAACCCGGACCTGCCGAAGTCGCTGCTGGTTATACTGACTATGATGATTTCGAATACCTCGAATTACGCAACGTGGGAGACCAGCCACTTGATTTGAGCAATGTCAGATTGACCAAAGGGATCGATGCCAACTTGACCGGCACCGTGGCTCCCGGGGAGTTCGTTCTTCTGGTCAGAAATCAGGCGGCGTTTGAAATACGCTACGGACCCGGGCTCCCGGTGTTCGGAGAATACACTGGCAAACTCGATAACGGTGGTGAACGGATCAAGCTCAGCTTCGGAGCAGGCATTGCAATCCGCGACTTTGTATTCGACGACATTTCTCCCTGGCCGGACAGCCCAGATGGGAATGGCCGCTCTCTGGTCTTGGTCGATCCCTTCGGACGACCCGACCATGGAAACCCCTTCAATTGGCGGGCCGCAATTACGACCCCGGGAACAAGCGACAGCACAAATTTTTCAGGCGACGACCTCGTTGCTTACGCGATGCGGGGGAATCCACACCTGGAAACGCTCCTGGACGGAAAAATCGGATTCACGATTGAAATTAATGAAGTCGCCGAGGACCTATCTCTCAGCCTGGAAATCTCAAAAGACCTGATCACGTGGGCCCCGGTCGAATCCACAAGGATCCAATCACTTGCGACCACCGGAGGATTTGCCAAAACCACTTTTGAGGTTGCAACACCGAACCCAGGAAATCGATGGTTCCTTCGAGCCCGTTTTCAACGATATTAGACCAATGCACCCTTCCTCGGGAATCATACCATGCGCTCTGATTGCCATCACTTGTTGGCTCAGCGGTGGACGGGGCTTTGCAAGTCTCCCGACGGAGATCACCTCACAGGGGTTCGCCTCGCAAACCCACAGTCACTCCAGCGGACTCTACCCCGCCGCGCAGGCCATTGATGGGGATCTCACCACCTTCAATCACACCGAATCCCAAACTCCGGGTGGCGCTTGGGAGCTCACCTTTCCGACGGAGCGTGAACTCAGCTCGGTCGAAATCGTGAGCCGCGATTGCTGCGCCGGACGTTTGAATGGCGGCACCCTTCGTTTGTTCGACGGCGAAGCCGAAATGGTCTTCGAAGTAGATCTCATCGACAGTGGCCCGCTAACCACTTTCACGGCCGAAATCCCGGAAGGAACGATGGCCCGGAGTCTTCGCATCGGTTTTGATCCCGACGAGAATGGTATCGTTCACCTTGCCGAAGTCCGCGTCTTTGGACCTGCGGGCGATCCACCGGCGATCGAGCAATTCGAGGCAAACGGAAACACCCTGACCTGGAATGTCAGCAATGCCGGCTCCATCGAACTTTATGGCGTGGGATCTCTCGCGGCCAGTGGATCCTTGACCCTCTCGCCTACCACCAGCACTGCCTACTTTCTCACTGCTAGCAATCCCTGCGATACCATCACCGCGAGTACTTCCATCACGATTGATGGCATCCCTCTTCTGCCCCGGATTACCGAATTCAATGCCGTCGGCGATGACTGGGTGGAAATCTGGAATCCTAGTAACTCTTCATTGAACCTGACCGGCTGGCATCTCACCGACGATCCCGACAATCCGCAACGTTGGGCTTTTCCAATTAATCAATCGATCCAAGCCGGCGAACTCCTCACGATCCCAAGACCCTTTGGTCTCGCGCGCGAAAAAGGATCCTACCTTGCCCTCATCGACCCGGAAGGAGCAGTCGTTTCGCAATTCACCTATCCGGAGCAATTCGAAGGAAGCAGCTACGGAATCGATCTCGAAGGCAACGAACGCTATTTCCTCCAACCCACTCCGGACGAATTCAATTTCAGCCCCAGCGTTTCCGGCTTCTTGTCCGGCGTCAATTTTTCGTCTGAGCGAGGAATCTACAATGCTCCGATTTCACTCACACTTAGCGCCAAAACACCGGGAGCACGCATCCTCTACTCGACCGATGCCTCCGACCCCTCGACCGAATACACCGGCCCAATTTCAATCTCAAGTACGAGAGTCATTCGAGCAATAGAAGTCCTCGATGGTTTCCAGCCTCCTCGCGCGGAGGCACATACTTTTCTTTTCCCCGAAGGCCTCGCTTTGCAGCCCGAATTCCCCGCAGGCTTTCCGGACGACTGGCTCCCCGGCACTGCCAGCGGAGCGCTCGCTCCCATTTCGCGCCGTTCCGACTACGAGATGGATCCGGAGATTATTGGTGACGCACCTTTCACCGACCGCCAAGGTGAGACCTTCGACATTCCCGAAGCACTGACCTCGCTCCCCAGCCTTTGCCTCACCCTTCCCAATGATGAAATGTGGGACCCTGATGACGGGCTACATGCAAATGCCCTCAAACGGGGACGCAACTGGGAGCGCGAAATCTCGATGGAAATCATCGATCCGGCATCCGGTGAAAATTTTCATACCGGCTGCGGACTGCGAATCCACGGTGGCCGTGGGCGGGTTGCGGAGATGTTGAAGAAGTCCTTCCGCCTCTATTTCCGGGGCGACTATGGTGCGACCAAATTCGACTACCCCCTCTTCGAAGGAATGCCGGACGGCGGAGTCGACCACCTCGTTCTCCGCGGCGGCAATGGTAAGACCTGGGCCAGCCCGTGGCGAGACCTGACCGGCGGCGGAAACTCCCTCCCTCGCGTGACCTATCTGCGGGACCAGTTCCTCCGCGATACCAATCGCGCCATGGATCAACCCAGCTTCGCGGGGACTTTCGCCCACCTTTACATCAACGGTATTTACTGGGGCCTTTACAATCCCATTGAACGTCCCGGCGGACCTTACGCCGCCAATCACTTCGGAGGAGATGCCGATACCGACTGGGACTTCCTGAAGTGGGCCAATGGACTCCCCACCCAGGTGACTCATGGTGACACCGAAGCCTGGGATGAAGTCCTTGCCCTTTCGCGCAGCAACCCAGCCGCCAACTTCGCCGAAATCGCCGGGAGGGTCGATATCGACAACCTCGCCGACTTCCTCATTTCCAATTTCTATGTCGGCAACATCGACTGGGCAGGCACCCGCAACAACAGCTACGCCTTCCGCTCCCGCACCGGTGTCTCAGACGGAAAATTCCGTTTCATGTGCTGGGATGGAGAAGAGAGTTTTCTCAACACCGGAGCCAACTCAACCGACCAGAACCGTGAAACCACTGCGATGGAGCTTCACCTTGATCTCCGCACCGTGCCCGCATATCGCCGCCGTTTTGCCGACCGCGTCCACCGACACCTCGTCGATGAAGACGGCGTCCTGCAAACAGAAATCGCGACGGCCCGACATGATTCCCTCGCCGACCTGGTTGACGAAGGTATCGCCGCTGAGTCCGCCCGCTGGGGCGACCTTCTCCGTCCAAACGATCCCTATACATACGATGGCGACTGGACCACTGAGATCAACAACCTCACCAACAACTATCTCACCAACCGCCCCGCCACCACTCTCTCTCAATTGCGGGTAGACAACCTCTACCCCATGACAATAGCTCCGGTGGCTGCAATGAGCGGGAGCAATTCCTTCACGCTAGACGCACCGGCGGGAGAAATTTGGTTTACCACCGACGGGAGCGACCCAAGAAGATCCGGAACAGCTGAAATCTATGATGTTACAACCAACTCGTCCGCCTTGATCGAACTCGATGCAACCTGGGACTATCTCGATGACGGAAGCAACCTCTCCGGAACAAACTGGACTGCGACGACCTACGATTCTTCGACCTGGTCTAGCGGTCCTGCACCCCTTGGTTACGGAGGCATCAGCGGAGCAAGTATCGCCACTCAAATTGATTTTGGGGGCGACTCCAACAACAAGCACATCACGAGCTATTTCCGGCAGGACTTCCAAATCGCCGATGCCTCCAACGCAGGTTCCCTCCTTATCCAATACATGCGTGACGATGGCGCGGTCATTTACCTCAACGGAACCGAAATTGAGCGATCCAATCTCCCGGCAGGCGCGATCGATACCAACACAACCGCGCTGCAGTCCATTGGAGGGAATGATGAATCGGCACTGATCTCAGTCGAGGCCCCGTCCAACCTACTCGTTACCGGCACCAATACTATCGCGGTCGCAGTCCATCAGAACCGCGGCAATTCATCTGACTCTGTCTTTGCGCTCCGCCTTTCGGAAACGACCGATGGAATCGCTCTTTCTGGTGACACCCGTGTGAAGGCGCGCGCGCTCCACAATGGCGAATGGTCCGCCTTGGAAGATGAAACCTTCCGCCTAAACGATTCCCTCCCCAAATTGGTCGTCAGTGAGCTCATGTATCACCCCGCTCCTCCATCGGCCTCCGAAATCGCCGCCGGGTTCACCAACGATGACAACTTCGAATTCATCGAAATTCGCAACGTGGGAGGTCATACCCTCCTGCTCGATGGCATCCGTTTTACCAAAGGCGTCGACGCAAATCTTGAAGGAACCCTCTCCGCCGGAGCGGCCGCCCTCCTGGTTTCAAATCGTGCCGCCTTCGAATTCCGCTACGGCACCGACCTCCCCATCCTGGGTGAATGGCAAAGCGGTGACCGGCTCGACAACGGTGGTGAGAAAATCAGGATTCGTGATGCTGAAGATCGCATCATTCAGGAGTTTACTTACGATGACCGCAATCTTTGGCCCGAATCTCCCGACGGCGATGGCCCCAGCCTCACCCTTATCGCTCCGGCCACCCTGCCCGATCACAAACTTCCTTCCAACTGGCGATCCAGTTCGACGAAGGGCGGAAACCCCGGCACAAGTGATGCCACCACCTTCCCGGGCGACAACTCCTCGGACCTCCTCGACTATGCCGCCAAAGGCAATCCGGAAAGCGAAATCCTCCCTGACGGAAACTACGCGACCACCCTTCAAATCAATCCCCTCGCAGACGACATCCTCATTCATCTAGAAGCCTCGACCGACCTCGAGGTCTGGCATGATGCTGTCGACTCTTTCACCCGCTCCTCTCCCGGGCCTCTGAACGCAGGGTTCTCATCAGTCACCTTTACCACCCTCACCCCACCGGACACTCCCCGGTTTTTTATTCGCTATCGGGTCACCCTGCGCTAGCACTCGATTGCGGAAGAGCCTCATTCGCCAAGAACCCCGGCGAACTCCTCATCCAACTGTTTGAGTATCTCCACCTCGTCCCGAAGATCAAATCCACCAGTCTCGATCATCCCAAGCAAATCGTCATACCGGCGTTCCCAGTCCGCCAAACGGTTACTCTGTCCCTTGCCAGGAAAGAGATCCTCAAGTTCAAGGGAAGAGGAGTTTAAAATCGTTCCCTGAATCACACGGTAACGACTCCGGTCATCGAGCTGCGAAAAAACCTCTTCGGCTCGTTCCGGATGATGACGCAGAAGAGAAGACCAAAGGACTTCTCTGGATTCCTGGTTGTCAATTGGTGCCTCAAGAGCACGTTCAGGAAACTCCCGTGCAAAGTCATCATAAAAGGCGGCTCGGGCCTCCCCCTCATCGGTCACTCCTCCGGAGTTATTTCTTTCAAACCATGTCAGTCCCTCTCCCGGCTCCATCCGTTCCAACAAGCCAGCTGCTTGCAGCAAAATGGAAGTGCGTCCCGGCCTGGCATCCGGCTTCAAAACACGCACACCTTCGGTTTCGGCTTCGGGCGAAGATGGCATGCGAATCTCGATGGCATAGCGACCTCCACCCCATCGGGCGACAAGTTTGGATGCAGTTCGCTTATCCTGCACTCCCTGAAGAATTCCTTCAATGATTGCATCCTGATAACCAAGAATCTCCGGACCTGCCTCTCCGGGACCCGGAACCGCTGCCACGGCTGCTTCAAGATCACGTCCAGCATACCGGGCAAAGATTTCCCGAACCGCCTGCAGCTGCCAGGTGTCATCACTCCGAATGAAATAGAGATAGTCATCATGATCACCGATCGTGGCAGGCTCCATAACGCGCCCGGTGCGGTCCGCCGGAGAAGCATATTCCCTGAATCCAGCAAAAGCTGAAGCTGGATTAACTTCGGCCCACCCCCGGAAGGTTGAAAACCAAATCTGCCGGTATCCCCATCCATCGTATTTTGAGGGGTCGGTGGACTGCTCCAACCATCTCAAAGCCCCTTCAGGATCCCGTCGTGCAAGCTCGGCATGCACCGCACAACGCACCCATCCACCCGGACCATCGGCACGCGCAGAAGCGGATTCATCACGTAAAGCCACTAGCTCCTCATCACCAAGATGAGCCACTAAATTTTCAACCCGGTCGAAACTCGAGATTTTTCCCGTTTCATTTGCAAGGAATTCGCGGAGCCGACTGACAGCTTCCTCTCGCGAAACTCTTTCGCGACCCGACCGGGCCGATGAGCGCCCACTTAACTGATTGGAGGGTTGGGATTCTCCCCCTTCAACAGAATCAGATAAAGCCAATCGTCCCAAAAACCCACCCACGATCACCGCTAAAGCGGCCACGGTAAGCTTCTTCTTTCCAATCATTGTTCCATCCAAGAAGCGAAACAAGGCTGATCATTTGTTGTGATCATTCACACAGGTTGGAAGTCACTTGCATGCTCTTTCAAGAGTCCCATCACTTCATCGAGCGAGGTCGCAACTTCGTAGTCCTTGGACTCGCACACCGACTCCAGCAAGGGAAGGAGAGCGTCCCAAAAGCCCACTCCGTTCTCATCGGGGCGATTAAAAATCACAACCTTCTTCCCCTTCATGAGATCACTCTCCTGATGTTTAAAGATCATGAGCGCAAAGAGTTCCTGTACCGTTCCGGCCCCTCCGGGGAAGATCACGAAGGAGGTCGAATTTTCAATCATGACTTCCATGCGAGTGTAAATATCCTGGCGCAGCCAAAAGCACGAAAGCCCCTCCGGGAGCCCTTCCAACTCTATGATATGAGGAACATTGGAACCAGCGGTCCAGCCACCTCCAGCCACCGAACCCCGGACGACCGCGCCCATGATACCCGATTTTCCGGCTCCGGAAACACAGCCAAATTTGTTCTCAGCAAGACGCCGGCCAAGCTCCTCACCGTCAGCGATGTACGAAGGATCTTCGAGAGTCGCCGAACAAAAGACACACACGCTGCCAATTAAATCTTCAGGAGGTGGGGTATCAGCTTTCGGAATCTCGGTATTGCAGGCAATCTCACGATTTGGATCGGGAAAATCTCCCTGCATGGCCAGCTGCAATCGCTTAATGACCTTAACCGGCTTTGAAGCACTCAGCAAAAATTCACGGAAGTCCTGCTTCACCGTTCCGAGCTCCCGAAGGCGTCCCAACAAGGAAAAAAACGGATCCCACGAACCATCGCTATTCAGAATTATGGTGGGCTTGCCCTGAAGGTAGCGATCGAGAGTCTGATATCCCACAAAGACCGAAATGGCCTTGAACATGTCCTCCAACGAGGCTCCAGGAGTGAAGACGAAAGCGTCCGACTCCTTGATCTTCTTCTCGATATTGCAAAGCGTAATCTGCTGATCACCATTTGAATTATAAATATCCCATCCCGCATTGTAGAGGTGGAACAAAAGCTTCGCTCGCGTCGAGCGACCGGGATCGTCGGAACCAATCACGGTTCCGGATAGTCTGACAATTGGCATCTTGAATGATAATTTGAAATTCTCGCGGGGAATTTCCCCCTCGCGCGGTCACTCAACATAGCGCAATCTCGCGTCAGGGAAGAAAAATTTCTGCAAGCGGCCATTTCTGAGGCGCGGAAAGGCTTGACCGAAGGCGGCATTCCGATTGGCAGCGTCATCGTCCATCGAGGGAAAATCATTGGACGCGGGCACAACCGTCGCGTCCAGCAGGCAAGCACCGTTTTGCACGGCGAGATGGATGCCTTTGAAAATGCCGGAAGACAATCCGCCAGCGTCTATCGGGAGTGCGAACTCTACACCACCCTCTCACCCTGCCCGATGTGCAGCGGAGCGATCTTGCTTTACGGCATTCCCAAAGTGATCGTCGGCGAAAATCAAACATTCATGGGAGAAGAGGAACACCTCCGCTCGCGAGGAGTTGAAGTGGAGGTCGTTCAAGACGAAGAGTGTATCGAATTGATGAAACAGTTCATCACAGAGAAGCCGGATCTTTGGAACGAAGACATCGGCGAGTGATCACTTGGGCTCGACCCCTCGCTTGCGCATGATGGAAACAAGCGCACGTTCGCTTTTCTCGATGGGGCGAAAATTCCCCGGGCGATATCCCTGGGTGATTTTCAAGGGTGTCCATCCGGATTTGTTCTTTTGATGCCAGATTTTAATATCGGCACCCAGTTCATCGAGAAGCGCCATCATTTCCGGAGCGCTTTTATAAGCCGCGGCATGCATCACGGTCTCGCCACGATCATCCTTCACGCTGAGATCCGCGCCCTCTTTGACCAAGTATCGCACCACCTCCAAGGCCGATTTCAAATCCGCCGCTTCTTCGCCCGGAGCCGTTACGCCCATTCCAGCAGCGGCCAAAAGGGGAGTCGTTCCGCAATGATTCGCCAGCGTAGGATCAGCCCCCACCTCTTCGAGTGCTTTCAGGAAAGGAAGATCAGCTGTTTGGGCGGCCAAGAGATAAGGTGTCGCGCCCTGTCGATCCACCCGTGCCGTGCCACGAGGGCCACCTTTGAGTTTCAGATTGGGATCCGCACCGTGCCTCACCAGGATTTTGACCAACTCGAGACTGCTTAAAGCGCCCGAGCCCTTGGGAGTCGGCAGCCCGTCATCACCGTCACCTTTTACGGACTTCCGGACCCAACTCAAAACGTGAAGCGGAGCATAACCAGAACGCAGATCATTCGCGTTTGCGCCCACCGTGAGAAGATACGCCGCTAATTCAAAATGCCCGTTTTCGATCGCAAGGATCAAAGCCGAAGTGCCATTACTCATGCGCTTGCGGCCTCGTTTCACCTTGGCCGCCTCGTTCACATCAGCGCCTTTATCAAGCAAGGCTTTGACCACATCGGCGTGCCCCTGACGGACCGCAAAGAGCAGAGGAGTGTAGCCGGATGCGAGAGGCTTTTTGAACTCTGCTCCTTTTTCTAACAAGTATCGGACGACATCAGCGTGACCGTCGGACGCGGCCCACATGAGCGGCGTTTGATCCCGATGCTCTTGAGCATCGATCTTAGCTCCAGCCTTCACGAGACTTTTGACAATTTCCAGCTTCCCGGTCCGGCTCGCGGTGTGAAGAGGTGATTCATCACCCGGCAGAGCCAGGTTGGCATCGGCTCCTGCTTTTAAGAGGCTGTTCACCATTTCCGAGTTCCCATTCTGACAAGCCAGCGAAAGTGGAGTGACTCCGTAACGATTGGTTTGATTGACCAAAACGCCCGATTTGATCAAGGCCTCGACCTTGGACAGGTCATTTTGGTGAGCTGCTTCGATCAGAGGATTCGCTTGCAAAGGCGCGAGTAAGAGGTAGCCGAAAGCTCCCGCTTTCGGAACCATGGCCACTACCGAAAGCAGGAGCTTTCGGCTACCTTCGAAGAGCAATCTCATAGAGAAATCATTCCGTTGCTATCGCCGAACTTTTCGACTTTCACGCCAGCTTTGTCGAGTAGCGTCAGGTGTAAATTCGCAAGTGCAGTCGGCTCGTCGAACTGGAGATGACGCCCGCCTTTCACTCCGCCTGCGGCTCCTCCGGCAACAATGACGGGGAGGTTTTGGTGGTCATGAACGTTGGGATTGCCCATGCCGCTGCCATAAAGGAAAAGCGAATGATCAAGGAGCGAACCACTCCCGTCGGAGGTCGCTTTCATCTTCTCAAGGAACTCTGCAAAGAGCGAAACGTGGAAGGCATTGATCTTCGACATGCGCTCAATCTTCGCGGCGTCGTTTCCGTGGTGGGAAAGCGGGTGGTGCGGATCAGTGACCCCGGTCTCGGGATAGACCCGGTTACTCGTCTCGCGGGCCAATTGAAAGGTCGTGATCCGGGTGATGTCCCCCTGGAAGGCCAGCAGCTGAAGCTCAAACATGAGACGGGCATGATCACGATAGGAAGCCGGGACACCGTCGGGACGATCCAGATCCGTGAGCGCTTCGTCACGGGTCGCGGCTTCGGCTTTTTGAATGCGGCGCTCGATTTCGCGAACCGAAGTCAGGTAGTCATCGACCTTCGAACGATCAGCGGGGCCAAGCTCACGCTTCAGGCTTTGCAGATCGTTGTTCACGAAGTCGAGAAGGCTCGCCTTTTTCTTCAAAGCAGATCGACGTTGCTGCGCGCTGCCACCTTCTCCAAAAAGGCTCTCAAAGATCAGTCGTGGATGAGCCTCGGCTGGAAGCGGGGTTGTCGGCGAAGACCATGATAGATTGTTCTGATAAACGCAGGCGTAGCCATTGTCGCACTGTCCAACCGTCTGCATGAGGTCCATTGACATCTCAAGCGAAGAGAGCTGCGTTTCCTTCCCGATGTGCTGGGCCGCGATTTGATCTACGGTCGTTCCAAGAAAATAATCCGCACTTTCGGTTTGCCGGGCTTGCGCCGCGCTCAGGAAGGCCGAGTTGGACGTGGCGTGTGTCCCGGGATAAGCAGGCTGCAATTCCAGGTTCGAAAAAATGTTCACGTGTTCCCGAACCGGAACGAGGGAATTTAGAATGGGCGAAAGTTCGTCGAGGGTGTCCTTGCTCTTCGGAGTCCAACGGGAGAGATCACACCCCATCGGCATGAAAACAAAGCCGAGACGCTTAACCGGTTTCGCAGCCGTCAGCTTGGCCGCTGTCGCCGCCGGAATCATGGCATCAAGCAAGGGAAGAGCGACTGCGGATCCGAAACCCCGGAGAACGGTGCGCCGGGAGAGAGCTTTTTTGGTAATGATCATTGTCTCTGTCGATGGGTGAAGGGAGCACTTTGGGTGATCCCCAAGATTAGATCGCTGAGACGATACTCCGGAGCGGCCTTGCGGACAATCTCGCGGAGCGCAGGAGCATCGAAATACTCCACACCTCTGCCGAGGGCATAAGTTAGCATTTTTTCGCTGATCGTTCTAGCAAAGAGGTCGGGGCGCTCCAGCAAGGCCTCTTCCAGTGGATCAACGCCGGTGAAGGTCCGACCATCGGGCAGTCCGCCCACGGCATCCACTTCGCCGGTGATGAAGCGGCCAACGGCATCGTATTCCTCCAGGGCAAACCCGGGAGGGTCCATGAGCTTGTGGCATGACGCGCACGACTTATCCTGACTGTGTGCTGCGAGCTTCTCGCGCATTGGCAAATCGTCCGCTACCACGACATCATCCAAGGCCGGGACCTCGGGCGGTGGAGGCGGAGCGGGAGTCCCCAGAATATTTTCGAGCACCCAGTTTCCGCGGATCACCGGTGAAGTACGGTTCGCATAAGAGGTCACCGTCAGAATACTTCCCTGACGTAACAAGCCACCACGCTGCATCGAAGAGTCAAGTTCAACCCGACGAAACCGGCTCCCGTAAATATGAGGAATGCCATAGTGCCTCGCCAACCGCTCATTAAAAAAGGTGAAATCAGCCCCAATCAAATCAACCACCTTTCGATTTTCGTGAAGAACCGTTTGAAAGAGAAGTTCAGTCTCACGCTTGAAGGACTGGCGGAGATTATCATCGAAGTCCGGAAAGAGCCTCAGGTCGGGCGTCACCCCATCGAGATTTCGAAGTTGTAACCACTGGTTGGCGAAATTGGTCGCCAGCGATTCTGCTCTTGGGTCCGCTAACATCCGTCTGACTTGCCTGACCAAAACCTCTGACTTGGAAAGGTCGGCATCGAGCAACTCGTGATCGGGCAAGCTGCTCCAAAGAAAAAACGAAAGCCGCGTCGCCAACTGATGATTTGGCAAGCGGTAAACCTCGCCCGCCTCAATCGCTTCCGAATCATTCTCTACTCGAAACAGAAACCTCGGACTCACCAAAATTGCTGCCACCGCCATTTCGAGGCTCTCATCTAAAAAAGGCTCAATCGCCTTCAAATCCTTTGGAGTGATTTCACGACGGTAAGCCAGCCGCATCAACCCGGGGAGGTCTTTCTCTTCAAAGCGGGGCTTCCCGGATTTCGCATTGAAAGGTCCGGTCAAACTCACCTGAAAGATGGCAGGAGCCTGCCTCGGATGACGGTGAAAATTGAACTCGGCATGATAAGGCTGCCTCTTCGTTTCTAGAACCGAGGTGGGCTTTTTCGGAAAAGTTACGCCAACTTCATGAGTCCCCCCCGGAACCATCAGGCGCACATTGAGGTGGGCATCGACATAATCGTGATTTCGGTTCTTCGGCCGCCCAACGACAAAGGATTTCACCGGTTTACCATCTATTAACAACTCAACCTCGTGCTTTCCTCCGATCAATCCCTCCACCTCCTCGTTTCGGTCGCGGGCGAGGCGGATTTCAAATTCATACTCGCCATTCACCGGAAAAGTGTGCTCAAAAAGCACCCCGCCCCGCGTCCCGAGCGGAAGCCCTTGCACATGTTCCTTCTGGCTTCGATCAGCTGGAATCCGAACCACCCGGAGATCGGGCGAGTCATAAGAACTCCCCACCGCAATGCGCGCGATTTTCTTGGCCGCGCCGAGATAGCGATTCAGCAAAGTCGGTGAGAGTTCACCCACCGTAATGTTGTCAAAGCCATGGCTCGACTCATCCTTCGGCAACATCTCACCAACCTCGACCGAGACTCCCAGAAGATCCCGGACGGCATTCTGATACTCGGTCCGCGTGAGCCGTCGCATTGCGGGAACCTTCCCAAGCTGCCGCTTCCGTTTTGCGAATCCATCCAGATAACTCTTCAACCCGGCAAGCATCTCATCATACTCCTGCGAGGACGGCCGATCCTTTTTCGGAGGTGGCATTTGCCGGGAATCCATCCGCAAAATGGCATGCTCCCAAACCTCCCAATGCTTTGCTGGATCCGCATCGACAATCTCTCCAAGATCCAATCCACCCTTCGTGATCCCGTCGCCATGGCAATCAATGCAGTAAGTCTCCACAAAATCCGCCACCGGAGGCTTCGCTTGAAGAAGTCCAAGCGCAACCACGTTCAGCAAAGTCAATCGAATCATCATTGTGAGTGGCCAGCCTTATCAAGTGACAGATGAATTGGCAACATGAACAGACCCATCGAGGTAAACCTGTTTCTGCTCGAAACGAAGAAATGAATGGATCTTACCGAGCCGCCACACCGCCCCTTCTTTTCTTCTGGTTCAACCCTCTCAACCTCAGACTCCAACAGCTAAAATAAAAACAGCAACGCACATCCGCTTCCTTGGAGCAGCCCTTTTTTCAGCAGGTGGATCCAACCAAACAGACCTGACGCCTTACACCTGCGCGGATGGAACGGTCATTGACCCTGACAATGGCGGATTTGTCTCGGAAGTGCCGACATGACCGATGTGACCGGGCGAAGGCGGCACCGTGAGTGGCCTAGCTGATCAATTTAAACTACCTCGCTTTGGGGAAGTTCTTAAGGATATCGGAAAGATCATCGGATTTCTTTCGATTGCTTTTCTCCTTATCTTTGGGAGAGGGTTCACCATCAAGAGTCTCCGAGCGTTTCGCCGGAGTCCTGCCATTCGAGTTGGTGGAGACAAAAGCCGATTTCCCCTTGCCGACCAGAGGTGTCGGATCATTTTCAAAGGTTCGATAATCCATCAAGGGATGCTTGATGGAGAATGCGTTCCCCATCAATACTTCTTTCTTTGTCTTCCCGGCGAAGATATTTCCAGGCTCCGTTTCGGAGATCAAATTGAAGGAGGAAAAAGGACTGCCTGATTGAGCCGCCTCAATCTGGTCGGAATCAAATCCGAGTTCCTCAAGCCGATCGCGATGAGCTTGCCGCACCACCTCATTCACCGAACCCGGGGCCTTTTCCATCTCTGCGAAAAGGTCTTTTGCAAAATTGGCCTCTTCAAGCAGGTCTTCGGCCGAAAGATATCCGTTCGCTGCATGGAAGATTTTCCCCTCCGGTGTCAGGAAAAGCGTCTGCACATTCTGCCCTCCCACTCCACGGGTACAGCTCCCGGGCAGATCATCCGGCTGATGCCAGATCGATTTTCCGGCCGTCGGATCGCCAGTCGTATTTGTAAAGGTATTCACGAAGTCCTGGTTGAGCAGGCTGCGAACTTTGCGGTCTGAGAACGACACGGTTCTCATGGTATGACCGGCACTTCACATCCCGTCATCCAGCTTGCCTAAAACGCGGAACCACATCACCGGTCGATCGCCGCCCGCACCTCCGTTCGCCTGTTCGAGGGCGTCTTCGATCTCCGGCTGCCAGGTTATTCCATGCAGCTTAATCGGCCCGCCCCCTTTCTGCCTTGGAGCCGACTTCGGGGCATGCTCATCGACATAGGCCTGATCTTTGGTGCTCAGCTTGGAAAGCGGCACTTCGACCAACCTTGAATCGTCCTTCCTGAGGGTCACTTTGCCGGTGATGGAATTAAATGATACTAAGGAGGCTTTCACGGAATACTTTCCGTCCTCGCTCGACCACTGTCTGTGGGCTTCCCCGGCTGTGGCAAAAAACAAGCCTAGCCCGAAGGCCGCTCCGCCCACAAGGAGCGATCTTAGTTTTGGATTTGATAGTGTTCTCATAGTTTTAATGGGATTTAGAGCAGCCAGAAACCGCCCTTCACAGCAGAAAGCGGCAGGCTCCCGAAAACACATCTGCACCAGACAGAAAAAATTCTGCCGACACTCGCCGCAACCTTGCACCTTTTGAAGAAGTGTCGCCTTTGATAGTCTAACCCATGCTTGCTGGCTTTTTTTGTGTCGTTTTCCTGGGATTGTCAAGTCTCATCATCGGCTGCCGGGACTGCGAAAGAAAAGCTGCGATTCCTCCCGGTATTGGAAAATCAGATCAAGAGTCGCTGGATCAACGGATCGATCAAATCCCCGCCGTTGCTTCTCCAGGCGTCGGGATGAATCAGGCAGAACAAGAGCTTGGCTACAAAATCCAGAAACATGGAACGGCTGCCGCCGATGCTCTGGTTCCGCTCCTTACAACAGATGACGAAGATATTTACGACCTCGTCGCGTATTGCATCAACGATCTTAATGCGGACTACCTCAAACCGCGTCATCTTGACCCTATCGCGAAAGCTGCTCGTCAGAATCGCAGTTGGTTGCCCAATGCCATCGCTGACATCAACACACCCGAAGCGATTGAATTCCTCGCCAAGGATTTCCGCCGTGCTCCGCAAACCATGGCACAAATCGACAATGCGCTGGAACGACGCGCTCCCGAATCGATCCTCCCGCTCATCCGTGAATTCAGGCAGGCCACTGAAGCTGAAACTGAATTCATGGATGCCCTTGTTCCTCTCTTCAAAGACTGTGGCACACGGGCAAGTGAAGCGGTCGCTCCGCTCCTTGAGATTTCCCTTGATGAAACCCAAGCCGCCTTCCGAAGACTTGCCGCGATCAAGCTTCTCGGAGCCATTGGGCCTTCTTCCCGAACCACATTTCCCGAGTTGCAAAAACTCGCCAAAAAAAATCAGGATGTTTTTGGGGAACCAGTTCAGGATGCCATCGCCAGCAGCCGCACTCCCGAGGCCGCTGACATCCTCCTCCCGCCAGTGATTTCCGCCACACGCGCGGAGCAAAACTACTATGCTCTCGGAGATTTCGCCACTGAACTTGGACACGCCGCTAAACACCTCGCACCTGAACTAGCTAAACATCTCAATGACCCCGACCCATACCTTCGCCTCGGTGCCTGTCGCTCGCTCGGCCATCTTGGCGATCCAAGTGTCTGGCCCCAATTGATCGAGAAACTTGAATCACAGAATTGGCAGATCGCTTATTCCGCGGTTCTTTCACTGACTCAACTGGGAGCGGTCGAAAGCCAACCGGCCCTCGAAAAATGTCGCGACCACTATTAGTTCCCCCGGGTCAAACATGCCGCTGACTATGCTCTCCGCAGACTCGCTGGAAAAGAGCCCACCAAGCTGGATTTTGAGAGACTCGGAAGCCCCTTCAACACCTCCATCGAAGACAGCTACAGCACCTTTGATTCTGAAGACAGCACACTTTGGCCCCTCAATGACCTGGGCGAGATCCCTCTGGCTACCGGTAAGAATAAAGGCCACCTCGAACTCTATTTTGCGCTCCCTCCAGATGACGATTTTTGGATCGAAATTCGCGAGCAGAAAAAGGGGGACGGATGCTTGCAAACGGGCTATCCCGAAATTTTCCAATCCCTGCTCAGGACAATGCTGAAAGTTGGAAGAACAACGACTTAAGCGGCCCCTGGATCCAGATGATCAGATTCAGGAAAACGACCTTTGTTTTCCTAGGTTCCCATGGAGAGAATCGAGGCGTTTATATCATCGAAAATGGACAACCACCCAAGAAAACCTCCTCGGAAATCACGAAATCAATGACACTTTGGAACGATGAAATCGTTCTGACTGAAGGGTCGAGACATATGGGAATAGACATTGGAAATCTTCACCGGATTTTGAAGAAGGACGGAGTTTGGACCGTCGATCCCTGGCTGCCCCTGCCTGGCTGCCCCTGCCTGGCTACCCTGAATCCTCCGGCATCCTGAAGAACGGGAGACTCTTTGCCAATTGCAGCGACGGCGCGATCGCCCTGACGAAAGATGGTATTCTTGAATACCTGGGATCAGGGACAGAACCCAAGCCCGACCAATCTTTCTTACCAGCTCTAGGCGACTGACTACAGTTCTCAAAAAATCTTAGCTAATCCAGGGAATACCGGACTTACCTTGCCATTCTCCTCGCGACCAGGAGCCGGCCGGAGGCCTGCTGCCTGATCGATCGTTCCTGAAGTAGCGTTGCGACGGCATCAACACTAACCGCCAACCGGGAGCCTGTGCGCTTGGCCAGCTCATCGGGAACCGGGAAAGCATCACCAGCGCGGAGCTTGCCACATTACATCGCTTCGTGGGCCATCGCGACGATCTCAGCGGCGGAACTTGCCGTCCGCATTTAGATGGGCCGGAACATGGCATTCCGTCTGATAAAAACTGCGGATTCCGGGAAGGCGATGGTTGGTCATCATGAGTGGGTTCATCTTTCTTTAATGGGGAAGTGTTCATGAGAGTCTTCGACAGGCTTCCTATTCCGGATTCAAATTTCTGAGGATTCCCTTTTATTTTTCATGGAATAAAAAAAGCCAGCATCGCTGCCGGCTTTTTGAAGGAGAGATGATATTTGGATTCCGCTTCAGGAGGTCTTCGCCAAAGCAACCACCACCTCTTGTTTGGAAACGACCACTCCTCCGGGTTGTTCCAGCGTAATGACAAAAGCTTTGGGATCATTCACGACGAGAGGATTACGAATCGGAATAATCGTAGTCCCATCGCCGGTCGGAATATCAAACACACCACCGTCGACAGGCTTTTCATACCGGCCGGGATCTACGATCCAGAGCTGGTATTGCTTCGCCGTCGGTTCATTGGCGGGAAGATTGGTCAGAGTCATGTAACCCTCCTGCATGGAATCACTCCAAACGACTTTCCCGCTCATCCCTTCGTAAGCCTCAACACCGCCGAACTCAGACTCGACGATGTCATTCGCCTTGCCGAGCAGCGACTGCATCGCTTCAGCTGGCGAAGGTGGCGAAGGTGGAGGATTATCGGCAGTTTCTCCCTGCGACTCAGGCGCTGAATCCATCATAAATTTTCCGACCAGCAGAATTGCCAGCACCGCAGCAACCAGCCAGGCCGTTTCGGAATCACCGGCAATCTTACGCCAAATCGAAGGACGGACAACTTTCTCCTCTTCCGATTCAGGCAACACGAAGTCCGACATCCCCGCCTCGAGCTCTTTGAGGAGATTCCGGGGAAGTTCCTCTTCGTTTTCAAAATTTGATTCGAGGGCAGCCGCCGTTATCTCCAGCGACAAGTCAACCTCACAACGGGGATCCTTCGAAAGCTCTTCCCACTCCGCCAATTCGGCGGCATCGAGATCACCGAGAATCCGGCCGGCTTCGAGCTCTTCGAATCGGTCTAAAATTTCCTGATCGTGCATGGCTTTGGGTTGGAGGTGGTTTGATCGCCGTCGAGTCGGCGAAGTTTGTTTCGCAAGTCGATCAATCCGCGCCGAAGCCGCGTTTTCACAGTGCCAAGAGGCAGGCCGGTTTGCTCGACAATTTCGGGGTGGGTCATTCCTTGTTCAAAGTGGAGTAGGAAAAGATGGCGGGTCTCTTCAGGCAATTCCTGCAACGCGGCCTGCACGTCTGCGCTCTCACATTGCAAGCTTGCAGTGGATTCAACCGAGGCCTGCGGGAGCGAATCAGCCTCCGGAAGTGGTTCCAGGAGAGGTCGCCGACTCTCCTTGCGAACAAAGTCGATCGCCCGGCGCCGCGCAAGCATGCCGACGAAAGTAGTCTCGGTCGCGATCGCCGAATTGAACCGCTTTGCAGACCTCCAAAGATCGGTAAAAGTTTCCTGAACAACGTCCTCCGCAGCGGAGTGGTCACGCACATGTTTTCTGGCGATGGACCAGACGAGAGAGCCCAATTTGTTAATGCACTTTTCCATGGCTTGCTCGCTTCCTCCGGCAACCTCCAGGAGGATCCCGCTATCTGACGAAGCTTGAGGTCGATCAGTCACTAACGGCGGAAGGCTATCTCGGGGCGGGAATGTGTCGACCCCGGATTCCGTGAAAGGACTCCGGGGTCGGTGGGGGGAAGATTGGCTTACTTGGCAGGAGGAAGGATCACGGTGTCAATGACATGGATGACGCCGTTCGAGCACTCGATATCGGCTTTCACCACTTTGGCAGATCCATTCAAAGTCAACGCCTTCTCCTTCACCGCAAGGGCGATATCCTTCTTGTTCAGCGCGGTAGCCTTATCAAGAGTCACAGCGGTCTTGGACATCACCTTGCCGGAAACAACATGATAAGTGAGGATGGCGGTTAACTTGTCCTTGTTTTCTGGCTTGAGGAGCATTGCCAGAGTTTCCTTGGGAAGCTTGGCGAAGGCTTCATCGGTGGGAGCAAAGACCGTGAATGGTCCTTTTCCTTTCATCGTTTCGACTAAGTCAGCTGCACCAAGTGCGGCAGCGAGGGTCTTGAAACTGCCGGCTGCAACGGCGGTATCGACAATGTCTTTTTTCTTCTCACCGTGGTGATCCGCCGAGGCCGTTGAAACGAGGGCGAAAAATCCGAGGAGGATGGAGGTGGCTAATGATTTCATTTTTTGGTTTGTTTGGGTTTTCTGGGAGCCCTTTCGAGGCTTACAACAGGGTCTTCGCGGGATCCCAAATTTCAGATTCAAGCAAATGAATTTTTTAAGATCTCTCTTTCGCTGAATCAAAAAAGAACCTGTCACCGCTTTCGCGGGACGGGGCTCCGGTTGGGGAAATCCTCAAATATGGGAAGCAACTAGTGCTTCATAAATCTTAAAACGGTGAATATTTTTGAATTTTAGACTTGTACTATTTTGAACACCTATACAATGGGATGGGTGCCTGCAAAATTATATCGCATCAAGTTGGCTTCCGATGAGCGCGTTGCTCTGGAAGAGGTTCGTGACAAGG
>CBFHQJ010000015.1:0-63094 GCA_965657795.1 Akkermansiaceae bacterium
GGAGGTGATTAAACTATCTCTGCCTTTTCTCTCGCTGGCTTTGACATTGTGCACTTTGTGGAAACCGACGATCAGGGTCATGGAAAAGGCGGCCACCACGACAATTGATGTGGCTGGAAAAGCGGCGGGAGCAGGAATCGATGTCGCCAGGGATCAATACCGGAAAGCTCGTTAGTCACCACCTGAATTCTGATCTTACTACGCCCCCCATCCCGTTCTCTTGCCAAGCAGGATTCGCATCTTCAGACACCCAAATTTTCCACGCACTTGGATTGACAGAGCCTCCGAAGTTCCCAGTTTAAATTCCAACGCTCGTGGGTTGACGAGAGAATCCCTAGGATTTCAACAAAGCCCTGCCCAGGAATTGAAGCAAAGTCATGACCAGTGTCAAAGACGCAGGCTTCCTTTTCAAAAAAGATTCCGATAAAAAAATCACATTCAAAAAATGAGACTTCTTCTTTTCTTCCTAATCATCACTGCTCCCTTTTTATCGGCCAAAACAACGGGCAAGCCCGACATTCTCTTTATTTCGGTGGACGATCTTAACGATTGGATCTCCCCTCTTGGAGGTCATCCCCAGAGCATCACGCCAAACTTCCAACGGCTTGCTTCCCGCTCTGTCCTTTTCACCAACGCCCACTGCCCCGCTCCGGCTTGCGGACCTTGTCGCGCGGCCATTCTTTCGGGAATTGCGCCTCACCGATCCGGACTCTACGAGAACATGCAGCCTCTGCGGGAAGTCATGCCCGATGTCACACTCATGCCCCGGCACTTTTCCAATCACGGATACCACTCGTCGGGATCGGGAAAAATCCTGCACTACGTCATCGACCCAAGGTCGTGGGATGACTACTTCCCCGACAAGGAGAAAGACAATCCTTTCCCCAAGACAAAATACCCCGACCAGCGGCCGGTCTCACTTCCCCGTGGCGGCCCGTGGCAATATGTGGAAACCGATTGGGGCCCGCTTGATGTCAGCGATGAAGAATTCGGTGGCGACTACTCGGTGGCACAGTGGGTCTCGAAACAGCTCGCCAATCCTCCCGAAGACAAACCCTTCTTCCTCGCCTGTGGCCTATATCGTCCGCATGAACCCTGGTTTGTCCCGGCGAGATATTTTAACCCGTTTCCAATTGAGGATGTGCAACTGCCACCGGGTTACCGCCCCGACGACCTCGATGACGTTCCGCCTGCCGGACGCGCGTTGGCCCGAAATCGCTACTTCCCGCACATCCAGTGGCACGGTGAATGGCGTGCCGGAGTGCAAGGCTATCTCGCCTCCATCAACTTCGCCGATGCCATGCTTGGAAAAGTTCTCGATGCACTCGATCAATCACCGCGTCGCGACAACACCATCGTCGTCCTTTGGTCGGACCACGGATGGCATCTCGGCGAGAAGGAGCATTGGCAAAAATTCACCGGATGGCGTGCTTGCTCGCGGGTGCCCTTGATGATTCTGGCACCGGGGACCAAACCGGGAATCTGCGACCAACCGGTCTCGACGATTGATCTGTTCAAAACCCTCACCTCTTTAACCGGCATTCCCACACCTGACAAACTCTCCGGAAACGACCTCTCTCCTTTGCTTGAAAACCCGGAGGCAGACTGGGTGCACACCGCGCTCACACAACTCCGTGGACCAAAAGCCTTTGCCCTCTCCGGGAAAGATTTCCGCTACATTCACTACGCCAATGGCGATGAAGAACTCTATGATATTTCGAAAGACCCATTCGAACACTCCAACCTCGCCGGAAAGAAAGACTACGAGGAGGTCTTGAAAAGATTCCGGGCCAAAGCTCCTAAGAACGGAGTTCCTTTCAGGAGACCGGGGCAATCTGCCAAAGTCAAAAATGCCCCTTTTGTGAAGCTCAATCGAAAGGTCAAGGCTCCGCCTTCAACCGAGAGCTCGGGCCGTGTGCCTCTCTCCGTGAGAAACTCAAAGGACGAACACCTCCGCCTTTTTTGGATCGACCAGCAAGGCCATCGCAAAGCCTTCGGTAAAATTGCCACGGCTTCCGTTCGAGTGATCCCGACCCACGTCGGCCACACCTGGGTGATTGAAACCGAAAAGGGAGAACGTCTCGGACATTTGGTGATCCCCAAAAAGGGGGCGCGGGTCGTCATCGAATAGATTTTTCCAAATCCCCAGCTTTCAAGGTTGTCATCGGAGGACAACTGGCTTTTTCTTTCGATGAATTTAAATTTGTATGACCAATAACACACTCTCTAACAAATCACTTTACCGAAACTCCCTTTCGTTTCTGGTTCTCCTTTCCACGGGAGGTCTGAATGCGGAGACTCGCTTTGATTTTAACACCGAAGCCAGCACCACGCAGGCAGATTGGACCTCAGCCCCACTTGGAATTGGCACTGACGGAACCGTCACCGTTGCCACGATCGCTTTGGGCGGATTGACGGTAGATAGCCGTGATCGCGGGGCTGCAAATGGTGGCGGCTCAGAAGCGGAAATGTGGCAGGACTTCATTTTTGCCAACGGTAGCTTTGCCGCAGCTCCTGACTCCGGTTTGCAGATTACCTTGAGCGGGCTCGAGCCGGAGAGCAATTACGACATCACCTTGTGGGCTTTTGATCGCTCCTCCGGCGTGCAGGCAGACGGTTTTGAGCGCGCTGCCGATTGGAGTTCGGCAGGTGGCGATGCCACTACTTTGGCATTCGACGCTGCCGTCGTCCCCGAAACGCTTCTCGACTATCGTATCGTTGTTTCCGCTGCGAGTGACATTAATGGACAACTTGTTTTGGATGGAATCGTCAGCGAGACTGAGCCCTCGAGTTCCCACAACGTTTTCCTCAACGGATTGGTGGTGAGCGATCCTGTGACCGACGTCGATGCCGACGGTCTGGTTGATTCTTTCGAGCAACTCATCATCGATGCTGATGAAAATGATGCTTTTAATTCAGTCGCGGATGTCCTTCCCGGTGATGATTTTGACAACGATGCCTCCTCCAATGAAGAGGAACAAACCCGTGGCACCGATCCAGTCGACAACGATTCCGATGACGACTTGGCTCTCGATGGATGGGAAGACGGAAACGGAACCTGGGTGAGTTCGACCGAGACCGGAAGCAATCCTCTGGTCGCTGACACCGATGGCGACGGGATTCTCGATGGAGTGGAGAATCGGGATCTTCCTTACGACCCACAAGATCCCGCCAACCAACCGGGAACCGACCCCAATCTGGCTGATAGCGACGGCGACACCTATTCCGATGACCTCGAACTCATAGACGGAACCGACCCGACAGATCCGGAAAGCTTCCTGGATCCCGTCGGCAATGCTCTGGTCAAATTTGACTTCAATGCTGCGGGGAGTCCCACCCAGGAAGATTGGACAACTGCAGATCTTGGGAATGGCACGGATGGCACGATTACAATTGCAACCGAAGCCATCGGGGCTGTCACCGTGGATGTCCGGGACCGAACAGACGCTAACACTAACGGAGACGGAGGAGACACTGCCCGCAACGACCTCTGGCGTGATTTCGTATTTGCGAATGGAAGTTCTGTTGACGCTCCTGAAACTGGGCTCAAAATCACTCTCACCGGACTTGCACCACAAACAACCTACCCAATCATCATCTGGGGATATGATGATAGCTCAAACAACGGTCGAGCCGCGGATTGGGGCCCCTTGGGAATGAGACTCGAAACCTTGACCTTCCCCACCACGCCGGACCCGTCATCGCTTTCTGATTATCAAGTCAGCTTTGAGGCCGACTCGGATGCCACCGGAACCCTGGTAATCGAAGGCTTGGTTGCCGCCGAAAACCCAATCGACGTCCACAACGTTTTTATCAACGCCCTGGCGGTTGGGCAGCCCACCGGAAGCACTCAGGTTGTGATCTCGGATATCACCTTTGACGCCGATGCGGATACAATCTCGCTCACCTGGAACTCTATTCCGGGCAACAACTATGCTCTTCGCTTTTCGCCCGACCTCATCGACTGGAGCATCGATATCGATGATCAGGTTCCCGCCACCGAGAACTCGGACACCACCACCTTCACATTCAATGCGGCTGGCTTGCCTGCGAAAGGGTTTTTCCGGATCGAGTAAGAAAAGATCTTTTTCCTAAAACTCACCGCGGAAGGAACACCGGGCGGTCGGGGTCTCGTAAATGACGATCTCGCACAGCCCGGGAAGATCTTTCTCGAGCTTTTTCCAAAACCAAGCCGCCATCACCTCGATCGTTGGGCTCTCCAGCCCCTCGATGTCGTTGAGGTAACTGTGGTCCATCTGATCGATGAGTGGCTTCATGGCGTCAGAGATACACTTGTGGTCGTAAACCCAGCCGATTTCAGGATTCACCTCACCTTCAACGTGGATCTCGACCTTAAAGCTATGGCCATGCATTTGGCGGCATTTATGGTCGCCGGGCAGGCTGGGCAGAGTGTGAGCCGCTTCGAAGCGGAAGTCCTTGATGATTCGTGCGCGCATGATTCGTAAAAGAGATGTTGGCTGTCGCGAGGATAGACTTGTCTCTCCCGCCGTCCATCGCCAAGTTCCCCTCGTTCATGACCAATCGCATCGACTCCACTTTCGCCCGCCTTCGCGAGCAAAACCGCAAAGCCTTCGTCGCCTACGTCGCTGGCGGAGATCCGGATTTTGATCGCTCTCTCGAAATCCTCCATGCTCTCTCGGACGCCGGAGCCGATGTCATCGAGCTTGGCGTTCCGTTTTCCGACCCAATGGCAGACGGAATCGTCAACCAGCTGGCAGCCGACCGCGCCCTCAAATCAGGAATGAGCGCGCATCGTATCATCGATCTCATCAAGGCTTTTCGGGAAACGCGCGAAACTCCGCTGGTCCTCTTCACCTATCTGAACCCGGTTTACGCCTTTGGATTTGAGGCCTTCCACAATGACGCCGCGGCAGCCGGAGCAGACGGAATTCTCCTGCTCGATCTTCCACCCTCGGAAGCAGCCGTGGGCAACGATTTCCTTCACGGTGAAGCCCTCCATCACATCCATCTCATCGCCCCGACCACGCCTCCAGCCAGACGCAAATCTCTGGCCGAATCGTCACAGGGATTTATTTACGCCCTCTCCCGGACCGGAGTCACCGGAGGGCACTCGGCTCCCTCAGAAAGTATCGCAGCCCAAGTTGCTGGGATCCGCGAACTCACCGACACTCCGATTTGCGTGGGATTTGGAATCACCACTCCCGAGCAAGCTGCCCAAGTCGCAGGATATGCCGACGGCGTTATTGTGGGTTCAGCAATCGTTCGAACGGTGCAAGATAACGCCGACGATCCCGACGTTGCCAAAAAACTCAAGGCCTTCGTCACCCCCCTCATCGAAGCCACCCATTCAGCCTAAATTGACATGACACTGAATTTTACCAAAATGAACGGAGCCGGAAACGACTTCGTGGTCATTGATAACCGAGACCTGTCCCAAAACCTCAGCAAAGAGCAAATCGCGCAGCTATGCGACCGTCACCGCGGAGTCGGTGCCGATGGACTTCTCGCTGTCGAACCTGCCGAAAGCGGAGCCGATGTGAAATTTCGCTACTACAACGCTGATGGCGGAGAAGCGGAAATGTGCGGCAACGGCGCTCGCTGCTTTGGTCGCTACACCGCTAAACTTCTGGGCGGTAATCGGACCAGTCTTACCTTCGAAACTATCGCCGGAACTCTTCGGGCAGAGCTGATCGGCGATGAGGTCTGCATCGACATGTCCGACCCGGTCGACCTTGAAATCGACGCACCGGTCGAGTCAGTCGGACCGGTTCAGAATCTCAATACCGGAGTTCCTCACGCGGTTGTCTTTGTAGATGATCTGGAAAACTGCGACATCCTCAAAAATGGAGCGGCGATCCGCTATCACGACCATTATTCGCCAAACGGAACCAATGCCAACTTTGTTGGGGTCATTGAGCCGGATCACCTTGCTGTGCGTACCTACGAACGAGGAGTTGAGGGGGAAACTCTGGCTTGTGGGACCGGAATCACCGCTTGCGCCCTCATTCACCACCTCCAAACGGGCGCCCCGTCCCCCATCAAGATCGATGTTCAAGGCGGAGAAACACTCTCAATTGGATTTGAACCCGGCCCCGATCGCTCTTTTTCAAAGGTCACCCTGACCGGCCCGGCCGATTTTGTTTTCGACGGAGTGATCACGATCTAAGAAAGATGCGGCTTTCCACGATGGAAATTGTATGGTTTTCTTAACCACGCGCCCATGGAACTCGACTTCACAGACACTCCTTTCGATACCAAATCGATCAAGCCCCACGAGATTGAGGAAGTCTTCGAAGACCCGTTTTCAATTAGACTTCTGCCCGATAACGAGCGGGCCGACGGAGAAGCACGCTTCTACCTGATTGGCAAAACCATCGGCAGCAGAGGCCTCTTCCTCGCGTTTTGGTCCAATGGGAAGAAAGCCCGCGTGGTTTCCGCCCGCGATCTCGTCCATGAAGAGGAAACTTACTACGAGCGTAAGTTGGCCGAAATGAAATAACTCCCAACCCTTGGAAGACATGAATACCATCTCAGATTGGAACGACGTTCCCGATTTCGAAACCGATGAAGAGGAGCACGAGTTTTGGTCCCAGAACTCGCTGAACCCGCGTCTGATCAATGCCTCGGTTCATGCTCCCGACTCCAAGGAATCAACAACCATCACCCTCAGATTCGATCCCCGCATGCTCTCCCGCATCAAGAGAATCGCGCGCTCACGTTTCCTCAACTACCAATCAATGATGAAACAATGGCTGGCCGAACGAATGGAGGAAGAAATGCGTCGCAGCGGAGATCAGGATTCCTGATCCGCACCTGAAAAAAATCGGACATCAATATGATTTCCAAAAAGCTCCGCCAAAGTCCGCGAGTCTGGATTAGCTGCTTTGTTGTCTGGTTCGTTGTCCTTAACTTGCTCTCGCACGGAGATAAGTTCCACCCGGGGAACTTCGCCTTTGATATTCCCCACTTCGATAAGGTGGTTCACTTCGGCTACTTTTTTGGAGGCGGCGGCCTGCTCTCGGCAGCTCTCTTCTTTTCAAGAAGCCCCTCTTGGCAACGCCTCATCCTAACAGTCACAATCTCACTTTCTGTGATCGGCGTTTGGGACGAATTCCATCAATCCTTTTTCGAAAACAGAACGGGTAACGATGCCGGCGACTGGCTCGCGGATACCCTCGGAGCCTTTTGCGGAGCGATCGTCTTCCGCAAAATGCATCCGCGCCTTTTGTAAACCACCATACCTTCCATTTCTGCTTGCGGATCAAGGAATCCACCCGATTTATGAATTTCTACCTATGATGTCTTTCCTGACCCATCCCGTCACGACCTTCTTTGGTGGAGGCATTCTCGCGCTCATCGGAGTTGGCATTCTTCTGAACGCCAAGATGGAAAGTAATCTAACTGCCCAGTTCGTGAAGGATTATCGCGATGCCATGAGCAACGCCGGTGAGGCCGGACCTGCGGCAGGATCCAGTGAAGAGGCCGCAGCAATCCAAAGGTTTACCGATTTCCTAAAAAATGTCGGCGATAAGAAATACATCGAGGAAGAGACCGCAAACGCTTATGCCGCTAATGCCTACCTCGATGACACCATTGTTACCCATCGCGGGCCAGAGGAGATTCGAAAGTATTTCCTCCAAACGGCAGAGACCATGACTTCGTTTGAGGTCAACATTCTTGATGCTTCCAGATCCGGTGCGGACCACTACATCCGCTGGGAGATGATCTTTGCTGCCCCAAAACTGGCGGGTGGTGGGCCCATTCACTCGGTTGGAGTCAGCCAGGTAAGATTCAACGAGGAAGGCAAAGTAGCCTTCCATCAGGATTTTTGGGATTCGGGACGACACATTTACGGACAAATCCCGGTCGTGGGAGGATTGATTGGAATCATCCGTAATCGAATGAAATAAGAACCCAAGATGCCGGAACAAGCCCACGAAAAACGCGGACCGCTATCGACCACCATTCGGGTGGTCGGTCAATGGCTTGATTCCGATTTTCGTCGTGCCGAAGCCCCCGACCCACGATCTCTTCCCGACAAGGTGAATTGGGAACGGACACTTCCTTTTATCTTTCTCCATCTCGGATGCCTGGCGGTTTTCTGGGTTGGCTTTTCGTGGGTCGCCGCCATTGCGGCCGTCTTTCTCTATCTGCTGCGGATGTTCGCAATTACCGGTTTCTACCACCGCTATTTTTCACACCGGACTTACAAGACATCACGGACGATGCAGTTCCTCTTCGCATTAGTCGGCAACAGCTCGATGCAACGCGGCCCCCTTTGGTGGGCTGCAACCCATCGTCATCATCACAAGCATTCCGACAAGGAAGTCGATGCCCACTCTCCAGTTCAGCACGGCTTCGCGTGGTCACACATCGGGTGGCTGACCTCGATGAAAAATTTCCCAACCAACTACCAGACCATTCCGGATCTCAAAAAATTCCCCGAGCTGGTTTTCATCAACCGCTTCGACCAAATCGTGCCGCTCGCTTACGGTCTGATTATGCTTGGTATTGGCTGGGCTATGGAATTTTTCGCGCCCGGGCTGAACGTAACAATGGGGCAGTTTTTCGTTTGGACCTTTTTCGTAAGCACAACCGTTTTACTTCACGGGACGCTCTTCATCAATTCGCTCGCTCACGTTTGGGGAAGGCGTCGCTACGAGACAAGCGATGACAGCCGCAATTCCTTCCTTCTTTCCTTCATCACCCTCGGCGAAGGTTGGCACAATAATCATCACCGCTACCCTCACTCGGTGCGGCAGGGATTCCGTGCGTGGGAAATCGACTTCACTTACTACGGGCTCAAGGCGCTTTCCTGGCTGGGCCTGATTTGGGATCTGAAAGCCGTTCCAGAGAAAGTTAAGGAGGAGGGTCGAAGTCACTCATGAGTGTGAAGCCCGAAAAGATTGCGATTGTCGGATCCGGAATTTCGGGGATGGCATGCGCTCACTTTCTCCATCCTCAACACGACATTACCCTCTTTGAAAAAGAGGATCGGATTGGCGGACACTCCAATACCGTAAATGCCGGCAAGGACCCTCTCGATACCGGTTTCATGGTTTATAACGAGGTGACCTATCCTCTTCTGACCAGACTCTTCAAAGATCTTGAGGTTAAAACAAAAGCAACCTCGATGTCATTCAGCGTCCAACACATCGCTGACAACTTGGAATTCAACGGCGGGAGTCTCAATCTGCTCTTCGGGCAAAGGCGCAATCTTATCAGGCCGCGATTTTGGAAGATGCTGCTCCAGATCGATCGCTTTAATAAAGAGACCGTTGCCGAGCTTCAAAAAGAAGAAGAGACCGAACTCACCCTCGCCGAGTACGTCGAGGAGCGAGGTTACGGCCGGGATTTCCTGAAGTGGTATCTCTCCCCCATGGCCGCTGCGGTTTGGTCAAGCCCACCTGAGAAAATCGAACAATTTCCTGCCATCACCTTGATGCGCTTTTGGCACAATCACGGATTCCTTGGATTGGACACCCAACATCCTTGGCGAACGGTGGTTGGCGGATCGCGCGAGTATGTCAAAAAACTAGTCGCCCCTTTTAGTGACCGTATCAAAACCGGCGATCCGGTGATTGCGATCTCGCCGGATAATGAAATCGAGCTGGATTCCGGACATCGTGAGAAGTTTGACCGCATCATCAGCGCAGCTCACGGAGACCAGGCACTCAAGCTGCTGACCTCTCCAACCCGGATCGAAAGCGAGGTTCTTGCGGCATTCCCCTATCAAAAGAACAAAGCAGTCCTCCACTCTGATCCTCAATTCATGCCTCAAACCAAAAGATGTTGGGCATCGTGGAATTATCGGGTGGAAGATGGGAAACATTCAACAATCTATTGGATGAACAGCCTGCAAGGAGCTACTGCTCAAAAAGATTTTTTTGTTTCCATCAATCCCTCTCAACAGATTCCCGATGAGCACATCATCGAGGAGTTGAACTACGAGCACCCGCTCTTTGACCTAACCAGCATTGCCGCGCAGAAGAGAGTTCCTGAGCTGAACGGCACCGACACCGGAAGATACTTCTGCGGAGCTTGGCAACGATATGGATTCCACGAAGATGGACTCTGGTCGGCTTTCCGGCTTTGCGAACAATTGCTGGGAAGGAGCCCATGGTCATGAGCCCGTGTCTTTACGAATGCGCAGTCATGCATCGCCGGGTAAAGCCTGAGCAGAAGCGCTTCGATTACCGGGTCTTCATGCTGGGTTTCGATCTCTCGGCCCATCCGAAAAACGCCTTTCTCGGACACAACCGATTCAATCTTTTCAGCCTGCGCGACAAGGATCACATCGACCTTGGCAAGCCCGGGGGCATCCGCCCCAACCTCATGGCATGGATCAAGGAGCAAAACATTGACTGCCCCGAGGACGCACGAATCCGGCTCATCACTCTGCCGCGCGTTCTTGGCTACACCTTTAATCCGGTCTCGTTTTATTACGTTCACGCAAGCGATGACACCCCCCTTTTCGCAGTCGCCGAAGTTTGCAACACCTACCACGAAATGAAGCTCTACCTGATCGACAATCAGGCCGAGTCAGCTTGGCGACGAAAAGTTGAGAAGGGGTTTTACGTTTCTCCGTTCTCGAGCGTCCAGGATTTCTTCGATTTCAAACTAGGGCTCCCGACTGATTCCTGGGATGTCACGATCAACAATCTCGACAGCGAAGGTCTGACTTTAACTTCGTCCATTCGAGGAGTCGCCAAACATCTCACCGCTGGCCGACTCCTATGGTTTGGCTTTAAATATCCCCTGCTCTCGCTCAAAGTGATCGTCATGATTCACTGGCAAGCCCTTAAACTATGGCTGCGGAAAGTGCCTTATTCTCCAAAAGCCAAAAACACGCACGCTCAAAACGAAGTGCTTCGTCCCCATTCTTCACTGACTTCCAAAGATGAGTAATTCAAAGCTCCAAATCAAACACGGCCTCCCCGAACGACTCGTGGTCGGACTGCTCAACAAGATGCCGGAAGGTCATCTCAAAATGAACTATGCCGATGGCACTTCACGCCACTTTGGAAATCCGGATCAAGCGGTCAATGCCGAGGTCACGATCAACGACGACACCGAGTTCTTCAAGCGCTGCGCCTATTATGGTAATGTTGGCATGGGAGAAGCATACACTGACGGAATTTGGGACACTCCCGATATCCGGGCCGTCATTAGTTGGTTCATCCTGAACATGCAGGCCCTGCAGGGTGCCGACACCTCGTCGGACAAGCTCCCCGGAGTTGGCTTGCTTAAGGTTGTGAACTGGTTCCGCCACCTACGCCGGGCCAACACCGTCGATAACAGCCGTCGTAATATCTCCGAACACTACGATCTCGGGAACGAATTCTACTCGCTCTGGCTTGATGCCACCATGACCTATTCATGCGCCAAGTTTGAGCAGCCTGATCAGGAATTCGAGGACGCGCAGAACGCGAAATACGAAGCTCTTTGCCAAAAACTCAAACTCAAATCGAGCGATCATGTGCTCGAGATTGGTTGCGGCTGGGGAGGCTTTGGAACCTATGCCGCGAGAACCTATGGCTGCAAAGTGACTGGCGTCACCATCTCCGAAGAGCAGGCCAAGTTTGCCCGTGAACGAATCAAGCGTGAGGGCGTTGAAGATCAATTTGAAGTCCTAATCCAGGATTACCGCCACATCAAAGGTCAGTTCGACAAGATCGTTTCCATCGAGATGATCGAGGCCGTAGGCGACAAATTCCACCAATCTTTCTTTGCAAAATGTCACGAGGTTTTAGCCCCTGATGGCATCCTTGCTCTGCAGATGATCACGGTCCCCGATAACCGCTACAAGAGTCTGACCAAAGGGGTCGATTGGATTCAAAAAGTCATCTTCCCGGGTTCCCTTCTTCTCAGTGTTGGTCGTGTCAACGAAGTGCTCTTAAAGACAAGCGACCTCTTCTTGCACGATCTCGAAGACTTCGGAGCCTTCTACGTGAGAACACTTGGCAACTGGCATGAGCGATTCAACGCAGCTAAAGGTTCGCTCCTCAAGTTAGGTTTCGATGACCCCTTCATGAGGACTTGGAACTACTACCTGAAATACTGTGAGGCCGGATTCGCGACTCGTAATATTTCGGTGGTTCAAGCCGTCTACACCAGACCCAACAACCCTTCTCTGACTGCGTGAATGTCGAGGTGTCAGAGACTGACCCGTGGTGGAGACGTTGGTTCATCAACCCGATCTTAAACCAGCTCACCCAAGGGGTCAGCGCCGACAAGCTATCTTGGACCATAGCGCTCGGCTGTGCATTTGGCATCTTCCCGGTGATGGGAACGACTTCTGTCGTCTGCCTCATTCCTGCTGCTATTTTCAAACTCAACCAGCCCGTCATTCACGCCGTTCGTCTCGCCCTCTGGCCAATCCACCTCGCTCTGATTCTTCCATTCATTAAGATCGGTCAGTGGTTTTTCGGATCAGAACAAATCACAGGCTCTGTCCCGACCTTGCTTAAAGAATTTTTCTCCAGCCCCTCTCAGTTTGCCGAAAACTACTGGCTTGCTGCTCTTCAAGGGATCGCAGCGTGGTCCGTTGCAATAATCCCGCTCGTGTTCATCGTTCGCGCCATCACCCTTCCGGTTTTAAAAGCAACCGCTTCCCGGATCCAACGTAGAAGGGCCGCGACGGCATGAGCGATTTGACGATTCTTGGTATTGTCGCGGGCCTTGTCATCCTGGACTTCGTGGGCGGCTGGTGGTTTGGCGGCAAGATCAACAACTACTCGCTGGTGGATGCAATGTGGGCTTTCTGGATCGGGCTTGCCGGCGTCGTCTATGCCGTTTTCGGAAGCGGTGATCTTGAAAAGCGAATCGCGGCTGGAACGATCGCCGCAATTTGGGGGTTCCGATTGGCCTACCATTTGCAGAAACGAATTCGTAAACACCATCCCGAAGAAGACTCGCGATACCAAAAACTCCGCGAAATCTGGGAAGGTCGGGTCTCGTCAGCCTTTTTCTGGTTTTTCCAGGCCCAAGCTTTGTCAGTTCTTCTTCTGGCCCTTCCCTATTTTCTCATCGCCAGAGATTCTTCGCCATGGGGCATTCTCGAAACGTTGGGGCTGAGCGTGGCCATCATTGGAATTTATGGAGAGATTCTTTCGGACCATCAAATGTCGAAATTTAAGTCCAAGGACAATCGATCGAGCTCGGTTTGTCGTGAGGGCCTCTGGAAGTATTCCCGCCATCCGAATTATTTTTTTGAGATGGTCATCTGGATTGGAGTTCATCTCTTCGCCTGCGGATCAGCTTGGGGATGGACCACCTTTTTCGCTCCGGCAACGATTACTTTCCTTCTTCTGAAAGTGACCGGTATCCCGCCCACCGAGGCCTCTGCCGTCAAACGCAAGGGTGACGTCTATCGCGAGTATCAACGCACCACCAGCCCCTTTATTCCACTTCCACCGAAATCATGATCAATATTGACGACCTTCTTGCCAAGGACATCATTCCGGACGCTCTCATTCGCATCGGAATCCGCTCGCGTCTGAAAGACACCTTGAAACCATTCGAGAAATTGGATTGCGAAGGTCGCCAAGCGGCTTTGATGAAGCATGTCTCGGAACTCAAAGAGAGCCCGGTGGCAATCGCAACGGATGAGGCGAACGAACAGCACTATGAATTGCCTACCGCGTTCTTTCGCAAAGTGCTGGGCCCCCACATGAAATATAGTTCCGGATACTGGGATCCCGAAACAACGGACATCGAAACTTCCGAAGCACGTATGCTCAAGCTCAGCTGCGAGCGCGCGGAATTGGAGAACGGTCATCGTATTCTGGAACTCGGCTGTGGTTGGGGATCGCTCACCTTGTGGATGGCCAAGGAATATCCGGACGCCAAAATCACGGCTGTTTCAAATTCCAGGACACAAAAGGAATATATCGATTCCCAGGCCGCTGAGCGGGGACTCACCAACATTGAGGTGAAGACCGTCAACATGATTTCCTACGAAGGCGAAGGCGAGAGCTTTTTTGATCGTGTGGTCTCCGTGGAGATGTTCGAGCACATGAAGAACTACGAAGAGCTCCTCGACCGCGTCTCGCGATGGCTCAAGCCCGAAGGAAAACTCTTCGTCCACATTTTCACCCATCGGGAATACGCTTATCACTACGAAGCCAAAGATGAGAGCGACTGGATGGCGCGTTATTTTTTCACCGGCGGGCAAATGCCATCCGACGACCTTTTGCTCTATTTCCAAAACAAGCTTTCCATCGACGACCATTGGCAGGTCAGCGGAACCCACTACCAGAAAACATCGGAAGCGTGGTTGACGCGCATGGACGAAGCCAGCGAGGATCTCAAACCGCTGATTGCTGAAACCTACGGTGAAACAGAGGCCACTAAATGGTGGGTTTGGTGGCGGTGCTTCTTCATGGCATGCGCCGAACTCTGGGGCTACCAAGGCGGCGACGAGTGGATTGTATCACACTATCGGTTCACGAATTCGAAGTAACCAAGCTGCTCAATCCGAGCATCACTTTTCCTTCTTGTGATCAACGATTTCTGCAACCTCGCCGTTGAGATAACAAACAACCGAGGTTATGTGGGGAATGGCCCCAATAAAATCACTGACCCTGAAATCCAGCCTCCAATAAAGGAACTCATCACTCCGGCATAGTTCCGCTCTCCAAAATTGCGCCCGTCCTTCGAGGCCGGGAAAACTCCCGACTTGACCATCCCGATCTTCAGGGGTCATGTCGCTACTCCAAAGTTGCTCGTAAAAATTTGGCGCGATTTTTGCAAGCTGGACCGTCATTATATGCTCCGTTCCAACTTTCACCAGGTCCGGGACAGTTAGCGCTACTTTCCCGAAATCTCTTTCATGAGATGAATTTTTCGTGAAAGTCTTTGGTGTCAGGAGATAATCCATCTTCACCTCAGACGTCTCCGAAATCAGAACACGGATCTCCTTCGCGTCCGATTCTTCGGCCAAGGAAAGTGCGCATGAGTAAATCCAGATCAATATTGCTGCTATCTTCGTCATCGATCTGGAAATTACGGTTTTACGTTTGGTTTTTTTCCTGCGGTCGAGGAGCTGGAATTGCTTCGCAGGCCTCGCGCCAGTTCTCGAAATTCCAGCGATTGGGGAATCCCGTGCATTGATAAGGTTTCACATCCTGAAGTCGGCAATCTATCCCATCGAGCATGATGCACTCGGTGGTCCCTTCTTTGTCGATTAACGAAAGCCCCTGTCGATTCTCGCGAAGTCGGGTGTAGTCTCTGACAAATTCATAAAGGGGAATTTCTAGAAACTCCGCGATTTTTTCGACCTCACCATCGGCAAGAACAACATCGCCGTCCCACTTGCAACAATTGGTGCAGCGCTGGCATTGATACCAGGCCTCTTGCTCTTCGTCCGACATACCGAGTCCGACTAGCGACCAAGCATACTCCGCCGATAGACATCGACTGCCTTGAGGAAGCCCTGCCACTTGGCACCGGGGCGTCCGTTCGAAAGAAGAAAATGCGGGCAATTTTTATTGGGAGGATTTTTGCCACGTCGCGGCCACTTATAGTGCGGCACCACCCGGGAAACCGGAAGGTCATACTTCACACACAGCCAAGCTGCGAGCTTTGCTGTTCGTTCCAGGGTTCTGCTCCGACTGTTGCCGGGGTTTTCGCACATTTCAATTCCAACGCTGTAACGATTGCCGGGACCATCGTAGTCCGCATGATTTCCACGCTCGTTGGTGGGAAGATGCTGGACAGCGCGATCCTCATCAACGGTGTAGTGCCATGAAAGCCGGCCGAGGGCTCCATTCTTGAGGGCTTTGGAATGGCGAAGTGCATCGGCTCCCCGACTCCAGTTCTGGGTCGAGTGAATCGTAATGTAACGGGGGGACATGCTCTTGCGGGAACGTCCGCGGGCACTGTAAGAAAGATAATCCTTTTTAACATTTACCTGCCGGTAGACGGATGACGGACTCTTTGAGGGAGCTGAAGACGACCTTGGGCTCCGAATCATCGGGTCGCTATTCAAAGACGCTGTTGATGGTCCGGTCGGGGTCACCGCACGCCCATATTGCTGGTTCCAGGTCTTGGACCTCGAATCGTTTGCGCGATCATGAATTCCTGAATATGGATTCCGGGAACCTGCCCAGTAAGGAGTGTAAATATCTCCAGCACTGACAACGGGGGGGTCTGCGGAACAAGCCACGAACAAGCCAACGCCCAAGCCGGAGAGCGAAAACCAAAGTGATTTCTTTCGCATAATGGGAATTTCCTAGCAGCTTAATGAGTCCGTGGAAAGTCCATGTTTTCGAAAAGCGCATTTTGTTGCGGTTTCTGAGGATCCACCCACAAGATATTCGTATTCAGAAATTAAAATTTGGGGAGACTTTGGACAGGAGATCATCGATCAAAATCGCACAAACAGCCTCATCCAATTTTTTCCGCTGGTCATTCCTGCAACCAACAACAAGAACTCTCTGCACCAGCGATTCCCTCTCAATCATGAAACCTAGAAAAATCGTCGCGCAGGCCGAGACCTGCACTCAACTCCAACTGGATTTTATCGAGCACGACGGAAGGTTCTTTTTAGAATGTGAAGGCCGGCAGGTTGACGGTAGCAATCAGGGATTTGCTCCTCGAAAGCTCATCGAATTAATGAGCCGCCCCTTTCGGCCCGCTCGACAGCCTAGGATTCTATTCCTTGGATTGGGTTTCGGCCACGCCGTGACGGCAGCCCGGAAATCCCTGCCCCAGGAAAAAGCCTCTTTCATTGTCATCCCGGAGGCAGCGGGACTTGCTGATTTAATCTCAGCAAATCTAGCCGCTGATCCACTTGATGATGAAAGGGTTCATCTGGATGATACTGACCCTTTTGCCCCCCTTTCCACCGAATACTCGGCAAGCCAAGGTATCTTTGCTGACCTAGATCAACTCGAAGCTCTTTCTCCAAAGAATTGGTCGATCACATCTCCTTCGGTTCTGGGAAATTTTCAGGAACGACTAAAAAGCGGAGGCCTGCTAGGCTTGATTGTTAACCGTCCGATTCCAGCCTTGGAAAAGGAACTCCGGAAGCTCGGTTTTGACGTTGCCACCGATCTCGCTCCTTTTTCCGAGAAATCGAAGAAAAATCGAACTCTTTACCTCGCTCGCAAAGGACACTATCAACGCACTCATTAAGACCCTTCTTCAATGAAATTACCCCTCTTCCTTTTTCCAGCTCTCCTCCTTGGCAATTCCTTTGCCGGAGAATTGACGATCAAATCAAAAATGCTCGAGACCAGTTTGGAACTCGACGCTACATTCATTCCCGCCGAGCCGGTTGTTTTCAAGGTTACACCAGATCAGTGGTCACAATTTGTGATTGCCGAACTAGTCGATCATGGAGCCGCCGTCAAAAAAGATCAGGTTCTTGTCGCTTTCGAGGCAGAGGACTATCAGCGCAATCTCGCTGAGGCCAAAGAGGCTGCCAAAGGACGGAAAATTGCACTTGCCAAAGCCGAACGCGAACTTGCCGACTTAAAGATTTCCACCCCACGAGCAATTGAGGGTTTAAAATTAGTTCACGACCGCGCGCAGGAATCACTTGATTATTTCACAAAGACCGGACGAGCACTTCAGGAGGAGGACGCTCGCGAGAGCCTCGAGCGTTCCAAGCGAAGCCTCAGTTATCAGGAAGAGGAGCTGAAACAGCTTCTAAAAATGTATAAGGAGGACGGAATTACCGAAGAAACCGAAGAGATCATCCTTAAGCGTCAACGGGCCTCGGTAGACAGTGCAAAATTTTCACTTAGGAAGGTTGAGCAAAGCTCCAAATGGGCTCTTGAAAAAACGATTCCAAGACAGGCTATTGATCTGAAGCGGGTGTTTGACGACGCTCTCCTCGCCTACGAAACTGGCAAGGTCAACCTGCAACGAACACTTGATGAGAAGGCCCTCGCATTTGCCAAGACTCAACGCTCTCACGCCAAAGCAGATCAGGATTTGAAGGAGATGATTAACGATGGCTCGCTTATGACTCTGAAAGCTCCGGTTGATGGAACCGTTTACTATGGGGAAATCGACGAGACCTCATGGTCGCTTGGAGGAACATCCAAATTCCTTTTCAAGACAGGATCCGCTCCGGCCAACACAGCACTGATGTCGCTTGTCCCAGCCGGAAGCGCACTCACTCTGCAAGGGGCAATTTCCCAGAAGGATCGGCTAAGATTACCTGCGGATGCGAAAGGGGCGGCTACGGTCGATGGTTTGGAAGACGTCACCTTTCCCATCACCTTGACCAATCTCGCAAATGCACCTAACACATCGGGCCAATATCAGGTCAGCTTGAGTGTCGAACTCCCCAAGGACTCCCCCATCGTCACAGGTATGAAGGGCAAAGTCAGATTAATCACCTACCGCAAGGAAAATGGGATTAGCATTCCTCCGAATGCCATCAACAACGAGGGAGGAAAATCCAATGTCAAACTGAAGATGGCTGACGGCAAACATGAGACCCGCGAGGTCAAAACCGGTCGAACCGTCAATGGCCAGGTCGAAATTCTGGAAGGGCTCGAAGTGGACCAGGTTATCCTCGTTCCGGATCAGCCAGAGTAACCAAAACCATTTACTTCAGTGCGGCTTCTTCTTATCGCTTCGGCTCTCATTCTTTGCAACGCCGGAGCCCAAAATCTCGCAAAGCTTGGTCCCCTTCCGGCGATCGATCCCTTGGACCAAGCTGAGCTAGAAGCATCAATCAAACGAGGCGTCGATTACCTTGTCGGCAAACAAAACAAGGATGGATCATGGGGTGGTCCCACCCGCACGAAAGGACTCAATATCTACGCTCCGGTTCCCGATTCACATCTTGCTTTTCGAACCGGTGCCTCGACTCTTGCTTTGAGCGGCTTGCTCGATAGCGGAGACCGCAGGCCCGAAGTCGTTGTAGCAATCGATAAAGCTGAAGCGTGGCTTTTCGATAAGCTCCCAAAATTGCGGCATTTGGATCCAACGACAACCTACAACGTCTGGGGGCACGCATACGGATTGCGAGCAATTGCCGATCTTTACGAGTATCGCAAAGGCGACGAATCCAAACTATCCCGCCTTAAGCAACTTGCGGCCAAGCAAATCCAAATGCTGATTAAAACCGAGGATATTAACGGTGGCTGGGGCTACCTCGATTTTGATAATCACACCGCTCACTTTTCCGGCATTCCAACTTCGTTTACGACGGCAACGGTTCTACTCGGAATGAAAGACGCGGAGAAAACCTTCGGCCTTTCGATTCCTCAAAAGGAAATCAAACGTGGACTGACCTCCATCAACAAGCAGCGGACTCCTGATTGGTCCTTTGTTTATTCTTACGATCACCGTTACCGCCCAAGGTATGGGATCAACCGTCCTGCCGGATCCTTGGGACGATCTCAGGTCTGCATGGCGGCAATGCGCAAATTTGGAGACAAGCGGGTGACCGACGAACTCCTCGAGCACTGGTTGCATCGCCTTTGTCTGCGAGAAGGTTGGTTTGATATCGGGCGCAAAAGACCTGTTCCTCACGAAACCCACTTCTCGATTTCCGGATATTTCTATTACTACGGCTTTTACTACGCCACCGAGTGTCTTCAAATGCTTCCTGATGATCGGCAGGCCAAATACATCCCCCACCTCGCCCAGCACATTATGAGTAAACAGGAAAAGGATGGTTCGTGGTGGGATTATCCACTTTATGACTATCACCAACCCTATGGAACTGGTTACGCGCTGACGACGCTCTCTCGACTTAGGAAGAAGTAAATTTACGAGGCTTTAACGCACGACGATATCGTCATCGGTCCAATGCTCTCCATCAGCTCCTGCAGAACGGTATTCAAATTGGAGTCCACTCAATCGATGGAAGAAAACCGGGTTTCCGTTGCGATCCAGCAGTACACCGTCTGATTTGATGAGCCGGTGCTTTGCAGGAATCCAAGCAAGCTTCTCCGGGTTCTCACCTTGCAAGAAACGCACAATTTCAGGATTCCCCGGCAAGTGAAAGCTATCGAAATTTTTCAAGAGCAGCTGGCAACTGACTACGACGTCCCGAAGTGCCTCCAGATCGCGTTTCGTGTCACCATCGGCCTCACCATATTCTTGTGTAAAAGGATTCTCTCCAAGAAACCTGACCCTTGGACGCTCTTGCTCAGACGAGACGACAACTGTCCCGCCCTTCTCGGTCGCCTGTCTCACCTGTGGATCAGGAGGAGTGTTCTCGTGACGAAAAATCATCCAAAGAATCACCAATATGATTACAACTCCTAACGAGTAAGCTCTCATTCCCCGGCCTTCATAAAACCAAGCGGAGGTCCATCTTCCACAACATCATGAAAATTGGATAAATTGGGTAAAACCAAATCTCTCACATTGGTTGGTGAAACACCCATCCAGAGCGCCAAATCAGCCACATATTGATCCACCGATGTTGTCGGAATAAATCGACCGCGGCCCGTGTCGAGATTATTGCCTAACTCCAGCGAAGGGTATTCCCCGAAAAACTTCCCTCCATCGACACAACCACCCACAACAAACTGGTTGCCTCCCCAAGCATGGTCAGTTCCATTTCCGTTGGGCGTCAAAGTACGACCAAAGTCCGATGCTGTAAAAAGGGTGACTTGGTCCGCTAATCCCAGATCCGTCATTGCCTGATAAAACTGACCGACTGCCTCACTCACCTGCCCGAGCATGGCAGGGTGATCGTCCAACCCATTGTGATGATCCCATCCTCCAAGTTCGACAAAAAAGGTCTGACGGGTTTTGGCCAGAGGACCACGAGCCGAGATAGTCTCAGCGACAGCCTTGAGTTGAGATGCCAATCGGTTTTCAGAATTAAACTCTGTGGCTACAGTTCCCTCCGCCTCCAATGCAGCCCGGTATTCGGCACTGGCCGCAATCGCGGTTTTCTTGGTTGAGGCAAAGGACTTTTCGAAGGCATTTTTATATTCGGCATTAAGCATTGCCTCCTGAGCCGCCTGCTTGTGTCGATAGATCCAGCGATTCCAGAGACGGATTTCGGGAACACTTGAAGCGCCTCTTGAGAGAACCGAAGTAGAACCGCCGCTTTGAAAAAGATTTACTCCGGCAAGTGACACGTTCATCGAAACCTGGCTTTCTCCATTCAAGTCATTCAGGAGATCAGCCAGACGTCCACCCCACCCGCTTAAAGGAGAACGATTTGAAGGAAGCCCCGATTGCCAATGGAGCTGTTGGTCGGAATGGGAATAGAGTCCCAGAGGCAAATTTGCAGATTGATTTTGGATCTGTAACTTTGTGACCGGTTCTACGAGCGTTCCTACATTGTTGATAAAGGAAGCTTTGCCCGAATCAAAAAGAGCTTTCAACTCCGGCATTTCAGTATTCAAGCCCAAGGTCCGCCCGTCTGGTGACGGGAGAGGGTCTCCGATAGGAGTGAAATCAGTTTCAGGAAGAGCGACATCGCCTCGGGCAGCAACATATTCCGGATAGCCCCGCGAGGCATCGACTGGCGCGAGCATATTAAAGGAGTCGTTTCCACCCGCTAGAAAGACGCAAACGAGCGCTTTGTAATCTTCTGCCTCCTCATTATCTGCAGCCGCCAATGAACCGGTGAGCCTCAGATTGATCAATGACGAAAGAAGCGACGCCGACCCTATCGCAGAGCAACTTGCCTGCCCGAGGAAGCGACGACGACTTACTCCGTTATTTTTCTGATCCTTCTTCATCAATTTAAAACGACACATTCCATGGACTGGCTCACCAAATAAATTACGGAGCGAACCTTCCCCAGATCAGTTGGCTCACGTTGCATCGCATCCTTGATGATATTTTTTGTCTCAAGCCCGAGCCGCCCTCCTGTTAGAAGGAGATCCACCCGGTCAATCAGGGTATCCGGATCACCAACGAGAGCCAACTCATTGGATAAATCGAAAGTTCCAGAAACACCCGATTCGTCGATCGTCGCTGCAAAGCGTGAATCCGACTGAAGCATTTGCGACAACGAAGCGAGCTGGAGTTCAGGGCTTGTCATTCCTGATTCACGAAACATCCCCTCAGGGGAAAAATCAGGAAGGTAGAAATTAAAGACACTAGGAGAAAGCATGGGAAACTGACCAAAATCATCATTGATCGCAGGTTGATTAATCGAGAATTTCCCACTCTCTGATCCAAAATTAAAAGCCCTCGACAGACTGGTGTAGCGAATAATAGGTTCGCGAACTTTCCCGCTAAACTGATCATCCACCACCCCATTAAGAGTATCCGGGTCCAACAAAATCGCCTTTATCACTTCACCTAGGTCCGAGAGTTCACCGCTGGAATCATCTCCCCAGATCCGGGAGACCCGGGCCAAATAGGCCGGGGATGGATTAGAGGAGGTAAAACGCTGAATAAGCAGCCTACTCAGAAAGGGGGGTAAAGAGGGATGCTCCATAAGGGCATCCAAAGCAGCTTGCACCTCCTCCTCCCCCGTCTGTGTCCCATCTAATTCAACTCCGTTGATGATGGATTTTGGACCAGGTTCATGCTCCTCGTCCCAAACCTTCATTTTGTAAAAGTAGTCATTCCCGCGCGCTACATTGTAGAAGCTGGAGGCAGTCCTGCCATTGTTGGTGGTCGAATGGCTCATGCCCGTAAACACCTTCGCCATCTCGGAGATCGTTTCGTTATCGTAAGTCGGAATGAAGTTCCCGCTTTCGTCGAGCTTCCGTGAGCCATCCGGGTGAAGTTCCCACAATCCAATCGTAAAGAGCTGCATGATCTCGCGAGCGAAATTCTCGTCGGGAAATCGGGTGGGATTTACCGGGTCATCGGATTTCCGATTGTTCAAATGAGACAAATAGAATCCCATGACAGGACTGTAAGTCACACTTTCGAGGACATCACGATACGACCCAAATGCCCTTCCGGTGAAAATATCGTAGTAACGCGCCTGGGTAATATAATTGTCACCGATAACGCTCCCTCCCTCCATGTTTACAACCAGAATTTGGCTGAGAGCATAAGCAATCCGCTGTCTCAATTGATCGGGTGCGATGTTTGCAGATCTCCACCAGCCATCCCTTGCTCTCGCGCTATTCACACTCAACGCATTCCTCGAAATGGAGGTTTGCAAACGGGTTATCGGGATCGTCGCCTGATTGTCCAGCCAGCCAGTCAAACCCATCGCCCTAACTTCAGCAATTGACTCATCGGTTGGCCCAAAGCTGGCCTTCAACAAAAATCGAGCAGCTTCTTTTTCGTCAGGAAGTCTCCTCGCCAACTGAACACCATTGCTCAAAAGAGCGCCTCCTTCCGACTCAAGCGCCCGAAGTGCAGTCAAAAAATCGCCTTCGCCAGTGCCATCCACTCCCGCAGCACTATCATCGCCGCTTCCAAGCAAAATCTCTTCCCAGGCACTCAGACCATCGCCGTCCATATCGACATCAGCTGCCACGAGACGAAACACTCCACCGCTGGAATAATCCAATTTCACTGTTTGAACTTCAGAGACACCTGAAGGAAGGACCACGGCAACCTCAGCCCAGATGTCTAAAACCGGGTCCCACCGTTCCAGGCGATAAGATTTGCCAGCTTCAGCTGACCACGAAAAATGAATCTCGGATCCTTCCAAAACCGGACTTTCGAGGTGAAAACGACTGGCAGGATCCATTGGATCAGTGCCAGCTATTCCCTCAAAACGGTTTGACACTCCATCAGCATCCGAATCCGCCTCATCGGCGCTCACTTCCACATGTTGAAGTTCCCACAATTCGGAAACGCCATTTCCATTGAAATCGATTGTCCCGAAAGCGGCTGGAGAAATCGCGAAAGCGGCTGCTACAATAGCTTTTAGTGAAAATTTCATAGGACCATGAGAAGCCTCTTCATTGGCGACTTGAAGACAGTAAACATGCCATATTTCTTGGCAAACTCAAATCCATCACAATTTCCCCGATCAAATCCAATCCCATCTAAAAGTAGCTCTTGCACCAAACCGCTTGCTAGCCTCTAATCCGCTCGCCTTGACGAACGCCATCCTTGCCCTCGAAGACGGTCGCACCTTCCACGGTCGTGCCTTTGGTCACTCCGGAACCACTTCCGGAGAAATTTGCTTTAATACCTCCATGACCGGATATCAGGAGATCATCACCGATCCCTCTTATCGCGGACAAATCGTGACCATGACCTATCCGCTCCAGGGGAACTATGGCGTGAACCCTGAAGATGCCGAATCCTCTTCGCCACACGTTCGGGGCTTTGTGGTGGGCGAACTCTGCGAAGTCCCCTCGTCCTGGCGATCACACCAATCTCTGGCCGAATACTTTCACGAACACAAAATCATCGGCATCGAAGACATCGATACCCGGGCGCTCACAAAACACCTCCGCGACAAAGGAGCAATGCGAGCTGTCATCACGACCGAGCTATCCGCGGACGAGGCCATCAAAGCAGCCAACGAAGCCCCGCCCATGGAAGGCAGTGATTTCGTTAAAGAAGTCTCCACGGAGATGCCCTATCTCTGGGAAGGTGAATCCCGACTTTGGACCATCCCAAGCGTCACCACGAAACAGGAGACCAACTACATCGAACTTCCTCCCGTCAAATACCGCATCATCGCGTACGATTTTGGAATTAAGCACAACATCCTTCGCTCGCTTCGCCAATCCGGCTTCGAAGTCGAGGTTGTGAATTCCCGGACCCCGGCCAGCGAAGTCCTCGCCAAGAAACCCGATGGCGTCTTCCTGTCGAACGGACCGGGAGATCCCGCCGCCCTCACTTACATTCACGACGAGGTGAAACAACTCATCGGCCAGGTCCCTGTCTTCGGGATTTGCCTGGGTCACCAAATCCTGACCCACTGCTTCGGAGGCACCACCTACAAGCTCAAATTCGGTCACCGAGGAGGAAATCATCCTGTCAAAGACCTTCGGTCCGGCAAGGTCGCGATCACCGCTCAGAACCATGGTTTTGCGACAGACGACAAATCACTCCCGGACTTCATCGAAGTGACCCACATCAACCTCAACGACCAGACTGTCGAAGGCATGCGGAGCACCAAGGACCCCGTTTTTTCAGTCCAGCATCACCCAGAGGCCGCTCCCGGCCCTAACGATGACAAAGTATTCTTTGATGAGTTCATCGCACTCATTGAGTCCTCGAACTAATTACTCTTTTTAAATGAACACCATCATTTGCGGCCTCCAATGGGGCGACGAAGGCAAAGGAAAAATTGTTGATTTCCTGACCGAAGAAGCAGACCTCGTGGTCCGCGGTCAGGGCGGAAACAACGCCGGCCACACCGTCATTGCCAAAGGCAAAAAATACGTCCTTCACCTCATCCCCTCCGGCATCCTCTGGGACAAACAATGCGTCATCGGCAACGGAGTCGTCATGGACCCAGTTGGACTATGCAAGGAAATCGAGAGCCTCGAGGCCGAAGGCGTCGCCATCACTCCGGAAAAACTCCTGATCTCTGACCGGGCCCACGTGGTTCTCCCCTACCATCGCGAGCTCGATGCAGCGCGTGAAATGTCGCTGGGAGACAAAAAGATTGGCACCACCAAGCGCGGTATCGGCCCGACGTATGCGGACAAGGCCAACCGCATCGGCCTCCGCCTTGCCGACTTTCGGGACCCCGTAAAAGCCAGGGAACTTATCACCATCCGACTTGAAGAGGCCAACCGCACCCTCGCCTATTTTGACCTCCCGACCTTCGAGACCGAGGCCGTTTTTGCCGAAGTAGAAAAATCGATCGATCGACTGCGCCCTCACTTTGCCAACGTGATTCCGGTCGTTCACAAATCCTGGAAAGAGGGTGAGATCGTTCTCTTCGAGGGCGCTCAAGGCACCTTCCTCGACATCGACTTTGGAACCTATCCATTCGTCACCTCATCCAACACGACCTCCGGAGGAGCCTGCACCGGATCTGGAATGCCTCCGCACGCCATCGACCGCGTTGTCGGAGTTTGCAAGGCCTACACCACCCGCGTTGGCTCGGGCCCCTTTCCTGCTCAGAACGACGAGATTGCCGAGTTCTTCCATTCGCGGGGTATGGAATTTGGTGCCACCACGGGCCGGCCTCGCCGCTGTGGCTGGCTTGACACCGTCCTCATTCGCTACGCCGTCATGGTCAATGGAGTAACCGACCTCGCCATCACCATTCTGGATGGACTCGATGAACGCGAGACCATCAAAATCTGCGTTGGTTACAATATCAATGACGAGATCCACGAGTTCCCGCCCGCCGAGCGCGACCACTGGGACCACATCATCCCGATCTACCAGGAAATGCCGGGGTGGCAGGAATCCACCACGGGATGCCGATCTTACGAGGATCTTCCCCAACGAGCCAAGGACTACCTGGCGCGCATCGAAGAACTCACCGGAGCTCCTGTCTCATACGTTGGGGTTGGCCCCGACCGCGAGCAAACCATCATCCGCTAGTTCAATGCCATGGGCCAGGCCCCGCTAACATCAATTCCGCGACACGTCGCCGTCATCATGGATGGCAACGGACGTTGGGCTGAAGCTCGAGGACTGCCCCGTAAAGCCGGACATCGTGCCGGAGCAGAATCAGTCCGAGAAGCGGTCGATGCTTGTCTCGAACAAGGAGTGGAATTCCTCACCCTCTACGCGTTTTCCTTTGAAAATTGGAATCGTCCGGAAAAGGAGATCAATGCGCTCATGAAACTGCTCGAGCAGTTCCTAAAAACCAAGGGAAAGGAATTCCAAAAAAAGAACGTCCGCCTCAGAACAATTGGCCGGACCCACTTGCTCCCCGATTCCTGCCGTGAACAACTCGCCAAAGTCATCAACGACACCTCCTCCAATACCGCTCTTACCGTCGTTTTAGCTCTTTCTTACGGCAGTCGCGAGGAGATCACGGATGCCACCTGCCGAATTGCCGAAAAAGTAGCCCGGGGAGAACTCGAACCAGACCAAATTGAAAAGGCCACAATTGCGGAGCACCTCGATACCGCCGAGTTTCCTGATCCCGACTTCCTGATCCGCACTTCCGGTGAATTGCGACTCTCAAACTTCCTCCTCTGGCAGCTGAGTTATGCCGAATTTTTCATCACCGACAAGAATTGGCCGGATTTCCGGAAATCCGACTTTCACGCGGCCCTCGAAATTTATTCTCGCAGACAAAGGCGCTTCGGGAGAGTCTAAACTAGCACCTGTTTTGAGCACAGAACCGGAACATCACCTTTTACTCGTCGATCAGGACCTCGACTACCTTGATTGGGCCACCAAGCACCTCGGTGCCGAAGGCCTCAAAATCCTGCGCTGTGATAGCGCGGACAAGGCGGCCCAAGTCATCAAAAAGGCTCCCATCGACGTTGTCATCTGCGACCTCAAGCTCGACCCTTTTGACGGCGTCGAGTTGCTGCAGAGGATTCGTGCCGCTTCTCCGGAGACGATCACTATTCTCACTGCTGTTTCCCCCACCACCAGCCAGATCATTGAAGCCACCCAGAAAGGAGCGCTCGATGTCCTGCGCAAGGAATCGCTGGCTTTTGAACTCCGCCAAGTTGTCGAGTCCGCCCTCCAAACCGTTGATCAACGGCGCGAAATGGGGCCACTTTCCGACCAACGCCCAGGACTTTCCGGGAAGACCACTATCATCGGAGTATCACGTCCTCTTCAAGATGTCATGAAAGTCGTCGGTCGGGTGGCACACTCGGATGCCCCGGTCCTTGTCACTGGCGAGAGCGGAACCGGAAAGGAACTCATTGCCCGATCCGTTCATGCTTACAGCCCGCGCCGAAAAAAGGAAATGCTCGTCATCAACTGCGGAGCCATTCCCGAGAACCTTCTCGAGTCCGAACTCTTCGGCCACGAAAAAGGATCTTTCACCGGTGCCATTGCCCGCCGCGCAGGTCGATTCGAAGACTCGCATGAAAGCACCCTCTTTCTCGACGAAATCGGAGATCTTCCGCCAAGTGTCCAAGTAAAGCTTCTTCGGGTTTTACAGGACGGCACCTTTTCGCGCGTGGGAAGCAACGAGACCCAAAAAACCGACGTCCGCATCGTCACTGCGACAAACAAGGACCTCGCTCAGGAAGTGAGCGAAGGCCGCTTCAGGGAAGACCTCTATTATCGCCTGAATGTGGTCGAAATCGAACTCCCGCCGCTACGTGATCGTCAGGAAGACATCGCCATCCTCGCTGAATTCTTCCTCGATCGCATCGCGCGCCGCAATGGCACTGCCCGCATGCGGCTGACCGGAGAGGCGATCGAACACCTTCAAAAGCATCGTTGGCCGGGAAACGTCCGCGAACTGGAAAACACGATGGCTCGGGCCTGCGCCCTCGCCTTGAACGACATCCTCCTTCCCGAGGACATCCCGATCGGCAGAAGCCCCGCGAACATGGGAGGGACTTTAAAGGACGCCCTCGCCCTAATTTTGGAGCTTTCCGAACGAGACCAGCAAAGTGCTCTCGATTTCGTTAGAGACGAGCTCATTCGTCATACCTTGGAGCAATGCAACAACGACCTTAAAGAGGCCTCGCGTCTCCTTGGTATGACCCAGGCCAGCTTGAAGAAATGCCTTCCCGTCGTAAAAAATGCCTGATCTTAAAAATCACCCGCTTGTGGCGGATCGACTCGCCTGCCTCCGTTCCACGAGCTGCCCTCCCCGGGAATTTCGGCAACATGTTTCCGATATCGCACGGCTTCTAGTCCTTCCAGCTACCGCTAATTTGGAAACAACGGCCACTGAAGTCACCACCCCTCTCACCTCGATGACCGGGCAGAAACTAGCCCGCCCCATCGTCCTCGTTCCCATTCTCCGCGCGGGACTCGGAATCAGCGAAGCCTTTCTCCAAATGCTCCCGGAAGCCACCGTGGCCCATTATGGTATGGCGCGGAATGAGGAAACCCTAGAGCCCGAGGTCTACCTTGAGCGCATTCCCGATCACATCTCGGGAGCGGAAGTCTTTGTGCTGGATCCCATGCTTGCAACCGGCGGGAGTGCCCTTGCCACCATCGACGGCCTCAAAAAGCGGGGAGCCAAATATCTCCACTTTGTCTGTCTCGTCGCCAGTCCCGAAGGAATGAAGACTCTCGAGGAAAACCATCCCGATGTCCCCATCACCGCCGCTGCGATTGACGAAGGACTGAACGAGAAGGGTTACATCGTCCCCGGACTTGGCGATGCCGGCGACCGCATCTTCGGGACCTTATAAGATGGCGCTCGGCACCACTTGAAGTTAAGCTTCCCACGTGCGCGGCGTCCGAAAACTGGGTTTCATTTTTCTCATCTTCATTTCATCCTCCCTCATCGGGGAGGGTTCCAACTGGGAGGTGGTGCAACGGTCACCTGAGTATCTGGCCGCCAAGAAATACATCTCGGACTACCTTCCCGACCTTGCCATCCCCAGAATCGAGAAAATTCTGACCAGAAAGGATCTAGACCAAACAGCTCGTGCCACCTTACTCACTCTTCTCGGCGAGGCCCAAGTCCGTGCTGGAACCTCTGGTCTGGCCCTCAAAACATTAGACGACCCGATTTTGAGGGAATTTAGCCCGGCCCACCTCTGGCGCAGCTACGCCCTCGTCCAGACCGGCAGATTCCGGGATGCCATTGGCGAGCTCGCGAAAATCGACCGCTCAAACATGCGGGAAAACGCAGATCTCCAAACCGCAAAACTTCTGCTGGCTCTTGGAAACTCCAAGGAAGCACGCCCAATCCTGGAGCCGCTTTTGAAGTCGCCCAACACCTCGATTCAAAAGGAAACTACCCTTCAACTCATCTCGGTGGCACTCTCGGAGGATCGCCTCGATGACGCCGGCGTTCTTCTCGAAAAATTTTCGCCCGCCAATCCGGTCGAAGAAAATTTGGCTCTGTACCTTAAGGGCCGGATGCAGTTAGCAAAAGGCGAGAGACTTGCCGCAGTGGGGACCTTCCAGACTCTTTTGAATGATTCAGAAATTCGCAAGAATCTCCCTGCCGCTCTTTATCACGAATCCACCCTCGCTCTCGCTGACAGCCTCGCTCTCGATGGAAACGAGGCCGCCGCAATCGACTCGCTTCTGCAAACCCTGAACAAAAATCCGAACCCTCCGAATATCGACGCTATCTTTACACGATTGAGAACTTTGGCGGGCAAAATGGAACAAACTGCGCTGATCGCAAAAATTCCGCAAAACTGGGTTCAAAACCTCCCGAAAGATCCGGAGCCCCCCAAGGCGAAAGACCCGGGCTCAGCTCAACCCATCGACCCAGCGCTTCCCGAGACAGCTTCCTCGGAGACTCCTCCAACGCCAAGGGCTCTTCAGACAATCTCTTTTCTCGCGAGTATTGGGCTGCAATCGGATAATCCCGACCAACAAAGAATGGGTCGCAAAAGAGCAGAACAACTGCAGATCCTAAGCCCAGATGGCTCACCTCTCGTAAACCGCTCGCAACTCGAACTCGGAATCCTCGAATTTAAGGAGGAAAATTTTGAGAGAGCCCTCACCATCTTCACACGACTGGGAGAAAGGAAGGCATCACCAAAAACCAAAGCCTACGCGAAAGCTCTCGCAGCCAAAGCCGCCTTCGCCGTCGCTAAGCCTACCCAGGCAAGCCAGCTGTTTCTTGAGGCCGAGGAAATCGCCCGCCAGATCAAACAAGATGATCTTGGATCACTCGCAGCCTTAAATGCCGGAATCACCTTGCTCACCTCCACCCGTTCCAAGGAACTTGATGAAATTACGCGTAACCTCGACAGCCCCGAAGCGCGCTCCTTTCTGATCCTCGAACGCGGCTTGTTTCTTTCCTCAAAAAGAGATCTTGGAGCCCGCGATCTTCTCGAAAGCTTTCTCGCCAACTTCCCCAATAACCCACGCACTCCCGAAGCGTCACTGGCTCTCGCCGAGAGCGCGGTTTTCACTCCTCCCTTCGATCTCGAACTCGCTCGTGAAAATGTCACCCCTTTGAAGTTTAACCTCCAAGACCAACCAGAACTCGAAGCCCGCCGCATCCTCGTCCTGCTTGGCCTCAACTCGGGAATCCAGCAAGCCCAGGATTTTCTGACCAAAGCCCCATCCCACCCACTCGCTTCCCGGGTCCTCTTCCAACTAGGGCAAGCCTATCGCAACTCAGAAGACGATATTGGCAATGCCAACCTCCAATTCGAGCGTCTGATAAAGAACTATCCGGACAGCGAATTCGTAGATCCCGCCCTCTACTATAGCGCACTGACCTCCATCTCCATAAAAACCGAAGCGGCTGATAAAACTGCCATTGAACATTTCCGACGGCTCATCGCAAAAAAAGGCGTTCTCGCCAACGAAGCTGCCATCAATCTTTGTAGTCTTCTCATCGACCGTAATCAACAGGAGCGGGCTCTTGGCGAAATCGTAGATTTCCTTGAAGATCAGGAAATGCCTGAGAGCGACCGTCGTCGTCTTCTGGTTCTGGGAGCCGATGCCTCCAACCAGATCGGACAACATGAGAAGGCGCTGGAATACTACGATCAACTTCTCGCACTCAAAAACCTTCCGGCTTCCTCCCGGAATCGAGCCCATTATGTTAGCGGCCAGGCTCTCGAAAAACTAGGACGAACCAAGGAAGCACTTGAATCTTATTATCGGGTGATCAATCGAAATTTCGATCCCGAAGCGACCTCTCCACTCGAATGGAAATGGTATGACAAATGTGGGATTGAAGGAGCCCTCGTTCTTCTGCAGAAGCAAGAGCGATGGATTGCCGCTATCAAGCTTTCTGAAAAGATCGGGAAAAGTGGCAGCCCGCGCGCCGACGACGCGCTTGAGATCGCCAAACGCATCGGCTTGGAACACTTCATCTTCCAGGAAAGGTAATGCCCGCTGGAGGCACTTCCTCAATGCAATGGCCCGCTGCTTACCCTCATTTCCCCAGGGCGGAACCTCCTCCAAAAAAGCATTTTTTCCTTTAGTTTTGGGGGGGGAACGGTTATCCCGCCGCCCCTTCGTTTATCATCTTCCACGACCATGTCGCAAATTGCTTCCCCGCCCGCCGCCTCTTCCGATCTTCGCAACGCTGTCATCCGGCTCGCCGGTAATTCCCAGGACGGCATTCAGTCTGTCGGAGCCTTCCTTGGTCAACTCGCAGGCACCACCGCCCAGGAGGTCATGACTTACATGACAATTCCCAGCACCATTTCCGGCGGACCTTCCATTTTTCAGGTTCATCTGGGCTCGGGCGAAGTCCTCCACCCCGGTGACCGCGCCGACACCCTCGTCGCCTTCTACCAGCACTCTTACGACGGCCATCTCGAAACCCTCAAAGACGGCGGAATTTGCTTTTACGACAGCGATAACGTTGAGGAACTGAAGGAAGAGCGGGGTATCATTCACATCGGAGTCCCCTTCACTTCCGCGACTATCGAAGCGATTGGTGGCAGTGCCAAATCACGCGGTAAGAACATCTTCGTCCTCGGCCTGCTCTGCGCGGTTTATCAATTGGATCGCGAGAAGATGACCGAAATCATTACCAAGAAGTTTGGCAAAAAATCAGAGGACATCCTTCGCAATGCCATGCTCGCTTTCGACGCCGGATACGCCTGGCCGGTTCACGACATCGAGCACATGCCCATGGCTCCCGGCGAAAACGATGCCGATAACCGAATTTCCACCGATGGAAATACCATGCTCGCGCTTGGTTTGATTGCAGGTGGTTGCCGCTTCGGTGCGGGATACCCGATCACTCCCTGGACCACCATCATGGAGTTTCTCCGGTCCGAGCTTCCCAAGTATAACGGCATGTTCATCCAATGTGAGGACGAACTGGCTGCCGTTTCCCTCGCTCTTGGAGCATCCTACTCGGGCCACCTGGCCATCACCGGTTCTTCCGGCCCCGGGCTTGCCCTGAAGGCCGAAGCTCTCGGTTACGCCAGCATGGCCGAGCTTCCACTCATCGTCGTCAACATCCAGCGTGGCGGCCCTTCCACCGGCCTCCCCACTTCCGTGGAGCAATCTGATCTTCTGCAGGCAATTTACGGATCACACGGTGATGCTCCGCGGATCGTTCTCGCTCCCAAAAACGTCGAAGACTGCTTCTACACGGCGCTCGAGGCCTGCCGCCTCGCCAAAGAATATTCCACTCCTGTTTTCATCCTCTCCGATCAAGCCATCGCGACTCGCCTTGAGGCCTTCGAAGAGCCAGACCTCGAAACAAATTGGCAGGATCCCGAGCTTGATCTCTCCGAGCGCGGAGCCGACTTCAAGCCCTACCCGCTTGACCAACTGACCCGTCACTCTCCTCCGGGCGCACGCTCCAGTGAAGGAAAATACCCCGTGGTCACTGGCCTCGAACACGACGAATGGGGTCACCCTTCCGGTAACCCGACCAATCACGAGAAGATGACCGAGAAACGGCGCAACAAGCTCGTCAAACTCGCGAAGTCGCTTCCCACCCCAACCGTCCACGGCGAGCAGGAAGGCAGCCTTCTCCTCGTCGGCTGGGGATCAACCTACGGCCCGATCAAGGAGGCTACCGACCGCCTAAATTCCTCCGACCACAAGGTTGGCTCCATCAATATTCGCCACGTCCATCCACTGCCGGACGGCCTGGGAGAACTTTTCGACAAATACGACCACATCCTCGTTCCCGAAATGAACGATTCCGGAATGTATGGCTACGGCCAGCTTGCCACTCTCCTGAGAGCCAAGACCTGTAATCCAAAAATCGAATCTGTGAACAAGGTTCAAGGCATCAGCTTCCGGGTCCTGGAAATCACAAACGCCGCCGAAGCCCTCATCAAAGGCTAATTTTCTCCCAACTTAAACCCGACTTTTATTATGTCCGATACCACCTCCGCCGCCCCCGCCGAAAAGCTCACAAAGAAGCAACTGAAAGCAGACCACCCGACATGGTGTCCTGCTTGCGGCGACTTTGCGGTGCTCGCCTCCTTTTTTAATGTCGTGCAGAAGCTCGGCATTCCTCACGAAAAAATCGTCTGTGTCGCAGGAATTGGTTGTTCCTCCCGCTTTCCTTACTTCGTGAACACTCACGGGATTCACTTCATTCACGGCCGCGCGCTCCCACTCGCGACCGGAATTTCGCTGAGCCGTCCCGATCTTCACGTCTTTGTCTTCGGCGGTGACGGCGATGGATTCTCGATCGGCGGAAACCACCTCAACCACGCAGCACGGAAGAACGTAAACCTCTCCTACGTCGTGATGGACAATTTCGTTTACGGCCTTACCAAAAATCAGACCTCTCCGACGACTCCGATTGGACAACGCTCCAAGACCGACCCGCGCGGCGCGATCGACCGACCCATCAACCCGATGGCCCAACTGGTTTCCAGTGGCGCAACTTTCATCGCCCGCACTCACGCAGCGCAGGTGAAGCACATGAACGAGATGTTCGAGCGCGCCATCCTTCACCCCGGTTTTGCGGTCGTCGAGACTCTCTCGGAATGCACCATGTTCAATCCCGGATCGTTTGATGACAGCATCCCGCGCAAAGGCGGCGTTTTTGACCTCGTGGACGAGGAAGAGCAAGAACTCGAATCCATCGCCGCCGCTATGGAGCTCTCCCAGGACCTCTCCCCGGGCAAGTTTGGTGTTTATTACGAAACCAAGCGCCCTACCAAAAACGAGCTTGAGCGTGAATGGCTTACAGACGCCCGTAACAAGGTCGGTGATCTCAGTGAGCGCGACCTCCTCCGCCAGCGCTTTGCGTCCATGCGATAGTGCTCTTTCGCTTTCAAGCGAACCATTCAATTATGAGAAAGGGCGATCAATTCGATCGCCCTTTTTCGTGAGATAAAGGTGTTAAAACCTGGCTACTGGATCTCCATGCCGCTCTTGGCATAAACCCAGCGCTCAATCTTTCCATCCTTGATCAAAGCCTTGGCTTGTACGGGACGGACTCCAAAAATTGTCGCAGCTTCGTAAGCGGCCAGACCTGTCTGGTATTCGGTGCCATCGATGGTCTCATCTCCGTTGACCTTCCAACCTTTGACCTGGTCAGCCGTAAACTCTTTCACAGCTCCCCCGGCAATACTCTCCTTCATGAGGGCAATCACTTCGTCATCGCTCAACTTGGCACCCCCAACAGGTCCCGGGGCAGGAGCGGGAGTGGGCTCAACAACAGGCATCGGCTCCGGAGAAGGAGTAGGCGTCGGGTCGACACCGGCAACCGGAGTTGGGGCCGGTGCGGGGGTCGGAGTTGGCGCGGGAGCCGGGGCCGGCGGAGTATTGGTAGCGACAACTCCTCCAGCTTCCTTATCGTAAATCTGCTTCGCCAGCTGCTGGAAAAGATCAGTATCCTTGGGAGAAATTTCTCCTTTTCCGTTCGAATCAGTCTTTTCGACGATGAGAACATCACCCTTTCGATTCAAAAGAGTGACCACATCGCCCTTTCTCAACCTCACTTGTCCCTCACCACTGAGAGTTGGGATTTCGGTCTGATTCTCAATTTTGACCGTCTTGGGCAACTCGTTATCGCGGAATTCTTCCAGATTAATGGTATAGCTGGCACTCTTGTATTTCACGATGGCCACGGCACCGCTGGCGTCCTTCTTCACATCGACGAGCGCGTGAGTGATGGTCGGACCGAGGACATAGCCGAGAAAGTAGAGAACAAAGACAACTGCGGCAAATTTTGCGTATTTCATGGTAAGTCGAAGGTTTTGTAAAAAAGTTAGAAGAAAATTGTCAGATTGTCACGCAGTCAAAGTCGGCATTTGACCTTTTCACCAACAGGAGAAAGTCTCTCCCCATGGCAGAGACTCGTTTGTTCCTACTTGATGGCATGGCCCTTGTGTATCGTGCTCACTTTGCCTTCATCCGTAATCCAATTACAAATTCGCAGGGAGTAAATACCTCGGCAATTTACGGATTCACGAACACATTACTTACAATCATTGAAAAAGAGGCTCCCACCCACCTCGCCGTTGCCTTTGACACCTCCGCCCCCACCTCCCGACACACCCTCTACCCCGATTACAAGGCCCAACGCGAAGCAATGCCGGAAGAACTGGCTGCAGCCATCCCGGAAGTCAAAAAACTCTGTGCTGCTTTCAAAATCCCCGTCCTCGTCATCGATGGTTTTGAGGCCGACGACATCATTGGAACAGTGGCCCGTCGGGCCGAGGAAGCAGGCGGAATTGAGACCTTCATGGTAACCCCCGATAAGGATTTCGCCCAATTAGTGGCTCCTCACACCACGATGTGGAAACCGGGCCGACAAGGTTCGGACCACGAAGTTCTCACTCTCGAAAAAATCCTCGCCAACTGGGCTATCGAAGATCCCAAGCAGGTCATTGATATTCTCGGACTCTGGGGTGACGCCTCCGACAACATCCCCGGCGTCCCTGGAATCGGAGAAAAAACCGCCAAAAAGCTCGTTGCTCAATACGGTTCGGTCGAAGGCCTCCTCGACAACATCGATAAGCTCAAAGGAAAGCAGAAAGAAAACGTCACAAATTTTGCGGATCAGGCCCGCCTTTCCAAGGAGCTCGCCACCATCATCACTGACGTCCCCGTCAAAGAAACCTTCGAGGATTTTGTACTCGAAGAACCCGATGGAGACGCCCTCAAAGCTCTCTTTGAAACCTGGGAATTCCGGACCCTCACCAAGCGGATTTTTGGAGATGGCGAAACAGCAAAGGAAACCAAAGCGGCTCCAGTTTTCGAAAGCCTCAAGACCCTCACCGAGGTCCCACACAACTACCATCTTGTCGACTCCGATGAGGAACTCGATTCACTGATCGCCAATCTCCTCACCGCCGAGACCTTCTGCTTCGACGTCGAGACCAATTCGCTCGATCGCTTCTCGTCCCGGCTTCTCGGCATCGCCTTTGCGATCAAGCCAGGTGAAGCCTATTACGTCCCGGTCACCGACTGGCCTGCTTTGCGCGAGAAGCTCCTCCCGGTATTCGAATCCCCCGCCCTCAAGATCGGCCACAACCTGAAGTTCGACCTCGCCATCATGCTCTCGCATGACGTTGCTGTGACCGGCCCCTTCTTTGACACCATGCTTGCGCACACCCTTGTTGCGCCGGATCAAAAACACAGCATGGGTTCCCTGTCCGAAAACCTCCTGGCATACTCTCCCGTCAAACTCGTCGATCTCTTTTCAGGCCAACAGGATGAGGAAGATGACCTCTTCGCAGCCGCCGCCAAGAAGAAGGCCTCCAAAGGCGAGTTGGATCCTTCCGAACTCCCCGTCGAAACCCTCGCGGAATATGCCGCCGAAGACGCCGATATCACCCTCCAGCTTTACCACAAGCTCCTTCCCGAGCTCGAGAAGCTCACTCTCCTTCCAATCATGGAGGACATTGAGGCCCCGCTTCTACCCGTCCTGGTGGCAATGGAAAACGAAGGCATCACGATGGATCAATCGGTCCTCGATGAAGTTGGCAAGGTGCTCACCGGGAAAATCGCCACATTAAGCAAAGAGATCGAAGAATCAGCCGGGCGCCCCTTCAACCTCAACTCGCCCAAGCAACTGGGGGAAATCCTCTTTGGCGAAATGAAGCTCGTCGAAAAGCCGAAGAAGACAAAGACCGGACAATTCAAAACCGATGAACAAACCCTCGCTTCTCTGGCGCCCAAGCATTCTATCGTCGCCAACATTCTCAGCTACCGCGAAGCCAGCAAACTCAAGTCCACCTACGTCGACGCCCTCCCCAACCATCGTGCCGAACATTCCGGCCGCGTGCACACCCATCTCCACCAACTGGTCACCTCGACCGGGCGTCTCGCATCGTCCGATCCCAACCTTCAGAACATTCCCGTCCGCTCGGAGATGGGTCGGGAATTACGTCGCGCCTTTGTCCCGCGTGGCCCCGAATTCACCTTGATGGCCGCTGACTACTCTCAGGTGGAGCTTCGCGTCATGGCCGCGCTTTCCGGCGATCCCGCCATGATCGAGGCCTTTAAAAACGACCTCGATATCCACACCGCCACCGCCGCCCGGGTCTTCGGTGTCGAAACCGACGAAGTCGTCCCCGAAATGCGCCGCACCGCCAAAATGGTGAATTTTGGGATCATTTACGGGATCTCGGCCTTCGGACTCTCCCAGCGACTCGGAATCCCGCGCGGCGAAGCCAGCGAAATCATCAAAACCTACTTCGAGCAATACCCCGCCATCCACCAATTCATGGAGGACACCACCGAGAGCGTTCGCGAGAAAGGCTACGCCCAAACCCTCGCTGGTCGCCGTCGCTATTTTAAAGACATCAAGTCCGGAAATGCCAGCATCCGCGCGAACGCGGAGCGCGCCGCCATTAACAGCCCCATCCAAGGAACCGCCGCCGATATGATCAAACTGGCCATGGTCCGGATTCACGACCTCATGCAGGGTCGAAAGTCCAAAATGATCCTCCAGGTGCACGATGAACTCCTCTTCGACCTTCATCAAGACGAAAAAGACGAACTCCCGCCCCTGATTCTGGAGGCAATGGAGGGCGCCATCGCCCTCCCGCACGAAGTTCCCGTAAAAATCGACCTCGGATTTGGCGACAACTGGTTGCAAGCCCACTAGTCTTCTCTAAAGTCTCACTCAAGTTATGACATCAATCTTCAAGATCGCCCTCTTCGGATTCCTCACTTCCTTCGCCCTCGCTCAAGACCCAACCGACGACATTGTCGAAGAGAAGAAGCCCGAAAAGCCGGCCCCGGCCAAGGAAATAACCGTGATCATGTCCACCTCAATGGGCGACATTCACATCGAGCTCGATTCAAAAAATGCGCCCATCACCGTCGAAAACTTTCTAAAATACGTCGATTCCAAGGCATACGATGGAACCATCTTCCACCGTGTTATTGGAAACTTCATGATCCAAGGAGGTGGCTTTAAAGAAGTGGAAGGAAAACTGGCCAAACAGAAAACCAATCCACCCATCAAAAACGAAAGCGAAAAAACTCCTGCCAACAAACGCGGTACCATCGCCATGGCACGGACGAGCGTTTTGGACAGCGCCACAAGCCAATTCTTCATTAACGTCGTCGACAATACCGGCCTGAATCATGGCGGACCTTATGGAGGATATGCCACCTTCGGAAAGGTCACCAAGGGCCTGGAAGTCGTCGATAAGATCAAGGCTGTCAAAACCAAGGTGAGCGGCATGATGCAGAACCTTCCCGTCGAAACCGTCACCATAAAGTCGGTGAAACGCGCCAAATAATTCCAAGCCCAAAAAAACATGAAATCTCTTCTTTTACTCTCGGCCTCTCTTCTCCTTCTCTCCTGCAAAGGCGGCGGCGATAACAAGGGCTCCGGCAACGATGGCTCCGACAACCCGGAATCGGGTCGCACTGCCTCGGAGCGCAAGATCCAAGGTTCCACCAACATTGTCATTGAGACCAGCATGGGGACCATCAAGGCCAAGCTCCACCCTGAGTCCGCGCCCATCACCGTTGAAAATTTCCTGAGCTATGTCGACAAGGAGCACTTCGACGGAACGATCTTCCACCGTGTCATGTCGACATTCATGATCCAGGGCGGAGGTTTTGCCCTCAAGGACGATGTCCCAACGGAGAAAGAGACCGGTGAAGGTATCCAAAACGAAAGTGCTCGATCCCAGAAAAATCTTCGTGGAACCCTCGCGATGGCGCGCACCGGAGATCCGCATTCCGCGACCGCTCAGTTCTTCATCAACGTCGTCGACAACGCGTCCTTGGATCACCCGGAAAAGGGTGACGGTTTTGGCTACGCAGTCTTTGGAGAAGTCACCGAAGGAATGGATGTCGTCGATAAAATCAAAATGGTTGAAGTTGGCATCGGATACATGAACTCACTGAGACCGGATGGCCGATTCGTTGCAGGCCCCCACCAAAACGTCCCCCTCATCGACCCCGTGATCATTAAATCGATCCGTCGGGAGCCGAAATCCTGATCACACCTCTATGCTCTGGCTTTTTATCCCCTTGGGCTTCCTTCTGGGGTCCATTCCTTTCGGATTGATTCTTGGAAAGCTCAAAGGCGTTGATATCCGTGATCACGGTTCCGGCAACATTGGCACCACCAATGTCTTCCGGACTCTGGGGAAAAAGTCAGGCATCACCTGTCTCATCCTCGATCTCCTGAAAGGATTTGTCCCGGTGCTTCTGGCCATCAACATGACCCGGGTCGAGGGTGCCTCTTTTCTCTTTTCGATTGAGTTCCTGAAAAACCTCACCGCCCCGGTCCCGGCGACCCAGCAATTCGCGGTTCAATCCATCCACGTTCTCACCGCTCTCTCTGCCATCCTCGGGCACAATTATTCGCCGTGGATCGGCTTCAAAGGCGGCAAGGGAATTGCCACCAGCGGAGGAGCCCTCCTCGCGCTCATGCCTGCGGCGGTGGGCCTCCTCGTCCTGATTTTCATCATCTTGACCAAGATCACGAAATATGTGTCCGTCGGAAGTATCGCCACCGGAATCGCCCTCCCTCTTCTCACTATTTATGGCTCGTGGTATCACGGAAAAATTGCCGATGGAACCTGGAACAAGCCACTCTTCATCTTCTCCATCGTTGCGGGTACTCTCGCAGTCTGGAAACACCGTTCCAACATTGCGCGCCTCCGCGCCGGAACGGAAAATAAGATCGGACAGAAAAAGGAGGCGTCTCAATTATGAAGTTTCAACATCCCGTCGTGGTAGGCTCAGGCTCCTGGGGCACCGCCCTCGCCGTTTTCCTCGCCAACAAATGCCCGCAGGTCCACCTCATTGGCCGGGACGACAAGGTGGCCGCCGCGATCAATGAATCGCACTGCAACCAGCGCTACCTTCCCAAGACCACTCTTCCAACAAATCTCATCGCGACCACCGACCTCTCGCTCGTTGCCAAGGCAGACCTCTTGCTCTTCGTCGTCCCGACCAAGGCCACCCGCTCCACTGCTGAAAAGCTCGCCGCCCTGAACGTTCCCAAATCCGCGGTGCTTCTTTCCTGCGCGAAGGGAATTGAACTCGAAACCGGAAAGCGGATGTCCCAGATCATTGGGGACAACTTCCCCGACAACCAAATTGCGGTTCTCTCCGGCCCCAACCATGCCGAGGAAATCGCAGAGGGACTTCCCGCCGCCGCGACCATCGGGTGCTCCGACGAAGAGATAGGGATGGCGCTGCAAGACATCTTCGCCACCGACCGCTTCCGCTCCTACACGAACCATGACATCGCCGGGATTGAGCTCGGCGGCGCCATCAAAAACGTCTTCGCCATCGCGGCTGGAGTCACCATGGGATTAAAGTTGGGAGATAATGCCATCTCCGCCCTCGTTACCCGCGCCCTCGCCGAAATGACCCGCCTCGGCACCGATCTCGGAGGCCAAACCGAAACCTTCGCCGGGCTTTCCGGCCTTGGAGATCTCATTGCGACCTGCTTCTCGGTTCACTCCCGAAACCACAAAGTCGGACTTGCTTTGGGCCAGGGAAAAACCCTTAAAGAAGCCGTCGATGAACTCGGGATGGTTGCGGAAGGAGTTCCAAATACGCGCTCGATTTACGAAGCTGCCCGTCGAGCCGGAGCCCGCACGCCCATCCTCGATGTTGTTTACGCCGTACTTTACGAGCACGTTCCCCCGGCCGAGGCACTCGACCGGCTTTTCCGGCAAACTCCCCGCAAGGAAGTCGAGTGATTCAAACTTCTCCGAGGAGAGCCGCTCTGTGGTTTTGAAGCTCGGCGCGGCGGGCTTCCGAGACTTGCGGATACTCCATATCGAGAGACTCCATTTCTTGCCGGATAATATTGGAAACGATGATACGCATGTTTTTCTTATCGTCTGCTGGAATGACATACCAAGGCGCTTCCTGAGTCGCGGTCGCATTTATCGCTTCATCGTAGGCTGTCTGGTAGTCATCCCAAAAGCCGCGCTCTCTGATATCGCCATCATTAAACTTCCAGTTTTTCTCCTTCTCATCAATACGCGCGACAAAGCGATCACGTTGTTCGTCTTTACTCAGGTTCAAAAAGAACTTTAAGACCCGGGTTCCATTCCGAACGAGGTGGGATTCATGCTCCCGAATCGAGGCATACCGGCCTCGCCAGACCGCATCCATATTCTCGATGTTCTCATTGGGCAGAAGCTGATACTTCGTCAAAATTTCCGGATGAACCTTAACGACGAGAATCTCTTCATAGTAAGAGCGATTAAAAATTGCGATATCACCCCGGCGAGGAAGATGATCTTGGCTTCGCCAGAGAAAATCGTGATCAAGCTCCTCACCGGTCGGCCGCTTGAAAGAGTGAATCGAAACACCGTGAGGATTGATTCCCGACATGACATTACGGATCGTGCCATCCTTTCCGGCCGCGTCCAACGCCTGAAAGACACAGAGCATACCGTAACGACCGTGAGCATACATCATTTCCTGCAACTGGTTCAGTTCCTTGCGCGAGGCCTTCATCTGCCTTTTGTAGTCAGACTTGTCCTCGTAAAATGACTCCACGGAGTTAGGGCGATCTGCGATCACGAAGGGCACGGAGCCGTCGATCCGAAAATCAGCTGAATTGATGTTTATGTTCACGGCGTGAGCCTAGCCACTGACATCAGCGTGTGAAGGCTCTTCACACGCTACATCTGGAATTGACGCTCACACTGCTGTCTGACAGCTTCCCGCGCATGCTCGACACCCACCACCACCTCTGGTCCTACAACAGCGACGAGTATCCCTGGATCCCTTCCGAAACTCCCCTCGCTCAAGACCAATTGCTTCCAGAGTTGACGGAAGCAACCTCCTCAGCTGGAGTCTCAGGAACCGTCGCAGTGCAAGCCCGTCAGATTGTCGAAGAATCAACCGCACTTCTGGAAATTGCAGATCAGGGAGAACTCATTCGGGGAGTCGTTGGCTGGGTTCCCTTGATCTCCCAAAACGTTGAACAAGATTTGGAAAAATTTGCGGCCCACCCCAAATTCGTGGGAGTTCGCCACGTCCTTCAGGATGAGCCCGACGAATACTTTCTGCGTGATGACTTCCACCGCGGCCTCTCAAAACTGCCCGCCTACGATCTCCGCTACGATCTCCTTCTTTTCCAGCGTCAGATCCCCGTCGCCACCCAACTTGTCGACCGCCAACCTGAATTGGGCATGATTATTGATCATATCGCAAAGCCCGAGGCTCGCAATGGTCGCGTCGAAGCCAATTGGCACCGCGGGATGAAGGAATTGGCAAAAAGAGAAAACATTCTCGGCGTAAAATTTTCGGGCCTCGTGACCGAATTCCCTGACGAAGATGAAATCGCCTCCGACACCATCCGAGCCTACTTCGAAGAAACACTCGAAATTTTCGGAGCCGACCGAGTCATGTTTGGGACTGACTGGCCCGTTTGCCTCCTGAGATTGGATTCTTACCGGCATTGGGCAGAGACCGTTAATGAGCTCACTTCCTCCCTCTCAAACCATGAGAAAGAACTGATTCTTGGTAAAAATGGGGAAAGTGCCTACCAACTGAAAAGTTAGGCTGGTAAGAAGCTAATTTTCCCCCTTTGCTTTCCGCCCGTCACGATTAACATCGGATTTGTCGTTTCTGACACTTTTATAACATCCCTTTCCGTTGAGCCTTAACCGCACAGAATACAAGTATCTAATCTCTCTCGACCAAATGGAGCAGATTCAGAAGGACTTGGACGATCGACTTGTCGTTGACAGTCTGGCGTCGGAAGACGGTTGCTACCCGATCGTTACGGAATACTTCGAAACCCCTGATCGGGAGTGCTTCTGGGAGAAGGAACGACGCCTCGCGAGCCGACGTAAGATCAGGGTGAGAATCTACGGCTGTGAAGGTGGTAAAATCCCTCCCACCGGCTTTATCGAGATCAAACACAAACACTTTGGACTCGGAGCCAAGCGAAGGCTTTTCCTTCCCGTCGATGAGGCCATCGAGTTTGCCAACGGTAATTACGACATTTTAAAGACCGTCAAACGTGATTGGTCCCGGACCCAGCGAATGATCATTAAAGAGCTTTTTGATCTTATCGAGCGGCGGAAATTTGAACCGGCAATCCAACTCCGGTATGACCGGAAGGCCCTCATGACTCCCGACGGCCAACTCAGGATCACCTTCGACACCCGCTTGATGTGCCGCTCCAACCTTCTCCCTCTCGAGGCAGACGATCAACGGTTTGAGGAATATATCATTCCTCCAGACAAATCGATCTTCGAGGTCAAATCGATCGGCCCTGTTCCCTTCTGGTTCCGTGAATACGGAGGAGAGAACAACCTCGTCCGACGAAGCTTTAGTAAATTTTGCACCGCCATGAAGGTGGTCGACCCCGTTCTCCGGTCACAAATTGGACATCTCAAGGATCCAGCAGCCTGATCCAGAGCCTCAATCAATTAAATTTTCCCCACATCGAAAATAAACCAACTTTATGGAACCCGTTATCGCAAACGTCATCAACAGTCTCTTCGATACTCTTTCCCAGGCACGGGAACTTGAAACACCGAAGCCTGCCGAAGTCATCGCCGCCATGGCGTTTAGCTTCGTCTTGAACATGTTCATCGGACTGCTCTACAAGCAAACTTACAAGGGCACGCGCTATTCCCAGGACTTCGTCCACACCATCATTATTATCGGAACCGTTACCACGATCCTCATCATGGTCGTGAATGGAAACGGTGCTGTCGCCTTCGGTATGTTTGCGGCCTTCTCCATGATTCGCTTCCGACGCAACCTCGGGCAATCGCGGGATTTGGGCTTTGTCTTCTTCGCGATGGCCACCGGCATGTGTGTTGGGGCAAGGCAGTATGAGATCGTTCTGGTCACGACCATCATGGTCGGACTCGCCATTTGGTTCATCTCCAAGCAAGACGCCTTTGCTCCAAACCGCGCCTCCCACCAGCTCCGGATCAGAGTCAACAATGACGTCGACTTCTCCAAGGCGTTTAACGACATCTTCGCCAAGTTCACCGACGCGACCGAAATGATCAGCGTGGAGTCCGTGCAGGCCGGTATGATGAGTGAACTCCGCTACGGAATCGTCCTCAAGGATAGCGTGCAGATCTCAGACTTCATGGAAGAGATCCAGATCGCTTGTGGTAACAACCGCGCCATCCTGACTTCCACGATGCGCGATCTCGAGTTTTAAGCCGACGCTAATTCCCCTCTTTTTCCATCCCGATGCGCCACTCCCGGCCATCGGGATTTTCTTTTCGCTCAGGGCTTGAAAGCAAGGGCGACTCCCCCAAGAATTCCGCTCTTATGTGGAAGGGCCGATTTTCAAAAGCAACCGCCGATCTTGTCCAACAATACGGAGAGTCCATCTCCTATGATTGGCGCCTCTATCCGCACGATATTTTGGGATCGATCGCCCACGCCCGGGCACAGGTCAAAGCCGGCATTTTGACAGAGGACGAGTTCTCCCGGATCGAAAACGGCCTCCGCGAAATCGAAAAAGAAATCGCAGAAGGCAACTTCGAGTTCTCTATCGAGCACGAAGACATCCACATGAATATCGAAGCCGCTTTGACCAAGAAGATCGGAGCCGCTGGAGCCAAGCTTCACACCGCCCGTTCGCGAAACGACCAAGTCGCTACCGACACCCGGCTTTATTGCCGGAGCGCCATCGATGAACTCCTAGGCCTGCTCGATGGACTTCAGAATGCACTTCTTGATCGAGCCGATCGCTACGCCGAAACCGTTCTTCCTGGTTATACCCACTTGCAGCGTGGCCAACCCGTGACTGTCGGGCACCATCTGCTGGCCTATGTCGAAATGCTGGCCCGGGACAAAGCCCGGCTTTCTGACACTCGCCAGCGGGTCAACGTCTCTCCCCTCGGTTCCGGAGCCCTCGCCGGTTCCACCATCAACCTCGATCGAGAAGCCATCGCAGCCGAACTGGGCTTCGACTCCGTCACCACCAACTCGATGGACGCCATCTCGGATCGGGACTACGTGGCTGAACTCCTCTTCAATTTCTCCCTCATCGGCACCCACCTCTCGCGCCTCTCGGAGGACCTCATTCTTTGGTGCTCAAGCGAATTTGGATTCGTCACCTTGTCCGACGCGCACACGACCGGCTCGTCTCTCATGCCTCAGAAAAAGAACCCCGATGTCTGCGAACTCACACGCGGAAAAACCGGGCGACTTTACGGCAACCTGACCTCCATCCTGACCTCCATCAAAGGACTTCCGCTCACCTACAATCGTGACCTCCAAGAGGACAAGGAACCTCTTTTCGATAGCATCGACACCCTAACCCTCGCTCTTAAGGTAAACACCGAAATGATTGCCGATATGAAGATCAACGAGGACGCCTGCGCGGCAGCCTCGTCAGATCCACTTTTGTTGGCGACCGATCTCGCGGACTGGTTGGTCAAGCAAGGCGTCCCTTTCCGTTCGGCTCACGAGCTCGTTGGCAAAGCGGTTGCGGCCTCGGTGGAATCCGGCACCCCGCTCGACAAGCTCGATCTAACCGAAGTCGACTCCTCTTTCACCGCCGACGCTTCTGCTGTTTTCTCGCTTAAGACCGCTCTCGAAGCCCGGACCAACCCCGGAGCTCCATCCCTTAAAAACGTGCGCGCCCAGATCACCCGTTGGCGGGACGCTTAGCGAGCAAAGTCTTTCAGCGCCTTTCCCGTCAGTGATTTTTTATTCCCGACAACTTCCGCCGGTGTCCCGGTCGCAACGACATGCCCCCCCTTCGCCCCACCCGTGGGGCCTAGATCGATGAGGTGATCGCAAACCGAGATCACATCGAGATTGTGTTCAACCACCACCAGCGAATGACCGGCATCGCGCAGCCTCAGGAGAACTTCCAGCAAGACTTGAACATCCTGATAGTGCAACCCGGTCGTAGGCTCGTCTAAAAGGTAGAGGGTGTGGCCGGGTGTCGATTTCGAAAGCTCGCAAGCCAACTTGACCCGCTGTGCCTCGCCGCCGGACAGGGTGTTGGCCGCTTGTCCCAACTTCACGTATCCCAAACCCACATCAAAAAGAGCGTTCATGATGGAACTCAATTTTGGAACCGCCCCAAAGAACTCCCGCCCTTCCTCAATCGTCATTTCCAGCACATCCGCAACACTCTTGCCACGGTATCGGATATCGAGAGTCTCGCGGTTATAGCGGTGTCCCTGACAAGCTTCGCACGCGATCCACACGTCCGGCAGGAAGTGCATATCAATCCTAATCGAACCCCCGCCCTGACACTTCTCACACCGCCCTCCTTTGACATTAAAACTGAAGCGGCCCGCCTTGTATCCCCGCTGGCGCGACAGGGGAAGTTGCGAGAACAAATCGCGAACCAAATCAAAGGCGCCACTGTATGTCGCGGGATTGGAACGAGGACTTTTGCCAAGCGGACTTTGGTCAACCACCACCACTTTCTCGAGATACTCTAGACCTTCAATGCCATCGTGTTTGCCGGGTTCGTCTTTGGCCCGATGAAACTTCCGCGCCAGCGCCCGGCGCAGAATACCATCGACCAGAGTCGATTTCCCACTCCCGCTCGGCCCCGTCACCCCTACCAACTGACCAAGGGGAATGATCACATCCTCTCCCTTTAAATTATGCTCACGCGGCCCTTTGATGATGAGATCAAATGCCGACTTCCTCTTCCTGGCATTCACCTCCTGATCATCCCTTTGCAACCAACGCCCGGTTGAAGTCTCAAGTTTGGCGACTTCAGCCGGAGTTCCCTGCGCCACCAACTCGCCGCCGTGCTCACCTGCAGCCGGACCAATCTCCACTACCTGATCCGCCGCCATCACCATCGCTTCATCATGCTCCACCACCACCACAGTGTTACCCGCGTCACGCAACCTCAGTAAAGCCCCGATCAGCCGTTCATTGTCCAAAGGATGGAGCCCGATGCTTGGCTCATCGAGAACATATAAAACACCGGCCAAACCGGCACCGAGCTGGGTCGCCAAACGCACCCGTTGGAATTCGCCGCCGGACAAGGTCCCGCTTGATCGGTCCAAACCCAAATATCCCAAACCGACTTCATCGAGAAAGGACAAGCGCTTCTCCAGTTCGGCTAACACTCCCTTCATCGCCGTTTGGCGATCTCCAGGAATCTCCACCGTTCCAATCCAGTCTCGAATTTCCTCGATCGAATTCGAACAGAATTCATGAATTCCTTTCGCCCCACCCGGCCCCGCAAGTGTCACCGCGAGATACTCCGGCTTCAGCCGTTTTCCCTGACACGATTTACACTCCCGCGAAGTCATGAACCTCCCCATGCTCCGTTTGACCCCATCACTTTCAGTCTCCCGATAAAGCCGCTCAACCTGTTTACAAATTCCCTCAAATTCCTTCTTCCACGGGACAATTATACCGTCCTTCTCCCATTGCACCTCGATCTTCGTGCTTCCGGTGCCAAAGAACAAAGCTCGTCTGAACTCCTTGGGCAGCTTGTCGAAGCGCTCATCGAGATTCACCCCGAAGTGCCCCGCCAAGGCCTCAATGTGCAGCTGGTTCCAACCCTTCTTCTTTTTTGATCCCTTGCTCCAAACTGCCACCGCTCCTTCACCCAGCGATTTACTGCGATCCGGCACCGCAAGAAAAGGATCACAAAAGACCTCGGTTCCCAAACCGTGGCAGGCCTCACAAGCTCCGACGTGCGAGTTGAACGAAAAGTGCCTCGGAGTCAGGGCTGGCAACTCGAATCCCGTTTCAGGATTTCGGTAACTCGTTGCGAAAGAAAGCTCCTCCCATTTTTCGGCTCCCCGCTCCTGCGCAAGCGCCCGGACTTCGAGCCCGCAGATTCGCATTGCGATTTCTATACTGTCAGCCAATCGGGAATCGACACCCTCTTTCACGACGAGACGATCCACCACGATTTCGATCTCACCTCCATCCTCGGGCCAGATCTCCTCAGCCGCCTCCAGCTCGACAATTTCGCCACCCACCCGAACTCTCACAAATCCCTGGCGTTGCAGATCACCGATCATCCCTTTCGCATCACCTTCGGTTGCAATTGGAGCCAACAAGATCAATCGACTGCCCTCGGGCCGATTCGATAAACTTTCCACGATATCGCCAGTGGACATTCGCAGCAGCCTCTCACCGGTCTCGGGATCATGGGGCACTCCCGCAGCGGCATAGAGAATGCGTAAAAAATCGTGAATCTCGGTAACAGTGGCGATGGTCGACCGGGGATTCCCACCGCCGGACCGCTGCTCGATTGCAATCGCCGGACTCAGCCCCTCGATGGCATCGACCTCCGGTTTTTCCAGCTGATCAAGAAACTGGCGGGCATAGACCGAGAGCGACTCGACATACCTCCTCTGCCCCTCCGCGTAGAGAGTGTGGAAGGCCAGGCTCGATTTTCCACTCCCACTCACCCCCGTAATCACGATCAACTTCCCGCGTGGCAAATCGACATCAATCCCCTTGAGGTTGTGCTGCCGCGCACCGCGAATCCTGATCATGTTCAAATGAGTCGCTGGTTCGCCCATCTGAGTCAAGTTTCACAAAAAAGAAAACCGCGCCGGAAATCAATCCGACGCGGTTTAGAAAGAGCTTGGAGGCGGAGGCGAGAATCGAACTCGCGAATACAGGTTTTGCAAACCCGCGCCTTACCACTTGGCTACTCCGCCCTCGGGCGACTTGGTAATCTCCCAGCCAACAGCTGTCAACACCATGATGACCGAAAGAGAAAATCTCTTAAATTCCGGCTGAAATCTGCCCTTTTCCACCAATCTCCCCTTTGGTAGCCTTTCCTTCCCATGACACACCTACGTCATCTCATCGGGCTCGTTTTTGCAGCCCTGCTCATCGCTCCGGCATGGGCACAAACACCAGAAGAGCTCGCCAAACTCGACCCCGGCGGCCTCTATTATCAAGCTTGGTCCCTCGTCAAACAAGCCGAGGAACTCGAGGAAAAAGAAGAATTCGTCGAATCCTTCACAAACTATCGCAAGGCCCGTTCCTTCTTTGATCTCATTACGATCAATCACCCTGATTTTAAACAAAAGGAAGGGCTCAAATGGCGGACCAAATCCACCACCGAGGCCATGGAGCGGATTCACTCCAAAGCCCTGGCCCAACAAAAGGAACGGCAGGACGCCGGCAAGACGCCCCTCCTCGAAGTGCCCGGTGAAGCCAAACCGCTCCTGACCATTCCCGGGAAAGTCGACCCCACCGGAACGGCAACAAAAACCATTCGGGATCTGCAGGCCGAGATTAACCAACTCAACGCCGACCTTCGTCGCCGTGTGAACCCACGTGATTCCGAAAGCGCCCGTCTCCGACAAAAAATTCGCGAACTCCAGACCCAGCTCTCTCGTCTTGCGGCCTCGCCTCTCAGGAATCAAGTCGCCGAATTGAATCAACAGATCGAACAACTCAGGCAGGAACGCGATGCCATGGCGACCGCCCGAGACAGGGCTTTAACCGCTCAGCGCGACACTCTCGCGCTCCTCGAAAGAACTCAAAAAGCCCGCCTTGCCGATAAGTTGGAGATTGAGGAACTGAAGGCAGTGATAGCCAAGCAGATCAAAATCAACGGTCGCGTCGTGGAGGGGCAACAAGTTCAGATCGATGCCCTGAAGGAAAAGATTAAAGAGAAGGACAAACGGCTGACGGAATCAAACCGCACCATGGCTGAACTTGAAACCAGACTCACCCAATCCGAGAAAATGGTAACCGAACTGCGGCAGGAGCGGAACGGTTTAATCGAAGAGCGCGATCAAATGAGGGCGCTTCTCAAGATGAATGAGGCTGACCGGATCCAAAAACTCATCACGCAAAACGTGAGCCTCAGTAAGGAACTCAATGAGGCCAAAGCCAATCTCGAACTCGTCCAAAAGGACGGCAATGCCTCGAAGGACAAAATTCTCCTCGCCAAACAAGCCCTCGTCGTCGCCAAGGCCAAGATTCAAAACCTTCAGAAAAGCGACATGCAGAGTAAGCTCCGCACCGACCGCCTTGAAAAACGCCTCAAACAGGCTGAAGAGGATCTCCTCGCCCAACTCAACGGCGGAACGCTCAACAGACGGGGTAAGGAAGAAGTCGCCCTCCTTCGCGGCGTCATCGACAAGCTCAAAGCCAAGATGCAGGCCCAGCAAGGTGCCGCCGAACTTCTCCTAAAACAGGGCGAGAAAATGGGCGAAAAAGACAATATCTGGAAAGATGCCCTGGCACGAATCAACGGAGACAAACTGATGGAGCTCACCATCGAGGAAATGGAGTTGATTGAAAAAACCACCGGCCTTAGTCCCAGTCTCGATAGTAATATCACCCCAAGTCCCGAGGAACTTGCCGCAGGAACTTCGGAACTCAGAGCCGCCAATAAAAACCTGAATACAGTTGCCCGTCGCCTCTTTGCCAAAGGAGATTTTCAGGCCTCACGGGGAGCTCTCGAATTGATCGTGGATCAAGATCCGGGTGCATGGGAGGCCATGATCAACCTCGGCATTGTCCACCTTCGCCTCGAAGATCCGGCAGCCGCTGCTGGCCAGTTCCGTCAATCCATCCTTGTCGCCGGTGACCGAAAGGTCCCCTTCGCCCACTTCATGCTGGGAGACTCCCTCTATCGGGTAGAGCTCTTTGAGGAAGCAGAACAAGAACTCCGCCGCTCGCTTTCCTTCGAACCTCAGAATGCGGTCGCACATATTCTCCTCGGAAACATTGCTGGAAAGACAAACCGTTTTGAGGACGCGGAGTTCCACTATCAAGAGGCCATCGCACAGAATCCCAATCTCTTCGAACCCTACGTGAACCTCGCCATCATCAACCTCCGGAAAGGAAAAAAAGATGAGTCGCGAAAATTCTACCAGCGCTACCTTGCAAAGGGCGGACAGGCACGACCAGCTCTGGAAAGACGCCTGATCAAGTAATTCTCCCTTGGACTTGGTCCACCTCATGCCCTAGCCTCTCCGCGTGGCTAGAACATACCTCGACGACCATTTCCTTCTCTTTTCCGAGACAGCCCGGAAGCTTTTTCACGACACGGCGAAGGACCTCCCAATCATCGACTATCACACCCACCTCCCCCCCGATGAGGTGGCCAATGACCAAAGGTGGGAGAACATCACGGATCTCTGGCTCGGGCACGACCACTACAAGTGGCGGGCCATGCGGGCCAATGGCATCCCGGAATCCCACATCACCGGGGACGCTTCTCCGAAAGAAAAATTCCACGCCTGGGCCGACACCATTCCAAACTCCCTGCGCAATCCACTTTACGACTGGACCCATCTTGAGCTCCGCCGTTGCTTCGGCATCGACACCCTCCTGAGCCCGGAGACTGCCGACGAAATCTGGGAAGCCTGCAACGAACGACTCACCGACAAGGATTTCTCGGCACGCGAACTCCTTCGCAAATTCCGCGTCGATGCCGTAGGAACCACCGATGATCCCACCGACAATCTTTATCACCATGAAGCAGCGAATGCTTCGGATTGCCCCACTAAGGTTTATCCGACCTTCCGTCCCGACAAAGCCTTCTTCGTCGACCGGCCTGCACTTTTAAACCCGTGGCTCGATCAACTGGGCGACAATATCACCACCTTCGCAGACCTTCTGGCCGCGTTGAAAGCCCGACAGGATTATTTCCACGAGAAAGGCTGCCGCTTGACCGACCACGGAATGCGTTATGCCCTCTCGAACCCCTGCACTGAAAACGAGGCCGACCGCATCCTCGCAAACGTCCGCGATGGCGAAGCCGCTTCTCCAGAGGAGACCGACGCCTTTGGCGCGCTCATCATGTATCATGTTGGTCAGTGGGTTGCCGAAAAAGACTGGACCATGCAGCTTCACCTCGGACCACGACGAAACCCCAACACGCGCCTTTTCGAAAAATTGGGGCCGGATTCAGGATTCGACACCATCGGCGATTGGCCCCAGGGCGAGGCTCTCATCACCTTCATGGATTCCCTGAGCAAGGTCAATAAGCTGCCCAAGACCATCATTTACAATCTCAATCCCCGGGACAACGCCGTCCTTGCCGCCGCTTGCGGATCTTTCCAGGAAGCTCCCGTCCGGGGCAAAGTCCAGTTCGGTTCCGGTTGGTGGTTCAACGACACTCTGCAAGGGATGGAATCGCAGATCAACACCCTCTCCGCGATCGGATTACTCTCCCATTTTGTGGGAATGCTCACTGATTCCCGATCCTTCCTCTCGTTCCCGAGACACGAATACTTCCGACGTCTACTCTGCAACATGGTTGGGCAGGACGTGGAAGATGGCAAACTGCCAAACGACGAACGGCTCATCAGCAACATGATTGGGAATATTTGCTATCACAATGCCGAGGCCTACTTCGGACTTCCCCACCATTCCGAAAACCTCCTGGCTTGATTTTCAGGGAAAGAGGCCAACTTCCGCCTCATTTTTTTCAAAAAGCGCGGTCGCTCTTTTGGCGGACGATGTTAGTTTCTCCGGGATGCGAAATTTGAGTAAAATATCAGCTCTACTTCGCTTTCCCGACGACACAACAGAGTCCGCCGATTGATTGAACCCGATGTTTGATATTACCTTTGCCAATCCCCACTTCCTGTGGCTCCTGATCCCCCTCACCGGAGGGCTGGTTTGGCGTTGGATCAGCGTTCCGGCCTCCATCGCGGTCTCCTCGACCGAGCACTACACGAAGGCCGCTCCGCGAAAGCACTTCGCTCCCCGGCATCTCCTGCTCTTTCTTGAAGTTCTTGCTGCTGCCGCATTTATCTTTGCCCTGGCCCGCCCGCAGTCCGACACCGAGATCGTCCCCGTCACCAAGGAAGGCACCGACATCATGCTGGTCCTCGATTACTCGAACAGCATGGATGCCTTTGACCCACCGTCCGGCATGGACAATGATACGGTCAGAAGAGGTATTGCCCAAGGTCGCATCAAAGACCGCCTCGGGGTCGCCAAAGATCAGATCAATCGCTTCATTGCCCGTCGCTCGGGCGACCGAATCGGCCTCGTTATTTTTGGGCACCTCGGCAACCTCGCCGTCGATCCCACGATCGATCACGATCACCTCATCGGCTACGTAAACCAGCTGGAAAATTCCCTCCTCTCGCAAAGCGAACGCGGCACCAACATCGCCGGCGGAATCAGCCAGGGCATCATCGCTCTGAAGGATTATAACGAAACCAAACGAACCATCGTTCTCATCACCGATGGCGACCACACCGTCCCCGATCCTGTTTACACTCCAGTGACCGCAGCCGAGGCCGCCAAGAAACAAGACATCACCATTCACACGGTCGGCATTGGAAGTGACGACCCCTTCCTCCTCGGGCCACTCTCTCGAATGGGCGCGACCATTCGCTTCGACACCCGCAATCTCGAAAAAATTGCCTCCATCACCGGCGGACGGTTTTTCCGGGCCAAGGACAACAAGGGATTCGAGGAGGTCATGGACACCATCGACTCCCTCGAGAAAACTTCCAAGCAGCGCCCCGCCCTGATTTTTCAACGCGACCTTTACCCAAAACTCTTGATGGGTGGAATCGCCTCCTTCTTCCTTGCCTTCTTCCTGCGTCACACCCTGCTTCGCGAAATCTCGTAAGCGTCCATCTCCATGGAATTCCTAGCTCTCAAAAACCTTTACTGGGTCCTGCCAATCATCATCGTGGCAATCGCAGTGGCCGCCTGGTCCTATCGTCAGCGGAAAAAAGTCATTGGGCTGCTCACCCAGAATTCCGGGCAATGCCATCTCAAGTCAAACGCCTCACCGGTGCGCCGAAGAATTCTTGGTACTGTTCTTCTTGCGTCCCTGATTCTCGCCTGTCTTGCCGTACTCCGCCCCATTAGTGGATTTGTAAGAACCGAATTCAAACGCCCGTCAAAAAATCTCGTGGTGCTTTTCGATATCTCTAATTCGATGACCGCCTCAGACGCCGAAGGAATCAGCCGAAACGATGCCGCCAAGCTACTCTTGCGTGAGTTCATCAACAACCGACCAACCGACCGGATCGGTCTCATTTCCTTTGCCGGTGATACCTTTATCGAAACACCCGTCACCCGCAGTCGTGCCACTCTCCTCAAACGTGTGAACCAAGTCCAACCCGGTGACTTCCTCGTTCCCGGCACCGACATTACCGCAGCACTCGAAGAAGCCCAAAACCTCCTCACCGACAAGCCCCCTCCCGGCTCGGCCATCATTGTTCTCTCCGACGGAGACAATGTCACCGGCGGAGATCCCAAAACCGTTCTCGGCCAGCTCAAGAAATCCGAGGTTCCCATCATTGCAATCGCCTTTGGAAAGGACGGAGTGCCCACTTCCGTCCCGCAGTCCGAGATGACGACCCAAGCAAATCATAGCACTTTGAAACAACTTTCCGACGCAACCAATGGTCTCTTTCTGAATGCTTCTCCCAAAGAGGTGGACGCTCAGGTTGCCCAACTCAACACACGCGTCGATACTATCGAATTGAACGGCGAAAACATTGCCGGAGAGCTTTACGAACGCCCCCAGGACATCTTCGCCTGGCCACTCGGCCTGGCCCTCATCTTTCTTATGATCCACATCTTGCTACCCCTACGAACGAAAAATTGGCATCCCCTCACCGCCGCAATTGCCTTCCTCCTCCTACTCTCACCCAGCCTTCCGGGCGAAGAAGTTGAATTTTACGATGAGGCTTTTGAGATCGCCAAAGAAGAGGAACTCCCCATCATGATCGTCTTTACCGGATCGGATTGGTCAAAGCTCTCCATCACTTTCGAACAAGAAATCCTCACCCACCAGATTTTCCAAAAATGGGCGGATACCGAAGTGGTTTGGACAATCATCGATCTCCCACGGGTTGGGCTCACTGATGCCGAGCGTCGCGCCCGCCGCACTTTGATGAAAGATCTTGGAGTGGAAACCTTTCCCATGGCCGTCTTTTTGGACCTAGACAAGAACCCTCTGGGCACGCTTACCCACGATCCCGATGGCCCCAGCGCTTGGATCAAACGAGCGGATGCAATTCTGAAAGGCGAAGTTGCCGCCGCTGATACCGCTGCCTCTACCGATTTTCTTCCCGAGGAAATCCGCAAGAGTCTCGAAGATCCGACTCTCACCGATACCCAACGGAGCATTCGCTATTACAATAAGGCCCTCGAACTCGAAAAGGCCGAGCCTGAACTAACCCTCAAATCCGAGGACCGCTTCAAACTCCTTCTCGATCTATATAGTAAAGCCGCCGATGCCGCGCCAGTCCTCCGCAACGACCTGAAATTTGCTGCCCTTCACAAGCGGGGTCTCCTTCACCACCGCAAGGGCCAATCCCGCATCCCGAAATCCGAACAGGAAATCATGATGATGGCGATGCAAGAACGCTCCGATCCGGTCAAGCTACTCAAGCGCGCCAAGAGTTCCTGCAAGAAGGCTCTCGATATTTACAAAAACGCCGCACCCTTCAAACCGGGTGATAAAGAACTGAGCGACAACCTGGCACTCGTTTACAAAAACATTTCGCGGGTTCAGGCCTACCTGGATTTTTTGGCAGCCTTTCAGGCGGCCATCGACAACACCAAGAGCGCCCTTGATCAGGAAAAGCGTTTTGTGAAGAGCCTCGAACGCGAAGTCAATACTTTGACCGAAGTCAACAAAAAGGCCATCGATACTGCCGTAACATCGATTCAGGACCTCATTGCCAAGGCCGAAGCAATCGAAGACTCCCCGACCATTCTTCCCGAAAAGGGATTGGAGGACTACCGTCTCGCTGAAGAGGACATCGTCCTGGCTCCGTCCCCCCATCGCGAACGCCAACTTGAGCAGGCGGCCCAACACATTCAAGATGCCCTTGATCACCTCATTGATCCCCAGCAACAACAGCAACCCCAACCATCCCCGGGTGAAGGCGAAGGAGAGCCACAGGAAGGTGAAGAGGGCGCAGATGGAGAAGAAGAAGGCGAAGGAGGTCGCCAGGGCGAACAAGAAAACCCGCAGGGTGACCGCCCCGAAGGCGACGAGCCAGGCTCCGGAGACGAAGGCAAAGAGGACGGAGAAGGGAAAGGAGAACCCGATGACAACGATCTCAAACGTGCTGAAAAAGAAGGTGGAGACCTCCGGTCGCGGCTTCTCCGCAAACAGCAGCGGGATTATCTCCGGAACGGCAAACGCGTCCCCCGCAGCAAGTCGCACTAACCTCACGAGATTTCCATGTTCAGACTCGTCCTCTTCTTTTGTCTCCTTGCTACTTTGGTGTCCTCGGCGCAGGACTACCGGGTTTACCGGCCACCAAATGTGATTGCCGAAGATCGGATTGAATACATCAGCATTGTGACCAAAGCCGAGATGGAACTGGGTGACCTACCCGCGCATCCCAAGATCACCTGGCTCGGCTACTCCAGCATCCGGCTCCCGAATGATGCATACGGCAACATGCAGACCGACAACCGTATTTCGTTTATCGCAACCTCCCCGGGCTTGATTGAATTTCCTCCGGTACCCATCGTACTAGAGAACAAGGAGTTCTTCGTCCGGATCGGCGAACTTGAGGTGGAGAAGAACACCGCGTCAGAGACCCAAACCCGTCTCGAGGTTCTTTGGAATGGAGGTGCCGAGATCCCCAAGCAAGTTCATTTGGGGGAAGCGGTTGAAGTTCAGTTCATCGAGCTTGTTGAAAACACCAGCACGAGCTTCCGTGGTGGACCCTATTTTTCCCAACCTTCGAATCGTGTCAGTGGCGGGCAATGGCACCAATACTTGCGATATTCCGGACGCAAGCCAGTGCCCAGCGACTACTATTTCACTTACTCCCAAGGAGGATTTTTCAGCCGCTATGGTTCTCCCGAAAATTATAGTGAAATGTCACAGGAAATCGAGGGAACCGACTACGATCTTCGCGTTTACAAAGCGCGCCTTTATTTCACCAAACTAGGTAAAGCGTCGGGCCATCTTAGCGCAACTCTCGGTACCTCCCGAGTTCGCTCCCGGCATCGGACTCATGTCATCCCCTTCGAAGTCGAGGTCCTCCCGATACCCCCCATTCCGAATAACCAGGCCTTCAACTCCGGTCTCGTCGGAGATTGGGAATTTGAAGTCGACTACCGGCCACTCCAGCCGGCAGCATCCCGCCCTTTCGTGATCGACATCTCAATCACCGGACAGGGAAATCCAAATCTCAGAAACGATTTTGATTTCTCCGGTGAAGGTTTTCCTTCGGTGGAGAGCGATCTCTACTCGCGGGTCGGCAGCAACTACGATTCTTGGGAGGCTGATTTCACCCAAACTCTGCTTCCCACCGGTAAAGTTGGGACGCTTCCCGCCATTACGTTGGCATCCTTTGACACCGTCAGCGACCAATGGCGCTTCCATAAAATCACTCCCACTCTCAATCTCCCTGGCACCAGCGATGTCACGGCTTCGATGACGCCCCGCTCCGAGATTGGGCAGGCCACCACCCGTCCGGTGTTACTCAATCTTCCCGTGGCAACCTTTGGAGCCTTTGCCCTTGCGCCTTTTCTACCCTTTCTTTTCGGCTTGGCCAGAAAACGGCTGGATGCCCGCGATCCGGAACAAAGGGAGCGTGAGCGAACTCTCAAACGCTTGATCGTAGATTTTAAGTCTGGGAAAGGAACGGCGGACGACATTGATAACGACCTCCTTCCGATTCTTCGGCACAAACTTCAGCTCCCTCCCGGAGCAACAGCCCGCGAGATCGCAAACTCACTTGATGATCCGGAACTCGCCCAAAGTCTTGAAACTCATGCCGAAGCTTCCTTCTCCACCCAGGAAAAGCCTTTCGACTTTGTCGCCCTCGGTCGTCAAATCACCAGAATTTCCCTCCTGCTTCTGATCACGATCTCTTCACTCAATGGAGCCACCCTGCAAGAAGCCAATCAAGCCTTTGAGGAAGCCAATTTCAACAAGGCCATCGGTATTTACGAGGAACTGCTCAAGGACAGCCCGGACCTGGCATCGCTGCATTACAACCTCGCACAGGCCCACTTGTCGGCCAATGATCCCAGCCGTGCCCGGGCATCTTGCCACACCGCACTTTTGCTGGACCCTTTGGATCCCGAAGTTCGCGAATTGATGAGCGATATTCGCGAACGCCAGGGTGATCTGACCGTTGCCCGGAACCGCTTCCTCGATCTCCGGCCCGACCAATGGGTCGTAGTCGCCGCGGTGATCTGGGTCCTCACCTTTTTGTATTTCGGATTCCGAAAATTTGCCACCTTGCCACGCTGGCCGGGCTTTGCTCTCGGAGCACTCGCGCTGGCATTCCTCGGAACCGCCGCCTGGCGACAAAACCAGCACTATTCGTCGGATCAATACATGGTCCTTGCCGACGAACTCCCCCGCGAACCCAAGGCAGGCACGCCCGACTGGAATTACCCCGCTCTCCGGGCCGGACAAATCGTTCAGGTCTCAGAGATCAACGATACCCACGTCCTCGTGAAATCCTCCGAAAGTAGCTTCTGGCTTCCTGTCAATGAACTTCAACAAGTCTGGTAAATGAAATCCCTTCTCATCGCTGCCGCACTGGCCACTCTTCTTCCCGCACAAAACGTCACCTGGACCAGGGAGGACGAGGCTTACGTGCAAAAAAGCACCACCGAATTGGCCGCAAAACTTTCAGACCAGATGGTCATCGTCGGGCGACTTGGCATTCCTGACACCAGGCCTGCCGTCGTGATCAGCAAGAATGGTCACCTTCTCGCTCCCTCCCTGCCCAGTATTGACGGAGAAGACGCTCCTTACCTTCTTTATCAAGCCGATGGCACTCGAATCGAACTCACTACGGTCGCTGAAAATGGCAAACGGTTTGTCTCTCTTCTCAAGATCAAGAACCCTTCTCCGGATCTCGTTCCTGTCCGTGTCGCAGAGGTCATCGATCACACCGTGATTGTCCCCACGACCCCGCCAATTGCTTCACTCGGAGAACCTCCCAGTCTTTTCGTAGACCATCTCGAATTCGCGCTACCCGAGGATGCCAAAGCGATGCGTCTCGATGGAGTTTTTCACCCTCGTGGCGCTCCGGTTTTCGACCTTTCCGGTGCTTTGATTGGAACGACCTTGAAGGCCCGTCAGACCAATACGCCGGCCCTCATGATTCCATGGTTGATCGCAGACATTCCGGAACTGGATTCCATCCTCGCTGACGAAACTGTTTCGGACCTTGCCGACCTCCCTCTGGCTCCAAAGGCCACCAAAGAAGAAGCGCGTGAAATAAGCGTTTCGCCTATCACCTGGGCAAGACAACGATTCGTCCAAAATTCTCATCCCAATCCACTTCCCTGCGTTCTTGTTTCAAATGAAGGAGCACAGGCGACCCACTCGGTCATTGGAACTATCATTCAATCGGAGGGCCTCATCCTAACAAAAGCAAGTGATCTGGGCCCATCCCTGGTGGTTCGATATAATGGCAAAAACTATCCTGCCATCCTTCTCTCCACAGACGAAGAAACCGACCTTGCTTTGGTAGGCATAAAAGAAACCGGAATGCCCGTCGTCCGCTGGAAGGATGAACTTCCCGCTTCCGGCTCGATTGTAGCCTCTCCGATTTTGCTTCAAGAATCGACCGACGAAATGGTAGCGGAGGCAACTTCCTACACCGGGATCTTTAGCCACGTCCTGAAAAAAGGACTTCCATCAGTTCACGCCACAAGCCAAGTCACGAGTCTTGGCCTCACCACCGAGCAGCTTGATTCTGGGTTGAAAATCGCCGCGATCCCCCCCGATACTCCCGCCTTTGAATCCGGTCTCTCTCCCGGAGACATCATCAAAACTCTCAATGACCGCCCGATCCAAACGCGGACCGACCTCACCGCCTTCCTGGACCGATGTGAGGTTGGCGAAAAAGTGACAGCCGGGATTGAACGAGGAGGCGCTTTTAAGAGCCTTGAAGTCGAACTCGTTTCTCCAATCATTATCCCACCAGCGACCGGAGTCAATTCGGCGAGCGGGATTTCCATGATTCCCAGCATTAGACGGGCCCCTTTCCCTGATGTCATTGTCCATACCGTCCCAATCAATGCTTGGGATTGCGGGTCTCCAATCTTCGATCTTGATGGAAATGCCTTGGGATTGAACATTGCCGCAATCTCTCCGGCCCGGGCGGTCGCGCTCACTCCTAAAGACATTCGCGCCGCTACCGAACGGCTTCTCGCTAACACCCGCGCATTTTAGTTCAGATGAAATCCTTGCTTATCTTCCTCTGTCTCACTGGCTTTTCCCTTGCCCAAACACCCAAGGAACTCGACCGCACGGTTCGGAAACTCGCTCCGGACTTGGTCGACGCGACCGTCGCGGTGATGCTGAATGGCGGCTCCGGATCTGGGGTCATCGTTAGCCCACAAGGGTTGGTGGTCACCGCAGCACACGTGACAAACGAACCCAACAAACAAATGAAGGTCCTGTTGGCTGACGGACGCGAGCTCCCCGCCACCAGCCTCGGCGTTGATCACGAAACCGATGGAGCTCTTCTCCAGATTAATGCGCCCGGACCATTCCCCTATCGTCCCTATGTCGAAACAAAAACCTACAAGGTCGGTGACTGGGTTATCGCCACCGGCCATCCCGGCGGACCTGTAATGGGGCGCCCTGCTCCGATTCGGCTTGGAAGAATCAGCGAAGCAGGAACCAAAAGCGGTTTCAGCGATGCCATCACAACCTCGGCCATGGTGATCTCAGGTGACTCCGGCGGACCTCTCTACAATCTCAAAGGCGAAGTCATCGGAATCAACAGCAACATCAGCGGTTCTTGGCGGGTCAATAAACACGTCCCCCTCCCTTCCATCATAGAACGCTGGGATGCCCTCATGGCTGGTGAGGCATTTGGTCGTCAGGTGCAGGCTCAGCAAGAGCCGGGCGATGCCTTCAACGAACCCTATGCCAAACTGCGCGAACGCTTTGAGGAGGCACTTCCAAAGTATGCTGAAAGTGATCCGGAGGCGATGGCATTACTCAAGAGGCCAAGACTCATGGATCCCCATCACATGCAAAAATTCCTGGATCGATGGGAGCCAGATCCGGAAGCCCCCAAATCCCCCCGCTATGGATTTCAGCTTGAAGGCCGCGCCCCCAGAATCACCAAAATCCTGCGCGATACCCCCGCAGCTGAAAGTGGACTCGCCGTCGGTGACACCATCGTTTCAGCCAATGGCGAATTGATCACCAACACCACGAATCTCGCCCTCATTCTAAGAAAAGGTGGCTCGGTCTCACTGGCGACAAGTAATGGAAAAACGGTAGAGATTAAACCCATCGAAGTGACCGCCCGGAAGCACTTTCCACAACCGGTCGCGGGTGTCATTGACATGATTGTCATTGAACCGGCCGAAGGCGATGATGGTCCGGCACGCGTCCCAGCTAAAGACTTCATGGGAGCCTTGGAATTCATCCGTGAAGGATTTGAAAATTCGGTGTTACCCATCAAAAACGACCGGGGAAAACGAGTTGTGTCTGCGACCGTCATTCACGAGGTCGGTCAGCTCATTACGAAAGCCTCTGAGATCGAGGAGGAGAAAGATCTTGTTGCTACCTTAAACGGCGAGGACTATCCGGTCACCATCTTGGCAGTTGATGAAGAAACAGACCTCGCTTTGATCAGCATCAATGCAACAGGGTTAATTCCCGTGAACTGGGAGCCCAAGGAACCCAGAGTCGGGGAACTCCTCGTAACACCGGGCGGACGGAATCTCATCACCGGAGTCGTCACTCAACCGGCCCGCGATGCGCCAAAGAAAGGTTACGAGTTAAACCACACCTCCGAAAAACCATCAGCCTACCTGGGGGTGACTTTCTCGGCCGAATCATCTACTCCCGTCATCGAGACACTCGAGTTGGGTAGCCCGGCCGATAAGATCGGAGTTCTGGAGGGCGATGAGATTATTAAATTTGAGGGTTTTCCAGTTTCCACCATCGAGGCTTTGTCAGAACTTCTGACGAAACGCTCTCCCGGGGAGAAGGTTGAGATCCTCGTCAAACGAGGAAAAGAAGAAGTAAAACTCAAACCCATCCTCGACGTTCGCCCCGCCACTGCTGCTGGGTCATTCGACCGGCAAGCCTCCCAACGAGATGGCAGACTGAGTTCTCTAAGCGCGCGTGGAGGAGACCTGAGCAATCGTCGTGATGACTTCCCCTACGTTCTTTACCATGACCAGCCTTTGTCTCCTCGTTTGGCAGGAACTCCCTTGGTAAACCTCAAGGGTCAAGTGGTTGGGATCAACATCGCAAGAGCAATGAGACACCGATCACTGGCGCTCCCAACTTCGGAAGTTAATGCAGTCATCGAAAAGCTTAAGAAAGAGGTTTACGATAATTAAGTTCATCGCATCCCCAGGAACCCTACTCGTTCCCGTCGCCAATCTTGGGCAGAGTATCGGTCCATTCGTGAAGCTGGTAGCCTTCACCGAGTCCTCCAATTTCATCGAGCAACTTGTCGCATTCTGTTTTCCAGGACGAGTAATCGGG
>CBFHQJ010000016.1:0-61456 GCA_965657795.1 Akkermansiaceae bacterium
GGTCAAGGGGGGAGGTGATCCAACGCTTGGGGCGACGGGTGCGGATGGGGCTTTTGCGAGTTGGCTGCCAGCGATGACGAAATCAGGCATTGTTGAGATTGAGGATCTCCTGATTGATCCAAGTTGCTTCGAGGAGCACCGGACGCCAAACGACTGGCCGTCGGGGGACGTTGGTAATTACTATGGAGCCGGGACGTCCGGGGCGAATTATCATCTCAATTCGTTTGCGGTGACTTTTAGGACGGGAGCGGTTGGAAGTCCGGCTCGGGTTACCGGCGTTTTTCCCAAGCCGCCCGGAGTGGAGTTTGTGAATCACATGCGGACAGGATCCGCAAACAGTGGTGATCAGGGATATGTTTATGGAAACCCGGGAGCGAGGCTTTTGACGCTGCGCGGAACGGTTCCGGCGCGTGGTCGTTTTACGATCAAGGGTGCCCTCCCGGATCCTCCCTTGATGTTGGGCACGGCACTGAAGGGATTTTTGGAAGGGAAGGGGATTCAAGTGAATGGCGAAGTGAAAGTGGGGCCCGTTGACCTGGCAGGGTTGGAGGCTCTTCACAGTTCCAATTCGCCCTCACTGCTCAGGATCATCAACGGTACGAATCACCGGAGCGTGAATCTTTATGCCGATTCGATTTTCAAAGCGCTGACGCCCTCGGGGACGACCCAGGCCTCGGTTGCGAAGGTGATGTCGCACTGGCTGAAGCAGGGGGTGGATTTGACGGGGTTCGTGATGCACGATGGGTCCGGATTATCGCCCCGCGGGGTGATTTCGCCGCGACAGCTTGGGATGATTTTGAAGAAGGCGAGGGAGCACAAAACGGGGCCGGCCTTTATCGAAACTCTTCCTCTGGCGGGGCGCTCGGGAACTCTGGTCGGATTTGGGAAGGGGACCTCGATCGAGGGCGTTTTGCGTGCTAAATCCGGAGGCATGACCGGAGTTCGGGCATACGCCGGATATCTCACTGGCAAGAGCGGTCGAGATTATGTCTTCGCGGTGATGGTTAATAATTCCGTGGGCTCTCCAACCGGGGAATTAGCGCGTTTCCTTGCGGCCTTACGCAATGAGAGCTGAATTCGATCTTTTTTCGATGGGAGTGAATATAATTGGGAGTAGGCTCGTCATATCCCGGTCTCTCCCTTTGCCATGAAACAATTACTCCCCTTCACGGTGTTTGCCTCGCTCGCTTTAATTTCCTGCCGGGAAGAGGCAAAAGTCGTTCCGGTCATTGAGATTGATGAGACGGCGGAAGAGATGTCGGCGTTGAAAGAGGAAATCGCACGCCTGGAAGAGCGCTTGGTTGAACAGCAGAACGTTCAGATGCGAAAGGATGCAGAGCAGGCCGAGGTGTTAGGCTCTTTGAAAGGGCTGATGGAGGAACTGAAGAAAAAATCTGAGGAGACGGTGGTGGTGGCTCCGCTCGAAAAAGCGGAAGCCCTGGCGGTGGATGAGAAGAAAGAAGAGGCGCTTGAAAAGCAACGCCTTGCTTCAAGGCAAGCGGCCCAGGGCGAGGAGTTGGAGTTTTTGGAAACCACGGTGGGCGATAAGTATCACGATCTGGTGATCAATCGCGTGACCGATATGGGTGTCGTTTTCAGGCACCGCGGCGGGATTGCCCGGGTGCCGTTTTCACAACTGCCGCTCGCATGGCAGGAGCGCTTTTTCTATGACCGGAGCAAGGCTCTCGATGCCTTCAAAAACGAACGGATGGCGCAGGCCCGTTGCGACAAAATGATTGAGGATCAGTTGGCTAAGATTGCCGAAGACGGAGATACTGACGCTCTGATTCGCAGTTTGGCGCGTCTCGAGGGTGCGGTTGCGCAACTCCGGGCTCAAGCGGCAGTCGCGCCCGCTCAAGTGCAAGCACCGGTTCAGGGTGGGATTATTGTGAATCCACCCATCATCGTGCACGACGATTTCGATAACCGGGATGATTTTTTCTGCCCTCCCGTGATTCATCCTCCGGTTGTAAGGACACCGGTGGTTCGAAATCAACCTTTGAACGTCCCGACTCTTCGTAATGGGAGCATGCCCCGTCTTCAGGTTCCTTCACTCAATGATTCGAGACCGCTCCGTTCCACGACGCGGCCAAGTTCGGGTGGATCTGGCTCTTCTTCGGTCGCCCAGCAACCCAGTAGCGGAGGATTTAGTAGTTCGAGTCCAAGCCGGACGGTCGTTCGCCCGAGTTCACGCTCAACTTCCCCAAGCGTCCAGCGGTCGCGCCCGACCATTCAGCGGTCCACTCCATCGGTCCAGCGCCAGCCCACGAGATCCAGCACCCAGGCCGTGCCGCGTTCCCGGCCGTCAACGCCAAGATCGACCCCAACTCCAGCGCCGGCTCCGCCCCGGTCAAGATCAACGATCACTCCGTCCACCCAGCAGCGCAGGAGCATAAGATAGTCGCGGGACGTTTGCGCGCGGGCAAGATGTTTGCTAGCCTCCCCGCATGAGCGCCTCATCGGTGGAGTTAACCCACCTGTTTATTTCTCCCGGCCACAATTATTACGGTCGCCACGGAAAGGGATCGGAGGATCACGAGATTCTGGATCGCGAAGAGATCGAGTGTGTGGCCGGTCGCGGCCTCGTTGATGATCGTTTCTTTGATTACAAGGAAGACTATAAAGGGCAGCTCACTCTTTTTGATCACACTACTTACGAACGGGTGATGAGTGAATTCGAGCTCCCCGATTTACAGCCGAGCGCTTTTCGCCGGAACGTTGTCGTTAAAGGAGCGGATCTAAATGAGCTGATCGGGAAGGATTTTACGCTCGGTGGAATCGAGCTGTCTGGCAGTGAAGAAGCAAAGCCTTGTTACTGGATGGATGAAGCATGCGCGCCGGGAGTTGAGAAATTCCTGAGGGGATTTGGCGGCTTGCGTTGCCGGATAAAATCCAGCGGCACTTTGAGCAAAGGCACTCAATCACTCGAAATACTATAGGGGATGGCTTCGGAAGAAATGCGCTATGAAATGTTGGGTGAGGACAATGCGTCCATGGAGGAGAAGCTCGCCAAGTATTCCGGGGAGGTTGGTTGGAGCTACCTCAAGGAACACTATCAGAACGGAGTCCTCTTTTTCGTGGATCAAGCGCTGACCCTGGAGGAGGTGGGGGCGGCAATTTCGGCGGATGAATCCGAGAAGGTCGCCGCTTGGTTGAAAACGGCCGACCTTGTCAAAATCGAAGAGCTTCATGCCATGCAATGGGAGGACACGGAGCAACAATTCCAGGCCCTCGTCGTTTCTCCCTTTGTTCTTTGCCGACCCGTTTCCTGAGATGCTGACCCAATCCCAACTTGCCGAACTTCTGGCCGATCACGGTCAGCCATCTTATCGGGCGACTCAAATTCTTGATTGGATTTTCAAAAAGCGTGCGAAGTCGTGGGATGAGATGACCAACCTGCCAGAATCGCTCCGCGAGGACCTGGCGGAGAAGTATCCGCTGCGGCCGCTGAAGCATACTTTGACGAAAGGATCGAAGGATACCACGCGGAAGTTTCTCCTCGAGCTTGAGGATGGTCGTTATGTTGAAACCGTTCTTATTCCAGCTTCACCTGCGCTTTATGGAGAGCGGTCCGACCGCCATACCCTTTGTGTTTCCTCGCAAGTAGGATGCGCTTACGGTTGTAAATTTTGCGCTTCGGGGCTCGATGGCTTCACCCGTAATCTGACTGCTGCCGAAATCGTTTCCCAAATCATTTTGGCAGAGGAGTTGTCAGGGGAGAAGGTCAACAACCTTGTCTTTATGGGAATGGGGGAGCCTCTCGCGAATTTCAAGAACCTCTGTTTGGCTCTGGAGATGATCACAGCTGATTGGGGGCTCAATATAGGTGCCCGCCGAATCACTGTTTCGACATCCGGTCTGGTTCCCCAGATCAAAAAGCTGGCGGAATTGCCCCAGCAGATCCGGCTCGCGATTTCTCTCCACGGTCCTGATGACGGGACCCGCGACAAGATCATGCCGGTGAATCGTAAGTTCCCGGTCGGGGAGCTTTTCGGCGCGCTGCGGGTCTGGAATTCAAAGAAAAATCAAAAGATCACCCTCGAATATATCCTCATCAATGGAATCAATGCAGATCTCGAACACGCCATGGTCCTCGCCAAGCGGGCTGCTTCGATCAAAGCGAAGGTAAATTTGATCCCATACAATACCGTTGATGGTCTGGAGTGGGTGAGGCCGTCCGATGCGGCTTGCCGCAGATTCCAAAAAGTTCTGACCCAAGCCGGAGTGTCGGCGACTTTGCGCCTCGAAAAAGGTCATGATATCGATGCCGCATGCGGTCAGCTTCGCCTCAAAAAAGAGAAGGGGAAGCTTTAGCTTGGAGCTACTTGGAGCGACGCTCTGGTGAGCGTCGGGCTTGGACGTGGGCAGTCTGGAGACAGCCCCTCCGTGGAGAGTGCGGGAAGGTAGCCGGCAGCCTCTCCTGCTCTCGGTTTTCGGTGGCAGATCCCGAATGCGGGACCTTTCGGCTGGGGCTTAGTTGAAGGCAATTTGGGGACTTTTTCCTTTTCTCGTGGCACAGGAAACGCTTGGCTCATCACACCTACGACTATGAAAACCTCCCTCATTCTTTTATTAACGGCCCTCTCGACCTTTGTCGCGGTGGGGCAGGTGAGCATTTCGCTCAAAGTGGATCGTCGCCAATATCTTAAGCATGAGCCTGTTACGGCTGTTGTCACGGTCACGAATCGAAGCGGCCGTGAACTCGACTTTGCCAGCAAGCTCGAAGGCACCATTGCCCACAGCTGGCTTGATTTCAGCATGCGGGACTCCGGTGGTCGTGCCATGCAAAAGCGTCACAACAAGGTTTTCCAGCGTGCGGTGATCCCCGCAGGTCGCAGCATGTCCCGTCGGGTCAATTTGAGCGGAATGTTCAGTGTCGCCAAGGTGGGGAACTTCGCCGTAACGGCGCACGTCCGGCGCCCCGGGCTCGACGAAGTCAGCTACACCTCGAATTCCGGCCACTTTACCGTTGGAGGGGGAAGCACTCTCCAAAGTGTTCCATTCGGCGTCCCAAATAGCCCCTTCCCGAAACGCAAGTACAGCATCGTGACCTTCAACGACGGCAACAAAACCGCAATTTACAGCCAGGTGATGGACACGAGCACGGGACTCTCGCTCTCAACTTACCGCCTGAGTGAATATCTCGGCTTCGTGAAGCCTCGCATTGCATTGGACCGCAAGAATCAGCTCCACGTTCTTTACCTGGCCACTCCCGAGGTTTTCGTGCATGCCACGGTGGATCATGATGGCAGACATACTGGGACTGAGTATTTTAAGAGGGCCGCGGGCCGCAAGCCGCGCTTTGTGGAGTTCTCCGATGGACAGGTCGTGGTTGCCGGGGCGATCAAATACGATCCGGAGAAGGAAGCCAAAGCAGCTCCTAAAGCGCGACGCGCCTCCGAGCGGCCCAAATAATTTTAAGGCCCGGTAAAAAAAGATTGCCTGCTTTGTTAATTTTTTTTTAACAATTAACTGAACTTAGATTTTCACCTCATGAAGTCATTTCTGTCATCTCTTGTTTTACTTTCAATTGCCGCCCTTCAAGCGACTGCCGGTTCATTCAGTACGGTCGTAATCGATGCGGGTCATGGTGGTCGCGACAATGGTGGTAGCTACGGGAAAGTATACGAAAAGTGGCTTGCCCTCGACACCGCAATGCGGGTTGAGAAGAAGCTGAAAGCCAAAGGTTACAAGACGGTGATGACCCGCCGGAGCGACACTTTCATTACTCTCCCTGGTCGGGCCAAGATCGGTAATCGCTATCCCAACTCCATTTTTGTCAGCATTCACTACAACTTCACTTGGAAGCGCAATGTTTCTGGTCTTGAGACCTTCTATAGCTCTTCCCGGTCCAAGCCACTCGCTGATGCAGTTCAAAGGGGAATGTTGGGTGAGGTGAAGTCTGTGAACCGCGGTGTCAAGTATGCCCGTTACTACGTCATCCGGCATGCCCAGAATCCTGCCATTCTCGTCGAAGGTGGTTTTGTCTCGAATTCCAAGGAGCGTGGACGCACCAAAGAAGGCTGGTACCGTGAGGCAATTGCCAACGGTATCGTCAAAGGGATTTCGGATTACAAGAGCCTTCGTCGTCGCGGCAAAGCTTACTAAATCATTGATTCAAATCGATGTCGGTTAACTGGAACGAACGTTACCAAACCGGCGACACTCCATGGGAGAAAGGGGAGCACCATCCGGGGCTTCCTTTTTTGTTGTCCAGGCATCAGGAGTTAATTGAAAAATCGGGGAGCATTCTCGTTCCGGGTTGCGGATTTGGGCATGATGCCCATTTGATAGGGGAGACTGCCAGGGGGGATATTCTCGGTTTGGATATTGCCGACGAGCCCATCCGGCGTGCGCGAGAGAAGTCGAATCGTGAGAGGACGAGTTGGGCGGTTGGCGATCTCTTTGCATGGCAAGGTGAGTATGACCTGGTTTTTGAGCACACCTGCTTCTGTGCCATCCCGATTGATCGGCGACCGGACTACGTTTGCGCCATGGCGTCATTGATTCCAAAAGGCGGACATCTTCTCGGCATCTTTTTTCTTAATCCGGATCATGAAGGGGAGGAAGGTCCGCCCTTTGGGGTGACGGTTGCAGAGCTTAAACGCTTTTTCTTGAACGATTTTGAATTGGATTGGTCAGAGCCTCCAACGCAAACCTTTACTTCCCGCGAGGGAGCAGGAAGGGAGCTCTGCATGCGATGGCGAAGAAGAGGCTGATGACACTATTCACGTGTTTCCTGATGATGGTTACAGGCTGTCAGGAAAATAAGGTGGCCAAGGTCGAGGAAGGGGAACAAGTTCAGGAGAAGCTTGGGACCGAAAGACAGGAACTCTCGATAAACTTCCCACCGGTTGGGACTGCCGAAGTGAAAGCTTTCTCCTTGCCTCGTGGAGTTTCGAATTTTCTGGTCGATGGGAAATTGAACCCGGAGATCGATCCAACCCAAGGTATCGTTCTCAGTGGTGCGTTATTAGAGGAAGCCCATGCCGCTCTCAATACGCCCATTGATCACGAGCTAAATTTCATGTGCTGGGAGCCGAGAGACGCTTTGATTTTCTATGACGAGGGAGGGGGGATCATCGGCTCGGTGATCATCTGCTTTAGCTGTTATGGGGCGAGGATCTATCCATCTGAATTCTCGAAGAATATGGATTACGGACTCCTCGCTAAAGTATTTGCGCATCCGGAACTGAAAGGGGGATACTCTTTCGAGGAGGAGGGCGTAAGATCCTATGTTTTAAGATACCGGAAGCATTTAACCAAGAGTCCGGAGAGACGCGCCAAGAGCGCCGGTCGGACCGTGATTCCTGAGCCTTGGACCATAGCCAAGCCTCAAGACGAAGTGACGATTCAGCCCGGTGACGAGGTCTTTGTTTCTGCGATATCAAAAATGCGATTTGATCCTTGCTGCGGAAAATCAAAGGTTGATTTGACGGGGGATCTGACGCCCCTGTGTTGCTCAAGATCCGTGAATGTAGGAGGAATGACCGAGGTGGAGGCATCCAGGATCGTTAAGGAATTGTTTGTTCAGGATGAGATTTATTATTCGTCGACCGAGGTGAAAGTCGTTAACGCAAATAGGTTTCCTGATGAGAAATAAGAGGCCCGATTCCCATGGCATCCTTGAATGGAGCACGATAATTTCAAGGTGATGAATAATGCCCTCAATCTGATTTTATGGCTCGGCGCCACTGCTATCGGGTTAATTCTTCTTTGGTGGATGGAGCCAAAGAAAGGGAAGGCAACGGTCTTGACCCTGATCACGTTTTTACCAGCGTTGTTGGGTGGACCGATTTTCCTGCTGATGGTTGTGGGCAAGGCGGTGTTTTCTCCGCGGCAAGATGATTGCCACAATTGCAGAACGGTTCGCTGTCATCATTGACGGAGGCGTCCTCGGCTATTGTGAACCGGGCCTACTTCTTCCACTCACGGGAAATCAGCAGGAGTGTCCCGGAAAGGAGCGCCATTCCGCTCAGAATCCCAGAGCCAACCCGCGGGCTCTCGTGTTGGGAGAGCATGTCTTCTTCATCAATCACGAAGATTCCGGCCCCGATTCCAAAGGCAATGAGCAGCAGGCCAGGAATGCTGGTTGTTCGTTTCATTGTGCCCAGAGAGATAAGTGTGCCTCAAGCTTACGAGAAAGCTTGAGCCGTTCTTTTGGAGGAGGCCATCGAGATGGTCTGGGTCGCAGCGAAGAAAATTCCGCTGAAGACTGCTTGGGCGATCATGGCGTTGCGGAAGAAGGTCCAGGTTGGAGCATATCCGGGAAGGCCGGTCCAAAGCGCCTGGCCCAGCGTGGCGAGTGACTTTGGCGCGTAGAGGGGATCAAAGGCCCAGCTCAGGGTGTTGGTGATCAAGTAGAAGGCGACTGCTGCGAGAATTGAACCTGCGAAGGTTTTGAGAGCAGAGCTGTTGCGGAAGAATCTCGCTAATCCAACCATGGCGGCGAAGCCGATAGCGGGGACAATCATTTCAGGTCCCACCGGGTAGCCCTGCATGATGCTGGTGATGGGATAACTGATGAGCCAAACCGCTGAGGCAAGAATCACGCCGCGAAGGCCGAAGAGGGCCATGCCGCAAAAGAAGAGGGCTCCGAGGGGTTGAAGATTCCCCAATAACTCCGAATTCTGGGCTCCAATGATACGGGCTGAGATCAAGACGAGGGCAAAGATAATGACAGGAAGTGCTCGCTGCATGTGGGAAAAGTAGAGCCAATCGGCGGAGAATGAAATTCCAGAGTTTGTATTCTTTTTGGCAGGCCGGTTGGGGTAGAACTTGCGGATGAAATGGTTTGAATCCGTGGTCTTACTCCTTTCTTTGACGATGGGGCTTTGTGCCGACTCCCGCCCAAATGTTATTGTGTTTCTTTCGGACGATCAGGGATGGGGGGATTTGAGCCACTCGGGAAACAAAGATCTAAAGACTCCCCATATTGATTCGTTGGCCCGCGACGGGGTAAGCTTCGAGCGATTTTTCGTCTGTCCGGTTTGTTCGCCGACTCGTGCGGAGTTTCTGACCGGTCGCTACCACCCGCGTTCGAATGTCTATTCGACTTCGGCAGGTGGTGAGAGAATGGATCTCGATGAAACGACGATCGCCGACCTATTCCAGGAGGCGGGCTACGCCACGGGGGTGTTTGGCAAGTGGCACAATGGGATGCAGTTTCCCTATCACCCGAACGGGCGGGGCTTCGATGAATTCTACGGATTCTGCAGCGGCCATTGGGGGAATTACTTCGCTCCCATGCTGGAGCGCAATGGTGAGATTGTGAAAGGCGAGGGCTTTTGTATCGATGATTTTACAAGTCAGGCGATGACCTTCATGGAGAAGTCGAAGGCGGCTGGAAAACCGTTTTTCAGCTATCTGCCCTATAATACTCCGCACTCGCCGATGCAGGTTCCGGATGCTTACTGGAAGAGATTCGCGAAGAAGAAGCTCACGATGAAACAAGGTGACCTTCACCTCCGCTGCGCTCTGGCAATGTGCGAAAATCTCGATGACAATATCGGCCGGGTTCTTGCCAAACTGGAGGCGCTTAAGGTCGCCGAAAATACCATCGTGGTGTGGTTCCATGATAATGGCCCGAATGGGAAACGCTGGAATGGTGGAATGAAGGGCAGAAAGGGATCGGTTGAAGAAGGGGGCTGCCGGAGTCCCTTGTTCATCAAGTGGCCGGGTGGGATCAAGAAGGGACTACGCGTTGAGAAGATCGCCTCGGTCCGTGATTTGTTGCCGACTCTGTGTGAACTTGCTGGCATTAAGGCTTCTCCGCCGAAGCCTCTCGATGGTGAGAGTTTGGTTCCATTGATTAAAAATCCGAAAGCGAAATGGGAAGATCGGATTCTGGTGAGTCAGTGGAAGAATAAGTTTGGAGTGCGATCCCAAACCCATCGGCTGGGTGAGAAAGGGAAGCTCTTCGATATAGTGGCAGATCCGGATCAACTCAAACCAATCAAGAACGAAGAGGTTGCCCGTGAGTTGCAAAAGGCTTTGGCCGACTACAAAGAGGTGATGCTTTCCGGATATGGTAAAGCGAACGACGATCGGGCATTTGTGGTGGCTCACCCCGGTTCAAAGATAACGCAGCTTCCGGCTCGCGATGCGGTGGCCTCGGGTGGCTTGAAGCGCTCAAATCGCTTCCCGAATGATTCCTACTTTGAGAACTGGAAATCGACAGATGATCAAATCACCTGGAAAGCGGAAGCGGGGGATTCCGGGCAATTTGAAGTTGAGGTTTTTTACGCGGCCAAAAGTGGAGGCGCGAAATATCGACTTTCGTTCAACGGAAATGATTTGGATTTTGCGATTCCTGAAGCTCATGACGTCCCGAAATTGGGGGCCAGGGAAGATCGTTCTCCGCGGAGCGAATCTTACACCAAGGACTGGAAGCGTCTCAAAGTCGGGCTCATCAAGTTGAACAAAGGCGAAGGAAACCTCGTTCTCAGGGCACTCGAAATTCCCGGCGAAGAAGCGATGGAGTTTCGTCTTTTGACTTTGAGAAAAGTCGAGTGAGTTGCGCCTACTTTTTGATGCCGAGGTAGTTCAGGACTTCATCGTAGAAGCCGCTCTGGTTGGCATAGAGGGCGTAGTTCTTGGCGCTCTCAAACCACTTGCGCGTGGAGGGTTTGACCTGCTTGGCCGATTTGACCAGGTCCTTCCCCGAGACGGGAATGATTTTTCCCTTCTTCATAGCTTCCTCAAGTTTGGATTCGACCGCGCGGTCAAAGACGGCGCGAATGTCGGCTCCGGAAAAGCCGTCACACTTTTTGGCGACTGCCGATTCTTCAAGAGAAACGACTGGTTTTTCCCTGGCGTGAATCCGAAGGATTTCCTCGCGTGCCACTTGGTCCGGGGGAGGGACAAAGATGAGTCGATCAAAGCGGCCCGGACGCAGGAAGGCGCTGTCGAGATGCCATGGGGCGTTCGTTGCTCCGAGGATTAAAACGCCCTCGTTTTCGGCTTCGTTTCCGATCTCGGTAAGAAACTGGTTGATGAGAGTTCGTCCGGCCGAGCCACGGAGGTCGCGGCGGTCGGCGGCGAGTGCATCGATCTCGTCGAAAAACAAAACAGCGGGAGCAGCTTTTCGGGCGAGTTCGAAAATACGGTGCAGCTTTTGTTCGCTCTCGCCTATATACATGTCGAGAACCTGATGAAGTCCGACTGAGAAGAAGTTGGCTTTGATTTCTCCGGCGGTCGCCTGGCTGAGCAGAGTCTTGCCACAGCCCGGGGGCCCATAAAGGAGGACGCCTCCGCCTGCCGATTTTCCATAGGCTTTGAAGAGATCCGGATTCTTCAGCGGGTGAATGATCTTCATGCGGATGTCCTCCTTCACCGCTTCCATTCCGCCGACGTCTTCAAATTTCTTGTCGGCGGCGACGCGGAATTCAATTTCCAGATCGTGAGCGGCTGCGGCATCCAATCCACTGAAGGGGCTTTCATCGTCGTCGTCTTCATCCTCCAGAAAATCTCCGGACGAAGTGATGCGGCCACGCTTGCCTTCGGTGCTTGTTCCTCCTGCTTTGACGATTTGCTCAAGGAGTGATTCGTCGGCCAAGGATGGTTCGATGGCGACCGATCGTTCGTAAAAATTGCGGGCATCTTTGACGTCGCCTTCTTTAAAGGCCAAGCGCGCCCGGAGCATCCAGGCGGGGGCGCATTTGCTGTCTTTGGTCAGGAGGGATTCGAGCCGTAGGATTGCTTCGGAGGTCCGGCCTTCGAGGTCGATGAGACGAGCGATGGAGACCTGGGCTTGCGCGTTTGTAGGTTCGAGTTTGAGTAAGCGGTCGAGCATGCCCCGTGATTCTTCGAGTTCGAATTCATCCTCCAAAGCGGTGGCGATCATGATGAGGAGAGGGATGTTGTCTGGCGATACCTCCAGTGCAGCGCGCAAGCTGTTCAGATCCATGTAGGAAAGAGAGCCTCGGGAGGGCGGGGTGACAAGCATCAAGCGAGATGTTTTCGCGCTGGCCAAATCATTCTTCCGTTACCAACGTTCGGTCATGGCATCCATCGAGAAGGCGATTTCGCTCCGCAATCTTCATCGTTACGATGACGCGATTGCGGAGTTACATTTGATTCTGGCTCAAGATCCGGAGAATGCCTTCGTATTTTTTCAACTGGCGCTCACGTATTCGGCGATGCCGGACAGGGATGCCAAGGCGTTGGAGGCGATCGACGGGGCCCTCGGAGTTGAGCCAAACGATGCGGACTACCTCTCGACCAAGGCTCTGATTCTGGTGGACTTGGACCGGGACAAGGAGGCGTTGAAGGTTGCCGACGAGGCGGTGGCCCTCGATCCGGATTCCTATCAGTGGTATGCGCGGGCGACGGCCCTGAGCGGTTTGCGGAAATGGAAGGACGCAAAGAAGGCCTGCGAGCAAGCTCTCGAAATTGATCCCGATTACGACGCGGCGCTCAATCTGAAGAACGTCTTGGCCCGCGTTCAGGGGGATCTTGATTCCGCGGATATGGGGACGATGCAGCAGCTTTCACGAAATGCCGAAAACCCGGTTGCGTTGAGCAACGCGGGTTGGACACAGTTGCAGCGTGGTGAGCGGGCGAAGGCCGAGGAGTTGTTTCGCGAGGCCCTTCGGATCCAGCCGAACAACGAGTATGCGCGTTCCGGGTTGGTGGAGGCCTTCAAGAGTCGGTCGCTGTTTTACCGCTTGTACCTGAAGTGGGTTTTCATGCTTCAGCGAATGGAGGGAAAGAGCCAGTGGGTTCTCATCATTGGTCTTTACCTTGGCTATCGGGTGGGGCGGGAGTTGTTGGCCAAGGTCCATCCCTTGTTGGGCGTGGCAGTGATCGTCCTTTACCTGGGGCTTTGTTTTGGAAGCTTTCTTGCGCCGGGAATTGGAAGTGGATTGTTGCTAAAGGATCGCCTTGCGCGACTTGCCCTATCCACGAGGGAGAAGTGGGATGGCTTGCTGGTCTCCGTGCTTTTTATGGGAGGCCTTCTGATCGCCATCATTGGTTTCGTGGCGGGCTTGAGCTTTGCAGCCTATCTGGGGAGCGGGATGTTGGTCGCTTCTGTTCCGGCCACGCTGGTGGTGAGGAATCTCGCGAAACAAGGGCAGTTGCTTTTCGGGGGGATTACCCTCTTTGTGATCCTGGGAGCTTTGCACTCCTGGCATGAACAACCCTTCACGGGCGAGCTGATTTCCGGAATTGGAGCCTTCGCCTTGTTGGCGGCCATGTTGTCAACCTGGCTGACTTCTTCCGAATCGCTGGTGAGGCTTACCTAGTGCTCCGTTCAGCTTAAAATGACAACTGTCCTTTATCGATCTCCGGGATGGCTTTGTTGTCAGCCTTTTTAAGAATCCCGATTCACCAAAGACCTCCGCCTCGCCCTCTTGACGCTCGTCTTACGATGCCACCCACCATTTTAAGCCGAACGAAGCACTAGCGGGCTTGCAGGATTTTTTCGGTCTCGAGGCCGGTAAGGGATTTGAGTCCCTTGATCATGCGGGCGAGGATGAAACCTCCGACGACGAGAAGGGGAACGCCGATGACGAGGAACCCCCAACCGGTGATGCGGCCGACGTCTTCGTTATAAAGTTCCTTCCAGTTTTCGGCGGTGGGATCGAGATCGTGGAGGAAGTAGTAAGCGAGGCCGAGGTTCATGGCAGCTGAAAGGCAGAAGGAACCGAAGAAGAGAACGGTGGAGGACCAGAGCAGTTTTCCGAGTTCGGTTTCCTTGCCGTTCTCCTTTACCTTCTTGTTGATGCGGCCGTGATCAAAGATGGCGTCGTTATAAACGAAGGCGTTGAAAAGCGGTGTGGCGGAGCGGTGGGTGATCAGGAAGAGAGAGCCGAGAATGAGGGGCTGGACTGCTTCCTTGATTCCGAAAAGGAGAGGGGCGTTTTTGCGGGTCTCGGGGTCATCGGTGGAGAAAAGGTAGATCGTGATGAGACCGGTGAGGAGCACGTTGAAGACACCAACAGCAGAGAAGGTGTTCAGCTTCTTGTGCTGGATGAAGTGCCAGACGCCGTAGCCGAGCGGGATGGCGATGGCGAGGCCCATGGCCACATAGGGTCCGAGATGCCAGAGTTTTTCCCCGTCCTTGCTGCAATGACTCAGAATGAGCACCGGAAGGATCACGTTGACGATGATATCGGTCAGCGGATTGTCCTGTTTTTTAGCGGCGGATGCGGGAGCTTCTTTTGAGTCGGTCATTGGGAAAGTTGGATGTGATGAATTGAAAAGGGCCCGCTCGCTAGCGGGCCCTTTGAAAAGTGAAACGGAAAGTGCTCTAGGCGGAGTAGATGCTGTTTCCGGATGAGCGAAGCTCGTCGCAAGCTTGCTTCATGCGGTCGCAGAGAGACTGCTCGGCTTTCTTGAGATAGCTGCGAGGGTCGTAGCACTTCTTATTGCCGACCTCGCCGTCGATCTTGAGCATGCCTTCGATGTTCTCGCACATGTGAGTGACGATGGGGCGGGAGAAAGCATACTGGGTGTCGGTGTCGATGTTCATCTTAACGACTCCGTAGTCGAGGGTTTCCTGAAGGTCCTCGGGAGAGGTTCCGGAACCACCGTGGAAGACGAGGTCCATCTCAGCTTCAGGACCGTATTTGTCGGTGACGACTTTTTGACCATCGCGAAGGATGGTGGGTTTTAACTTAACCGAGCCGGGCTTGTAAGAGCCGTGGACGTTACCAAAGGTTGCGGCAAACATAAAACGACCGATTGGGCTGAGGGTTTCATAAACCTGCATCATGTCCTCGGGCGTGGTGTAAAGTTTCTCGGCTGGAAGGCCGGACGTGTCGTGACCGTCCTCTTCACCACCGACGCAGCCGGCTTCGATTTCGAGGATGATGTCGAGCTCCACGCACTCCTTGAGGAGCTCGGCGGAGATCTTCATGTTCTCGTCAAGATCGACAACCGAACCATCAAACATGTGGGATTGGAAAAGGGGGCCTTTGCCTTCGGCTTTGCGCTTGCGGGAAGCGTCGAGAAGCGGGCGGAGGAAGGAGTCTACTTTCTCCGGGTGGCAGTGATCGGTGTGAAGTGCGATGAGAACGTCATACTTCTCGGCCAGGGTGTGGACGGCTTCTGCAAGGACGATGGCGCCGAAAGCGGCGTCTCCGACTGCGGTGCCGGCAGCGAACTGGCCGCCTCCGGTTGAAACCTGGATGATGCCATCGGACTTTGCTTCAGCGAAAGCCTTGAGGGCTCCGTTGGCGGTGGTGAGAGAAGTGATGTTGATGGCTGGATAGGCATATCCACCCTTTTGGGCGGAATCGAGCATCTGCTTATATTGTTCTGGTGTCGCGACTGGCATGACTGGGGGCGGGATTACCCTAGTTTGGCGGGGCTGGCAAGGATGGTCTTTGAGAGGCATTTAGAGCGTCGGCAGCGGTTGTTTGAATCCGAATTGATTCCGATTGGCAAAAAACAGGAGATGATTTAGATAAAAAATGTGAATCTACTCGTGGGAACTTTGCAGGGACTGAGTCAGTTGGCCGGAATGGTGGTGACGGTCCCCGGAAGCCTCTATATGGCGGAGGGATGGCGGGGTGACGAAGCTTGGGCCGACGCTCAGGAGAGAGCGAAAGGGGCCGAGGTTTCACTGATCATGGAGGATTACGCTCCACCAAAGCTTAAGGAGGGAGATCCTTTCATGGAGAATGCGGTGTTTCGAGCGGAGATTGAAGCTCCCCGGGAGAAACAGCTTACAGGTTGGTCGGAGTGGCTGGCGCAACGCCCGGAGGTGAAACGAGGAAGATGGCAGTTAAATCCTGCCACCGGGAGAAGTCCTTTGTATCAGGAGTATTTCAAGGTGGAATCGGAGGAAGCGGCGGCGCGGGAGAAAGTCGCCGAGATCGTGGCACCTTTTGAAAGACGTTTTGATGCCTTTGGTAAGGCTCTCCTCTCGAAGCCAGCCCAAACAGTTTATGCCAGCTTGCTGGATGATCAGGATGCTGCCAGTGACTACCTCGTTGCTGGGCAGGGGGTGATGAGATTCGGAAAGGATTTGGCGGTTTTGGCAATTCGGTCGAATGACGGGAAGCTGGCGATTCAGCGGATAAGAGTGATCGAGCGAATGGCTGAAACATTCAGAGCTTCGAACCTCATTGGGGCGCTTCTTGATCGTGCCGGGAAGAGCTTGGTTGACCGGGTAATCTGGGAAGGGGTGCGGCTGCGGGTGTGGGACGGGGCTGATTTGAAACTACTCGAGGAGTTGGTTTCGAAGAGGGAATACGAGGAAAATCTCAAGGAGTCCTTCTTTTATGAGGCCGCTTGGTTGATCGATTTACTTCAGAAGCCCGGAGGGATGGAGGGATTCTTGATCTTTCCAAGAAAGCGAAAAACTTTGGAACAACAATTTGATCAGTGGTGGTTTTTTGAGGGGGGGCAAGGGTGGCGGGATCATCGCAAGGCCCGAGCTGTCCATTGCCATGTGGATATGTGGGCTTGGTTTGATCAACCGATCGAAAAGCGTGGAGAGTTTCCGGTTGCTGAACCTAAACCGTGGTGGTCTCCGGTTTCCAAGGTTGATCTTGCCTTTGTTGGGCTAAAAAGAGCCGCGACGGTTCTCACGAAGGTAGCCCCGACCAGAGATCGAATCGTTCTCGCGGCGATCGCTTGTGAGCTGCGTTTTTTGAAGGAAGGGAACTATCCTGAATCGCTGGCGGACTTGAAGCTGCCGTTTCCACTTACGGACCTGGCTGATCCGGAGTTTGGTGATCTGGTTTATAAGCTCGGCCCCAGGGGGCGACCGGTGATTTGGTCTGCAGCGGAAGAAGAGCGGGATGAGGAAGTGCGATATCGAGGGCTGCGGTGGCAGTTTTTCGAATCCACACCCGAAAAAAAGAAACGGTAGCGAGTGCTTCGAGCATCAAATATGTAGGGTGGCAATCGAAGGCTGGCGCTGGCGGCATGACTTCTCTAGGTTTCGGCAATGGGAATCGTCGGCGTTATCTTTCTTCTGGGCCTGGGGTATTTGTTTTCGTCGAACCGAAAGGCAATTTCTTGGCGGACCGTGGGCGGGGCTTTCGCGATTCAGCTGAGTTTCGCGGTCTTTGTGTTGGCGACGCCCTGGGGCGTGGATGCATTGCAATGGCTGACGCAGCGGGTGGGTGATGTCGTGGGAGCGGGCCAGAAAGGGATTTCCTTTGTGTTCGGAGAGCTTTCAAATCCCGGGCGGAGTTTGGGTGGAGTTTTCGCGTTTTTTGTCCTTCCGGTGATCATCTTTTTCTCCTCGTTGATCGCCGTTCTTTATCACCTCAGAGTGATGCAGGTCGTCATTCTGGTTGTAGGTGGGGGTTTGCGAAAGGTCCTGGGAACGAGTCGGGCGGAATCGTTCTCGGCGGCCGCAAATATCTTCGTGGGGCAGACGGAGGCTCCCTTGGTGATCCGGCCTTATCTCCCGAAGATGACAAGTTCGGAATTGTTCGCAGTGATGGTGGGTGGTTTGGCCAGTATCGCCGGTTCGGTCCTGGTGGGGTATTCGGAGATGGGAGCGAGAATGGACCACTTGATCGCGGCTTGCTTCATGGCGGCGCCGGGTGGTTTGCTTTTCGCAAAGCTCATTCTGCCGGAAACTGAAGAGGTGAATGATAGCAAAGTGGAGTTGGCTGAGGGTGACGAGAAGCCAGCCAACGTGATCGATGCGGCGGCGCTGGGAGCTTCCAGTGGACTTAAGCTGGCTTTGAATGTGGGAGCGATGTTGCTGGCCTTCGTTGGCTTGATCGCGGTGGTGAATCTCTTTTTTGGCGAAGTGGGTGGATGGTTCGGCGACCCCAATTTCAGTCTGGAGAAATTGCTCGGCTGGATCTTTGCGCCGGTCGCCTATTTGATCGGGGTGAACGGTGGTGAAATCCAGCAAGCCGGAAGCCTCATTGGGCAGAAGGTGATTGTGAATGAGTTCATTGCCTTCGGAAGTTTCGAAGAGATGAAAGCCGGTCTCAGTTCCAAGACCCAGGGAATCGTCACCTTCGCCTTGTGTGGTTTCGCAAACCTGTCTTCGATTGCGATTTTGCTGGGCGGGCTGGGAGTGATGGCTCCGGGCCGCAGGAAGGAGATTGCCCGGTTGGGTTTGAAAGCGGTCTTTGCGGCGACTCTGGCAAACTTGATGAGCGCCGCGTTGGCCGGACTGCTTTTGTAGCTCGAATGCGTGACAGACTTTTGAATTTTCGTGCTGTCACCCGGCCGTTTTAGGGGCATCTTGTGTGCTTATGAGCTGCACACCCACAATCGTCCTTGGGACTGTCTTGTCTGGTCTTGCCTTTGGTGACGTTGTCATTAACGAAATTTCGGCAACCCACACCCCACGCAATCTGCGTTGGGATGAGAATGACCAAGCCTACGCCGGCGCAGGTCCGGCCTGGTGGTCCACTTCGTTCGATGACTCACGGTGGGAATCCGGCAATTTGCCGATGGGCTATTCGTTGGGGAGTATCGCCACGAATTTGGGGGCGGAGCTGAGAAATATTTCTCCGTCATTTTATGTGCGGAAATCTTTTGAGGCCTCGGCGTCCGAAGCATCCTCCCCGGCTCCGCTGGTGTTAAGCATCAACTACAATGATGGCTTCGTGGCATGGCTCAACGGGGTTGAAGTGGCGCGGCGAAACATGGGAGCGGTGAAAGCGCACATCTATCATGATCAACTTTGCCACCGGGCGAGCACGCTGGGAACGAATACCGAATCGATCACGCTGCCGGTGGCATCGGAGCTTTTGAGGGAAGGCGAAAACGTGATCGCGGTCCAAGTAAACAATTTTACGATCACGAGCAATATGCGTCTGGATATGTCGTTGCGGATTAACGAGCCATCCGGGGTTGATCCCCAACTTTTTTCATCGGGAAGTGCCGTTAATTATCTGGCCGGTTTGCGAGAGCCGACTTCGGGGCTGGTTGATCCGGCCACGCCATCTGAAGATCCTTCGGATTGGATTGAGCTTTATAACAATGGAGCGGATGCGGTGGACCTTGCTGATTGGAGCTTGAGTGATGATGCCATGGAGCCTCTCAAGTGGAGCTTCCCGGCAGGGACGACCATTCCCGCGGGAGGGTATTTGGTGGTCTTGGCGGACGACCCTGACGAACCGATTGCGGGGGCAGATTTCTTGCACACAAATTTCAAGCTGGGTTCGGGAGGAGAGTTTCTGGGGCTTTATGATGATGGCGGGAATCCGGTTTCCGAAATTTCGCCCGAGTATCCCCGTCAGTCTCCAAACTATAGCTACGGTTCCTTTGAGGGGGGACAACTGCGGTATTTTGCGACGCCCAGTCCCGGTGGCCCCAATGTTGGTGAGGCGTTTACGGCAAAAGCGGATGCTCCTGACTTTAGCCAAAAAGGTGGGTTTTATGACGGGGCGATCGCGGTCTCACTGACCTCAATGACACCGGGGGTAATAATTCGCTACACCACAAACGGAACCGAGCCGACGCTGGAGAACGGTAACGATTACACCATGCCGCTTGCGCTCAACCCGATCAATTCGCGTCGGGGTCATGTCATCCGGGCTCGTGCCTTTCGCGACGGCTTTATCGCTTCAAATATCAAGACCCATACTTTTTTGATTAATCAGGATGCACGGGTGCGAACCAGTCCGGCCTTGGTTTATGCCGGAGACCCGCAGCGGGCACTCTATGATCCCTTTGGAGTACTGGCAATCAATGGCGGTTCCTACCCGAACAACAGATGGACAGCTTCGGGGGCGTTTGATTATAACAACGTCATCAATCGAGGTCGTGCTTACGAGCGACCGATCCACGCCGAATACTATTTCGAAGATGGCACTGCCGGTTTTCGAACAGACGTGGGTTTGAGGATTGCCGCGAGTTCATTTTCCCGGCCCCGAATGGTGTTGAGTCAGACGGCCTCTTCTCCTTGGCCGGACCAACCGGTGCAGAAGCCGTCCTTCAATCTCTACTTCCGCGATGATTACGGAAACCCATCGGTCAACCTCCCGCTGAATGGCCCGGCACGAACCTTCAGCAGTTATGAACGATTCCGGATCCGAGCCGGGAAAAATGACATCAGAAACCCCTTCATCGTCGACGAACTGTTCCGACGCTTAAGTCATGATATGGGTAACGGGGCCAGTCTTGGGGTCATCAACAGTCTCTACGTGAATGGCGATCTCAAGGGATACTACAATATGGTGGAGCGTCTTCGGGAACCCTTCTTTCGTTCTCTACACAGCAATGACGATAACGCGCAATGGGATGTCCTGCAGTTCGAAGGAAACGACAATATTGCGGAAGGAGACAAGACAGCCTGGAACGATATGATCAGCCGTTTGAATGCAGCGGTGAGCACTCAAAATTGGGAGAGAGTTCTCGAGGTCGCAGATGTGGAAAACATGGCGAACTACTACCTCCTCAACATTTATGGCGCGACGTGGGATTGGCCTCACAACAACTGGGTGGCAGCCAAGGAGCGTTCCGCCGAAGGCCGTTACCGGCTCTATGTTTGGGATGCGGAGGGCGCAATGAACAATGCTGGAAACCGGCCGGTGTCACAGGAAATGATCCGGACCTACATTCTTGGAACATCAAATGGACAGACCGGTCAAACCGGAACCCGGGGCGAGTTACGAGACCTTTGGCGTGGGTTGAATCGCTGGGAAGAGTTCCGTTTGTTATTTGCCGATCAGATCCAGAAACATCTCTTTAATGGCGGCATTCTCGATGATCGCGACCAATTAAACTCCCATATCCGGCAACGCTTTGACGGGCTTGAAGGTGAGTTCGAAGACTTGCTGCGCTTGATCGGGAATCAGTCAGTGGACCGGGGTGATTTCCTCCGATGGGTCAATCCTTCGATTGGACGTCGTCGTTATCTTTTTGGTCCGGTTCGCGAAGACTTTCGCGATAATAATTTGTGGCCCGAGATTGCGCCGCCGACTTTTGGCCAGTTTGGAGGAAGTGTCCGGGAAGGGTATCCACTCATCATCACAAACGACGATGCTACGCTCTACTATACGACGGACGGTTCCGATCCCCGGATGCCGGGCGGTTCCCCAAATCCCACCGCCACTTCACAGACCGGGGGGCTACAGGATGAAGTGTTGATTGGGGAAGGATCAGTCTGGAAGCACAATGCCACCGAGGGGGACCTGGGCACGGCATGGCGCCTTTTGGGCTATGATGACAGTGGGTGGGCAAGCGGTCCCGCTCCGTTGGGATACGGTGGGATTTCCTTTGGAGGAGTGACGGTGCAAATCGAGACGGACGTCAACAGCGAGAGGCCACGACAGCCGACCAGCTACTTTCGCAAGACCTTTGAGATTGATGATCCCTCAGCCTACTTGTCGCTGGAGACCAATCTTCTCTCTGACGGCGGCGTGGTCATTTTTGTGAATGGGATGGAGGCTTTTCGCGGTTCCAATTTGCCGGCTCCGTCGGACTATAATTCCCTCCCGACTTCCGATACAGATGATGGAAATGAATCGGATTACCGGGCCTATTCCATTGACCCCGCACTGTTGGTGAGCGGATCAAACATCATCGCGATCGAGCTTCACAACTCACCGGGGAATAGCGACATGGCACTGGATGTCGGATTACGGGGGGAACGGGTTGCTGATGGCAATTTGCCCATCATTATTGATGAACCTCTTACGGTGAAAGCCCGCAGTTTCGAGAATGGCGAGTGGAGTGCGGTGACTTCAGCAAGCTTCACCGTTGATTCGGTTCCGGCTAGTTCCCAAAACTTGTCTATTGCCGAGATTCTTTACAACCCGTCTGGTGCCAGCTCCGATGAGATCAATGCGGGCTTTGATGATGGCGATTTTTTTGAATTCATTCGCCTCGAGAATTTTTCGCAGGAAGCAATTGATCTCAGTTCGGTCCGTTTTACCGACGGGATCATTTTTGATTTTTCCGATTCAACGGCCCGGGTCCTTGGGCCGGGGAAGAAGCTCTTGTTGGTGAAGAATACCGATGCCTTCCGTGTTCGTTTCGGCTCTGATTTTGATGACCTGATTGCCGGAGAATATGCCGGCCAGCTTTCAAACGGGGGAGAGCAACTCCGTCTCATTGGGACCAACGATACTGTCATTCATGAATTTACCTATGAGGTTTCTTCTCCATGGCCGGACTTGGCCGGACTTGACGGACATTCTATTCAGGTCATTGATCGGACTGCTGATCATGGAGATGCCACAAACTGGCGGGCTTCTGGTTCAGTCGGGGGCTCCCCGGGTGGACGCTTGGATTTTGCTTCATGGCAGGTCAGCGTCTTTTCGGAAGTCGATCTGTTGAATCCTGAGATTTCAGGTGAAGATGCTGATCCTGATGGCGATGGCTGGAGCAACTTTTTTGAGTTTGCCTTGGGATCACTGCCACTGGATGCGGCGAGTTTGCCGGGAGATTTGGCGAGCGAGGTTCAGGAAATTGAAGGGGAGAAATATCTCACGGTGACCGTGACACGAGCTCCCGGCGAGAGAGCGGTCCGCTTGCTGGCGCAAGTGAGCGACGACCTTTCAGCGTGGACTGATGATGGGATTCTCGTATTGCCGGAGATGGTGGCCGAAGACGGATCGGTCACGTCCACATACCGTCATCCAATGCCGCTTGGAAACGGAGAAGCTTACCTTCGACTGAAGGCGGTGGCAGAGTAGGAATTATCGGTCTAACGAAATTGCTTCGGCGTAAGCGAGTTCTCCGGTGCGCCCGTTGTAGTATTGGAAAATAATCTGAGGATGGGGGTAAGCGACCAAGCGCTTGCCACCCAATTCCTTGGGCATGTTGAAGACATTGTTTACCTGGACGACGCAGAAGTAAGGATAAAGGCGCTGCAGTCTTTCGAGATCCGGAAGGATGTATGAACTCCAGCGGATGTCGCACTTGCGTGGACCCCAGTCGAAAATTCCAGTGGCAGGGCGATTCATTTCATCGTTTTTGGGCACGTGGTTCACGCTGTTATGCGGGCCACAACAAAACTCCCAAACGTTATCGGTGATTTTGATGGCAAAGCTGTTGTGAAGGTCTCCGGTCATGACGAAGACTTTCTTTCCAAGCTTATCCCACTCGTTGATCAATTGTTCGCGTTCGTTCAGGAATCCGGTCCAAGCTTCCTCCTTGTTTCCGGCAGCTTCGAAACCACCCGCGCCGCTGTGAGGGATCATGAAGGGAACGGTGGAGGTGAGAAAAAAGAAGTCAGCGTCGCTTTCCTTCATCGATTTGAGGAGCCATTCGCGCTGGGTTTTACCGAGCATGGAGACGCCTTCCTTTCCGCGGTTGGTCACGTCGTGCATGTCGCGCGAACCCCGGGTGTCCAAGAGGAAGAATTCACAATTGGCGACGCGGAATTTTCCGTAAGAACTGCGTCCGATCGAGTAGGTGACTTCGTCGGTGATTTTGGCGGGCATATGAAGCTCCAAAGTGTGGGCGTCGACGACCTTGGTGATTTGGTAAACGTAAGAATTTTTGTGTCCTTCATCGTTGTCGAAATCGAGGTCGTTCACTCCGGCTTCGGGGGTGTCCCAGTGGATGTGAAGAGTGCCCATTTTTTCAAGCGGGAGCTTGGTGAAGTCGGTCGTGGTGTCGACAAGAAGCTTGCTGCCTGCCGTCATTTTCCCTTTCGCGGCGTGGACCCGCTGCGGGTGCTCGACGGGATTGGCCCAGCCGAGGTAGTCGAACCAGGCCCGGGTCCCGATGTCGCGAAAGACGGTGCGGCGGTGGCGCTTTCCAATCTCGGCGGAGCCCCAGATATCGTTTACGAGCTCGTGATCATCGAAGGTGAAGTAGCTGGGAACATTGCGATGCCATTGTGCCAGTTCGTTGCCCCGGCTAAGGTAGAGTTTGTAGTTTTCCCAGACGCCAACGATGGAAGGCATGGTTTGCACGGTGGGCGGAAGAACGTCCTGCCCTTGGACGAGACGCCAGGCTTCGGGTGGATAAGTACGAAGCTCCTCGTAAAGCCAATCACCGTTCATAATGTGAAAGTGTGTTTTATCAGCCCAGTTGCGGTTAAGGTTTTCGTAAACCGGAGCCCGGTGTCCGATTCCGTGAAGCGGGTTTTGGTTGGCGCATGAGCCCACCTCAAAGCGGAAATTGAAAAGGCCCTCCGGGTTGTGCTCGGCATTCCAGCTTTCTTCGGCCGAGGGAAGGGTCAGGAAAGTGCCGGGAAGTCCGTGTGGATTGTCTTTCACGAAGATCTGATAGTGATATCGGGTGTCACCCCTGAGTCCGGTCAGTTGGGTGACGCCGGTGTTATCACGATCAATTTCGGTTTTGGCGGGGAGGCTGGATTGGGTCAGCTGAGAGGGGTCGGTGCCGAACTTCACCATGAATTCCCCGGGTTCCGAAGTTCGTCCCCAAACAGTGACCGAACTGGAGGTGGGCTGCCCGAGCATGGGGCCGTGGGTGAGTCTGATGGGATCCCGGTGGGCTGTCACTGGAAGGAGCAGGCATATGGAAAGAAGCGAAACGAGTCTCAACATTGGAGGAGGGTGGCAGATTGAAGCAGGAATGCACCGAGATTCCTTGATCGACATAATCTTGCCCGTGTGGCGGGGGGCGGATAGGTTTCCGACATGGCATTCACGGTGGCCAAAGCATTTGACCTTATTTCAGCAGCCCACGATCGGGGACGCCTCGCGCACGCCTTTTTGGTGACGGGCACGAAAGGGTGCGGGAAGGAGAAATTAGCCGCAGAAATGGCCCACCTCCTGAATGGCAAGAAGGATGAAGGCGATGATCTTTGGGGCGAGCCGGTGAAGGTTGATGCTCCCTCGCTGAACGACCAGGAAGGGGAATACATCCGTGTGGTGCGTCCGAGATCAAAGTCCCGCCAGATCGCAGTGGATGATATTCGCGCGCTCGAAAAAATGATGAACCAGTCATCGCCGGAGGGAACGTGGAAGGTCGGGGTGATTGTCGATGCCGACCGAATGGGGGATTCCGCAGCCAATGCTTTTTTGAAGACCCTTGAAGAGCCACCCCGTGAAAGTATTTTACTCTTACTTTCAAGTGAACCGGAGAAGTTGCTCGCTACGATTTGGTCGCGCTGTGTTCATATTGCCCTGGCGGCCGAGCCGGGAGCCGAGAAGCCGGAGCAGGTTCAGCGGATTCTACCTTTGTTGGAAGGGGTGACACGGGAGGGGATTGGAGAGATGGAAACCGGACTTGCGGTGAAAGCGGGGCTCGAGGATTTGCTTCGCACGCGCAAGGCGGAAATCGAGAAGGATTACGCGGCTTTGCTGAAGGAGGACAAGGTGAAGTATCAGAAAGTGGTCGATTCCAAATGGATGGACGATCGTGAGAAGATGTATTTGGCCCAGGCTTCGGCTGACTATTTGGGTGAGCGGGCTTTGATGATCGAGACCATTCATGCGTGGGTGGGCGACCTGCTGAGATTGAAGGCCGGGGGAGAAGGGCTGGAGTTCCCCGAGTATGCAGGGGTGATGCAAAAAGCGGTCGAGGATGAAGATTTAGACGTGCTATTGCGACGGGTTGCGGCCATGGAGGAGCTGCGACGCTTATTGGAAACAAATGTCGTGGAGGCTCTCGCGCTCGAGGTTTCCTTAATGAATACCTTTGGAAAGATAACCGCATGAAAAGAGATAAGTCATTTGTCGATCACATCCGCGTTCACTGTCGTGCCGGAAATGGCGGCCACGGAGCGGTGAGCTTTCGAAAGGAAAAATTTGTTCCCCGTGGTGGTCCCGATGGCGGGGATGGAGGAAATGGGGGCAAGGTGAAGCTGGTCGTTGATGGAAACACCGACAACCTCCGTAATTTTCATTACGATCCCAAGTTGTATGCGGAAGACGGCGCCCACGGGCAAAGCTGGAAACGACATGGGCGGGATGGGAAGACCAAGATCGGTCGGGTTCCTCCGGGGACCGTGGTGTATCGCAGTCCGGCCGTCGATGTGCAGGAAGCGGTTGCGATGGAGCGCAGTGAAGAGGGGGTGGATCTTGTTCCCGTTTGTGATTTAACCGAGGAAGGGCAGGAATTTGTTTTGCTTGAGCCCGGAAAAGGCGGGCGGGGAAACTTCCATTTTCGGAGTGCCACGAACCAGGTTCCGCAAGAACGGGAGCTAGGCACCGAAGGAGACGAGGGGGTCTTCTACTTTGAGCTTCGGCGGATCGCTGATGTGGGTTTGGTCGGGTTTCCCAATGCCGGGAAGTCAACTTTGCTGGGGAAGATTTCGGCGAAGCAACCCAAGGTGGCCTCATATCCGTTTACAACTCTCACTCCCCAGATTGGGGTGGTGACACTTGACGGTCAGCAGCGATGCACGGTCGCTGATATTCCGGGGCTGATCGAAGGCGCTCACGATAACCGGGGCTTGGGACATGAGTTTTTGCGCCACATCACCCGTTGTCGGGTTCTGCTTTTTGTGGTCGATATCCCGGGGAGTGAATTGCGCGACCCAATCGAGGATATTCAGACCTTGCGAACCGAGATCAAACTTTACGATGAGGATCTCGCCAAGTTTCCGTGGATGGTGGTGGCAAATAAGATGGATCTTGAAGGAGCGGAAGAGAATCTGGCGATCTTCAAGAATCGTTTTCCTAAGGTTCCCATCGTCCCGATTTCGGCCATGGAAGGAGAGGGAATTGATGAGTTAAAGGGCGAGATTTCCAGGATTCTGGAGTCGAGCGATGAGTGATCTTCTTTTTGTTTACGGAGCGCTCCGGAAAGGAGCTTCAAACGATTGGCGGATGAAGGGTGCTCGCTGGCTGGGTGCTGCCGAGGTCCCGGGGATACTGGTGAAAATCGATTGGTATCCGGGCCTCGTATTGGAAGGCGTAACCCCGGTGAAGGGGGAGGTTTATGAAATCGGTCCGGAACTTCTCAAAGAACTGGATGAGTTTGAGGGCGTTGGGTTGGAAGATGACCGCAATGGTGAGTACCACAGAATCCGGGCCGAAGTGAATCTCGCTGGAGACCTCACGACGGTTTGGATCTACGAGTGGTTGAAGGGGACCGCTGACTATGAAGTCGTCGAGTCGGGCGACTGGCTTTCGGTTGCCGAGCCAGGACTTTAGTCGAAGCGACCTAAAGACTAGAGTTACGCTTCCTTTGCTTCGTCGAGACGAGGGTGTTCGTTAAGGAGATCTTTCCTGCTCAGCCCTTTGCCGCGGTTCATCTTATCCATCTCGCGGAGAGTCGCTTCCATTCCGTGGACGGCGGCGAGGACATCGAGAGTGTGACCGGTTTCGGAAATAGTGTGCATGTTGCGAATCGGGAACCCAATTGAGGTTGCCGCGCTGTCGACTCCGGCGAGAGAGGCTGCCATGGCATCGGTTCCGGTATCGCGGCCGGCGAAGTCAATCTGGTAGGGGATGTCGGCTTTCTGGCAGGCCTTCTCGATGATGCTGTTTATAAACGAGCTGGTGATAGATCCGTTGGTGAGCGTGAAACCCTTGCCCATGGTGAGATTATTCATGCGTTTGGCCGAGAGTCCAGGAGCGGCGTCGTAGTCGTGGTTCACGTCGGCTCCAATCAAAATATCGGGCTTCATTTCTCCGGCAATTGCGGCTGCTCCCATGCGACCGATTTCTTCGTGCGTGGCGATGGTGTGAAGAACGCGGATGTTTTTGAGGGGTTTTTTGGCCAGAAGCTTGGCGAGTTCTGTGACCATGAAACAACCAAGACCGTTGTCGAGGTAGGCGCCGTAAAAGGTGTCATCAGTGAAGCCCTTACGAATGGGGCGATTCAAAATGATGGGATCGCCAGGGCGAATACCGAGGGCTTCAACACGCTCCTTGCACTTTTCTCCATGCATCTGGAGTTCAAGGAAAAGCATTTCCCCTTTGATGCCTTTCTCTCCGGTTCGCTGTGCGGGTTCGGAGAAGTGAATGGCACCGAGAGCTTCGATGGTCCCGCCCTCGATGACGCGATATTCGCCGGGCTTATTGGGCTTTTGGGAGAAGAGTTTGACCTCGTGGCCAATGAGTGTGCAGGGGAGGAAAGAGTCGCTGTTCACCCAGATTTTGCCGTCGCTACCGATGCTCCGGACTTGAAGTCGAATTTTGTCGGCATGCCCGATGAGCATGACCGAGGGCTTGTCGTCGTCGTTCGGGTGAGTGTCGAGAACAAGGCCGGCATTCCCTTTGAATTGGCGAACCGCCCACGACTTAGGTTTGATTTTGTCGAAGACCGGCTTGATCACGCCGTAGCTCATGGCGCCTTCAAGCCCAATGGGGCTGGGGGCTGCAAGAATCTCTTGCATGAAGTCGAATTGCTTTTTGGGCATCGATTTTGCCCACGGAGCGGTTTTCTTGGCGGCGGTTTTCTTTTTTTGAGCCATGGGGGATACATAGGGCCGTTTGATTGAGAGGGCAAAAGCTTATCGGTGGATTCAGTCAATCTCTGCCGGTCTCGCTCGAAAGAGGACGTCAGATTCCTTTTGTTGTTCGCGGACTATGAATCCGGGATAAAGATCGTTTAAGGAATGCTCGACGGGGGGCGATAATCAATAGTTTGTGGGCATCCAAATAATATGAACCAGAATCCATACGCCACTCCGCAAGCTCCGCAGCATCCCACCCAACCGGCTGAGAAGATGACCATTGGCAAACTTTTGTTTTCGTTCCAAGGCCGAATTAATAGAGCCAAGTATTGGGGGGCGATCGTTGGGATGTATGCCGTGATGTTTGTGGTGATCATTGCATTGTCAGCCATGTTTATTACGACGGCAGAACCCGCGACAACCAACTTGTCTTCCGACGATGCTTTCGCCGAGACTGCGGTCTATGGCGATTCCTTGGGAGAACCTGAAGAGGAGTTGCCTGCAGGAGTGCTGATTGTCTTGGGTCTTCTTTATATTCCAGCTATTTGGATTGGCTTGGCCGTTGCGGTGAAGCGCTGGCATGATCGCGACAAAAGCGGATGGTGGATTTTTATTGGAATGATTCCTTTGATTGGCGCCATCTGGACTTTCGTTGAGAACGGATGCCTTCGTGGAACTGTCGGACCAAATACTTACGGCCCGGATCCGCTTTCCTAGTTGGTTCTTATGCCCAAAAAAACCGGCCACATCCGCGAGGATGGGCCGGTTTTTTGGTGATTGAAGGATTACTTGCTTCCCAGGTAATCAGAAACTCCCTGGTGATCAGCGGTCATGGCATTTTCACCCTTTTGCCAGTCCATGGGGCAGACTTCGCCGTGCTCCTCAAAGTGCTGAAGGGCATCGATGATCCGGAGACATTCCTTGATGGAACGGCCAAGAGGCATATCGTTGACAACCTGGTGGCGAACTTTTCCGTCAAGGTCGATGAGGAAGAGTCCGCGGTAGGCGACAAGTTCGCCTTCGACCGAGATGTTACCTTCCTCGTCGATCACTTCTTCGCCAGCGAGAACGTCGTAAGCTTCGGAGATCGTCTTGTTAATGTCGGCGACCAGTGGGTAGGTCACCCCCTGAATTCCACCTTTGTTCTTAGGGGTGTTGAGCCAGGCCCAGTGAGAGAATTCGGAATCTGTGGAGCAGCCGACTACGGCGACATTGCGGGCTTCAAATTCTGAAATCTCCTCCTGGAAACGGTGGAGTTCGGTGGGGCAGACAAAAGTGAAGTCCTTCGGGTAAAAGAATAAGACGACATACTTCTTGCCGATGAATTGCTCGAGCGAGAAGGAGTCGATGATGTTTTCACCTTGCACGGCTTTCGCCGTGAAGATCGGGGCTTGTTTTCCAACTAAGACAGACATGGTTTCTGGTGCGACCGTTTTGGTTCGCGGTGGGGACTTAGGACGGGAAAACGGGTCCGTCAAGTCACGGACTTGATGAATTTGATTGTCTGACGATTTTGTGGAGCCGGGACTGTCGGAGAAAGAGTTGGTTAGAGTTCCTCCTCTTCACCATCCGCCCCTTCGGGAACGGGTGGAAGAAGGTCCTCTCGCTCGAGCAGGAGCGGGATGGAGAGATCGTCAAGGAGGTCATCGGAGGTGCGGTTAATGACTCCGGCGAGCGGGATAATGCGATCCAATTCTGCAATGGTACAATGAACCATGGATGAAATGATATCGGCATCGTAGACCTCTTTGTCGAAGAGGTTGGTGATGCGGAAGACGACGAGGTTTCGATCGAAATCGTATTCGAAGTTTCCGAGCGTGAGCTGTTTGTTGGCCCTCATGATGAGTTCGAGGGCGAGAGCCATCCGTTCCTCATCGAAAGTCATCGGGGATTCGGAAACGACAGCGAGAGCATTCAGGTTTGGGAAGGCCTGTGCGTGCACGTGGATGTGAGTGTGGTGGGCTTCAAACGCGGAGGTGACAACCTCACGGTTTTCGACGGGTTCGCAATGCCAGCCCTGCTTGCCGAAGGCGTCGATGACGGAGTGGAGTTGTCGGGAGTGAGCCATGTGCCGGAAGATGAAAGGGGGGAGGAGGAATGGGAAGAATTTTGTGTGTGGGCGAGTCTATTTTGAACGTTTCGAGGTAGGAGAAGTCAGTAGAAGTCCAGTGAAGGGATTGTCATGGTTAATCGTATGTCTGTTGGTGACTGCCGGGATTATTGGGCTCTGGTATTTCATTCCAGAGGGGACGGGCTTATCGGAGCCGGCCACTGTTCCCGGGAGGCAGAGTTCCTTTCGGTTTGTGAGGAGCGACGACCTGGTGGAGGATGGTGATTCTTTGAGGCGAGATGTCTTGATGACGGCAATTAAACGAGTTTCCCAAGATGGATTGACGGGGGAAATGATTCTTGATGCCGATGGAACGACAAATACCAGAACACCTTTTGTAATCTACTCACATCCGGACCTGGATGTGACTGACAGGGTCAGAGAGGTTTATCTGGAGATTCTGAAACAAGAATCGTCCGGAAGTCAGGGACACCAATCAGAGTGAAGTGTTGCCAGTGGGGGGCGGGCCTGAACTCCGTCTCGGTGGCCCGGGGTGATGGACTGACAATGCAGATTGCGCTGGAGGCGCTGGAGGTCCAACTTGAGAAGCAGGGGGAATAAACCTCTGTGGAGCCGATTTTTAGGGGTGACAAACCCAATTCGCTGAGTTTGTCTTGCCTCGTGAAGCTCACTTTGGCTCTTCTTCTAGGATTGCGGCTCGGACTCTAACTTGAGTCTGAAGTCGCATTGTTTCCTTTGGGCCATTTTCCATCATCCGTTCATCGGTTGGACTGTTTTCCAAGGGCACACAATTTCCTTCCAGTTGAGTCGGTGCGTTTCCTTGTCCATCAAACAACGAGACAATGAAATCCGAATCCATTAGCAAATATCGCCCGTTCCCGGCTGTGGCTCTGCCCGACCGGACCTGGCCCGACCGTGTCATTACCGAAGCTCCTATCTGGTGCTCCGTCGACCTACGCGATGGCAATCAGGCTCTTCCCATTCCGATGAGTGTGGAAGAGAAACTTGAGATGTTTGACCTCCTCGTGAAGGTGGGATTCAAAGAGATCGAGATCGGTTTTCCCTCGGCGAGCGACACCGAGTTTGCCTTTATGCGGCGTTTGATCGAGGAGGATCGAATTCCGGATGACGTCACGGTTCAAGTCTTGGTGCAAACGCGCCGCCACCTGATCGAGCGGACCTTTGAGGCGATCAAGGGGGCTCGCCGTGTCATCGTGCACATCTACAATTCCACGAGCACACTTCAGCGGCGGGTCACTTTCAGCGATGCCTCACGCGAAGACATCAAGGCGATTGCGGTCACAGGTGCGGAAGTGGTGAAGGAGCTGGTTCCCACCATTCCCGAAACCGAGATTGTGCTGCAATACTCGCCCGAAAGCTTTTCGGATACCGAGCTCGATTTCGCTCTCGAGTGTTGTGAGGCGGTCATCGATGTCTGGGAGCCGACTCCCGGGAAAAAGCTCATCTTGAATCTCCCGGCAACTGTGGAATGGGCCACTCCAAATGTTCATGCCGATCAGATCGAGTGGATGTGCCGTAAGATTTCCAAACGTGATTCGGTGACGATTTCCCTTCACACCCACAACGATCGGGGGACAGGAGTGGCTGCGACCGAGCTGGGATTGATGGCCGGTGCGGATCGGGTGGAAGGGACGCTTTTCGGAAATGGAGAACGAACCGGCAATCTTGATATCGTCATCGTGGCTTTGAACATGAACAGCCATGGAATTGAGACCGGGTTGGACTTTTCCAATCTCTCAAGCCTCCGCGAAGTTTACGAACGGACCACTCGCATGACCGTTCCCGACCGACAGCCCTATGCCGGGGAGTTGGTCTTCACCGCCTTCTCGGGCAGCCACCAGGATGCCATAAAAAAGGGTCTTGATCGCCGGGCAAAGGAAGAAGGTGCAAAGTGGGGTGTTCCTTATCTTACCATCGATCCTCACGATATCGGACGGAGTTATGAAGCGATCGTTCGAATCAATTCACAGTCCGGCAAAGGCGGGGTGGCCTACATTTTGGATCAGGAGCACGGCTATGATCTTCCCAAAACGATGCACCCCCAGGTCGGAAAGCGAATCTATGATTTGGCCGACCAGCGGGGAAAGGAGCTTTCAGCCAAAGAGGTCGGGAGTGTCTTTTTCGGGGAGTTTGTGAATGTGAATTCGCATCTCACGCTGCAAGATTACGAGCTGGATCACCATAGTGCCGGGTGCGGTGAAGTGGCCTGCAAGGCTGTCATTGAAATTGATGGACAAACCAAGTCGGTCGAAGGAATCGGGAACGGACCGATCAACGCATTCGTTCACGGTCTTGAAAAAACAGGCCTCAAGGATTTTACACTCACTGACTATCGCTCCCATGCGGTGCGTGGGGGCTCCAGCTCTGATGCGGCAGCCTACGTCCAACTCCGCAAGGATGACGGGACGATTCTCTGGGGAGTGGGATGTGATCCGTCCATCGAGATGGCTGGCGTGAAGGCCCTGGTTTGCGCCTGGAATCTACTCCGATAGGCCCAATAAAAAACGTGATCCCGGTTGGGGGTCGCGTTTTGAAAATTCCGAAGAACGAGCCGTCGTTAGCGGACAACCTGCACAGGCGTTCCTTCCTTAACCTTGGCAAAAATCTTAGGAATGACAGTCTGGGGGGTGCGCACACATCCGCTGCTGCTGGGGTAGCGTTTGACGCTGCTGGATCCGTGCATGCCGATGCCACCGCTGGTCATCCGCATCCAGTAAGGGCGGGGTGCTCCCAAGTACCTGTCACGACGGCCGTGGTATTTGCGTCGGTCCCCACCGTGGACACGGCGGCCTTTGTAGTAGGTCGTCCCGAAAATCGTGGAACGCTTGTTCACGATTTTCTCCATGATGGGGTAGGTGCCGGGCTTGGTTGGCTTGGCCGAACGACCGGTGCAAACGGGAGTGTCGATGGCAACGTGCTCACCCCGGCCCACCAAAAGTTGGGCGCGTTGATCACTCAGATCGATCCTGATCTTGGTGTTTTGAGGGGTGGCGGCAGCATAAACCGACTTGTTTTGATAGACCTTCATCGAGGACCGGTAATCGCTCTTCTTTTTGAAGGAGTTGTATGATCCCGGGCCCTTGCCTTCGCCATTGGAACCGGAGCAGCTGGCCACGGCGATTGCCGCGAAAGCGAGGCCGATGGTGGCGAGAATCTTCTTCACGAAACAATAAGTTTGCTGTTTAAGATGAGATCTTTAGTTGGTCACGGTCACGGTCACGGGGGTTCCGACCTTGGTCTTGGAGTAGACGATCGGGACGGCCGAATAGTGAGTGCGGATACACCCGTGCGAGGCATAGCGGCGATTCACATTCCCCTGATGCATGCCAATTCCGGAACCAGTCAGGCGCATCCAGTAGGGCATGCTTACTCCGCGGAATTTACCACCGGCGGGCACCGTGTGCTTGCGGGAATCAGCACCGCTTTTCACGACAGATCCGCTGGAATTAAGAATGACACCGTAGAGGTTTGAGCGCTTGTCGCGGATCTTTTCCATAATGCGATAATCACCGGTAGGCGTCTTGTGCCGAGAGCTTCCGGTCGAAACACGATAGTCCATGGCGATCTCATCGTTCACCAAAAGGAAACCCCGTTGCGTGGAAAGGTCGATTCGAACCTTGGTGTTTGAAGAGTTGGCCCGGGATAAAAGAGCGGAGTTTTTCCAGGTGCGGGTTGTGCCGGGATAGCTGTCGAACTTGAAGTGCTCATAAGTTCCGGCAGGGTGGGGATTCACTCTTTTCGCCGTCTTGATCTCAGTTTGATCAGGATTTGGGGTGGGTGGCTTATTACCGCAGCTCGACAAAAACAAGCTGGTGGCAATGGCCGTGAGAAGGGGGAACAAACAATTCTTTTTCATCAGGGACGGTCTTTGGGTGACGGACGGCTTCATAGGGGGCAAGTGAACAGATGGCAACTCTTCGTAAAAAAAAGACATGTTAAAAAAACAGCATTTAAGTTGACGGATTGAGCGGTTGCTGTTTTTCTAGCACCACAATGAATTTAAAAGCAACTGTTCGTGCCTTTTTATATGGGAGTGCCTTTGCGGGGATTCTTTCGAGTTGTTCGGCTCCTTCAAGAATGCCGACGATGGCGCCCCCTTCTCCTGCGGGTGAAGTGGCGTCCCCGGTCAATGCTCAGAGAGCGGTTGGGGCGGCTGCCGAGGTGAAGTCTCTGACAAAGGAACGAACCGGAATCGCGACCGGTTGGGGGAAAGAGCTGGAATCCTCAATGAGCTACACCGATTTCCGCAGATCGACTGCGAAGCCCAAATATGTCTCGATGATCCGCTACAATGATGCCGACGGCGCCCGCGAAATGGGGGTGAATCGCCGGACCAATGGGAATGGCATGCAGAAGACGGCGGGTGGCCTGCTGGAGTGGGGAATGTATAGCGGCTGGTCGATGCTTGATAATTATTGGTGGCGCGGAGGTCGTTTTGTCATCGGGAAGAAGGGGCGGGATTATCAACTCAGACTTAGAAATCTCAGCGACGCTCGTTTGGAAGTCGTGCTGACGGTCGATGGTCTCGACGTGATTGATGGACAAGCGGGATCGACCAAGAAGCGGGGTTACATCATCGGGGCCGGAAAAACTCTCGACGTGAAGGGATTCCGGACCAGTCATGAAAAAGTGGTCACCTTCCGCTTTTCTTCGGTCAGTGCATCTTATGCAAACCTCCGGCATCGAGATACCCGTAATGTGGGAGTGGTAGGGCTGGCTCTCTTTACGGAAAAGGGACGGGAACCGGGAAGGGAAATCCAGGCACGACAGGGAGCCCGTCCATTTGCAGAAGCGCCCGTGATTCGCGCCCGTGACTAAAAGCCTCTCCATTAATTAAAGATACTCCTATGAAAAAACTGATAACAACCCTCGCTCTTGGATTCATCGTCGCCGGATTGGCCAGCTGCTGTGCTTCAGCCCCTGCACAAGCCGGGGTCTCGACCGGTCCGGTTGGTCCTGTCCTGATTCAAAAATAGGGCGCAGAAAAAATCCCCCGAAATAGCAGGGCCGTCCGTGTGCGATTGATCGCGTGCGGGCGGCTTTTTCTCGATGGCCGTGATCCACAAGAGCGTGAATGAGGGCCCCAAAAAAAGAGCGACCACTTTCATGGCCGCCCTTTTTAAAAGGTAGTTCATTTAAGGGCGAATCTCCCAGATCTCACAGACCTGGTTGGGAGCGTCTTCGGGACCGAAGCGTTTTCCTTCTCCCAGGTAAACGGCCTGAACTCCCTGGGTCTTACCCTTGCGGTAGTTCACCATGGAAGCGACGCGGGTGGCGCGGCGTGAGGAAAGCTCCTCATTGTTTTTGGAGTCTCCTGAAGTGGAGGTGTAACCGACGACCAGGAAGAAGGAATTGGGATCGGCATTTTGAATCATATCCGTGATGTGGGCCTCGTGCTCAAGCGCAACTTTGGCGCTGCCGGTCTTGAAGTTGATGGACTCGCGGACGTTGGCCTTGATTTGCTGGCTGAAGCCCGCGTAGGTGTCGCGACGGGTGCGGTGGTCTTCCGTTTCGATCTTTTTAAGCGCGCGGTAGAGGGCAACGGCGCGAGGCGAGAGATCGTCCTGGGTCACGAAGAGCTTGGCTCCGGCAAGCTCGGTCATGAGCCGCTAATTTTCGGCGCGTAGTCTGGCAATCTCGGTGACGGTTGCATCCAGCTCGGCCTTCAAGAGAGCATAAGTATTGGCATCAATCATGCCCTAACTTTAATTCTGCATCTCCGCGAGTTGGGTGCGAAGGCGGTTGCTTTCAGCTTTGGCCGTATCGAGTTCGGCGCGAAGGCGGTCATACTCGCTCTTACTGATCATGCCGGCGGAAGCTTGGCGTGCGAGCTCGAGTTGACGTTGGAGGTCGGCAGCGCGGGCTGCATCAACACGAAATTGCTCTCTCTCCCGGCGGAGGTCTTCGTTGGCGGCGGCTAGAGCGGAAGCATCTGCACGGGCAGCTCTGAGAGCGGCGGCGTCACTTGCACTTGAATTGACAAGTCGGGCGAGCGCTTCGGTGTCGTTCTTGATTTGGCTGACGAGAGCTTGGGGATCTCCGGTGACTCCGGGAATTCCTGAAATGCGGAGTTGCTCACTTTTTTGCTTTTGCTCGTCCAGCTTCTTGCGAAGTTCGGCAACATCGGGATCTTCATTCGAGCCTCCGCTTTTGTTGAATTGCTGGGTGATGACCAGGAGGAGGAGGAGGAGAACGACTGCTCCCATGACGATCCCTAGGATTAGGTTTTGGTTGGACGATGGGGTGGCCGCGACCTCGGTCTTTGGTTGTTCTGTATCTTCTGCCATGGCTAGGTGTATTCAGGTGTGGGGGCGGAGCCTGGAGGAAAAGGTGAAAAATGAAATTCAAAATTCGCAAATATGGGGAGAAGGTATTGAAAATCAATAATGACCAAACTTCTTCTACTCATGGGGTTGATCCCCGTTTTCGTCTCATTCGTTGCCCGGAAATTCCTGAGCGACAGGACCGTCCGGCAGGAGGGTGGGGCCGAGGTCTCGATTACCGGAGGAGAAATGGTCGAGCGGGTTCTCAAAAAGGGGAAGGCCGATGCGGTCGAGATTCAGATAAAAAAGCGACCTTTTATGGTGGTGGGGCCGGATCGCCTCGTGCTTTCGCCCGCATTATCGGAGTCCCGCCGTGCTCGTGATGTCGCGGAAGCGGGGATTCTTGCTGGCTTGGTGCTGATGGCGCGGCGACAGGAAAAAGTGGTGGGCTGGCGGAGGTGGGCCGTGAAATTCGGCTCCGCAATGCCGGCTTTCACCACAATCGTGATGGCTTTTGCAATGGTCATGGGGCGGCTCTCCGCGCCCCTGTGTTTCGGGGTGATCGCGGCCTCACTTGGCGTGGCGACGGCTTTTTTATGGTTCACCCTGCCCGTGGAGCGGGCCGCAGCCGGAACGGTAGCCGATATGCTGGAGGAAACGGCGCTGGTGGCGCGTCGTTCGGAGGGGGAGTCGATGGCCAATCTCGTGCGGGCCCTCGGCTGGCGGAGAATTGTGCCGGGTGCGATCGCCTGGATCACCGGAAAATAAAACCGGCCAAGACCCGGGCGAAACGCTAGTTCTACTTTTTGAGAGTAACGACGACCGCGCGGTGGTCGGAGGCGTCATTCCAGATGTCAGGATCGGCAATGTAGGAATTGTCCTTATCAACATCAGGATAGAGAGCTGGAGAAACCATGACCCAATCGAAGCGGGCATATTGCTGCTGGTAGGACCAAAAATGGGTCCACAGGTGGCCCCGGGAATCTTTGGCGAAAACATCTCCCATGTAGCTGTCGCTCTTATATTTCCCCATCAACATCGCGAGAGGAGGAGTTTTACGGGTGTCATTCATGTCTCCATAAAGGACAATCCGGGACTTCGGATCTTCTGCCAGGATGGCGTCGCAATGCTCGCGGGCGAGGCGGGCTTCGTTGAGCCGGATCTCGGCTTGGTCGAAGTCCTCGAGCTCACGTTTTGACTTCAAGTGAAGCCCGATGAAGTGGGTGGTCCCGCCGGGAAGATCGATGGTGACGTCGAGAATTCCGCGTCCCATCATTCTTTCGTGGCCATTGATTTCATAAACCAATTCTTGCTTTGAGTGATTCCCGGCGATGGGGAAGGCTGAGAGAATGCCAAGCCTGCGGGTCGAGTCGATCCCTCCGGTGTGAACGAAATGGGGAAGATCCAGACCGGCGGCCTTGAGTTTGGCCTGGAGATCCTTCAGGTCGGCTTCGGTCCCGATTTCACAGACGCCGAGGATGTCCGGTTTTTCGCCAACAATAATTTTGACCAGGGCCGCGACTTCCTCGGGATCTTTTGGAGAACTGACCTTTCCTCCGCCCTTCACGTAGCGGGTCATGGTGAGATAGTTCTCGATATTGTAGGCCATGAAGCGAATCCCTTCCGCCGTCGTTGCGGCAGATGCCTTGGGCGCGTCCGGCTCGGGAGCGGTCACTCCGGGAGTGGCTGATGGCTTGTTTTCTTCAGGTGGCGTTACTGGAATGGTCTTTTCGACAGGGTCGGGAGACTGGTCCGGAGTCTTTTGGGCCTTCTCTTCCTCTTCGCAGGAAGTGCACAGAAAAAACGCCCCGAGAAGGATTCGCGGAGCGTTTTTGAAAATGGTTTTAGTGAGGGATCTCATGATTCGGTCCGTGGCTGGGCGCCGGGAGCTTTGGTGACTTTGTCTTCGTCATCCGACTTTTTAGCTTCGTTTTCAAAATCTTCGCCTCCTTTTCGGATTTCGTCTTCAAATTCTTCACGGGCTTTGCGGAATTCACCCACACTCTTGCCGATTCCGCGGGCGAGTTGTGGAAGCTTCTTCGCTCCGAAGAGGAGAAGGAGAATGAGGAAAATGAGGACCATCTCCTGCGTGCCGAGAGTTCCGAGAAAAGCGAGTGTCAAGTTCATGTTGAGAAGGTATGGGGGATTCGCCTGATAGGCAAGAGATGAAACGCAGCATGTTGCAGGGACATTTCAGAAAATCTGACGTGCGCAGGCGGGGTCGGAGTGTTTTTCTTCAGGGGTGAGCTTGCCGGTGCATGAAGTTGAGGGGGAGATCCGTGCCGCAGTGGCCGGGGAGCAAAGCCGCCTTTTGCTGAAGGCGCCGACGGGATCGGGCAAATCAACGACTGTTCCGGGCATGGTCCGTAGTGAATGCCAAGGGCAGGTCATTGTGGTGCAACCGAGGCGGATGGCGGCCAGGTTGCTCGCGGAATTTGTAGCGCGGCAAACGGGAACGCCCTTGGGAAAGGGCGTGGGCTATGCCGTTCGGTTTGAGAATAAATCCGGCCCCGGGACTGAAATCCTCTTTGTCACCGATGGAGTTTTGCAGCGCATGTTGCTGGATGATCCCGAGCTTTCGGGGGTGGGAGCGGTTGTTTTTGATGAATTTCACGAGCGAAGGCTCTCATCGGATCTCTCGCTCGCCCGGGTTCTCGATTTGCAGGAGAGTATCCGGCCGGATCTGAGAGTGGTGGTGATGTCGGCGACTCTCGAGACAGGAGGTTTGAGGGACTACCTGGAGCCTTGCGAGCTGGTCGAAGCGGGTGGGCGGATGTTCCCGGTCGAAATCGAGCACCGGGGAGGCGGGCCGGTTGGTAGGCGCGGAATCAATCGTCACGAAGAAGTTTGGGATCGAGTGGCGGCAGCGGTGAAAGCGGAAGCGCGGGAGTTGATCGGAGGCGATCGGATCCTGGTTTTTTTACCGGGAATGTATGAGATCCGGAAATCGCAAAGCCTTCTCGAAAATGCATCGGCTCTCAAAGGGTGGGAAGTTTGTCCGCTCTATTCGGCACTCAGCCCGGCGGCGCAACAGGCCGCTCTGAAGTTGGATAATTCGAAACGTATTATTTTGGCGACCAATGTCGCGGAAACCTCGGTGACCATCGAGGGCGTGAAAGTGGTGGTCGATTCCGGCTTGGTGCGCCAATCGAGCTACGATGTCGCGCGCGGATTTGATTCCCTGCGTGTCGTGAAAATTGCGAGAGCCGCGGCTGACCAGCGGGCGGGGCGTGCCGGGCGAACCGGGCCGGGGCGCTGTGTGCGCTTATGGAGCGAGAGTGATCACCGTGGTCGGGCGGAGTTTGAGACGCCGGAAGTTCGTCGTGTCGATCTGGCGGAGGCCATCCTCTTCCTGAAACGTCTCGATGTGAATGAAATCGCGGGCTTTCGTTGGTTGGATCAACCGGAAACCGAGCGGCGGCTGGATGCCGAAAAACTCCTGACCTGGCTGGGGGCTTTGGGTCCGGATGGCAGCTTGACCGGGGTTGGGGAAAAGATGTCGACCCTGCCGCTTCATCCACGTCTGGCATCTCTCGTACTTCAGGGCGGAGATTGTCTGGGTGAAGTTTTGTTCGTGGCTGCGGCGGTGCAAGGCGAAGGGGTGTTCAAGAAAGGTGGTCGCGGAAAAATGTGGGCCGAGTTTCTCGAAGGAGAGCCGGGGTGGCGAAATGATTTTGGCGCGGAATGGTTGGCGATGATGGCGGCGAAGAACGCGGATTTTCGTCCGCGTGAGTGTGATGGCCTGGGAGTGCTCGCTCGGGGTGCTCGTGAAACCTGGAAGAATTTTCAACAACTGGGAAGGCTCCTGCAAAAGAGGGGAGCCAGGATTAAAGAACCGGACTTCCGTCAGCGGGGAGAAGCGTGTGCCCGGGCCATGCTGGTGGCGTTTGGCGACCGTCTCGCAGCGAGGCGGGATCAAGGCAGTGTCGTCTGCCACGTGGTGGGTGGTCGCAAGGGGAAATTGCATTCCAAGTCGGTGGTGCGAAACGCCCCCTTGTTCCTGGTTGCTGATATGATTGAGGTCGAGGGACGGGAACGCTCGGTGACCTTGTCACGGTGTGTCGAGATTTCGGAAGTCTGGATTCCGGCCGGCGAAATCAAGGAATCGGAAAACGTCGTTTTTGATGAAGTGTCCCGTCGGGTCGTGGCCGTGAAACAACGGAGCTTTCGCGGTCTGGTGCTGGAAGAAAAGCGGGGCGGGGAAGTGGATCCGGATTTAGCGGGCGAACTCCTCGCGGGTCGGGTGATCTCCGGTGATTTGGTCTTGAAGAGGTGGGACGCCAAGGTGGAGCGCTGGATTGCTCGACTTGCGTTTCTGAGCGAGGCGATGCCCGAGCTGGAATTACCGGGCTTTGATGAGAGCGATCGGGAAACAGCGATCGCGCAGATTTGCGCCGGAGCGACCACCTTTAAGGAGGTCAAGGATCGGGATCCCTGGCGGGTTTTGCATGAGTGGCTGTCTGCCCCTCAACGGGAAACCATGGCTTCCTTTGCTCCGGAGAAAATCACGCTCGAGAATGGACTGAACACGAGAGTGCTTTATGCCACCGGGAGCGACCCCTGGTTTGAAGAGAAAGTTCAGCGACTTTACGGAGTGAAGCAGACCCCGACCATTGCCAATGGTCATCCTCTCGTGGCGAAAATTTTAGCCCCCAACCAGCGGCCTTGGCAGGTCACCAGTGATCTGCCCGGGTTTTGGGAGAGGGGATTTGCCCAGATGAAAAAAGACCTCGCAGGCCGCTATCCCAAGCACAACTGGGACGGCCCACAATAATCGCCATGTCCCAAGTTACGGAGCTTTGATCAGATGCCCTTGGGGTGCTTCAGCCCGGGTCCACCCCACCAAGCCAACGAGAACGAGCAACCCTCAGAATTTACAGCGTCTGCCATTGGTGACTGGCGCCTCGCTTTTACCCTCGAAGGCATCGACCTCCAAGAGACTCTGCGCCTCTGCGCGAGACCTTTCCAGGTCCAGAGTTCCCGGCTGCTCCGCTGCTCTGCGTGAGCCCTTCGCCTTCCCATCCCCCTCGACAAGCGCCACCGCAAACCACCTCGGAAAACACCCAAAATCCAGTCCCCGAATCACCCTCTCAAACCACCATCGCACATTCCCTGCGGACTCCGCCCATTCCATCCAGCGGGCTTCGCACCCCCCGGCTATTCCCGATCTGCGAGGCATGGGCATAAACCTCCGTCGTCTTCACATCCTCGTGACCCAGCAACTCCTGCAGCGTCCTGATGTCCGCGCCGGCCTCCAGCAAATGCGGCGCAAAGGAATGCCGGAAAGCATGCGTCGTAACCCGCTTGGATAAGCCCGCTTGCACCGCCGCTCGTTTCACCGCGGCAGCATAGACTTTCTCGTGCAGGTGATGGCGTCTCACCAATCCGCTTTCCGGATCTTTCGAAAGCCCCGCTGCCGGAAAAACCCACTGCCACGCCAACTCGTTCCCCGCCTTGGGAAACTTCCTCGCCAAAGCACCCGGTAGCGCCACTCCCGGCACCCCGTTCTCTCGATCCTGCTCCCATTGCCTTCGCGTCCTTGTCAGCTGCTTGACCAGCTTTTCCCGGAGAACCAAAGAAAGCATCGTCACCCGGTCCCGATCCCCCTTGCCGCCTCTCACCGTGATCAAACCGCGATCCAGATCCACATCCTTGTAAAAATATGCCAGGCATACAAAAAACTTGACCTGAAATTGGCGATTGGTAGGGTGCCTTCATGAATCTGAAATCGCCGAAGAATAAAGCTTCCTACCCGGTGAGGGAATGGTCACCGCTCGAATTGGCGGAGATGAAAACTGGGAAATACTTGGGGCAGATTCATCGCCCTAAGGGCTTTGCGAGTCGGCGGCGGATCAAGCCTGTGAAGGGTTCTGCCTGCTACCATGTGATGTCGCGGACGGTGAATGGTGAGTTTCTATTTGGGGCGACTGAAAAGGAGGCTTTTCGGCGGATGATGTGGCGGATGGCGCAGTTTTCAGGGGTGGAAATTTTCACTTACGTGGTGATGGACAATCACTTTCACATTCTACTCAAGGTTCCCGATCGCGAGAAATGGTTGCTGAAGTTTGAGGATAAGGGGGGTGAGGAACCTGGAGCCGGGGAGGGTCGATTGTTGACCCATTTATCGACGGTTTATTCGAAGGCTTTTTTGAAACAGTTGCGCAATGAGTTGAAGAGTCTTCGGGAGCGGGGGATGGAAGAAGAAGTAGCAAAAGTTTTGCAACGGTTCAAAGACCGCTTTTGCGATGTCAGCCTTTTCACCAAAGAGCTGAAAGAGCGCTTTAGCCGCTGGTTCAATAAGCAGAATGGCCGCCGTGGGACACTCTGGATGGACCGTTTTAAAAGTGTCTTGGTTGAGGGGGAGGCGGCACTTGCGACGATGGCTGCTTACATCGATTTAAATCCGGTCAGGGCGGGAATTACCGATGATCCGATGTTTTACGAATTCAGCGGATATGGTGATGCAGCAGGAGGAAGTAGGCGGGCGCGACGGGGGCTTTGCAAGGCTCTGAACCTCCCTCAGGATTCGTGGGAGTCACGGGGATTGGCGCGTTATCGGCTTTTCTTGTTTGACGAGGGGCTCTCGGTGGAGCCGGAGTCTAAATCGCTAGGCAAAGGCAAGGGGAGAAGGCGTGGTATCAAGAAGGAGGCACGCATAAAGGTAGTTGAGCGAAAGGGAGAAGTGACGCCGGCACAGGCGCTTCGAAAACGAGTGGTTTCGTTTTCCAATGGAGTTGCGGTGGGGAGTGAAAGCTTCGTGAGGCGGATTGCGGAAAGGTATCAAGGTGAGTTTGATCGAAAGAAGGGTCGCGAGCCACGTGCACATTTGAGCGGCGGTGGGATTTTTGTGATGAGAGAGTAGGGGAAAGGATCTTTGTTGCCTGATTTGGATCAGGCACAGGGCGGATGTTAGATCGCAGGAAAGGCTTCTTTAGTTACTGGGAAGTGCCGACGATGACTCGGCGCCAATTGGTCTTAAATTCTTCATCCCGTCCAGCGAGGTTTTCAGCCATTTCCTCGGCTCGATCATTGAGGCCAACCAGCCAGGCAAAGGCGATGGCGTGGGCTTCCTCGTTGGCATGCTCGTCGATCAATTGGGCGGGATTTAGTTCTGACCAGGAGACCACGGTGCCATTCTCAAGTTTCAAGCCCTTGGGGTCTCCGGACACTGGAGTGATTTCATCGCCATTCTTTTTCTCAGCGGTCCAGTCGCGCTGGGTGGCAAGATCGTCCAGGAAAGCGGCGGCATTTTTTTGAAGGTAAGACCACGCCCAAACGGCTTCCGGGGGTGCGCCTTTGGGTGGGGTGGCGAGTAGAGCTGCCATATCATCGAGGCGGCAGATGGATGCTTGCTTCTGCAAGAGTGATTCTGTCTCCTCCCAGCCGAGGGATTCATCGAAGACCGGGCCGGTTTGGAAACCTTTGCGAAGACGGGCGAGATGGGCCTGTCTCGCACGTAGGCTGTATTTTGCGCGTCCCAAAGTGCGGAGGTTTTTCGTGGCGTCGGCGATTTCTCCAATTTGACTGCTGGCTTCCTGCTCGTTCCGGGGATCGGGGAATTTTTTGAAACTGGTGAGGATCTGTCCGTCACCGAGATAGATGTCAGCGATGTTTTGATAGGTTTTAAACCACGAGAGTTCGTCAGGCAGGCTGGCTCCACGCACGGCAGCAAAGGAGGGGAGAGCTTCCTCCCATTGACCTTGTTCCCAGAGCTTGAGGGCAAGGGCGAAGGTTCCCATCCAGTCGATGATGTCCTTTGGTCTTTCAGGAATGTCCCCGGTTGAGGGTGGTGGAATGCGCTCCAGCACCTCGCAAAGTTCCCGGTAGCGTCTTTGTTGCGACCGTTGTTTGGGAAGGGTATCAAGGTCGGCGAGTGATTTGGAGATCAGGCGTCGTGCTTCACCGGGTTTTCCGGCCAGCGCGGTGGCGACAGAGGCCTCGAGGGAGGTCCAGACCTGTTCCATTCCGGTGACGGTGGGATCACGTGAGATGGAGAGAAAGCCTTCGCAGGCTTTTTCATAATTTCCTGATTGGGTCAGCTGGCGGGCCTCGGCCCACCGCTTTTGAAGGCTGGGACGGTCCCGGCCATTTGGGTTGAAAATGTCATGCTGATTCTCCGGGAGTTTCGTTGTTCCGGGAGGTTTTCCTGGAGTGGTGGTGTTCTTTTTCCACGGTTGCCAAATCGCAAGTCCGGCGCTCATCGAGATGAGAAGAATAACGAAGATGACTCCGAAGGCGCCGTTCTTTTTACGTCGTTTGATCCGGGTTTGGCTATGAACCGGGGTAGATGGTTTTTGGCCGATGGTGAGCTTTGCTTGCTCCAATGCCTTCATCACTTGTCCGTAATTTGGCCAGCGGTGTTCGGGCTTGAAAGCCATCATTCGGTCAATCGCTTCGCCGGTATTAGGGCTGATCCATGGCGCGACTTTACAGAGGCGGGGAATGGTTTGCTTGGCTTTGCGAAGCATGCTGTTCGAGTTTGTGGTCGACTCGAAGGGCGGTCGGCCGGCGAGAGCGTGATAAAGGGTGGCCCCAAAGGCATAGATGTCGCTCCGGGAGTCTTCAATGCCACGTTCGAGGGCTTCGGGCGGGACATAGTAGGGGGTGGCCCAAACTTCCTCGGCCTGTGCACTGCCATCCTGGGTGATGAGGGCGAGTCCAAAGTCGAGGAGTCTCGCGCGACCTTCCGGGTCGATGTGAATGTTGCCGGGTTTGACGTCCCGGTGGATCATGCCGGCCCGCTTTGCAGCCTGGAGGCCGGACGCGACTTGAGTGGCGATGTCGAGAACCTCGTCCTCGGGTAGAGCACCGCGCTTTTTCATGACGAGCTCGAAGCTCCTTCCCTCGAGCAATTCCATGACGAGGTAGAAACGGCCATAGGCACGCCCGACGGCGAAGACCTTGACGACGTTGGGGTGGCTCACCTGGGCGGTGAGACGAGCTTCGTTTTCAAAGGCCTGAATACGGACCTCGTCGTTACAGTATTCTTCGTTGAGAACCTTGATCGCGACCTTCCGATCAAGGGTGGTGTCCCAGCCGACGAAAATGACGCTCATGCCGCCGATGGCAAAGCGTTGTTCGAGGCGGTAGTTCCCGAAGACTCGTTTTACCCTGGTCTCTGCGGAGCAGTGGGGGCAGATGACGGCGTCAAAAGGGCCAAAGATTGTGACGTCGAGAAGTTGACCGCATCCTTCACAGGATTCGTGGATCGGTTTTTCGAAGGCCGGATCGCTCACTCCACACAGCTACGGTGGCGATCTCAACGACCTTGCTCCATTCCGCCCAAGACACCTTGCGGACGGGGGGCGACCGAGGGGTCATTCCATGGCTTGCTGCCGAAATCACTGCCTTGGGGAGGGACAACTTTACGCTCGGTGGTTCGGGTTCCGGAGCAGGAAACGAAGAACAACGGGACAAGAGCCAAAACAATAAGCTTCATGGGACAAAGAGTAATCTTTTCAGGGAAGTGGGCAAGGGTGATTTCAGCGAAGGGTGCTTATCCCTTGCCGCGGGTGCCGGTCCGGTGCGGGCTGGCATTTTTCTCGATAAATTCGATGACTTTGCTGGCGATATCTTTACCGGTGGCAGTTTCGATACCCTCGAGTCCCGGCGAGGAATTCACCTCCATGATGACGGGGCCGTGATTGGAGCGCAGGAGGTCGACTCCGGCAATGTTAAGGCCCATGACCTTGGCGGCGCGGGCAGCGGTGGAACGTTCTTCGGGAGTGATGCGGACGACGTTGGCCGAGCCCCCGCGGTGAAGATTTGAGCGGAATTCGCCTTCGGCTCCCTGACGGATCATGGAGGCGACGACTTTACCGCCGACCACAAAGCAGCGGATGTCTGCGCCGCCTGCTTCTTTGATAAATTCCTGAGCAAGGATATTTGCATCGAGGCCGCGGAAGGCTTCGATTACGGACTCGGCTGCTTTTTGGGTCTCGGCGAGGACGACGCCGACTCCCTGGGTTCCTTCGAGTAGTTTGATGACGAGAGGGGCTCCGCCGCAGGATTTGATGAGGTGGCCGGTGGCCTTGGTGTCGTGTGCGAAGGAGGTGACGGGGAGGCCGATGCCCTTGCGGGCGAGGAGCTGCAGCGATCGCAGTTTGTCCCGGGAGCGGCTGATGGCGACGGATTCATTGAGGGGGTAGGTGCCCATCATTTCGAATTGCCGCACAACAGCGGTACCGAAGAAGGTGTTCGAGGCGCCGATGCGGGGGATGATGGCGTCGAATTGGAGTTCTTCATCGCCGAGGAAAATCTTGGGACGCATCGAGGTGATGGTCATGTGGCAGCGGAGGTAGTCGATGACTCTGACATCGTGGCCCCGCTTCTCGGCAGCGGAGACTAGGCTTTTGGTCGAGTAGAGATTCTTATTGCGGGAGAGGACGCCAATTCGGAGGGGCTTGGTTGGGTTTTCTTCGCTCATGTTTTGAGGACCACTTGCTATAGTTGGGGTGGACTTGTCACCAACCAATTTTGTAACGGGGAAGCGAATTTGCGGATTGATTGAACAGTTGGGGGCGGGGTGGGTCAGACGCCGTGAATATCAACGTGATCAATCAAGCGCACTTCTCTGTAAAAGCATGCCGTAGCAAGAACGACGGGCTTCGTGACCTGCGAAACGGGCTGCAGGGATTCCGCGTCGACAAGCTCAAGGTAATCGATGGAGAAGTCCTCCGGAGCGTTGGTGAGGAGGTGGTTTTTGGCGCACCGCAGATAGACGGCCGGATTCTGTTCTCCGGTGAGCGCCAGGTCGCGGGCTGCCGCGAGTGCCCGCTGGATTCGTGGCGCGTCTTCGCGGTGTTTCGGAGTCAGGCGGACGTTTCGGGAGGAAAGGGCGAGGCCATCGGATTCCCGAACCGTTGGGTGGCCCATGACTTCGACGGGGACGTTCAGATCGCGAACCATCCGTTGGATGAGGGCGATTTGTTGAAAGTCCTTATCTCCAAAAACAGCGTAGGCGGGTTGGAGAAGATTGAAGAGCTTCAGGACAACGGTGAGGACTCCATCGAAATGACCCGGGCGGCTCGAACCGCACAGGTGTTTGGTGAGAAGCGATTCGGTGACGAGGACCGAGTGATCGGCATGGTAGAGGAATTCTTTTTCCGGAGTGAAGGCGAGATCGACTCCTTCTTGTTCGCAGAGCGCGAGATCGGCCTCCAGTGGTCGCGGATATTGGGTCAGATCAGTGACTCGATCGAACTGAATCGGGTTGACGAAGATCGAGACCGCGACAGTTCCAGTGGGGCCGACCAATTGGCGGGCTCGACGGATCAGAGCCAAATGTCCCTCGTGAAGCGCCCCCATGGTGGGGACCAGAGCGAGGGGAGCGGGCAGGTCTCGGGTCATCTGCGTGATGGTTGTGACTTCCGAAGTGACTTTGATCATGTCGTCAATGTTGTGAATCCTGGCCAAAATTCCACGAGAAAGCTTAAGAAATCCACCACGGCCCCAGTGTATTGGCCTTTGGGAGGGGATTTGGCTCCCGGAGAAAGCAGGAGGGAAGCACGAACCCCAAGCCCATGGTTGACGTGGCATCCGGAATTCTTCATAAAAACGCCAGCAAGTTTCATTTCAAACAAACTCAATATGAAAAAGCCTCTTCTTAATCTTCTCTTTGCACTTTTTTTCCTTACCCCTGTGGTCCACGGACAGCAGCGTCTGAAAATCGCCACCGTGAGCATGGAGCGTTTGTTCAACGAATATCATCAGACCAGTAAGGTCCAGCGCGAGATCAACATCGAGCGGGCACGAATTCAGCGCGATAATAACGAACGTCTTGCCAAGATCCGCGAGATTGATTCGCAGTTGCAGAAGATTAGAGAGGAGCTCAAGAAGGAGGACATTGGAGAGAAGGAGAAAGTAGACTTTATTGCCGAATCCAATGGCTTGGCACAGGACGGCAAGTCCAAAGAACGTGAGCGAAAGGAATTCCTCAGTCGTCGAAATCGTGCTCTCAGCGAAAAAATGCGCAAGCAGATGCGTGGTATTCTAGTCAAAATTCAGCGCACCGTGAGCGACCGCGCGAAAGAGGGGAACTACGATTTCATTTTCGACGCTTCCGGAAACAGCAATCAGGGAATTCCGTTCGTGCTTCACGCTCGTGAGACCACTGATCTTACCAACTCTCTCCTCGCTGAAATTAACGAGGGATCCGAGGGTGAGTAAGTTGTTGCGAACCCAAGTTGACTGGTTCCGGTGTCGCTCGGTTGGAAAGAACTGCATGATCTGATCGGTATTCCGCCCGATCAATCGTATGAGGGTGTCTTCAGCGGAGTGAATTCGCTGACTGAGGCGGAATCCGGCGAGATTAGCTTTTTGGGGAATTCCCGCTATCAGCCCCAATTGTCCGAGACCAAGGCGTCGCTGGTTTTGGTGCCGGAGGGAAACTTCTCACCACCTGAAGGATGCCTTTTGGTGACCGTCGAAAATCCTTCGGGAGCCTTTTCGAAGGTCATTGATCACTTTCAATCCGGATCTTCGTCGATCCAGCCTGGGATTTCTCCTGGTGCTCATGTCGCCGATGATGTCGAGATTGATCCCGCCAAGGTTCAGGTCGGACCCGGTGCGGTGATTGAATCGGGTGCGAAGATTGGGGATGGAAGTATCATTGGGGCAGGCTGTCTGATCGGCCGCGATGTTTCCCTCGGAAAGGACTGTCTGTTGCACTCTGGAAGCATTGTCCGGGAGGCGTGTGTGATCGGAGATCGTGTCATCTTACAGCCGGGTTGTGTGGTGGGTTCTGATGGTTATGGATTTGAGTTTGCCGAGGGGAAGCACCAAAAAGTTCCGCAAGTGGGTATCGTCGAAATCGAGGATGATGTCGAGATTGGCGCGAATAGCTGCATTGATCGGGCACGGTTCGGAAAAACGGTTGTGGGAGAGGGAACCAAGGTCGATAATCTGGTTCAGATCGCTCATAATGTTCGCATCGGAAAACACTGCCTGATAGTCGCTCAGAGTGGTATTGCCGGGAGTAGCCGTCTTGGAAGCTACGTGACCATCGCCGCACAGGCCGGGGTCGGGGGGCATATCGAGGTCGCCGATCAGTCGGTTCTGGCCTCCAAGGCCGGGCTCTTGAAGAGTGTCAGCAAGCCCGGAGTTTATATGGGGCATCCGGCCCGCCCCATGCGAGACGAGCAAAAGAAGCTTGCTGCCTTGTCCCGACTACCCAAGTTGCGCAAGGAATTCAGAGCTCTAAAAAAGAAGCTGGAGGAACCTTGTGGAGAATGACACCTTTCGCCAACCAGGCTCCTGAACTAAATTATTGAAGATGAAAAATTCACCACTTTCGCGGATCGCCAAATACGCCGTCCTACTCACCCTATCCCTCGGATTGGCTCTCAGTGCCACGGGAGGGCCACTCAAGGTGGGGACCGTTAACATGATGAAACTCCTCAACGAGTTTCATGAGAAAAAGGCTGCCGAGGCAGAGGAGAAGGTCGAGTTGAAGGAAATCGAGGCTGCCTACGGGGAGCGGGCGGAATCGATCAAGGCCATTGAGGAAGAGTTGGGGAAGAAGCAAAATGAGTTTAACGACCCCTCTCTCGCAGATAAGAAGCGCAAGGAAATTGCAGCCGCCGCGCAGGAACTCACTACGACCCGCGCGGTTTTGCTCAAGGAGAGCGAAGAGTTTCTCCAAAGGAAGCGCCGTTCCCTGAATCAAAAGATGGTTGGAATGATCAACGAAATCCGAGATAAAGTAGAGACCGCTGTCAGGGATCATGCCGCGACTCTTGATGTGAATTTGGTTTTTGATGAATCGGGTCTGACTTCATCTCGCACACCTTTTTTGATATACTCCCGCAATACCGTTGATTTGACCGAAGCTGTTTTGGAAAAGTTGAACAAGGATGCTCCGGCAACTGTCGTACCAGAGGGTGCCAAGCCCGAGACGGGGGAATCCAAATAGAATTATCTCAATTTCGAACTATCCACTTTTACGAACGTTATGAAACCACTCAAAATCATCGCTGCTCTTCTTTCAGCTCTCGTCATGACCTCGTCGACCTTCGCTCAGGAGAAGGATGACAAGATCGGGACCGTGAACATGCAAAAGCTGCTGGCCAGTTACTTCAAGGCGAATGAGCTTCTTCAAACCTTTAAAGTTTACGAAAAAGAAATTCTCGAGAGAAACGAAGCGAAAGCCGAAGAAATCAAGGTGCTGGCCGATCAGGTTAACGAAATGACCAAGCAGGCTGAGAATCCTTCCATTACACGAGAGAAGAAGGAGCAATTCTTCAGGGAAGCTCAGATGACTCGTGCCGACGCAAAAGCGCTTCAGGATGCCCGTATTGCCTGGCTTAATCGCAAGCGGGCCGCATTCAATGAGAAGCAGAAGCTGGAATTGGGCCTTCTTAGGAAGGAGATTATTGAAATGGTTCGCGAGATGGGAGATTCTGAAGGGTATGACTACATTTTTGACCGTAGTGGAGCCAGTGGAGCCAATGTGCCCATTCTCTCTTATTCCAAGGACGCGACCGACCTGACCGCTAAAATGCTGGAGCGTATTAATCGTGATGCGCCCAAAGAAGGCGCCGAGGGGGGCGATGATGGAGCGACCGAAGACCCGGCCAAAGAATCCGGGGAAGAGTAGAAGTTATCCATTTTCGTCCAAGATTGACGTTGCAGAGCCATTTTCATGGGTGTTTGTTACACCATATGAAACTGGCTTTTTTTCTGATTTTTCTGGTTGCTCCACTCCAGGCTCTGCCGAATGCCGTCCTCGGACAACTGGCGAACCTCGATAGTCCTCTTAACGGGGAGGATCTGACTGACGTTTTGTTGGCTGCCGGAGTTTGGGATGGCTCCCAGCCGTTGCCCGGCGAGTGGGAAGCCGACGCCGGAGTCGCTAATGCCAGTTCCGCCTACTTGATGGCCCGCCCCAGGGTTTTTGGCGTGAACGCCCTTTTGGTGCGTGCCATGAAGCGAGAGGGGCAGCTTGAAGAGCTCCAGATTACCTTTGCTGACGCCGGCTCGTTTTTCGGGTATCTTGATCGTCGGGTTCCCGAGGGAACGACTCCAGAGCAGGCGGCGTCCCTTTTGTTAGAGCGTGTGAACAAGCGGAGAGTAGAGTTTGAGAAGCATTACACGAAGACTGCTGAAGAGTTGGGAGCGCAGCTCAGGAAGATCGACAAGCGCCCCCGTGATGCCAAGCGTGGAAGGACTCGGGATTTGAGAGTGGTTTATCAAGCCTTCGAATTCGAAGAATCCGGACTTTCCGTCCAATTGCTTAAGGCCAAGAATCGCTTATTGAGGATCAGTATCAGGGAGAAGAAAAAAGCTCCGAAGTCGTGGCTCGATTCCTCTCAGGAAAAACTTGGGAACAGCGCCCGCCTCAAGGCTCTTTCTTCCAAAGTGACCAAAACTGATCGGGGAGACGTGATACTTAGTGAGGTGGAGGTCGTGCCACAGGGATATCGGCCCTACTGTGGACTCAACACTCTCGTAATGGTTGCCCGATACCTCGGGCTGCACCTGGACGAAGACTGGTTGGCTGTTGCAGGGAAATTCCAAAATACTGGCTCAGCCGCTGGCTCTGACATGCTGGGGCTTTACAGTTCGGTTGCGAGGGAGGCTCGCTTCAATCTTCATCGGACCAGCGATTATGATCATGAGACCGTGAGGCGGTCCATTCGCGCCGGAATGCCGGTCATCGTGTGGCGGCGCTGGGATCAAGAGCGGGACCAGTTGCACACCAGCATCTCGCGTGGCTTTGACAAGGGGGGAGATCAAAAATACGAGCGACCTTCTGAGGAGGTCATGCCGTCGAAAAAAAAGCGCTCACCTCTTCATGCCTCTGTCATCGTGGGATATAACGACGAGCGTAAGGAAGTGATTTTCCTGGAGAGTTGGGAAGGTGTTTCCAAGCCTCGTAGAATGCCGGTGAGTGAGATTTCCCACACCGCAGATCTGACTTTTTCTTTTCGGCCTTGAGTTTTTCTAGCTTTTGCAGAAGGCGCGATGGCGCAGGAGATGATCGCAGAGGATCAGGTTGGTCATGGCCTCAACGATGGGTACTGCGCGCGGAAGGACACAGGCGTCATGACGGCCGCGGCCTTTGAGTTCCGTGTCTTCGAGGCCCTTTGACACAGTGGGTTGAGCGGACATGATGGTCGCCGTTGGCTTGAACGCGACCCGGAAAATAATGGGCTCACCATTCGAAATGCCGCCCTGGATTCCGCCCGAATTATTGGTGTGGGTCCGGACCTTTTCGCCGTCCATGTAGAAGTGATCATTGTGCTCGGCTCCGGTCAGGGTTGTTCCAGAGAAGCCGGAACCCACTTCAAAGCCTTTCGTCGCGGGGATGGAAAGCATGCCCTTGGCGAGATCAGCTTCGAGACGATCAAAGACTGGTTCTCCCAGTCCGGGAGGGCATCCGCGGACGACGGCTTCGATGACTCCGCCTATGGAATTTCCTTCCGACCGGATCTCTTTGATTCGGTCGATCATGGTGCCAGCAGCATTGCGATCGCCAGTTCGGACGACGTTGGATTCAATATCCTCCGAAGTGACTGTCAGAGGATCGATGGAGCCTTCGATATTCTGGATCGATTTGACCCATGCCAAGGCTTCGAGATCCGGATAAAAGTGCCTGAGAACTTTCTTGGCAATGGCGGCGGCTGCGACGCGGCCGATCGTCTCGCGGGCGGACGATCTGCCTCCGCCCTGCCAGTTTCGCGTTCCAAACTTGGCGTCGTAGGTGTAGTCGGCATGAGAAGGGCGATATTTCTCGGACATCTCCGAATAGGCCTCTGGACGATGATCCTTGTTGCGGACGAGAACTGCGATGGGAGAGCCAAGAGTTTTGCCTTCAAAGGTTCCGGAAAGAATCTCGCACTGGTCGGCTTCGTTCCGTGGAGTTGTGACCTCGGATTGTCCCGGGCGTCGGCGATCGAGCTCGACTTGGAGGTCAGCCTCGGTGAGGGGAATGAGCGGCGGGCAGCCGTCGATAACGACACCGACCCCGCCTCCGTGGGATTCACCAAAGGTTGAAATGCGAAAAAGTTGGCCGAGCTGGCTGGACATGCGCGCGACTCTAGCAGCGGATTTCAATCGGGCAAGAGTGAGGCGAAGAATCACTCTTTGAAAAATGAGCCGCAGAATTAGCCTTTCACCGTGGATAAAAGGACGCCCTTGGCGTCAGTTCCGGTTTCCAGGCTGTCGCCATTGATTCCAAAAATGAGGGCGACTTCGATCAGTTCTTTGGTCAAACCCTGCTGGATCAACTCCCCGGCAGGGAGGGCGAGGTGTCCGCTTTGCTTGATGAGCTCAAGATTCCACGAGCCAACCCCGTGAAATGCCCGGTAGATTACTTCGGTGCAGGCCAGACGCTCTGCTTTGCGGAAGTCGAAAACGAAATCATAGGATTTGCCCTCGTGAGTCAGGGCATTGGCCAGGGCCTCACGGAGCTCTTCTTGGGAAACCTTGGGGCGTAGGACGACAAATGCGTCCACCAGAAGAGTTTCTTCGATTTTCCGGAGTTTTACACCATCCTTCTTGGCTTCAAGAACGTTGCATGAGTGGTCACCGTGACCGGAGACTCCAAGCTCGGCCCGTTCGCTTGGCGATCCAACGTAGAGTGCGGCATGAGGCCAGAAGCCGGGGAGAAACAAGTTGCTCATGGCATCGTCGTGGCGGGTCACGAAGATGTCGCCCGGTTGAAGTTGGGGTCGAATTTTATCGAGGACTGCTGAGGTGACCCGTTTACCTTGTCCGGAAGCCTTGATGAAAGGCTGCTTCATCTCGGCAATCGCCGATCCGCTGAGGCGGAACAAGTGAAACATGATCTTGGTGTAGCCGGAACTGGTTCGACGAATCAGTGAGTAGGCCCGGTAGGTGATTATTGAGCCAAGGAGGTTCCGTTTGCTTTCATCGAAGTAAGGCTCTTCTTCCATGAGCCAGGCTGCAATGTCCTGCATGTCCGATTTCTGCAATGCTTCGTTGATTTGAGTACGATGAACCTCGTAGAAGGTGCGCGCTTGAACATAGCGCCAGCGATTTCCTGGCGAGCTGAGGTATCGGTAGATTCCCGTCAGGGTTTTGCGAGGGAGTTGATATCGGGGCTCGGCTTCATCGAGCTTGGCTAAAACAACGGGATGTTTTTTAGCGAGATTGATTAGGTAGCTTGAGCTCCGCATGAGCATGGATGCAGCACAAAACGCGAGGCCAAAAATTCGCAGATCCTTTGACTTAAGGAAGGGGCTGAGGTCATTGATCATTTGCCAGAGAATGGAGCGGCCGGAGAGGTATTTGAGGTAGGTCTCGCGAAGGCATTCGTCTTCGTCGGGGAGGTAGTAGCCTCTCTCCTGTGCGCGAGCGGCGTCTTCGATTTCACGGGTGAGATTCTTTCGGCCGGGCAGGGTGGGGCGGACTCCCCGTAAAATTCGGCAAGAAGATCTCAAAGCATCGTCCGCTGGCTGGTCCATGGGCTGTAACTATCGAAAAATGAGTGCTTTTGGCGATCTAACAACTCCAAAGCAAGGAATGGTGGGGTTTCGGGGTTCATCATAAAATCTGTGGCCGCGTCAACCCTTATAAATAAAGGGTTTCAGGTTTATTTTAGCTTTACAAAATATCCACCTGCAGGAAGATAGCACCGCTATGAATAAAGGTGAACTCATCGAAGCAGTCCAGAAAGCCCTCGGAAAAGAAGCAACCAAGCGTCAGGCGGAAGACTCCGTCGCTGCCGTTCTTGATTCCATCGCCAAGGGCGTGAAGAAAGACAAGAAGGTTCAAATCATCGGATTTGGAACTTTTGAAGTGAAGAAGCGTGCTGCCCGTATGGGACGCAATCCAAAGACTGGCGAAGCAATGAAGATTAATGCTTCCAAGTCGGTTGGCTTCAAACCTTCTTCTACTCTTAAGAAGTCCCTCTAGGTTCCCTGCCAGGTCCTTAGACTTCCTAATCAAAATATCCAGCCCGGCCGCTTTGAAAGTGAGCCGGGCTTTTTGTTTCCCCTCGTAATCCCCGAAAGCCAACGTAGTTTAGGTAGGAAAGATGCCTTCAAGCACCGTAGAAAATTACCTCAAAGCAATCTGGTCCCTGCAGGGGGCGGGAGCTGATGGTGAGTTGGTCCTGATTGGCCAGGTCGCTGAGAAGCTTTCAGTCACTCCGGGGACTGCGACGACGATGATGAACCAGCTTGAGAGGAAGGGGCTGGTTGAATACCGTCCACGTCGCGGGGTTCGGCTCAAGGAAGACGGGCGAAAGGCCGCGATGAAGGTTTTACGCAGACATCGTCTCGTTGAAACGTTTTTGGTGGAGGTGATGAAGCTGGACTGGGCCGAGGTCCATGAAGATGCCGAAGTGCTGGAGCACGTTGTCTCCGACCGGCTTTTGAAGCGGATGGACGAGATGTTGCATCATCCTACTCATGATCCGCATGGGGCTCCCATTCCGAGCTCTGATGGCGAACTCACGCAGGACGGGACCGCTGTTTTGGCCGACTGCCAACCCGGGCGCTATCTCTTGAGGAGGGTTCGAGAGGATCAGCCAGCGTTTTTGCAATGGCTTTCCGAATTACAACTCCTCCCGGGAACCGAGTTCGTCCTGTCTGCGATCAACACGATGGCGGGGACTCTGAGTTTGCAACTCGTCGATCAGGAGTCTCCGGTTCAGATTTCAACTCCCGCCTCCCGATCTTTGCTCGTCGTGAAAGTCAGCTAACCTTCCATCCGTAAAAAAGAGGTCCCATGAATTCCAACCTAAACCGTCGCCGCTTCCTCCTGAAATCAGCCGGGGCAACGCTCGCCCTTCCCGGTTTGTCTTCCCTGATGGCAAAGACCGCCGATTCGCTGGCAACTGTTCAGGCGACCCGGGGAGCCGGGATTGGGGCCCGACGTTTTGTCGCGGTGGGCAATCTTCTGGGTTTTCAGCAAAAGAGTTTCTTTCCTTCAACCGAGGGCCGCAAATACGAATCGACGACCTTGCTCAAACCGCTGGAAAAGCTTCGGGACCAGATGACGGTTTATCGAGGTTTGGATCACGGGATCAAAGGTGGGCACTTTGCCGTTCATTCGTTTCTATCCGGTGTGCTTCATTCCGAGGCTCGCGACCGTGAGAACGGCAATGTCACGATCGACCAATACCTGGCCGAGAAAGTTGGAAACCAAACCCGCTTCCCCTCGCTGACGGTGGGATCTGAAGGAGGTATCCACGGAGGGTGTCAGCTTTCCTGGACCCGCTCGGGAGTTCGGGTTCCTCCGATTACCAATCCCGCTGAACTTTTTGACCGGCTTTTCGCCAACGATAGTCCGCAGCGACGTAAGGAACGCAAAGGCGAAAATGCTCTGCAAAAATCCATCCTTGATGCGGTCAATGACGAAGCGAAGGGATTGTCAAAAAAGGTGAATCGTGAAGACCGTGAGAAGCTGGACGAATATTTCACCTCGATCCGAGACGTGGAGAAGCGTCTTGAGCTGCGCCATCGCTGGGCCGATCACCAGAAGCCTGATGCTCCGTTCGGAAAGCCGGCCAACAAGAACACGGTGGATGACCTGCCCATGCTCTACGAACTGATCGCGCTGGCTCTGCAAACCGACTCAACCCGTGTTGCCACCCTTGAAATCGGCGGCTCGTTTTTGCCACAGAATCTTGGGATCGATAAGTCCTATCACAGTCTGTCCCACCACGGGAACAAGGAGGATGCCATCGCGCACCTGATCAAGTTGGAGACCTACCAGATCGAACAGTATGGAAAGTTCCTTGCGCGTCTTGCGGCGGTCCAGGATGGGGAAGGGACTCTGCTGGATTCAACTTCGGTTCTCTTTGGGAGCGGAATTGGAAGCGGCAATTCACACACGAATTCAGACCTCCCGGTCATTGTCGCCGGAGGAGGATACAAGCATGGCGACTTCAAAAAAGTCGAGTCCAAGGGGATCAACAAAGTCCGCTTGTGCAACCTCTACGTTGATTTGGCACAGCGCATGGGCATCGAGACTGATTCGTTTGGAAACAGCACTGGTCGCTTCTCCTAGGCGGAAGATGATTACAACGAGGGTCATTTGCAGAGTCCTGGGTGCCTTGGTGCTTGGTGTTTCTCACCTTGGCGCTGATCCTTCGTCCCGTGAGGTCGTTGACGATTTTCTTCACAACTACTGCTATGATTGCCATGACACTGCGTCTGTAAAAGGAGAGCGAGAGTTCGAAAGCCTTAAGATCCCTTTGGAAAGCATTCAGGATTTGGTGACCGCGCGGGAGATCATTGACCAGGTCACTCTCAAAGAAATGCCGCCTAAGAAGAAGGATCAGCCGGCAGATGAAGAGCGCTTAAAAGTGCTTCGGGTGCTGAGGGCTGAGGTGAAGGCCGCCAGGGGGCGATTCGAAAGTAATGGAGGCAAGACGGTGATGCGTCGACTTTCGAACCGGGAATACGAAAACACGCTTAAGGTTCTCTTTGGCCGTCGCGTCGACACGCTGGGACTGACTGCGGATTTTCCGAAAGAGAAGACCAGTCGCCACATCGATACGATCGGGGGGAGTTTGGTGACCTCGGGCTTCCTGCTCGATCAATATTTTCAAGCGGCTCATCGTTTGGTTGAGAACCGTCTCGGAAAGCCCGGGATGAAGGCGAAGGATTGGCATTTTACCGATAATTTTAAGCAGTATGAAGAGTTGGCTGGGTCCCACCGGGCTGTCTTTAAGAATAAATTCCTCTGTGTTTACGAGCAGCCTGACACCGATACCCGGCAAGGCAGTTACGGGCATATCGAGGATTTTTTGGAAGGGGTCCCTGTTTCGGGGCTTTATGACCTCAAGGTTCTCGTTCAAGGAATGCATCGTGATACGCACTACGACGCTAAAATTTTTGGGATCGATTTGAGCGAGCCTTTTATTCTCGGGGTGGTCCCAGGAGACGCCACTAAGGGGCACATTCATTATCCCCAGCGAATCGAGCCGACCCTCGCCACTTCAGTGGTGCCCGACGAAAAGCCGGAATGGATTACTTTTCGAGTTTGGCTTGAGAAAGGGCAGACCCCGCGATTCATCTTTCCAAATGGACCACAGGAGTCACGTCGCTCGGTCATCGAGCTGAATAAGCGCTATAAGGACGAGTTCAAGAACCCCTCGAACGGAGTCAGCCGGTCTTCGCTTTTACGTGAGGGCAAGCTTCCTCATATTCGAATCTCGGAGGTGAAAGTGCACGGTCCGATTAAGGAGGAGGGCAATTTGGAAGAAATTGCGGTGTTTGGGAAAGAGGGTTTTAAGAGCGAGCAAGCACTTGTGCAACTGGACCGATTCGCGGAGAAGGCCTTTCGGCGACCTCTTAACGAAGTGGATCGCAAGCGGATCCACGAATTCTACCGCCAAAGAATCGATGAGAAAGCAAGTCCTCGTCAGGCGGCTCTGGATACTTTGAAATTGATCCTCTGCTCGCCGTCCTTCTTTTATCTCAGCGAGATTACGCCGGAAGATGATCCTTCCTTGAAGCCTTTTGATTTGGCTTCACGGCTTTCCTACGCGCTTTGGGCGGGGCCTCCTGATGCCGAACTGCTGGCACTTGCAAAGTCAGGTGAGTTGACCAGGGAGGATGTCGTGCGAAAGCAAGTACGGCGTCTCCTGAAAGATGGCCGATCCGAGGGCTTTGTGAATGGTTTTTTGGACTCGTGGCTGAACCTCCGGGATTTGGGAGGGATGCCTCCTCCACGGGAAAAGGCGCGCCGTTATTATTCCGAGAATTGGCCGGCTTCCATGAAAGGGGAGGTGCGACACTTCTTTAACCACTTGCTGGAGAAGAATTTGCCGGTCGAAACCTTGTTGGATTCCGGGTTTACTTTCGTTGATAAGTATCTGGCTGCTCTTTACCGATTGCCTGAGGCCGAGACCTTGCGACTGAAGGACGGGTTTCAGCGGGTGAAGTTGGGTGAGAGGAACCGAAGGGGTGGCCTTCTCGGAATGGCCGCCGTTCTCACTGTGAGTGCCAATGGTGTCGATACCTCACCCGTGACCCGGGGAGTTTTCGTGTCCGAGAATCTTTTGGGAGTGGAACCTCCTCCGCCACCGGACGAAGTGCCGCCAATCGAGCCCGACGTCAGAGGTGCAACCACTTTACGCGAGCGTCTGGAAAAGCATCGGGAGTCCAAGACCTGTGCGGAGTGCCACCGCAAAATTGACCCGCTTGGTTTTGGCCTGGAGACATTTGATGAGCTTGGCCGGTGGCGTGATCACTATCCAAGAACCGGCAAGAAGGCACCCAAGCTGAAGGTGGATTCCTCCGGTGAAATGCCTTCCGGAGAAAAATTCGAGGGCTTCAGCGACTTGAGAAAAATTTTGGTGACCACCCGGTCGGAGGTTTTCACGAAGCATCTCATTTCAACCGTCCTCACCTATGCCACGGGACGGCACATGGAAGTGGTGGATGAATTCGAAATCAGTGATATTCAGACCCGGGTTCAGGAAAAAGGAAATGGTCTGAATACTTTAATTGAAGAGTCTTTGGTGAGTCAGATTTTCCGGTCTCGATGAGGTCAGGGAGATCGCGGTTTTCATCGAAGGCTTCGTTCTTTTCGGTAGTTGGCCGGAGTAATGCCGGCCTTGGTCTTAAAAATTTTGGCAAAATGTTGTCGGCTTCCAAACCCGGAGAGCTCGGCGACTCTATCGATGGTGTATTCAGGATTCTCAAGAAGACGCTTTGCGATCTGAATACGTGCGTCGGTGATGGCGGCGTGAATGGTTCCACCTGTAACCCGTCTAAATCGTCTTTGAAGTTCGCGGCGGGACAGGGGGACGAAAGCGGCGACTTCATCGACTCCGATGGCGCTGCCGGCGTTACGGCTGATGAAGCGGGCAGCTTTTGCGATGAGCGGGTCATTGATTGCCAGCTTGCCAGATGAGTCCCGCACAATGAGCCGGGAGGGGGCGATCAGGATTGGTTCCGTTGGGGGCTCGCCTCCTTCCAGAAGCTTGTTGAGGAGTTGGGCCGCGCGATAGCCAATTTCGAAATGAGACGCGTCGATACTGGATAAGGTGGGGTTGCAGACACTGCAGGCGACGGTGTCGTTGTTGACTCCAATCAAGGCCATGTTCTCGGGAATGGTAATGCCGATCCGTGCGGCTGCTTCCACCACGAGAGGAGCGATATGATCGCAGGACACGAAAATGCCAATCGGCAGGGTCAGGGTTTTCAACCAGTCTTCGACTCTCCTGGCATCGCTCTCTCCATGGGATTGCTGCATTTTGGAAACGGTAAACACCGGGGTTTTGTCGTTCAGCTTTGTTGCTTCCGCGCAGAAATGCTGTCCTCGCAAGACAGACCAGCGGGTGTTCTTAATCCCACAGAAGGCAAAACGTTGGAAGCCTTGTCCGGAAAGGTGTTTGAGGGCTGATTCCGCGATGGCTGTGTCATCAGTGTGAACGAGAGGTAGAGACCTGTCGTCATGATCACCCAGGATGTCGACGACTGGAATTCCTTGCAAGATGAGATCGTGCGCCCGCTTTCGGGTGAGTTCATCGTAAATTCTCGTGATGACACCATCGATTCTCCGGTCGCCCGCCAGTGGCTCGATATGGGATGGTCCCGACACTCCGCCGTGGAGAGACCAATGGCCGGCATTGTGATGGACGTCCCATCGATGAATCTCACCAACAAATTTTGAGATCCCTCTGAGCATGTCCCGGCCTGGAGCGATTGCCGTCTCTATTTCCAGCAAGATCCGTTGTCTGTGATTTTGATCAATTTCTCCCATCAAGTCATGTCCTCTTCGATAAACATGACCCTAGCCGGACTTCCGGTAGGACAAAAGCAGGATTGACAAGTGGGGAAAGGGCACTGGGATTCGGCTGTAATATCGTGTGGTATGGTTGCAGCGAGGGCGGCAAGTTGGCGGGTGTGGAACGATACGAAATCTACGCTAATATGCTCATTTTTAGTGAAAATAGCAGGGTCATCCAGCTAGGGA
>CBFHQJ010000017.1:0-61345 GCA_965657795.1 Akkermansiaceae bacterium
GTGGAATGACTTGAAGTAAGCACCTATGGAAACCCTAGCCTTCTATCTTTTCTCGTTCCTTGCCGTCATAGGCGGAATCCTTTTGGTTGCTTTTCGCAATCCAGTCTCCAGCGCCCTCTCGATGGTTCTTTCCTTCGTTGGGCTTGCCGGTCTTTTCATCGGATTGAACGCCTACTTTGTGGGGATTGTTCAAATCCTCGTGTATGCCGGAGCCATCATGGTGCTGTTCATCTTCATCATCATGCTTCTCGATCTGAATGACGAGAAGCCAGTTAAATTCAAATCTTCATCGGTCGTCGCCGGTATTGCAATCCCGCTTCTTCTTGTTGCACAAGTACTCGGTGTCATCCAAACCGGATCTCAGGGAGAGGAGACCGAGTTCATCGCAATCACAGAGGAGACAATGAAGGAGTCTGCCAAACATCACCTTCAAATGGACGAAGACGGAGTGGCACTCCCACAGGAAGACCAATCGGCAATCTACCAAAGTCTCACTCACGAAAAGAGCCCCAAGCTGCCCGACACCAATCTCATTGGTTACACCATTTTTAAAAGCTACAACTACCCGCTGCAAGTGATGGGAGCCCTCCTCCTCGTCGCTACCATTGGAGTTGTCATCCTTTCAAAGCGGTCGAACAAGCAAGCCCCCGCTGACTCCTAACGAACTCACATTCCCATGGCTTCTCTGAACGACTACCTTTTTGTTTCCGGACTTCTTTTTGCGATAGGCCTCGCCGGAGTCATTATTCGCCGAAATATCATCGTAATTTTCATGTGTCTTGAGCTGATGCTGGCTGCAGCCAGTCTGACTCTCGTGGCATTTTCACGATATCATCTTCCCAATGGCTTACCCGACTACAATGGTCAGGTTTTTGTTTTCTTCATCATCACAGTCGCCGCTGCCGAGGTAGCCGTCGGACTCGCAATCATCGTGGCTCTTTATCGCGCCCGTCAAACCATCAATGTCGAGGATCTCACCTCGATGCGCGGCTAACTTCCATAAATTAAAATTCTCATGGAATCATTACCCTGGCTTATCCTTGGTCTCCCGCTCCTAACGGCTGCGGTCATCCATCTTGGGCTCAAGAAATATCAATCCCTCTCGGCTCTCGTTTCGACCTGCTCTGCTGCGGTAACCTTGATCCTAACTCTCGTAATCGTTTCCAAGGGCAGCGATTTGGTTGGATCATTTATTTGGGCATCATTTGCTAACTTCGAGGGAATTGAGATCGGCTACGAGTTTAACCAACTGGCCCGGGGCATGATGCTCGTGGTCACCGGGGTCGGCTTCCTGGTCCATCTCTTCTCCCTCGCCTACATGAAGGAAGATTCGGCACTTGCCCGCTACTTCTGCGGCCTTTCTCTCTTCATGTTCTCGATGACAGGAATCGTTCTCGCGACGAACTTCATTATGATGTTCATGTTCTGGGAGCTTGTTGGTCTCAGCTCCTATTTGCTCATCGGTCACTGGTATCAGAAAGATTCGGCAGCCGACGCTTCCAAGAAGGCTTTTCTCACAAACCGAATCGGCGACTTTGGATTCATGATCGGAATCCTCATGCTTTGGGGAATTACCGGCAGTTTTACCTTTGACGGGATCAGTAGTTTCTTCGCTGCTGGTGGAGATGCCAAAACCATCGTTCCATCGACAACGATGTTCTCCGCTTCAATTCTCCTCATCTTCATGGGAGCGATGGGTAAGTCGGCACAAGCACCGCTCCACGTCTGGCTCCCAGACGCCATGGAAGGCCCAACTCCGGTTTCAGCTTTGATTCACGCTGCCACGATGGTCGCAGCCGGTGTCTTCATGATGGTCCGATTTTTCAGCGCAGTTGGAATAGAGACCTTGGGATCGGTCTGGGGACCTGATCTGATCGCTTGGATTGGTGCTATTACTTCGCTGTTGGCAGCTTTGATGGCGACTCAGCAAGATGACATTAAAAAGATCCTCGCTTACTCCACACTCTCCCAACTTGGTTACATGGTCATGGCCGTTGGCCTTCTTGATCCCGAAGCCGGGATGTTCCACCTGTTCACTCATGCTTGGTTCAAGGCCCTTCTTTTCCTCGGTTCAGGTGCCGTGATTTTCGCATGCCACCACGAACAGAACATCTGGAAGATGGGCGGGCTCAAGAAGACCATGCCGATTACCTTCCTAACCTTTGGAATCGGAACCATCGCGCTCTGCGGTGTTCCTGGAACAGCTGGTTTCTTTTCCAAGGAGCACATTCTTGAATCTGCCGCTCACAACGGACAATGGGTTCTCTTCGGCATCGCTGCTCTGGTTGCCTGTTTGACGACCTTCTACATGTTCCGCCTCTTCTTCGTTGCTTTTCTTGGCGACTCTCGAAGCGACAACGCGGACCACGCCAAAGAAGTTGGACCATTCATGTCGGTGCCCCTGATTCTGCTCGCGATCATGGCGATCTTTTCCGGCTACCACTTCCTGGGCGGCTATATTGCTCCACTCTACAAACCTTTTGAGCTTCACTTGGATGCCCCGGCTTTCATTGCTTCAATTTCTGCAGTAATTATCGGACTCTTACTCGCCTGTAAGCTCTACTGGAACACCAAGGAAGATCCCCTTGCCGAAAAAGGAGCCTTCAAGCTCTTCCGCAACAAGTTCTACTTTGATGAGCTTTATGCGAAACTTGTCGGCTATGGTCAGGATACCGTTGCCGCCTTTATCCACTTCTTTGATGAGCTGATTATCAACGGTCTCATTGTTGGCGGCTTCTCACGTGCCGCCGGTGGCGTCGGACGCATTTTCGGACGACTCCAGTCAGGCAATCTTCAAGGCTACGCCGTTCTCTTCGGCCTCGGCGTTCTTTTGGTCATCTATCTCACGGTCTTTGTTTCATGAGCATTCTTCTCATTCTCATCCCACTCATCGCTGCTTTTGCCATTCTGGCCGGAGTTGGCAAAGCCAAGTCGGTCGCAACAGTCGCTGCGCTCGCAACCCTCGTTGTCGGCCTTGGGTCTGCCTTTTCCTGGGATCACTCGGTCTGGACTCTCAAGCTACAAGTTTTGAGTAAGCCAAGCATCCACCTTGCGCTCGGATTCTACGACGGAATGAGCTTGGTCATGGTCATCTTAAGCGTGCTTGTACTTCTCACCGCAGTGATGTCCGGCAAGTGTCCGGAAGGACGAGAAAAGCTTTGGTACTCATCCATTCTCTTCATCGGAGCGGGCGGTTTGGGAGCCTTCCTTTCCACCGACCTCTTCTTCTTTTATGCCTTCCATGAACTTGCCCTAATTCCAACATTTCTGATGATAGGAATGCTCGGCTCCGGCGAGCGAAAAGAGGCTGCGTGGAAGATCACCATCTACCTTGCTCTCGGATCCATCATTCTTCTTGCCGGACTCGTTTGGCTTGTGTCCGCAAGCGGCTCGGAGACCTGGCTTTTTGACGACCTTCTTGCATCCACCATCTCACCAGACGCTCAGTCGGGAATCGCAGCCCTCCTCATCGTCGGCTTCGGTGTCTTGATTTCACTTTTTCCATTTCATTCGTGGGCCGCGCCCGCTTATGCCTCGGCCCCCGCGCCCGTCGCCATGCTTCACGCAGGTGTCTTAAAAAAATTCGGCCTCTATGGACTCATCAGACTCTACCCGATGGTGTCAACCGGGATGCAGGACTGGCTGGGTTGGCTCATCGTCCTCCTACTCTGCAATATTCTCTGGGTTGGCTTTGTGACAATCAACCAGAAGCGCCTCGATATGATGCTGGGCAATTCTTCGGTGATGCATATGGGCTACATTTTCCTGGCCTTCGCAGCTTTGATTGAGGCTGGCAGCTTTGAGGCAAACCCAATTGCCAAGCCTGCCGCGGTTATCTTGATGTTTGCCCACGGAGTCAGCATTGCCCTCCTCTTCATGTTGACAGACACGATCCGCCGCAAAACCGGAACGGTGGAGCTGGCAGAACTTGGCGGACTTGCCAAGGCTGCTCCACGCCTCGCTTTCCTTTTTGGTCTCGCTGGCATGGCCTCGATTGGTCTTCCCGGATTGGCAAACTTCTCGGGTGAGGTCCTTGTTTTCCTTTCCGGGTTTGAAGGCTACAAGGGAGAAGGACTTGGATGCGTGCAGGTCGCCACCATCCTCGCACTCTGGGGGGTCGTGATCAGCGCTGTCTACATGCTCAGGGCCTATCGCCAGACTTTCCAGGGTCCGGCTGTCGATCACACAGATTCAGATCATGTCAAAGATTTTGGCCCCTTTTGCCAAATTCCAGCCGCAATCCTGGCACTGGCTCTCTTGATTGTCGGCATCTACCCAAATTCGCTCCTCCAGTTTCTGGACGAGACCGAAGCTGCGCCTGCAGAAACCGAACAAGCTTCCAACTAACTCTTCAAAGTATCGCATCCAATGCTGCCTTCCTACTTGCTAGAAATCATCGTCCTTGTCGGAGGATTGGTCCTGCTTCTGCTCGAAGCATTCACTTCCCCGAAAAGAAAATCGACGATCGCGATCGGAGCTATTTCGATCCTCTGCGTTACCCTAATCCTCTTATTCCTCTCGACCAAAGGATTCGGAGAAGAGAACTCCGAGTTGACGCGCTTTTACGCATTCGACCCCCTGGCGAAGTTCTTTAAGCTCTTTACCATTGTCGCCACAATCCTGGCCCTTCTCCTAGCTCTGGATCACCGGCGGGTGCTATCAAAGTTCACCGCCAATCCGGGTTCGGAAGACGGCACGGGTGAGTACTACTGCCTTTTCCTTTTTGCCTGTGCGGGGATGATGTGGATGGCTTCGGCCAAAGACCTTGTGTCACTTTTTGTTTCACTCGAACTGACCACCATCACCTCATACATTCTGGTAGGTTACATGAGGCGCAACGTTGGCTCGCTTGAGGCTGGCGTGAAATTTCTGATTCTCGGGGCCCTCTCAACCGGATTCCTTGTTTATGGAATCGCTTGGATTTACGGTGCAACCGGTACGACTGACATCACCGAAATCAAAGAACAGATTACACCGGAAAATTCCACCTACCTCCTCTTTGGACTGGCTCTTGTTCTGATCTCTCTTGCATTCAAAGTTGGTGCTGTACCCATGCACCTTTGGATCCCTGACGTCTATCAGGGGGCTCCAACTCCAACGACCGCTTTCCTGTCCATTGCGTCAAAGGCCTCTGGCTTTGCAATCGCAATTCGCGTCGTTGAGCCTTTCCTGACAAGCAACACCAACCTCGCAACCCAGGCTGTCTTTATACTCTCTGTTCTGGCCGGGGCGACCATCCTTTTTGGAAACCTAGCCGCAATTCCCCAGAAGAACTTCAAACGGCTCCTGGCTTACTCTTCAATCGCCAACGCCGGATTTATCCTTCTGCCGATGGCGGCATGGCAGACTTCTACCGATGAACTCACTTCGAAACAGGTAATCGCATTTTATCTAGCGATCTACCTCATCATGACCTTCGCTGCATTCTTCATTCTCGCGGTCATCCATCGTAATACCGGATCTGACGAGATATCGGCATTTGAAGGTTTGGGTAAAAGACACCCTCTCCTAGCCTTTATGACTGCAATCGTCATCGGGGCCCTTGCCGGACTTCCTTTAACAGCCGGTTTCTGGGGTAAATTCCTCGCCTTTAAAACTGCAGTCGATGCTGAATTGTGGGTCCCGGTCTCACTCGGGTTCATTGGAGTGGCAGCAGGCTTCTACTACTACTTCCAAATTATCCGCGCGATGTATTGGCGGAGTTCGTTGGATGAAAAAACTTTTGAAATCCAGCCCATTGCCTTGAGAACCATCGTCGGCCTGACCAGCCTGATTGTTGTCCTCGGATTTTGGCCACAACCGGTTTACTGGCTTCTGCAAAACATCGCATAGCGCGGAAACAGCCTTTCTTAGCTCAAACAAAAAAGTCCCCGACTGTCTTCACAGCCGGGGATTTTTCATTAAATCTTATGGCCCTACAAGATCACTCTGGGAGCTCGGCAACAGGGAGATTGGTCACTTCCTCACGATAGGATTCAGCCAGAGGAGTGCTCAAATACCGTTCGGTCGAAGAACAGCCGATCGTTACAATTCGCTTCCCTTTGAACTCGTTGCGTGAAGCAGCCTTAATCGCCGAGGCCACATTGGCACCGGTGGAGATTCCCGCGGGAATTCCCTCGAGTTGCGCAAGCTTTTGAGCCATCTCAAATGCTTCTTCGTTCGTTACCGTAATTGCTTCATCAACAATTGCGGTATTCAGGTTACCAGGAATGAAACCGGCACCGATTCCCTGGATCTTGTGAGGTCCCGGGGATCCGCCGCCAATCACAGGGCTGTTTTCAGGCTCAACCGCGATGACCTTGAAATCAGGGTTGCGCTCCTTGAGCACCTCACCGACACCAGTGATGGTTCCACCAGTTCCGACTCCGGCCACGATGGCGTCGATCTTACCATCGGTATCGCGCCAAATTTCCTCAGCAGTTGTTTCGCGGTGAATCTGGGGGTTGGCCGGGTTGTCAAATTGGCTTGGGCCAAAGCTATTCTCGGTTTCGGAAAGGATCTGTTTTGCTTTGGCAATTGCGCCACCCATCCCACGAGGTCCTGGTGTTAAAACAATTTCCGCACCCAGGCTTCGCAGGAGAATCCGGCGTTCAACCGACATTGTTTCCGGCATGGTCAAAATACATTTGTAACCCTTGGCTCGAGCTACGAAAGCGAGGGCAATGCCGGTGTTACCGGAAGTGGCCTCTACGATCGTCCCACCCGGCTTCAGGACCCCATCTTTTTCGGCAGCCTCGATCATAGCCTTTCCGATACGGTCCTTAACGCTAAAGAGAGGATTAAAAAACTCAGCCTTCACGAAGATCTCGCAATCGAGTCCTTCGGTCACGGTATTCAATTTAATTAGTGGAGTGTTGCCGACAGTATCGACAATGTTTGCAGCAATGCTCATTTTATTTCTTGGTTAGATTTGATAGTCGATTTGCCCGGAGTCCTCATGGAGTCCGCATTCATATTTCATTCCGTCAAAGCGGGTTTCTTCGGCTGATTCTCCCGCCTTCGGTTTTCGGGTGGAATGCCAGTCGCCCATGGTGAGATACCCTTCTTTTTCAAGAGGATGGCGGGGAAGATCATGCTCATAAAAGTAGGACGCCAATTGGGCGTCCGCCCAATCTAGAATCGGATAGACCTTCATGGTTGCCTTTTGCTGCTCGGCAAATGCACGCTCAGCACGAGTCGAAGATTGACTGCGCCGCAGACCGCTAAGCCAAACATCTGCACCTACTTCGGAAAGCGCGCGATTCATGGGCTCGACCTTGTTCAATAAGGCATATTTTTTGTTCCCCTCTTTGCCCTGCTCCCAAAGCTTACCATAGAGCGCTTCCTGGCGCGCGGCAGAGACCGCCGGATTGATGACTCGAATATCCAGCCCCCAATCTTCGATAAATGACTGGGCAAATTGGTAAGTCTCGGGAAAACAATATCCAGTGTCCACAAAGATGACCGGAATGTCGGGAGCATGCTCCTTGATCAGATGCAGCATTGCGGAGGCTTGCAGTCCGAAGCTGGAACTGGCAATTAGGCGAGATCCAAAAATCTCTTTAAGTTGCAGAAGGCGTTCGGACGTTTTCAGAGGCGCCAGAATTACCGAGAGCTCCTCAGCAGACGGCCCGTTATTCAACACGATCCCCGCAGATGGCTGACTCGTTTTCATGCAGGCGCGTGTTCTTTATGAACCTCACTGCCGTGAGTCACTTCGTGGATGATCCCAGCACGAATAACAAAGTCGCCAAATCGTTCACCTTCCTCACGCTCGGTGGCATAGCGACTCAGAACCGGACGCAGAAGCCCCGCGATTTCATCGCTCTTTACGCTGCGCTGCCAGATTCCGCCAATTCGGTTGCCTACAAAACCACCTCCCAAGTGGATATTGTATTTTCCGGGAGCACGACCAACGAAAGCAATTTCGGCAATGTAAGGCCGGGCACAACCATTCGGGCATCCAGTCATGCGAATCGTGATGGCATCCTGGGTCAGTCCCACTTGATCAAGAATCTCTTCGATCTCATCCATCAGGCTGGGAAGATAGCGCTCACTCTCAGCCAGCGAAAGCCCACAGGTCGGAAGAGCCACGCAGGCCATGGAGTTCAGACGCGCTGCAGATCGGTTTTGATGAGCCGCGATGCCGTATTTTTCAATCAGGTCATCAATCGCCGCTTTCTCATCAGACGCGACCCCGGCAATGATGATATTTTGATTCGAGCTAAGACGCATATCACCCTTGTGCACTTTCGCAATTTCGCGAAGTCCGGATCGAAGGAGGTATCCGTCCTTGTCAATAACACGGCCGTTTTCGATATAGACCGTCAATTGGCTCTTACCGTCTTCAGTCTCGACCCAACCATAGGTGTCGCCATTTCCGGTAAACTCGAAAGGCCGGGCATCGGCAATCTCGTATCCCAGGCGACCTTCGATCTCCGTTTTGAACCATTCGATTCCCCGATCATCAATGGTGTATTTCATCCGCGCGTGCTTACGCTCCGAGCGATCACCAAAGTCCCGCTGAATCTTCACAACCTCTTCGGCAACTTCGACAGCCTTTTCGACCGGAATGAAGCCCAGGACATCCGCAATGCGGGGAAAGGTCTTTTCCTGACCATGATGCATTCCCATTCCACCGCCGACGGTCACATTGAAACCAAGCAGCTCGCCGTTCTCCTCAATCGCAATGAATCCAAGACACTGGGAATAAATATCAACATCGTTACTTGGTGGAATCGCCATGCAGATTTTGAACTTACGTGGTAAATAGGTTTTCCCGTAAATTGGCTCCACGTCCTCTTCCGAGCTCTCGACTTTTTCGCCATCAAGCCAGATCTCATGATAAGCACCGGTCGCCGGGGTCAAGTGGTCACTAATCGCTTGAGCAACTTTCAATGTCTCCTCGTGAATCGACGAAAGAGCCGGATTCGGATTGCACATCACGTTTCGATTCACATCGCCGCATGCCGCGATGGTGTCCATTGCCGTATCGTTGATCTCCTTGATTGTCTGCTTCAAGTCTTTTTTGATGACTCCATGCAGCTGGTAGGCCTGCCGAGTCGTCAGCTTAAAGTTCTCATTGCCGAAATCACTCGCCATCCGGTCCATCTCCAACCACTGGGCCGTAGTTGAAACTCCGCCAGGTACCCTTACTCGAATCATGAAGCTAAAAGCCTTCTCAAGTCCGGCACGTTTGCGCTCGATACGAATATCACGGTCATCCTGCTGGTAGGTTCCGTGGAATTTGAGTAACTGCTCATCGTCCTTAGAAACCGAACCGGTGGAATCATCAGCCAATCCTTCGGCAATGGTTCCACGGAGATAGTTACTTGTGGTCTTGATGGACTCGTTCTTTGAGAGTTTAACGTCTGACATTTGAATTAGCGGCTCGCTCGTTTAAATATGAGTAATCTGATAACCTTTATCAGGTTTTCTTCGCGCCCAACCTCACTCGAAATGTTTGCAGATGCAAATAAAAAAAAGCCTGCCATCGTCAGGATTGACGAAACTGCGGGACTCCCGTTCTATCACAAGGTGTTCCGTTGCCTCATTGCCCTCCTCCTTTTTCTGCCAATCGCTGTCCTAACCTCCTGCGTGGAAGGAGAAGAGGAAATTTGGATCAATGCTGATGCCTCCGGGCGTGCAACCGCTCGATATGAATTCCCAACCAAAGCGCTGGAGGAACTGGGAGACCCGGCCGATCTCCTCCGAGCGATAGAGCGCATCGACGAAAACGAGGAAGGTCTTGAATTCCAAACCTGCAGCTTCGAAAAGGTAGGATTCAATACCGCCTTAACAATCGAAGCCACCTTTGAGAATGCTCTCGACCTCCTAACGATCGCCGAGAGAAACCAGACAGTCATCACTGAAGAAACTTCCGCAAACCCGGAGACGCTTGATGGCGTGGCAGGAAAAATCGATTTTCAATTTGAAGGGATCAATCCGACCTACGATCGCACTGTCTCTATCAGCAGCCTTTTCCCAGCGGACCTCGCACCGCTTAAAGAATTTGCGCTTCGCGCCGCACTCAGAAGAGCCGCATTTAAATACACTCTCCATGTCCCTTCAGAAATCCTGGAAACAAATGCCACCCAGGTCAGCGACGACCGAAAAACTGCGACTTGGATCTTCCCACTCAAAGAGCACTTCGAGGCCCCCATTCAAATGTCGCTTAAAATGAGACCGCCTATTCCATGGTGGGCTTGGCTAATCCTCGCACTACTCATCGCAGGAATAGGTTGGCCGATCTGGCGCTTGATCAGACGCCGGAAAGCCTAAATTCCAACAACTGCCGCGCGACTCATGAGGTCCACTTCCTTGCATCGACGCGCGCAATAGCGCCCCATCTCGTTTTCGCAGTCTTCGCAAACCAGAAACTGGGCATTGCATGGCATCCACGCACAATTGCGGTATCGGATGCTTGGAACTCCGCAATGCCGGCATTTCGAAACAATCTTTGCCCCATCAGTGCGATTGACAGGAACACTGAGACGCTCGTCGAATACGTAGCATTCCCCCTCGTATCCCTCGCCCCGGACCTGCTCATCCTTCCCGTAAGTCACAATTCCCCCATCAAGCTGGAAAACATTGTCGAATCCCTCATTCAAAAGGAATCCACTGAACTTCTCACAACGAATTCCACCCGTGCAATAAGTTAGGATCTTCTTGCCCTCCAATTCATCGCGATGATCCCTGATCCACTTTGGAAGATCCTTGAAACTTGGCACCTCTGGCAAAATCGCCCCCTCGAACCTGCCAATCTCCCACTCGTAATCATTCCGTGCGTCAAGAAGCACAACGTTTTCGTCTTTCATCGCCTCGCGCCATTCCGACGGCTTGAGATGGGTTGCGGTCAGATCAACGGGATTAAAATCCTCCTCTCCGAGCTCAAGAGTCACCACTTCGTCCCGGACCTTGATGGAAAGCTTGGGAAAAACGTGGCCTTGTTCCGGATCAATTTTCCATGCGATCCCCGCGGTCACGGGGTCTCGATTAAGAGCGTCCCGGTATTTAGCGCAATTCTCCCTGGTCCCCGAGACAGTCCCGTTAATACCCTCGGCCGCGATTAAGATCCGCCCGCGCAATGCTAATTCCCGGCATAATCGACGGTGATCAGCCGCAAAAGCGTCAGGATCACTCAAATGGATATATTTGTAGTAAAGAAGGACCTCGTAGGGAGCACTCATTGGCGGGATGGTTGTGACAAAAATCAGATCGAAAATCCAGCGCGGCGCACGACCTTTTTTAGCAAAATGGACCAGATAAATTGAGGCGGTCCACACGCTTGCCAAAGGAAGTCAGGAATGTAGTGTCTTCGGCAACCTAAATTAGGGGATAAAACTGCGACTCGGCGAAGGAACCTCCGCTTGCTTTACGTTTCATTCCAGAACACTTCACTTCATCCTCATCACCCTTGCCGACCAAATGACGAACGACAAAAAGCCACGGCGTTCAGCCAAGAAAAAGACCGCCAAAAAATCCCCGACCAAGAAAACGGCCGCCAAAAAGAAAGTCGTAAAAAAAGCCGCTAAAAAGAAGGTGGCTGGCAAGAAAACAGCTGTAAAGAAAACCGCAGCCAGGAAGGTTGTAAAAAAGAAGGTCGCCGCCAAAAAATCGGCCCCGAAGAAAAAATCAGCAAAAAAGGCAGCAAGCCCAAAGAAAGACACCTGGAAGCCTGCCCATAAGTTTGCCCGGAGAAAAGTCACTCCTCCAAAATCCACTCCTAAAAAGACGGCCAAAAAGAAGGTTGTCGCCAAGAATCCCACAGCCAAAAAGAAGGTTGCCGCAAAAGTCTCTCCTACGAAATCGATTCCTAAAAAAACCGTGTCCATTAAATACGTTCCGACTACCCCGCCGACTCCGCGTACGATCAATCCGAAATTGGTCCACTATATTGTGAACCTCCCTCCGATTATCCCTCCCGTGGAGATCCCTCGTGACGAACCCGTCGCCGCAGCGGTCTCCGCTTCAGCGTCCGAAACAACGGCTCCAGCCGTCGAAGAAAGAACCTCAGCTCCAGCTGCCGCAGCGAAAATCGCCGAAGACTCGGCTGCTGCCAGCAATCCTGCAAATAGTTCCCTCACCTCGGACGACGTCGCTTCAGTCGACGAATTGGGCCGCAAATACCAGGAATTCAAAGCCGAGCTTGGCAAGGTCATCATTGGTCAGGAGGAAGTCATTGAGCAGCTCGCAATTTGCCTCTTCGCCCGTGGCCACGGTCTCCTCATGGGTGTTCCCGGACTCGCCAAAACTTTGCTCGTGTCCTCGATTGCCGAAACTCTTCACCTCGGATTCAACCGGATTCAGTTCACTCCCGACCTGATGCCGGCCGACATCTCAGGAACCGATATCATTCAAGAACACGGAGAAACCGGTAAACGTGAGTTCGAATTCGTGAAAGGCCCCGTTTTCTCCAACATCGTTCTGGCGGATGAGATTAACCGTGCTCCTGCCAAGACCCAATCCGCTATGCTCGAGGCCATGCAGGAACGGCACGTCACCGTCCTTGGCCGGACTTATACTCTCGATGCTCCATTTTTCGTCCTCGCGACCCAGAACCCCGTTGAGCAGGAAGGAACCTACCCTCTCCCTGAAGCTCAGCTTGACCGTTTCATGTTCCTCATCGACGTAGAGTATCCTACGGCCGAGGAAGAAAAAAGAATCGCCCGCGAGACCACCGGAGTCGACAAGGAGCCGCTTAAGGCCCTGCTCACCGGTGAGGATGTTTTGAGATTCCAGAGTCTCGTCCGCCGCGTTCCGGTTCCCGATCACATTTACGACTACGCTGTCGAAATCGTCCGCCGAACTCGTCCCGACGGCCCCGACGCTCCTGAGTGGATCAAGGAATATGTTGGCTGGGGTGCCGGACCTCGTGCGGTCCAGTATCTCATCCTCGGGTGTAAGGCCCGCGCGGCTCTGCGCGGAACCTATATGGCCTCACTTGATGATATCGAAGCTGTTGCCAGCCCGGTATTGAGCCACCGTGTTCTCACCAATTTCGCTGCGGAATCACAGGGAATGACCGCCAAGAAGATTGTAGCCCGTCTTGTTGAAGAGATGCGCGACGATGTCTAGGCCGCTAATCGCAACCCGCTGGTCTGCGGTATTTTTCGAGGACGTGAAAGTCTCCGACATTCGAAAAGTCGCAAATCATAGGGCTAGTCCCAACCGAATATACCAACTTGCCAAAGAGTCCCGCTGAATGAAATACGACTTTCTCGATACCGAAGTGCTCGCCCGACTTGGAGCGATCCCACTCGAGTCCCGCACTCCCATGATCGGGAACGTCGCCGGGCGACACCGTTCGCCTCATCGGGGATCTTCGGTGGAGTTTGCGGAATACCGGAAATACGTTCCCGGTGACGACACACGCCGACTCGACTGGAAGGCTTATGCTCGCTCGGACCGCTTTTACATCAAGGAATTCGAGGCGGACACAAACCTGCGGGCCTATTTCGTGGTCGATTCGTCCGGATCGATGAATTTCTCATCTGGCGACCACCCGACCAAGATCGACTTCGCTCGGAAGATCGCCGCCACTCTCTCATACCTGATCGTCAATCAAGGCGATTCGGCTGGCTTGAGCTGCTGTAACGAAAAAATCCACCTCGAGATTCCTCCCAGCCGACGGGCCGCACAGCTCCAGGCGATTTTCGATTCCCTCCAAAACCTCGAGCCCACTGGAGACACCGGCCTCGTCGATGCCCTACACCAAATTGCCGAAAAAATCCAGCAACGCGCATTGGTCATCATCCTCTCGGATCTATTCGCCGATACCGACGAATTGGGAGACGCCCTGCAGCACCTCCGTTTCCGGAAGCACGATATTGCCGTGTTCCACCTCCTCGATCCGCAGGAAGTTGAGTTCCACTTTGAACGCCCTCACCGCTTTGTTGATCTCGAAGACAGCACAACGTTGGTTGCGGAGCCTAACCTTATCGCAGATGAATACCACGCCGCCTTGCGTGAGTTCCTCGATAAGGTCGAGGGCAAGTGCCACGACGTTCACGCCGATTACCACCTTTTCCAGACCAGTGCCAATTACGAGGAGATCGTCTCCAACTTCATCACCACTCGTCTTAATTCCAAACGCTAGAATCAAACCTTGAGCCTTAGCTTTCTCTCACAAACGATCCTCTGGGGGCTGTTCGCAGCATCCATCCCAGTGATCATCCACCTGCTGAACCGACGGCGCTTCCGTACTGTTGATTGGGCTGCCACCTCCTTCTTGCTCAAAGCTTCCCGCGAGTCGCGTGGCAAGAAGAAGCTGAAGCATATCCTCATCCTGATCTGCCGCACGCTGGCAATTGCAGCCCTAATTTTCGCAGTCGCCCGACCACTACTTGGTGGATTCTTGGGTTCAGGAAGCGGCTCGGTGAACACGGTTGTTCTCGTCCTCGATCGATCGGCAAGCATGGAAACCAAGCCGGAGAGTGGTGCTCCCTCTTATCGTGAAAAGGTCATCAAACAAGCGTGGGAAGCCGTCGAAAATATGGGATCTCCCCGGCTCGTTCTTCTCGATAGTGCGAGCGGCGAAATTCAAGAGGTCCCTTCACCTGACGCCCTCCCAGAACTTTCGACAACATTTGCCACTGACACACAAGCCGATATCCCAACCTTACTCACGAAAGCCATCGACTACATTGGCGAGACCCAACCAGGTCAGACTCAAATTTGGGTTGCCTCCGACTTGCAGCGAGGAGATTGGCGTCCGACTGATTCCCGCTGGAATGCCATACGCGCCGGCGTGAACGCACTTCCCACAAAGACCCCAATTGAGATCCTCGGATCTGGCAACGAAACTGCCGAAAATTTGGCAATTGAGCTTCTTGCTTCCCGCCGTGTCGAGGACAACCTCTTCCTCGACCTCAAGCTAGTCCGCCGAAAAGGAACCGGAACTTCGGCGGTCCCAATCACATATTCTCTTAATGGAGCTCGCACAGCTGAGCGGGTCACCATGGTAGGACAGGAATTTCGTTTTCAAAAACGCCTCCCGCTCAGTGCCAGCGATACCGAAGGCAGTGGATGGGTTGGCCTTCCTTCGGACAACAATCCTCGCGACAACAGCGTCTTCTTCGCCTTCGGGGACAAAGAGCCTGTCAAATCGTGGATCGTCTCGGAAAAGCCATCTAGCAACACCGCCAATTACCTTCGCAAAGCAGCTGCTCCTGATGGTTTCGACCGCTACAGCTCCAAAATCGTTGCTCCGACACAGACCACAAAAATTGATTGGTCGACGGCCTCACTCATCGTGTGGCAGGCCCAAATTCCCACCGGCGCTGTCGCCGCACAGCTTCAAGAATTTGCAACATCCGGTGGTTCGATCCTCTTTTTCCCTCCTGAAAAACCATCTGAGAATGTCATATTTGGAACTTCCTGGGGAATCATTGAGGACGCTCCGGCCGACGAGTATTTCATCAATGGATCCTGGATTAAAGATGACGGCCCTTGGAGAAACAGCATGAGCGATCAGAACATGCCGGTCGACCAAGTCCGGGGAGTCAAACGCTGCAGCATTCAGGGTGATGGTTCCTCACTTGCCGAATGGAGTGATGGCTCTCCCCTTCTTTATCGCCAGCTCGAGGGTCTCGGCACCGCTATTTTCATCAACACGCTTCCCGATGATCGCTGGTCGAACCTGGAATTCGTCGCGCTCCACCTCGTGGCGATTCAGAGGCTCCTTGAGAAAGGCACCGATCGACTCCACGCTGGCTATCGAGCGATCGCAGGAAGCGAGAAAGCCAAGCTACGCGGCGACGAAGTCCGTGACCGGCTCGATGGTTTCGAAGACTACGAACCCGCACTCGGATCATACCGCGCCGGGGTCTATCGCCTTGGCGAACGTATCGTCGCCGTCAATCGTCCAGCTGAGGAAAGTTCGCCTCTTCGCCTAGATAAGGAAGCTATCGGTACTTTGCTCAAAGGAACCTCCTACTCTCTCTTTGAAAGTAGCGACGACGATGCCAATCTCGTCTCTCCGGTTTGGTGGGCCTTCCTCATCGGCGTTCTCTTTTTCCTGCTTGCCGAAGCCCTTCTTTGCTTGCAGCCCAAATTAACCGGACCGCCTGCCCTCAGCAACGCCTCCACAAAAACGTCTCCAGCCTCGTGAATCATTTCAATCTCGGCCCCCTCCACTTCCAGGCAGAAACCTGGAAGATCGCCTTGGTCGTGATCGTCCTCATTGCGACGATTGCCCTGGGAACCATGGCGGTGCAGCGCTCTGCACGCCCCAAACGCACAGGCACCCTTGAGGGCCTCCGACTCCTTTGCGTGCTCTTCGTTTGCACCATGCTACTCGGCCCGGAATGGCGCACGGTGCAGGAGTCAGATCTCCAGCCGGAAATTGCCATCATCTGGGATGAGTCCATTTCGATGGACACCGAAGATGCCAAACGCCCCGAAACAATGGCTGGATCGGAAACGATTCTAACCCGCCGTGAGTTGGTCAAACGAATGGTGGAATCCAAGTTCTGGGAAGCTTTTGAAGCAAACGGTAAAAACCGTGTCACCACTGACTCTTTCGGTGCACCAACACCCGACGCCGATGCGATTGAACTCGCGATGAGTGGAACCGACATCAACGAGGCTCTTTCAAATGCGCTCGAGAATGGACAGAACTTAAGAGCTGCCATCTTTGTGGGAGATGGCGATTGGAACATCGGAACCTCACCCGTCGGCGCGGCCCAGCAATTCCGCCTCAAAGGTGTCCCGATCTACACCCTCGCCACCGGAAGCAACAAACGTGTCCCCGACCTTGAGCTCACCTCGGTCAATGCCCCTACTTATGGGATCATTGGCGAAAATGCCCAGATTCCTTTTACCATTGAATCCTCTCTCGCCCGTGATGTCCGCACCCAGGTTCGCATCAAAAGCGACACCGGAGCAGAACGCTACAAGGACATCACGATCCGCGCCAACAGCACCCACTACGACTCCATCCTTTGGCGGGTCGAAAAAGAAGGTGCCTCCACGCTTTCAATCTCTCTTCCCGTCGCAAATGGCGAACTAATCGAGAGCAATAACTCGCGCGATTTTGTCATCAGTGGAAAACCTGAATCGATTCGGGTCCTCGTGATTGAAAGCCTTCCTCGCTGGGAATACCGCTTCATCCGCAACGCGCTCTCACGTGATCCGGGTGTCACGGTCGACTGCCTCCTCCTTCACCCGGACTTGGGAAAGGGTGACGGCCCCGACTACATTCAGGAATTCCCCGAGAAACTCGAAGACCTGCAAAAGTACGACGTTGTCTTCATTGGTGACGTCGGCATTGGTGATGGACAGCTCACCGTCGAACAAGCCAATCTGATCAATGGTCTCGTGAAGAGCCAGGCCAGTGGAGTCGTTTTTATTCCAGGTGCGAAAGGAAATCAGTTCAGCCTCTCTGAATCGGAATTAGGCGATCTCATCCCGGTCATGCTCGACGGAGATAAGAAAGAGGGCCTTTCGGAATCCATCGAAACAACGATGCGCCTCACTCCTGAAGGCGAGGAATCACTCCTCACCATGCTGGGCGACAGTGAGGCACAGAACGAAACGATTTGGCGGAACCTTCCCGGTTTTTACTGGCAGGCTCCGGTCATCCGGGCCAAAGCAGGCTCCACCATTCTTGCGGAGAACGAGGCCCGTCGAAATGCCTATGGCCGACTTCCCATCATTGTGACTTCGCGTGCTGGATCCGGGAAGGTTCTCTACATGGCAATCGACTCAGCATGGCGCTGGCGCCGCGGAGTGGAAGATCTTTACCACTATCGCTTTTGGGGGCAGGTGGCACGCTGGATGTCTTACCAGCGAAACATGGCCGCCGGGGAGCGAATCCGTCTTTTCTACACACCCGAGCGTCCGAAACCCGGCGACTTTGTCTCGCTTTCCGCGAATGCTTTCGACGCCAACGGCGCTCCCCTCAGCGATGGCGTTCTTCAAATTGACCTCACCGCACCCAACGGACAGATCAAGCGGATCGAGCTAGTGAAAGAAGAAGGTGCCTGGGGTAGCTTCTCCGGACGGTTCAAAATTTCACAGCCCGGAGAGTGGAATCTCAATACCTTCATTCCCGAGGAGCCGAGTGCTGCCGTTGAAGCGAAGATCATTTCCCAAACGGACGCCATCGAAAAGACCGGTCGCCCGGCTCGCTTCGAGGTTCTCCAGGAAATATCCAAAGTTTCCCGGGGCCGCATGGTGACCCCGGAGAAGCTCGGTGAGTTGGTGAAGGAAATCAATGCCTTGCCGGAACCCCAGCCTTTGGTCGACTCGATTAAGCTCTGGGCTCATTGGCTTGCTCCCGTCATACTCATCACTCTGCTGGCTCTATTCTGGATTGGTCGCAAGCTCAACGGCACCTTTTAACAAAAAAGCGCGGGTTGTGACACCCGCACTTTGTGGTTCAGTTGAAACAATTTAGATTACTTGGAGAAAGCCAGCTCTCCGTTTTCGACGACGACTTTGATTGCATCACCCTCGACGAATTCCCCCTCGAGGATATCCAAGCTGAGCGGATCCAGTAAGAGGTTCTGAATGGCTCGCTTCAGCGGACGTGCTCCATAGGTTGGATCATATCCTTGATTTCCGATCAACTCGACAGCGTCTTCACTGAGATTCAGATAAAGCCCCTGCTTCTCCAGTCTCGCTTTCACTCGCTCGAGTTGAAGGATGACAATTCCAGCCAACTCGGCGCGATCCAGTCGATCAAAGATCACCGTTTCATCAATCCGGTTGAGGAATTCCGGACGGAAATGCCCGCGTAATGCCTCTCGCACCTTGGCTTCACGCTGTTCGGGATTTTCTTCATCCATGATGTATTGGCTTCCGATATTCGAAGTCATAATCAGAACGGTGTTTCGGAAATCAACCGTGCGTCCCTGCCCATCGGTGATGCGACCATCATCGAGAACCTGAAGCAAAACGTTAAAGACATCCGGATGGGCCTTCTCGACTTCATCGAAGAGGACAACCGAGTACGGCCTTCTTCGGACATCTTCACTGAGTTGTCCGCCCTGATCATATCCAACGTATCCCGGAGGCGCTCCGATCAAGCGGGACACCGCATGCTTCTCCATGTATTCTGACATGTCGATTCGCACCATCGCGCCTTTATCATCGAAGAGGAACTCCGCGAGCGCCTTCGAAAGTTCCGTCTTACCTACCCCGGTCGGCCCGAGGAAAAGAAAGGACCCAATGGGGCGGTTTTCATCCTGCAAGCCGGCGCGAGCACGTCGGACCGCATTGGAAACTGCATCAACCGCCTGGCGCTGCCCGATCACCCGGGCTCCCAGTCGCTCTTCCATCTTCACAAGCTTAGAGCGCTCGCCTTCCTGAAGTCGGCTCACTGGAATCCCCGTCCAAGTTGCCACAACCTTGGCGACATCTTCTTCGGTGACTTCTTCGCGGAGGAGTCGGGAGGGATCCTGATTCTTTTCGAGATCCTTTAAAGCCTGCTCGGCTTCGGGAAGTCGTCCGTAATTGATCTCGGAAGCGCGCCCCAAGTTCCCAAGCCGCTGGGCTTGTTCAGCTTCGGTCCGCAAGGCATCGATCTCCTCCTGCAAAGCGCGGACTTCATCAATACTCTCTTTTTCGGTTCGCCACTGCGCCATTAATCCAGACGACTCTTCTTTTAGATTGGCCATCTCCTCCTTGACGGTCTCCAGGCGTTTGAGAGAACCCTCGTCGGATTCTTTTTCAAGAGCCTGACGTTCCATTTCCAGCTGCATCACCTGGCGTTCAATTTTGTCAATCTCCGTCGGTAAGGAGTCGAGTTCTATCTTCAATCGCGAAGCCGCCTCATCGACTAAATCGACTGCCTTATCTGGAAGGAATCGGTCCGAAATATAGCGATCGCTCAGCGAAGCCGCGGCTAAGATGGCACTATCCTTGATTCGAACTCCGTGGTGAACCTCATAGCGATCCTTCAATCCACGAAGAATGGCCACCGTGTCCTCCACACTCGGTTCGCCGACCTTGACGGGCTGGAATCGACGTTCAAGCGCGGCGTCCTTTTCCACATACTTGCGATACTCATCAAGCGTGGTTGCTCCAATGGTTCTCAGTTCGCCACGAGCCAATTGCGGTTTCAAGAGGTTGGCAGCATCAACCGCCCCTTCACTTGCGCCAGCTCCCACGATGGTGTGGAGCTCGTCAATGAAGAGGATGATCTCACCATCCGATTCTGTGACCTCCTTGAGGAAAGCCTTGAGCCTATCCTCGAATTCGCCCCGGTATTTTGCCCCGGCAATCATCCCACCAAGATCGAGTGAAATAAGCCGCTTGTTCTTCATCGAGTCCGGCACGTCGCCACTAACAATCCGACGGGCCAATCCCTCCACAATGGCAGTTTTACCAACCCCCGGCTCCCCAATGAGCACAGGATTGTTTTTAGTTCGGCGGGACAGCACCTGGAGGACACGGCGAATCTCTTCGTCACGTCCGATCACCGGGTCGATTTTTCCTTCGCGGGCTTTTGCGGTAAGATCTTGACCATATTTTTCCAGTGTCTGGTATTTTCCTTCCGGGTCTTCATCGGTAACCTTTTGAGATCCACGAATCTCTTTGAGTGCCTCCTCAAAAACCTTTGAGGTCAGACCTTCTTTTTCGAGGAGTTTTCCGGCTGGAGAATCGTCTTTCAAGATCCCCAGAACCGCATGCTCCACGCTTAGGAAGTCGTCACCCATCTTCTCGCGGATCTGGTCCGCCTGATCGAGGGCACTTCTTAAGCCATAGCTCATTTGAGGCTGGGAACCGGCGCCTTCAACGCGAGGTTCGCTTTCAAGCGCTGAAGCAACCGCCGCCTTGAGAGACGTGGGATCAGCTCCCGCCTTATCCACCAAGGGTGTCATCAATCCCCCCTCTTGTTGCAATAAGGCCAACAAAAGATGGGTGCTTCGAAGCTCCGGGTGCGCTGATCGCAAGGCAAGTTGCTGGGCGCTTTGCAGGGCTTCCTGTAATTTAGTCGTTAATTTGTTCATTTTCTAAATCTACGACGAATCATAACATGTTTTTGTTCACCAAAAAGAGGGGGAATTTTATTTTTTTGCTTCCCTCTTAAAGTGGTAACTCCCAACAATCTTAAGCAACTTTCCTCGCGCAATAGGGTTTTATGAACTAACTTCCTCTCAGATGTCCCCCCGCTTCCTTATCGCCACTCTCACCCTTATCATTGGACTTTTGGCCAGTTGGCTTCTTTTCCAAACGCCTGGGCAGCCCAATCAAGCCTCAACGCCCCCGAAAAAGCCCCTGAAGAAGGTCATGGAGTATGTGCCTTCCAATCCCGCCAGCAATCGAAAAAATTCGACAGAGCGATCAGAACGTAATCCCGAATTCGACCCAAACGCGATCCCCTATGAGCGCGTGATTTCATTTTCTAGCGAGGAAGCCTACCGAAACTTTCTCAAAACGCTGGCCGGTTCCAAGGTTCGTAACAACGGCACGATCGACGCTCTTCGCGCCGTCCGGATCGGTTTCGACTCTGTCGCTGATTTCAATGCCCTGGGACTTGATCCCGAGAATACCGATTTCAATTTCCCGGTCTTCATCCCCGAGTTACGTGAGCTGGAACCACAACAAGGGATTGTTGGGTTCGGCAACTCTGCTTTGGACTATCTCGGCATCAATCGGGATAACTCCAAATGGGGTCGTGGAGTTAAGATTGCAGTCATTGATACCGGAATCGAATCTCACCTCGCGCTGAGCGACAGCATCCAGCACATCAATATCGTTGAACTTGGCGAGGGTGCCAGCCCCAATAGTCATGGCACTTCAGTCGCTTCACTCATCGCAGGGCAACACCCCAACATGCGCGGAGTGGCTCCGGAGGCAGACTTGATCTCCGTTCGTGTGGCCGATGAGACCGGAGTTTCCAGTTCCTTCCTTCTCGCCGAAGGTATTATCGCTGCCGCTGACGCCGGAGCCCAGTTGATCAATATCTCCATGGGCTCGTCAAGCGACAGCAACATCGTCCGACAAGCCGTCGATTACGCCATTGAGCAGGGTGCCGTTATTTTTGCTTCCTCAGGGAACGACGGAAGCTCAACCGCATCGTTTCCGGCTGCCGATCCCGATGTCTATTCGGTGGGAGCGATTGATGCCAACGGCACTCATCTAAACTTCTCAAACACCGATAGTAATCTTGCCTTCACCGCTCCAGGACTTGAAGTTCAAGCGGCCTATCCTGGGGATAATGTCACCTCGTTTTCAGGAACCTCGGGAGCGGTCGCCTTCCCGGTTGGAGCAGTCGCCGCGATTATGTCCGAGAGTGGCAATACAATCAGCGCACAACAAGGAGTCGAAATTCTTCAAGCGCATACCAACGAGGCCGGACTTCCGGGCACCGATAACCTATTTGGTATCGGGATTGTGGATGTCGGCCGCGCCATTGACCGCGATACCAGCGGGATTGTCGACGTTGCCGTCGCATCTCAAAACTACCTTCTCCCCACTGCCACAAGCTCAGCCTCGGGTTTGCAGATAAGCGTTGAAAACCGAGGCACGGTAACGATCTATCAGTCTACCGTAGATGTACAGATTGGCAACGACTACTTCCCCTTCACGATCCAACAGCTCAAACCCAACGAGCGCACGTTGGTTACTATTCCAGCAGGTCTCGGACAGCTGAGAGCCGAGGGACAGCTTGAAGTTTCGGCCCAGGTCAACTTATCGAATGGCCAGAACGATGTGAAACCGGGCAATGACCAGCGGCAGGAAATCGTGATGATTCCTTCGAATGATCGCTAGAACCCTCCTATTTTTCGCTTTCACCCTTGGTGCAATCGCTGCCCCGGCGTGGCTCTCGGCACCAGTCGCCGATGCACGGCCCGCCAATCAACTACGAGTACATGGCAATGCCTGCGGCCCCGCCTGTCTTTTGGGAGCCTTCCGTTCCGGGAGCAAAAAATGGCGGGCCTCAATTGCAAGAATTAAGGGAGATTCCGATTCATCGCGGATCCGAAAAATCATTCTCGATTACGCGAGACGCCCATCTGCACTCGATCCTGAAAAGACCCGGTGGAACGGACGTTTTGGAATCGCGAGCCCCGACCTCGTAACTATCGCCAATGAACTCCGAAGCGAGCGATGGATGGGCACCGTGAAACAGGAGATCTTTTTTAAGAAGTCACGTGAAACGGAAACGACATTGCTTGCGAAAGTTCATCGTTCACTTTCGAAGTCACTTAAAAAAGGACTCCCGCCCATACTCAGAATTCGCCGCGTGGCTTGGCGCGCGCCAACAGGCTCGGCTACCAAAAACTGGCTGACCATCAAGCCCCACTTTGTCGTCCTCACCGGACTCCCTGCAAAGCTGCCAAAAGGAAGTACGTCTTTTCAGGTAACCTATCACGACCCCTGGGGAGGCAAGAAGCTTTCGGGAACGATTCAAGTCCCCGATACCAAGTCGGCAGGCATGACCACTTTGATTGCCAACTTCCCGGGATCGGATATTGGAAAAAAACTCATGCGGCAAGGCGAACCAAGCTGTCTCTCACTCTCTTCAGCGATTGGACTCTTCTGACTCCGGGCCGAATTGTTTGAGGAAAACAAGAACATCTGCACGGCGGTGGATCCACTCATCGATGCGAATTGGGACCAGCGGAACTCCAGACCTCATCAGGATCAGCGACTTCGCAACCGGGACAGCCTCGCCTTCTTCTCCACCAGTTCCCACCAAATCGATGGCCAGCATCGAGTCGCCATTTATAAGTAGTAAATCAACCGGCACTCCCGCCAGTATTTTCTGGGAAACCGGCTCCCATCCCAATCCCTCCAGAGTTGGAATGAGATCACGGAGAGAAGGACGATTCATCCCGCTGAAAACGCGCCCGGTTGGCTGACGGAGATACGCCCGCAACATCGACTTGGCGGGCAATTCCGCAGCTTCGATACTGTGGCACACCGCCATCCAATGACGGGCACGGGTCATCGCGACATTGAAAACATCAGCTCGCTCAATAAAACGGAGAACACCTGGAGAACAATCAGAAGTCACTCCAAGCGAAATGATCATGCCATCCCTTTCGTCTCCTTGAAACGAATGCCCCGTCCCTGCAATCAGACGATTTCGCTTCAACAAAACCGAGAGTTCATCCGGAGTCAGTTGTTCGCGCAGGGCTTTGGTAAACGCATCCACTTGAGCACGAAATGGAGACAAGAAGCCCAGACTGCTAATCGCCTCCTCTTTCACATGCTCTCGCAGAAGTTCGATGGCCGCATCAATCTCCGCTGAATTGACTCCACCCACATCGCGGTCACCATTCACCGGAAGAAAGCGGAGAACCTCATCATCGTTTCGGAAGATTTCGGGTTCCCGCATCAGATGGAGATCTCCGTTGTAAAAGGTCTCGTTGCTGAAACGAATCAGATCAGGCAGAGATCGGAAATGCTCGTTGAGTAAAACGTATGACTTTGTCCCCATCGTTTCCTCAAGCGCACGGTCAATCGCCGACACTTTACGGTAGTGAAAAATCTCGCGCTCCCTTGGTGTCAATTGGTGTTGATCAGCCAATTGCTCGTGTCGATCCCGGGATAAAAACGAAATATGACGCAGCTGTTTCGGATCGCCCGTAATCAAGGCACGCTTTGCCCGATAGAGAACAGGAAGGATGGAAGGCAGGTCGCACTGAGTGGCTTCGTCCATGATCGCTAGGTCAAACAACTCGGGCTTCAGCGGAAGGACCCGGTGCAGATCATCGGTCGTGGTTATCCAAACCGGAAAGACCTTCAGAAGCTGGGTCGGATCTATCGCATGAAGTGCCTTTTCCTGATCACTGGCATAACGATGACCCAGTGCTTTTTGATAGGCTCGCAAAGCCTTACGGACCTCCTTGTCGTCGAGAGCTTGAGCTAAATTCTTACGATGCAATGATCGATGAAATTCGCGGGCTTTCTCGTAACGCTTCCGATGAAGTTCGCGGAAGATCTGAGCCACTTGGGCGAGCAAGGGGCTTTGCGAAATCTTCTTGAGGTGGATCCATTTACGGACCTTGGTCCACCAGGATTCAGGAGGACACTGGAACCAATCCCCCTTTTCGAGAGCATCGTCAATCTCCGCACGAAGCCACTCTTCCTGCCGATAGATCCCCGCAACCGCATCCTCAATCTGGGATTCCAATCGACCGTGCTTATAGCGACCCGGCGGTTGCACGATGGAAGACACAAGCTTAGCCACCATGCCACGCAACCTCCGCAAATGCTTCTTCCGTCCGGCTCTCACGATTTGTTGAGAGGAAGGAACCATGGAGCTCAGTTTCACCTGCAAGACGTCGGCAGCCTCATTGCTACGACAACAGATCAAAACCGAGCGGCCACGCAGAATTTGCTCGGTGGTGGCAGCCGCAATCGAAAAAGATTTACCGGTTCCCGGGGGCCCCTGGCACGCGGTGATGGTTGAGGAATTAATGGAATCAACAAGCGAAAGTTGCGAATCAGAAAGCATCGCCGGGATGAATTCGGGCAGCCCTTTTCCAGCTTCCTCATGATTGCTTTCATCGTCGGGATTGAGAAAGGTCCGCAAGGGTGGCGACATGAACCCGTCACTGGATTGAGCAAGGATTTCGAGCTCCTGTAACAACCCGGCAACATTCTTGGAACGCTCGGTGAGAACCACGGCCGATGATGAATGAATTTCAACTCGCGAGCCTGTCTCTGTTTCCTGCAGTTTACCCGAACCTTTGAGCTCTGGAAATTGATCTAAACTATCAAACTCTAACTCAGGGAGATAGTTGGCCAATTCCTTGGCAAGTATAACCGGTGAGACCGGCCCCAAAACCCCGTCAGGAATAAGATCAAGAAAAGAGGCCTCTGCCGAAGTTGGAATACCAAAGACCGTGAACAAGGCTGGGTTGATACGAACTTGATCAAGTGACAAGAATAGTTCATCATCAGAGACTCTGATGGGATAAAGGAGAAGTGGACAACAAATCTTGCGACCATCCTTCTCTGCCGTAATCGGTAGCGTAACATAGAGAAACTCGGTATCTCGCCGCAGGAGTTGGGCCTTGTTGATCAGAGCCTCTTTGATCTTCTTTGGTAGTTCAACCGAGATAAACTCATCATGAGTTGCTGATTCCTCGCCACGTAAAAATGCCCGATTCAAAACGCGACTGGCAAAGATATTTTCGATACCGGCCCGCGACCGCTCTTCACGCAGACAGTCCCGGAAAAATGATATCAAAGGCTTCAATCGATTCATCGTGCGCAGAGCCTAGCGGTCACTTGCAGAGAATCCAGCGACCCTTTACCGAACCCAGCTTAAAAGTGCCATCAAAGACGACAAGCTCTCTCGCCGTCAGCTTATCTCCATTCACATCGACTGCCCAAGGGCGGCTTCCTTGCATAAAGGCTCCCGTATTGATCATCACCTTGCCGTCCGCTTCCCAGATTCCCGCTTGATGAAAATGTCCGCACACCAAAACGCAGGCACCTTCACCTGCGCGATCCAAAAACCGAAGCCCCTCCTTCCCCATCCCACGCCACACTCTAAGCATTTCAATTGAGCGACTCGGCGGCCAAAGTGCAGTGACGAAGAAATCAAATGGAGATGGAAGCTTCGGTAACGGAATCACTTTTAAAGTGAGAGCGATCTCACGTGCTCGATCGGAGCATGCTTCGGCTCGATTGCTTTTGGGATCATACTTCTGAATGATGGTATCAATCTCCTCCCGATAGTTTCCAATCTCGCGAGACCAAGGCGTCGCATCATCATAAACCGCATCGCCATGAGTTACGAGAACCGCTCGATCCGCAAGCCATGCCGCACCCTTTCCACTATCAGGATCGTGATTCCCTCTGAGAACCTCCACCACGACTCCACGCTTTTTTGCCAACGAGAGAAGATCGTCAAACAGTCGTTCGGCGTTCTCTTGTCCGGTCCCAAATTTTCGCTGCTGCCACACATCGCCCGCCAGAATGAGACGATCCACTTCATCCAAAATAGGCACCAGCATCTCCACACTCTTCAAACGGGAAGCAGAGTGACCCAGGTGCAGATCCGAGATGATGCGCGTCCTCACTCTTCGCGTTGTCTCACGGCTTCATAAAGACACACCCCTGCCGAGACACTGACATTCAGACAATCGACAGTTCCTTTCATTGGAAAATTCACCAGAAAGTCACACTCCTTCTCGGTCAATTGCCGCATCCCCTCTCCCTCGCGGCCCATTACAATTGCAATCGGCCCTTTTAAATCCGTCTCATAAAGCGACTGCGTGGCTTGATCTGAAGTCCCGACAATCCAAATACCACGCTCTTTCAAATCTCGCATCGTGCGGGCCAAATTTGTCACCTTTACAAAAGGAACACTCTCCGCAGCCCCAACCGCCACTCTTCTCACCGTGTCGGTCAAACCCACCGCCTTGTCTTTCGGCGCTATTACCGCATCGACCCCGGCACCATCCGCGGTTCGTAAGATTGCGCCGAGATTGTTGGGGTCTTGCACACAGTCGAGAATCAGAAGGAGAGGTTTTTCAATCCCGTCGAGAATCTCGACGAGATCCCCCTCGCCCCGTGGCCTCGCCTCCCTTTCGCCACGCGGTCGTGCATGACGATTATCCCTGGCTTCCCCTGCTCGTTTTCGCATGCCGAAGTCTTATGTCCGACATCTTAAAATTCAAAGTTCAATTCCCGCATCGACCTGCTTAGAGTCAACTCCATGAAGTGGATTCTATCTCTCCTCGCAACGGCCACCCTGGCCTCCCATGCTGAAAAGAAACCGAACATCGTTTTCATTCTCGCCGATGATCTCGGCTACGGGGAACTGGGTTGCTATGGTCAGGAAAAAATCAAGACCCCAAATATCGACCGCTTGGCCAGCGAGGGGATTAAATTCACCCACCACTACACTGGAGCTCCGGTCTGCGCGCCGGCTCGTTGTGTTCTCCTAACAGGAATGCATCTCGGGCACGCCGAAATTCGGAGCAATGGTGATTCTGAAAACGGCCGGAAGTTCCCCGGCCAGTGGCCCATCACAGGAGAAGCGATCACCATTGCGGAAGTTCTCAAAGAAGGAGGCTACGTCAGCGGAGGATTCGGCAAATGGGGACTCGGGCCCACCGACACCTCAGGCTCGCCGATCAAGCAAGGATTCGAACGGTTTTACGGATACAACTGCCAGAGAAACGCGCATTCCTTTTTCCCTCCCTTCCTGGATGACGATGAAAAAGAAGAAACCATCAACAAAAATCCTATTCCCGGACACCAACGAAAGCTCAAAGGTGACGTGACAGCTGACGACTACCGCGATGAAACCTACGCTCCCGACCGCATCCTAGAGGAGGCACTCGAGTTTCTTGATCAAAACAAGGACAAGCCCTTCTTCCTTTACCTGCCCTTCGTCGAACCCCACGTCGCCATGCATCCTCCGCAGGAGTGGATAGATCGTTACCCGAAAGAATGGGACGACGAAAAAGGCCCCTATCGGGGACAAAACGGCTACCTTCCCCATCCCCGTCCGCGTGCCGGTTATGCCGCGATGATTTCAGATCTCGACGAGCACGTCGGCACCGTCCTGGACCGACTTAAAAAACACGGTCTCGAAGACAATACCATCGTCGTCTTCACCTCTGACAACGGGACGACCCATCCCGGTCGTGATCCCAAGTTTCACATCGGCGGCGTGGACGCCCCGTTCTTTAATTCGACCGCCGGACTCCGTGGTTGGAAAGGCTCGGTCAACGAAGGTGGAATTCGGGTTCCCGCGATTGTCCGTTGGCCTGGCAAGGTTGAGGCCGGCTCCAGCACGTCGGCGCCGTCCTACTTCCCTGACTGGTTCCCGACACTCTGCAAAGCCGCTGGAGTCAATGCTCCTGAAAAGCTTGACGGGTCGGACCTCACTCCGGCTTTGACCAAAAAATCCTTCAAGCGCTCCAAGCCCATGATTTGGGAATTCCACGGTTATGGCGGCCAACTCGCAGTCATCGACTACCCCTGGAAAGCCGTTCGACAAAAGGCTAAAAGCAAGAAGCCCGGCGATTGGCAACTCTATCACCTCGAAAATGACCCCGCCGAAGCCAAAGACCTGGCTCAAAAGCACCCTGAAATCGTGACTCGGCTTGAATCGACCTTCAAAAACGATCGCAGCGTAAATCCTCGGGCCACACTGCCGCTTTACGACCAATAGGGCATTTGAGACTGTATCGGAGGACAGTTCGCCTAAGGATTATTAATCTACGCTGATAATTCCTTGACTGCCGCGCTCCAAATCCCTATTCCCCGCGCTCCCGAGAACCTTTTCCCTTTAAACTCATGGCTCAGACTGAAGTAATCCTCCGCGAAAAAATCGACAACCTTGGCGCTGAAGCTGACGTCGTCAAAGTGAAAGCTGGCTTTGCCCGCAACTTCCTCATCCCCGCCGGCAAGGCGTATGAGGCAACCAAAGGCAATTTGCGCCAAATTGAGAACCTTCAGGTCGCCCGTGCCAAGCGCGAGACCGAGGAACTCAACGTTGCTCAGGAACTTGCCAGCAAGATTTCCCGCATGAAGCCCAAGTTTACCCTCGACGTGGGTAAGAATGGCAAGGCTTTCGGATCTGTCACTACCATCGACATCCACAAGGCGCTTGAGGACAAGGGCGTTTCCATCGACCGGACTGCGATCCAGCTCGACAAGCCGATCAAGTCTACTGGCAAGAGCGATGTTGAGGTCAAGCTCCACGCTGACGTGACCACTTCGCTCACTGTTACAGTGGAAGCGACTGAAGAGCCTGCTGCCGAATAAAGCTCCGGACAATCAATCTTTCAAAAAGCCCGGTCCCTTGTATCAAGAGGCTGGGCTTTTTTGTCGTTTGCAGTCACCTGTTTCATCGGCAAACTTCAAATCGTGATCGGCATTCTTGATTCCGGCGTTGGCGGCCTGTCCGTCATGCGGGAAATCCGTGCCCACCTTTCTGATCAATCGCTCACTTATATTGGCGATACCGCGTGGTGCCCCTATGGTAACAAGGATCTCTCCGAAATTCGTGATCGGACCTTTGCACTAACCGACTACCTCATCGAAGCGGGAGCCGAAGTCATCGTAGTCGCCTGCAATTCCGCCACGATCGTCGCGATCGAGGCACTGCGCTCCCAATACCCCATTCCTTTTGTGGGAATGGAACCTGGGGTCAAACCCGCTTCCAGCCTGACCAAGTCCGGCACGATTGGGGTTCTGGCGACCGAGGCCTCACTTGCGGGCGAAAAATTTCATCGCCTCGTCGCGACCCACGCCCGGGACCTTCGCGTAATCACCCAGCCCTGTCCCAAGTTCGTAGAACTTGTGGAAGAGGGTATTCTCGAAGGAGCGAAAGTTGATCAAGCCATCGATGAATACACCTCCGAAATATTGGCAGCTGACGCCGACGTTTTCATCCTCGGCTGCAGCCACTATCCTTTCCTCAGACCGGCGCTGGAAGCCCGTCTGCCTGATTATGTCCAATTCATCGACACCGGAAGCGCCATTGCCCGGAGGGTTGGCCAACAATCCCTCTCCCCCTGCGACAAAAACGAGGTTAGAACTCTGACGACAGGCGATCCGGATCAATTTGCAAAACTCTGTGAAATCCTGATTCCAGAATTCCCCGCCACCTGCCAAGCTTTGCAACTACCATGAAAAAACTCCCCCTCATTGCGATTCTTATTGTCTCGGCCTGGCTCGTTTATTGGGCCTTCACCAAGATGCCCCCGGATTCCGGGAAAAGCGGCGAACCCGGAGTCGAAGTTGAAGATACCTCTGAATACTGGGAGTCGGTCACAAGCGTGGAGGAAACCCCATCCTACCAACCATCTCCGCCCGATCACGAATTTTACTCCGATGGCCCACAAACCCGCGACGGTATTGGCAAATACTATCAGGGCCGCGAGATTGCCTATGTCATGGGACACCCCGCGATCAATTGGCTGGAACGACCGGAACGAGAAAAAGAAGAGGCCCCTACCAAAGCCCTTGATTTGATCAAAATGGCGCCGGGCGAGGTCTTGGCCGACATCGGAGCCGGATCCGGATATTACAGCCTTCGGATTGCCATGAATCATCCGAAATCAAGAGTGGTATCGGTTGATATCCAACCCGAGATGATCGACTTCCTGAAGAACCGTGCCGAGCAGCTCGATATCACCAATGTCTCTCCTCACCTCGGCAAGATCGATGGAATTGGCCTCCCCGACGAGTCCATCGATGCCGCTTTGATGATCGATGCCTATCATGAATTCTCTCATCCCTATGAGATGATGAAGTCCATTGCCTCGGCCCTCAGGCCGGGAGGGCGGGTTTACCTTCTGGAATATCGGGAAGAAGACCCCGAGGTCCCCATCAAGCCGCTTCATAAAATGAGCCAGAAACAGGCCAAAAAAGAAATGGCTCTCGTAGGACTGGAGTGGGACGAAACCATTGATGACCTTCCCTGGCAGCATTTCATGGTCTTTAGAAAGCCATGATTCCCCCTCCCGATTGGCTGGATCGCAGCGAGCCCTACCTCGTCGGGATTTCCGGCGGTCGGGATTCTGTCGCGCTTCACCACTGGCTGGTTGAAAACAATTTTCAAAAAATCACCTACTGCCATCTGAACCACGGGCTTCGTGACGAGGAATCGGATGGCGATGAAGAATTTCTTCGGGAACTCCTGGGAGGAAATCTCATCACAAGCCGAGTGAAGGTTGCTGAAATCGCGGCGAACGAAAGCCTCTCGCTTGAGACCGCCGCCCGACAGGCCAGGCATCGCTTCTTTGCAGAATGCGCCACTCAAATAGGAGTCAGCAGCATCCTCCTTGCCCACCATGCCGAAGACCAGGCCGAGACCATTCTCTTCAACCTTCTCCGGGGATCAGCGGGCCTCAAAGGGATGAATCCTATTCAGAAAGTGGGCTCGCTTACTTTTCTTCGCCCCTTCTTGGAGGTTCGCCGTGAAACCATCGACCAATACCTGGTCTCCGACAATCACGCCTTTCGCGATGACTCGTCTAATGCCGAGCCCTTCGCGACCCGAAACCGTCTCAGAAACGAGGGTATTCCCCTTCTCGCTGGAATTATGAAGCGAGATATTACCACCAACATCATTCGAGCATCCAAGCACCATCAGGCGCTTGAAGACTTTTCCGATACCTATCTGTCAGAGATAGAGATCCTTGACCCCCAGGGCCGGATTCACCTGCCAACCTTCCGATCTCTTCCCGAGGCCATTCAAAAACGATCCCTTCATCAATTTCTTACCTCCCAAAACATCCCGGACCTCACCTCGGCTCATATCGACGAAGCCTGGAAGATCACAGCCTCCGATGCTCCCCCGTCCATGAATTTGCCGGGCGGACAACGCTTGCGCCGCAAAGAATCCCGACTTTTTATTAGTTCATGAAAATCCTCCTTCTCTTTTCCCTCCTACTCGTCTCATGCGGCAGCAACAAAGATACTGAAGATGGCAAGAACACCAAAAAAACAAAGGGCCCCGATCAAATCATTGTCGGACGCATCGCCTCATTCTCAAAAAGCGGTAAATTTGTTCTCATTCAGAAATTTGGAACAGGGACGCTCCCCAAAGGAATCATCTACCAGTCAAGAGGACCGGATGGCCGGACGGCATCTCTTCGCCCCTCCGGAGAGAGGGTCCGCGACTTTTTCGCTGCCGATCTCGTCAGTGGAGAAGTAGAGAAGGGAGATGCAGTGATCGCATATCAAAATCAGGATAAAAAGGAGGAGGCCAAGGACGACGAAATCGAGCCGGAGGAAGAAAATGATGGAAAATTAGATGAAAAAGCCGAAGATACCTGGTTACCAGAAGAAGTTCAGGATCCCCAAAATATCAGGGATTCAGACTAACAACTCTCGGTTTATTGTGAGTGTCATCTTGTTTATTTAAAAAAATTAGTGTTTATCGCTTGAATGCAGTTCGTTTTTCTTGGCAATATCCCTTTCGTAGCTACTGGGTTGTCCTAAATACCCAAATAATTCTAAAAAGCCGATAAACCATGAAATCAAGCACCCTCAACTCCTCGAGCCCCGGAAAAGTGGACCCAAACCGGTTGGCCGACTTCGTGATGATGACCCAGCGGTCTTGCATCCTGAATCTCTCGAGTGAACTGAACCGCGGAAATATCTCCTTCCCTCAGTTTTTCCTGCTCACCTATCTCTCCAGCGAAGACTATCTTACGATGTCTGCCATTGCCAAAAAGATGGGCCACTCCACCGCTGCTGCCACTGGACTTGTTGACCGCCTTGAAAAGCTCGGCTTTGTCGAGCGTGTCCACGCGGCCGAAGACCGCCGTAAGATCATGGTGCGTATTACCAGCAGCGGATCCGAGATCGTCTCAACCATGCGCCAGCACATCGCTTCCGAGCTTGCCAATATCATGGAAGACCTCGATGACGTTGATGCTTCGTCGGTTGCTGCAGCCAACCAAGCCATCGAAGGCAAGAATCTCGTTTCATAACATTCCCCCGAACAAATGTTCGTAAAGGAAACTTTGCGAATATGTGACGCTTCCTCTACGCTTTCGGGTGTGCAGGAAGCGTCTTTCTTTTTGTCCCCAATCCTGGAGTCAGGGAGCCACTGTGCTGACTTTGTTGAGCGCATTCCCGGAGTGGCCACCACCACCGACAAGGAAGAAACCTTGGCCAGACTCGCCCCCCATCATGCTGCAGCCGCCCAGTCATTGGGATTTCGGACAACTTTCCACGCCGAGCAGGTGCATGGCGCCGAGGTTGCGGTAATTACAAAAGATTCCCCACCTCAGACTTTAGGCGTTGATGGCCTGATCACAGAGGAAAACGTCCTCCTTGGCATTCATATCGCGGATTGCGGAGCTCTTTACCTGCTAGATAGAAAAAATGGGGCAATTGGGCTCATCCATTCCGGAAAAAAAGGGACCGAACTCAATATCACCGGCAAAACAATCCAGGCGATGAACCACAATTTTGGGACCTGCCCCGAAGACCTGGTGGCAGTCCTGGCGCCCTGCATTCGCCCTCCTCACTACGAAATCGATTTCGCCCAGACGATTCGTAAGCAGGCCCTTGATTCCGGAATTTCTGTCGATCACTATCACGACTGCGGTCTCTGCACCGCTTCAGACCTCGATCACTTCTATTCCTATCGACTTGAAAAAGGAAACACCGGGCGACTTCTCGCTCTCCTCGGACGACAATCCTCATGAGCCATCTCACCGTCAGGCCTCCCGCCAAGATTAATCTCTCATTGAAGATCACCCGCAAACGCGAGGATGGCTTCCATGAGCTTGAGACTCTCGTTCTCCCCCTGCCCGGACTCACCGATGAGCTTCAATTCGAAAAGGCGGAGGAATTCTCGCTCCACTGTGATACTCTCGGAGTTCCCACCGATGAGTCCAATCTGGTGTCCCAGGTAGTTCGGCTTTTTGAAAAAAATACCCGGATTCAGGCACCTTACCAAATCACTTTAATTAAAAACATTCCGCATGGCGCCGGGCTTGGTGGCGGCAGTGCAGATGCCGCCTATACCTTTCTGGCGCTCAACGAACTTACCGGAGCAGCGGTTCCATTGGCAGATCTCGCCAATTGGGCCGGTGAACTCGGTTCCGATATTCCCCTCTTTATTTATGAATCACCCAGTTGGTGCCGCGGCCGGGGGGAAATCATCGAACCGGTAAAGCTTGATTGGACTCATCCCATCCTGCTCTTCAAGCCAAGCTTCGCGATCCCGACCCCCTGGGCCTACTCACGCTGGAAGGGCTCTAGCGAGATCCCGGGGATTTCCTACAAAGTAACCCGGGTCGGCGAAATCGAACTCTTTAACGATCTGGAACGACCAGTTTTTGAAAAACATCGCTTTCTAGCTGAACTGAAACAGTTCCTGCTCGAACAAAAAGAAACCCAAACCGCAATGATGTCCGGATCAGGCTCTACTGTTTTTGCGGTTCTGCATGATGAGAAAGACGCCAAGTCACTAATCGAACGCACCCTCAAGGAACTCGACCCGACACTCTGGAGCCACCTTGCGATCTTTTAATTAATCAGGCGACACCACTCCCTCAAGGTGCTAACCTTCGCCCAACAAAGTTTGTTAAACTCTTTCATTCATGGCCCGCGCAAACAACCTCACCATGTGTTCCTTCTGTGGCAAAAGTCACTCGGAGGTCAAGAAGCTCATCGCTGGACCGGGCGTCTACATTTGTAACGAATGCATCGATGTCTGCTCCACCATTCTCCGAAAGGAACTCGCCGGCCAATCCGAACCTTCGGACGAGGTTACCGGCCTTCTCGAAGACGGGGTCCCGACACCAGCCGAACTCTTGCAACACCTCAACGATTTTGTGATCGGTCAGGAAGAGGCCAAGAAAGTGCTCTCGGTGGCGGTTTATAATCACTACCAACGACTGCGCCAGCATGAGAATGCCGATGAAAAATATGCCGACGTTGAGATTGAAAAATCGAACGTCCTCCTGCTCGGGCCAACTGGCTCCGGAAAGACTCTTCTCGCCAAAACCCTCGCCCGTCTTTTGGATGTTCCCTTCTGCATCGTCGATGCCACCACCTTGACCGAGGCCGGCTATGTGGGTGAAGACGTGGAAAACATTATCCTGCGACTCCTCCAATCGGCTGACTTCGACGTCGAACGCGCCGAGCGCGGCATCATCTATGTCGATGAGATCGATAAAATTGGACGCAAAACCGAGAACGTCTCCATCACGCGTGACGTCTCCGGCGAAGGAGTTCAGCAAGCTCTCCTGAAGATTCTCGAAGGCTCGGTTTGTAACGTTCCACCACAGGGCGGACGAAAGCACCCGCAGCAAGAGTATATCCAGGTTAACACCGAGAAAATTCTCTTCGTCTGTGGCGGAGCTTTCGTCGGCATGGAGGATATCGTCCGTCGTCGACTCGGAAAACGAGTCCTTGGATTCAATGCTGTCGAAACGGAGGAGACCGAAGAAGCGGAGGAAATCGCGCTGCTCAAGCAAGTCCGTGCGGAAGATCTCCTTCACTTCGGATTGATCCCGGAATTCATCGGACGTCTGCCAGTCCTGACGTCTTTGCGCAAGTTGACAGAGGAGGAATTGGTCCAGATCGTAACCGAGCCGAAAAACGCCCTCCTCAAACAATATCAGAAGCAGCTTTCCATGAACAACGTCCAGCTTAAGGTTACTAAGGATGGACTTATCGAGATGGCGAAACAGGCCATCGAACGTGGCACAGGTGCACGGGCCCTTCGCTCAATTTTTGAAGCTCTTATGCTCGATGTCATGTTTGAGGTTCCTTCTCGCGAAGACATCGACACCGTGACCATTAATGCCGCAGTAGTTAAGGGTGACAAGCCACCCACGATGAAGAAGAAGCGATCAAATGCGGCCTAGCCGCTGCTCCAATTCAATTGGAGGTCCAAAATGGCGATTCCTAAAAACAAACGCCGAAATATAGTCGTTCGCGGCTTGGAGTTCGAGTGGAGTGTCAGTCGAATCGACCCACATGATATCTTTCTCCCTGAGCTCTACATTCGCCCCAAGATTCAGTCCCTGGCGGCTCTTAACTTCATCTTTGGCGGCTCAACCGACGTCACAGGAATTCTACCGCTCATAGCACGCTCCAATAATCCTGAAGAGGGACGCCACTTTGATTACAAGCACTTCATCCTAACCCCGAAAGCTGTCGCAACGATCATCACTTGGGCCCTGGACCAGAATTGGCAATCATCCACGGCCAGCTTGCTTCGCGCCACCGTCCATAGAGATAAAGGTTTTCAGTGGGTTGAGAGGGTTGATGGAGATTGGATAGCGATTTCATCTTCCGATCTGAAATAAAAGAAGGCGCACCGTTTCCGGTGCGCCTTTTGAAATAAACTGAGGCTCGAAAGAATTACTTCTTCTTCGCTTCCTCGCGCTCCTTGGCGTCGGCCACCACTTGGTCGGCGACGTTCTTCGGACAAGGTGCGTAGTGCTCGAACTCCATGGAGAACTGACCACGACCGGAGGTCATGGTGCGAAGATCGCCGATGTATCCGAACATCTCGGAGAGCGGAGCCTGGGCCTTGATACGGATACCACCGGAGGCGGTGTCCTGAGACTGAATCATGCCACGACGACGGTTAAGATCACCAATAACATCACCGACGTGATCTTCAGGAGTGAAGACGTCGAGCTTCATGATGGGCTCAAGAATTTGAGCACCAGCCTTCGGCACGGTCTGACGGTAAGCTGCACGGGATGCGATTTCGAAAGCAACAGCCGAGGAGTCAACGGCGTGGAAGCCGCCATCGGTCAGAGTCACTTTGAAGTCCAAACAAGGATACCCGGCGAGGACACCTTTTTCGAGAGAGGTTTGGAAGCCCTTCTCAACGGCGGACCAGTATTCCTTGGGAACATTACCACCGACCACCTTTGACTCGAACTGGAAGCCTTCGCCGGGCTCGAGTGGTGTGAGGGTGTAATCGATCTTAGCAAACTGACCGGAACCACCGGACTGCTTCTTGTGAGTGTAGCTGTCAGCAGTCTCCTTGGTGATGGTCTCGCGGTAAGCCACCTGTGGGGCTCCCACCTCAACCTCAACCTTGTGAGTCCGCTTCAGGATGTCGACCTTAATATCAAGGTGAAGCTCACCCATTCCCTTAAGAATAGTCTCACCGGAATCGAGATCAGTCTCAACGCGGAAGGAAGGATCCTCCTGAATCATCTTACCAAGTGCCACACCAAGCTTCTCGGCATTCGCCTTGTCCTTTGGAGCGACCGCAAGGGAGATCACGGGATCCGGGAAGACCATTGGCTCAAGAGTGGCTGGATCATCCTTGGCGCAAAGAGTGTGTCCGGTTTGAACATTCTTCAGCCCCACAAGAGCAATGATGTCACCCGCCTGGGCGCTATCGAGCTCGGTGCGGTCATCAGCGTGCATCTCGACGAGACGGCCCACACGCTCGGTTTTACCCGTGAAAGTGTTCAGAATGGTGTCACCCTTCTTCATGGTTCCCGAGTAGATACGGGTGAAAGTCAGAGCACCGAACTGATCGTCCATGATCTTGAAGGCAAGGGCACGGAGAGGACCATTTGCATCAACAGTGGCGAACTTGCCGGTCAACTCACCCTCGTCATCAAACTCAGGCTCGGGATCCACCTCTAGAGGAGATGGAAGGTAATCAACAACGGCATTCAGCACGTTCTGAACTCCCTTGTTTTTGAAAGCAGACCCACAGAAGGCCGGGAAGAAATCAAGGGCGATCGTTCCTTTGCGAATGCACTTCTTGATCGTGGCAATGTCAGGGAGATTTCCCTCAAGATAAGCTTCCATCACCTCATCGTCCTGCTCTACGGCAGTCTCGATGAGCTCTTCGTGATACTGGTTGCACTTGTCGACAAGATCTTCGGGAACTTCGGTGACTTCAAAATTCTCGGGAAGACCGGAGTCGTCCCAGACATAGGCCTTCTTCTCCAGAACATCCACAACTCCTACGAAGGAGTCCTCGAAGCCGATGGGAATGGTCATCACAAGAGGCTTGGCACCAAGCACGTCCTTGGTCTGCTGGATCACGCGATAGAAATCAGCGCCGATCCGGTCCAGCTTGTTCACGAAAATGATGCGGGCAACTTCCGAATCGTTGGCGTAACGCCAGTTGGTCTCGGATTGAGGCTCAACGCCACCGGAGCCGCAGAAAACACCGACACCGCCATCAAGAACCTTAAGAGAACGGTAAACCTCGATGGTGATGTCAACGTGTCCCGGAGTATCAATGATATTCATCCGGTGGTCGTTCCAGAAACAAGTGGTCGCGGCCGACTGAATGGTAATTCCACGCTCAGCTTCCTGCTCCATGAAATCGGTGGTGGACTCACCATCGTGGACCTCACCCGTTTTGTGAATCTTTCCGGTGAGCTTGAGGATTCGCTCGGTGGTGGTGGTTTTTCCAGCATCAACGTGGGCGAAGATGCCGATATTACGGTATTTAGTAAGGTCAATCATGGGAACTGTCTCTTGCGAGCGCGCGTCATAATCATCACCCCACCCTTTTGTCGAGTCTGGACCGAGACTTTTTACAGTCTGATGCCCAATATTGGATTCAAACTCACCCAAAATATGGGACACTCGCTTGGAACTTGGCCTACCGATCTGAAAGACTGCACTTTGAGCCCCCGATAAAGTAAAACTCTTTGCAAAGCACTAGAAAGCTGGATACTTAGGCCAACGTAATAAACATCCCATGCCACATTCAAATTCAGAAAACGAATCGACCTTTTCCCGCCGTAACTTTGTTAAAAAAGGCGCTCTTGGAGGAGCCGCAGCGAGTCTCTCATCTCTCGGCATCCCAATGGTGAGCGCTGCTGAGAAAGCCCCGAAAGGAAAATTAAAGGTAGGCGTTGTCGGCCTCGGAGGTCGTGGAGCTGGTGCCGTGAACGACATTATGAACATCGATTCGGGGACCGTTCTTTGGGCCGCCGGTGACATTTCCGAAGACCGTTTCAAAAAGATCGAAGGAATTTCCAAGAGGTTCTCAGGCCGTGTCGACACCGATGGAGGCAAGCGCGAATTCGTCGGTTTTGATGCTTACCAAAAGGTGATCGACAGTGGTGCTGACATCGTTCTGCTCACGACTACTCCTGCCTTCCGTCCGCTTCATTTTGAAGCAGCAGTGGCAGCGGGCAAGCACGTCTTCATTGAAAAACCATATGCCCTCGACATCCCGGGCCTCAAGAGCGTCGTGGAGACGGCTAAAAAAGCCCAATCCGCAGGTCAATCGGTCCTCACGGGGCTTGTTTGGCGCTACACTCCCCACCTGATGGAAATGGATCAGCGTCTCCAGGATGGAGCTATTGGCGATATTCTCAATGTCTCGTCATCTTACTGCGGCGGCGGACGCCCCAACCAAATGCCTGATCCAAAATTTAAACCTGCCGAAATGTCTGACATGGAATGGGCTCTTCGCTTCTGGCAAAACTTCCTTGAGCTGAGTGGTGACGGCGTCCTTGAATATCACATTCACGGGATCGACCGCATGGCGTGGTGGATGGGTGACCAACTCCCGGTCCGCTGCTATGCGAACGGAGCCAACATCGCCCCGGTGAAAGGTGCCAACAACTGGGATAGTTGCAACTTTAGCTACGAGTATGCAGATGGACGGACCTCAAGCTTCTTTGGTCGACAAATCCGCGGAACCTACTCTGCCTCCGGCGACAATATCGTTGGAACAAAGGGGCGTGCTGTTGCGCAGGGTAATTCGGCCTTCATCGAGGTGGACGGCAAGAAGATCTGGGAAGGCAAAAGTAATCTGGGCTACCAGCAGGAACACGAACTTTTCGTGAAACACATTCGTGAAGGCAAGGTCTTCAATGACGTGATTGGCCAATCGGCAAACAGCCATGCCATCGCTCTCATGGGTCGTAATGCAGCCTATTCCGGCCAACTTATCACCGGTGAACAGATTATGGCCTCGAAGGATATTCTGCTTAAGGATATTGAGAATTTGACTTACGATACTCCTTTCAAGCCACGCGAATCTGCGGTCCCAGGCAAAACAAAATTCCTCTAGTGCGATGATTCGGTCTGTTCGTGACTTCCTAACATCACCTATTTTCACATCTGCCATCACCCTGCTGTCCGCGGGGGCGATGGCTCGGGCCGAGCCTGCTTCCGACATCAAGCCGCCTCTTGCTAAAGACGGATTTGATGAGGAGGAAATGCGCCTCGCCAAGATTATTCACAAGCGCATTGTGGATTATCAACAGATTAAGAAAAAAACCCACAATGGTGAGGATGAAAAATTGGTGGCGTTTCAGGACCCTTTGGCTTCAGGTGCCAAAATCGAGATGCTTCCGGTAAAAGGCGGCGAGTTTATCTGGCGCGGACAAGAAAAAGACGATGTCTTGAAGGTATCGCTTTCTCCCTTCTGGATGTCCAAACACGAAATCACCTGGGAAGCCTACGAACCGTTTATGTTGTCACCGATTCCTCGTCAAAAGGACGGGCAACCTTTGGAATTCGTGCGAGCGCAAATCGAGAACGACATCGAATTTATTGCACGCCCCACCCCACCTTATCACCCGATGACTTTCGGGATGAAGCGAGACGGCCACCCGGCGCTCAGCATGACCCAGCATGCTGCCAACAAATATTGTCAGTGGATCAGCTTTCAGACGGGACATTTCTACCGCCTGCCGACGGAAGCCGAGTGGGAATTCGCCTGTCGCGCCGGGAGTAAAACTGATTACTCATGGGGAGCCGACGCTGAAAAGGCAGGTGATTATGCCTGGTTCGGAGGCGATGCCTCCTCTCACTACAACGTGCCTGGACAGAAAAAACCGAACGCTCTTGGTTTCCACGATATGCACGGAAATGTTCTGGAATGGACGCTCGATCAATACGTCCCGAACCGAAAAGATTACTTTGGGAAGGACAAAGTCCACAATCCTTGGGTCAAAGCGACAAAACCCTACCCGCACGTCACCAAGGGCGGACATTGGCAGCAGTCACTTGAGGAGATTTCTGCGGCAGCCCGTCAACCGTCCACCCCGATTTGGAAAATTGCCGATCCCAATCGCCCCCGAAGTCTGTGGTATCACACCACGACTCCCTGGCTCGGATTAAGAATCGTGCGCCCTGCTAAAATTCCAACGGTCGAAGAAATGTATCACTATTGGAATTCCGGTGTGGAGGCCGATGAGTAGCTGACGCGCAGTCAAAAATTCGATCCATCCGCAGATCTAGCTCGTGAGGCATATTGCTTTCTCTCTAGTGCTAGGGGGGTTTCTCGCTCTGGCCACGACTCCTTCGAACGGCCAGCAAAAAGAAGCCGCCCTCCAGCTGGAAAGGCACTATTTTTCACAGCCACAGCTCGGCACCCTCGTTCAGATCGCCTTCTACTCAGACGATAAAGAAACCGCTCAAAAACTAGCGATCGACTGTTTTGATAAGATCGAAAAGCTCGACAAAGCTTTTTCTGATTATCGGCCTGACAGCGAAGTCTCTCAACTTTGTTCCAAGCCTGTCAATATCGCCTATAAAATCAGCGATGATCTCTTTGTTGTCATTGCACAGGCGCAGGAAATATCGACCGCGACCAATGGCGCTTTCGATATCACCTTGGGGCATGCGACTCAGAAGTGGCGCGAGAGTGCGCAAAAGGAAAAACTGCTTCCAAACAATGACAACCAAGCTTCCTTCAAGGACTTGATTCTCGATCCCAAGTCAAAAACCATCCTGCTCCGTAAACCCTTGAAGATTGACCTCGGTGGAATTGCCAAGGGATATATTGCCGACCAATTGATGGCCATCCTCAAGAAAGCCGGAATCACGCAAGCTGCTGTTATCATCGGAGGAGAAATGGTTTTCACTGAAGCTCCTCCCGAAAAAGCTGGCTGGACAGTGGGCATAGAGCGGCCCTCTCACCAGATACTTGGCGGTCTGACAATCAGTAACACCGCACTCTCGACTTCGGGAGACAGTTACCAATTTTTCGAGCAAGACAATGTGCGTTACGCCCACCTAATTGACCCCTCAAGCGGAAAACCGAAGACCAACCGCCTCAACGTAACCACCCTGGCACGTTCAGGGATGGTCGCCGACGCCTGGGCAACCGCCCTGCGAGTTTCCGGGCAAGAAGATGCCCTCAAACTAGTCAAACAGACAAAGGAAATCGAAGCCCTCTTCATCCCGTTCGGCAAGCCCGCTAAATTCACCCCGGGCTTTCCCAAGTTGAAGAAGTAGCCAGAAACTCACGAGACCGAAGCTCCTTGCCGATTTGAGTCACGACATTCCCGGCTTGCTGGAATTTAAGATGGGAGCAAGGTCCGATATGCCGATCTGCCCAGGATGCCACAATGAAATCGAAAATCAGGAAACCTGCCTCGTTTGCGATTCTTTAAAAGTTACAAAACACAAGACCGAGCCCCCCAAAATCCGGCGTTGTAGCAAAATCAGCTTTTCCTTCCTCATCACGGCCCAAGTCTTAACCCCCATCCTCTCTTTGCCTTTCGTGATCTTTGGAATCTTCGACCTTATCGACGGTAATTTCGCCCAAATCATCCTCCTCCCCCTCTTTATTGTGTTTGCAACAGTTCAATTTGACCTAATTGGCCTCGCCATCGACTACACTGAGAGTCGCGAATTCCCCAAGCCGGAGAGCGATTCTTAGCATCCTGAACCGATTCTTCGTTTACAAATCTTGGTTTCCTGACATTCAGGCGCGGTCAAATCGACTTTTTCCCTAACAAAATGAGCACGAATTACTTCAACACTCTCCCTCTTCGTCGCCAGCTTGACGAGCTCGGCACCTGTCGCTTCATGGACACGTCTGAGTTCGCCAATGGCGTCAACGCCGCCAAAGGACTCAAAATCGTGATCGTGGGCTGTGGTGCCCAGGGCCTCAACCAGGGCCTCAACATGCGCGACTCCGGCCTCGACGTTTCCTACACTCTTCGCGCCGAAGCCATTCAGGAAAAACGCCAATCCTACCTCAATGCCACCGAAAACGGCTTCGCCGTCGGGACTTACGAAGAAATGCTTCCCACCGCGGACATCGTCATGAACCTTGCTCCTGACAAGCAGCACACCAAGGTGGTCGAAACGGTCATTCCCCACATGAAGGAAGGCGCAACCTTTAGCTACGCGCATGGATTTAACATCGTCGAGGAAGGCACTCAGATCCGTAAGGACCTCACGGTCATTATGGTCGCCCCAAAGTCTCCCGGTTCGGAGGTTCGCGAAGAGTACAAACGCGGCTTCGGTGTCCCGACCCTGATCGCCTGCCACGTCGAGAACGATCCTTCCGGCGAAGGCATCGAACTCGCCAAGGCACTCGCAGTCGCCCAAGGCGGTGACAAGGCGGGTGTCCTTGAGTCATCCTTCGTGGCCGAGGTCAAATCCGACCTCATGGGCGAGCAGACCATTCTCTGCGGACTTCTTCAGGCCGGCTCTATTCTCTGCTTCGAGAAAATGAAAGCCGAAGGAATCGATCCCAAGTGGGCTGTCAAATTCATCCAAAACGGCTGGGAAGTCACCACCGAAGCTCTCAAGCACGGTGGCATCACCAACATGATGGACCGCCTTTCCAACCCCGCCAAGATTGAAGCCTTCAAGCTCTCCGAAGAGCTCAAGGACATCATGCGCGATCTCTTCTACAAGCACATGGACGACATCATCTCTGGTGAATTCTCCAGCACTATGATGGCTGACTGGGCCAATGACGACGTCAACCTCCTCGGCTGGCGTAAAGACACCGGTGAGACCGAATTCGAGCAGACTGAAGGCGAAGGCGATATCTCCGAGCAGGAGTATTTCGACAAAGGCATCCTCATGGTCGCCATGGTTCGCGCTGGTGTCGAACTCGCGTTCGAAGCCATGGTGGAGGCCGGCATCGAGCCCGAGTCCGCCTACTACGAGTCACTCCACGAAACTCCGCTCATCGCCAACACCATCGCTCGCAAGAAGCTCTACGAAATGAACCGCGTCATTTCCGACACTGCCGAGTATGGCTGCTACCTCTTCAGCCACGCCGCCGTCCCCCTTCTCCAGGACTTCATGTCCAAGGTCGACAGCAGCGTCATCGGCAAAGGCCTTTCCAATGCCGATCAGAGCGTCGACAACCAGACCTTGGTTCAGGTCAACGCCATTATCCGCGAGCACGACGTCGAGGAAATCGGCATCTACCTCCGCGAGGCCATGGGAGCGATGAAGCCCATCACCTCTTAGGAGCCGACATTGATTCAACTTCAAAAGCCCGGTGCCTTTTCAAAAAGGACCCGGGCTTTTTCTTTAGACATGACCCATAGCCCGGAAAGAGATCAAGCAATGACGCTCTTGCTTTTGAAGAGCCTTGTCGCCGGCCCGCCACTGGTTGGCAAGCTCCCCGAGGCAGATCGTTTCGAGTTCGAGAAGCTCGTGGTGCCAGAGCAATTCCCCTCGCTCAATTTTCGCCAGAAATTGGGCCACATTTATGAAGACGCTCTTGGGATCCTTCTTTCCAGTTCCGACCACTTCGAGCTGATTCAACAGAGCGTCCAAATCCAAAGAGATAAACACACTACGGTTGGTGAACTCGATTACCTGATCAAAGACCTCGGCTCAGGCGATCTGCTGCACCTGGAACTCGCCACCAAATTCTATCTCGCCGTCGAAACCCACGACGGACTCTTGCTCCCCGGCCCCGATGCCAGAGACAATTATTACCGAAAGCTCAAACACCTTCGGGAACATCAACTCCAACTTCCAAAGCTCTATCAAGAGAATCTTCCGGAAAGAATCCGAAACCAAGAGATCGTCTCCCAGCACCTTATTTATGGGAGCATCTTTGATCACGCCAGCAGCGAGTCCGTCGCTTCACCTGAATTCATTCATTCTCACTGCCGACGCGGATGCTGGCTCCACCATTCTGACGTCGGGAGACTCCTCGCCAACGCGCCTCGTTTAGACCTGATCCCAAAGGCCCTCTGGCCAGTCTCTCCAGAGCTATTTGGAGACCTGCAACTCGAAGAATGGAACCAAAGACAACGCCTTGATTACTGCGTGATGGTGAGAACCCCTGGAGATACCACCTCCTACTTCATCGCCCCGGATGACTACCCAAATCATGGGGCCGGCATTCGATAAATCAGCCGCAGAGAATCGAGGCGCAAGCGCGCGTTTGAAACCGCTTTCACCACTTGCTCCTGATAGCGGTCCAACTTCTGCAATTCTTCATCGTCAATCATCGGGTTCAGTTGAGCCAAATCCACTAATCTGGCTTTCTCTGCTTCAAGCTCAGTGCGAATTCCTGACAGAGCCTTCTCGACAATTCGGACCCGCTGTTGTCCGGCAAGGGTCGTTAAAACCTTCAACATTCCGGGAACAATTTCACCGGTGACCTTGGGTTGCTCCAGCAGCTTTCGATGATTCCCTCGACGAAGTACGGCTTTCATCAGAGCTGGCTCGGAGGTCAAATCCTGCCCCTGGTGATCGACCGCAACCCGCACTGGAACAGCCGATAAATAGTGATCGGTTTGAAGCGAGGCCGGAGCGATACACTCCACTATAAAGTAAGCCTCAAGCACGATGGATTTTGGACCCGGATTTTCCCAAACTCCAAAAGCACTGTTCCCGGCTTCGCCGGAAAGTAGCAGATCAATGGAATTACGAACCATGGGGTGATCCGCGGTCATGAGCCCAATCTCTTCCCGACTCAGTGCCCGTTCCCGATCAAAAGTCACACTCATTCCTTCCTCGGGAAGATCGGGAAAAGCATCAGTGATAACATTTCCAGGCTGCAAGAGGTAGGCCCTCGGATCCAGCTCCTCAACCGCCAGCCCAAAGTGATCAAAAAGACGAGTGACCCAATCTTCAAATTCGCGATCACCTCCCCAGGTATCGATCAACTCCAGTGTATCTTCAATTCCCCCGTCCCCTTTCGAAGTCATCGCCAAAAGCCGATCCGGTCCGCGTTCCATTTGTGCCTCAGTCTCCGCTCGCAGCTTTTGCGACTCCTCAATAAACTTGGTTAATGAATCCGCCTTAATCTGCTGCAGTCGCCTCACGAGGATTTGGGCTCCCTGCAGATTCTTTTCGAAGGCGTTTAGGCCTTTCTGATACCACTTCGCATATCGCTCTCCGGCATCCCCCTTCACGAAAGGCACGTAAATGTGAATCGTTTCGGTCTGGCCAATCCGATCGAGGCGACCAATCCGCTGCTCCAGAAGTTCGGGATTCTCCGGCAGATCAAAGAGCACGAGATGATGGGCGAATTGAAAATTGCGCCCTTCGCTTCCGATCTCGGAACAGATAAGCAACTGCGCTCCGTCCTCCTCTGAAAAATAGGCTGCGTTCCGATCGCGCTGGAGCAAAGTCAGCTCCTCATGAAACTGCGCAACTTTCATATCGATCCGGTCCAGCAAAGCTCCGGTGAGGTCTTCAACAAGATCCAGAGTCTTGCAGATCAGCAAAACCTTCCGGGAAGGAATCTCTCCCAAAAGCTTTACCAACCAGTCCACTTTCGCAACGAATGGATCTTCCCCTTCAAGCTCAGCCAAGTGAGCTTTGCGTTCGGGAAACCCACTGAGCTGCTTGCGGGTATTGCGAAACATCACCCGCCCGGTTCCAAAGGAATCGAGAAGATCTGAGACAACCTGCTCTTTTGTCTCAGGAAGCCCTTTTAACCCCTCGGCAATTCTTGGTGAGCGGTCCGCAAAACCATCAATTTTCGGGATCTCTCCATCTTGAATGAGATCAACGGCATCGGCCACCTTCTCATAGTAATCCGACTCCTTCAAAAACGCGGCAAGGTCGTTGTAACGATGAGGATCGAGAAGTTGAAGCCGTGCAAAATGGCCCTCCGCTCCCAGCTGCTGTGGTGTCGCCGTCAGAAGCAAGACCGAAGCCGTCTCACTCGCAATCGCTTGAATTAATTCATAACCTTCGCTTGATTCCTCCGGTGTCCATTCGAGGTGATGAGCCTCGTCAACAATCAGCAAATCCCATCCAGCTTCCATCACTTGGGGAATGCGCTCGGGGTGATCCAAAAGGAAATCCTGCGAGCACAGGATCAGCTGATTTTCCAAAAACGGGTTTCCTTCAGGAATAGACCGGCAACGGTCCTCGTCAAAAATCGCAAAGAGCAAATTGAATCGCCGGAGAAGCTCAACAAACCATTGGTGAACCAACGGTTCCGGCAAAAGAATCAGGACCCGATCTGCACGCCCTGTCAGATGAAGACGGTGGAGAATCAAACAAGCTTCAATCGTCTTCCCCAAACCGACCTCATCGGCAAGGAGCACCCGCGGAGCAAGACGCGAGCAAACCTCCCGAACGATGGCTATTTGATGAGGAATTAAATCAATCCTACCTCCCAAGAATCCGCGCACCGGAGACTGTCGGATCTTCGATGATCGAAAGAGGGACTCGATTCTCAGATTGAAGGTTCGGAGATCATCAACCTGCCCGCCCAGCAAACGATCATCAGGTTTTGAAAAACTGATGGAATCATCCAGTTCACCCTCCTCAAAAGCACGTTCCCCCTGATGATAAATCAGCAACCCCTCCTCCTCTTCGATCCGATCAACCCGAATCGTCTCTCCGGTGTGAATCAGGATCTCATCTCCCACTTTAAAACGAACTCTCAAGATCGGAGCGGACTCAACCGCAAACATCCGCTTTTCATTCGCTGCGGTGAAAAGAATCGTGACCTTATTCCCCACTGATTCCAGCAAAACGCCCAGCCCAAGCTCCGGCTCACTGGTACTAACCCATCGCTGCCCCGCTACAATTTTTTCGCGCATCCGCCGGAATCCATAGCGGGAATGGCAGACAGTGAAAACCGCGAATCAATAAGATTTCAAAAGGTACTAATCATCTTGGATCGGTGGACAAGATTGCTATCCTCGAGATAAGGGATGAAGGAATTAAAAGACGGCCTCAGATCACTCGTTCGCATCGACTTTCGTGGACATGTTCACAAGCAATTTCGAGGGACGGATTCAGACAAGCGATTCGCCAACGAAGTCGCTGTTTTGAAGGCGCTGGAGGATCGCGGAGCCACCAATGTCCCTCGATTGGTCGGACATGACCCAGAAACCCTCACCCTTATCACAACCAATTGCGGCTCGCCCGCCCCCCTCATCACCCAGGAAAAGGCGCGGGCTCTCTTTCAGGAACTGGAAGACAAATACGGGATCCAGCACGACGACCCCGAACCCCGCAACGTCACCTACTCTCCCCACCTTGGTAAATTTTGCCTCATCGACTTTGAACTCTCCGAGATTCTACCGATGCCTTCGGAACTTCAAACGGGTAAAACGAATGTCCTTCGTGCCCAGTGGGCTGCTTCCAGCGAAAAAGGCCGGGATCACGTCGCCAATGATGACGCTTTCCTAGCTCTCACCGTAAATCCGAAATCGACCGACCCTCTCCCGAAACCGGGAGAAATCCTTCTCGATCCCTCCCATCTCGTCCTCGCTGTTTCCGACGGAATGGGTGGCAGTGATGCCGGCGAATTCGCCTCCAGCCTGCTCATGGCCCGCATTCGCAAGGAAGCGGCCGAGCTCTATCACCAACTCGGAACGGAAAAAGATGCCCAAACGGCCCTCGATGCGCTTCTCCGACAATGTCACCACGACCTCACGGAACTCGCTGCACAGAACAAGAACACAAAGAACATGGGGGCAACCCTCACCATGGCCTGGATCAGCCATGATCGACTTTTCTGGGCTCATATTGGTGACTCGCGGCTCTACCTCATCGATAATCAGGGGGTCCAGCAACTAACCAAAGACGATTGCCGGGCCTGGCATCAATGGCAACGGGGTGAAATCACTGAATACGCCTATCGCAATCACCCCCGCAAATCAGTCTTGAGTGATGTCTTGGGCGGCAGCACCCACGAACCATTCCCCAAAACCGGCTCCCTTCCGCTCAAAAACACCCAGCGCCTTATGATCTGCTCGGACGGGATCATGGATGGGCTTTGGGAAAAAAGCATCCGCGAGATGCTCGCCGAAGACCAACCCGTCGCTGAAATCACGAAAAATCTCTCGCGGAAGGCCATCGAGAACGATGATCGCGATGACACAACTTTGATTGTCGCTGAAATATCCCGTATTTAGAGTTGGCACACCTCTTGCTTCGCCTAAGAAGGGCCGTGTCAGGGCAAACTTTAGTAAACTCTGGCGCGTTTCAAAGCTGGGAATCCCATTTCCAGACAAACAAATCAGACCAATGGCAAAATACCGACTCGATTACATCTGGCTGGACGGCTACACGCCCGTTCCAAATCTTCGCACCAAGTGCTGCATCAAGGAATTTGATGAGTTCCCAACCCTCGAGCAGCTCCCTGAGTGGGGCTTCGATGGCTCCTCAACCCAGCAGGCTGACGGCGGTGACTCCGACTGTGTCCTGAAGCCCGTGGCAATCTACGCTGACGGAACCCGCGAAAACGGAGCTCTCGTCATGTGCGAAGTGATGCTTCCAGACGGAACTCCACACCCATCGAACGCCCGCGCCACAATCCTCGATGACGAGGACGCATGGTTCGGTTTCGAGCAGGAATATTTCTTTGAAAAAGACGGCAACATCCTCGGGTTCCCGAAGGGTGGTTATCCTGAACCTCAGGGCGGTTACTACTGCGGTGTTGGCTACAAGAATGTCGGTGACATCGGCCGCGCAATCGCGGATGAGCACCTTGACCTCTGCCTCTATGCAGGAATTAACCACGAAGGCATCAATGCTGAAGTGGCAATGGGGCAGTGGGAATTCCAGGTGTTTGGTAAGGGCTCCAAGCGCGCTGCCGACCAAATCTGGGTGGCACGCTTCCTCCTCGAGCGCCTCGGCGAAGAGTATGGAGTCGACATCAACTACCACTGCAAGCCTCTCAAGGGGGACTGGAACGGATCCGGAATGCACTGTAACTTCTCCACCGCCAAGCTTCGTGAGGAAGGTGGCAAGGAATACTTTGATAAGCTCATGGCTTCCTTCGAGAAGAACTGCATGGAGCATATCGCCGTTTACGGACCCGACAACGACATGCGCCTCACCGGCCTCCACGAGACCCAGTCCATCGACAAGTTCTCATGGGGGATCGCCGACCGCGGAGCTTCCATCCGTGTTCCACACTCCTTCGCCAAGAACGACTGGAAGGGCTATCTTGAGGATCGTCGCCCGAACTCTCAGGGTGATCCTTACGCCATTGCCAGCCGCGTTCTCAAGACGATCGCAGAGGCTGACGAAGCTTAATCTTTGCTTTCGAAATACTTTCAACGGTCACCGGTTCTCCGGTGGCCGTTTTTTTGGGGCCTATCGTTTGGAAATAAAAAACAGTTCGGTCCTCGCTTACTCGGCTCAGAAAGTGCAGCTTTTCCAGCAATGTCGGGAAAGCATGATCTCACTAGCAAGCACATCCGGAATGTCCTGCACGGGCGAAGCGTCGGAGAGCTCGTCGAGCAGATGAAGCCCGACCTCGATTCGCCTCCGACCAAAATCCCAGTAAGTGCGAAGGCCACCCTAGAGCGTGTTGAAAAAACCTGGAAACATCTTCCTAACTCCAAGCTCAAAGAAACTCTCTTGAATCCGGATGATCTGCCCGCTTTCCAAGGCCATATCGAAAACCTGATCGGAACCCTCAAGGTCCCCCTTGGAATCGCTGGTCCCCTTCGGGTGAATGGGGTCTTTGCAAAGGGAGACTATCTCATTCCCATGGCCACGACCGAAGCCGCCCTCGTCGCAAGCTACCATCGCGGAACCTCCCTCATCTCGGAAGCCGGAGGCTGCACCGCCATGGTTTTGATCGAATCGGTAAATCGCTCTCCTTCATTCTGTTTTCCCGACATGGCTGCGGCGGGACAATTCGTGATGTGGGCCATTGCCGAAATGAAAGTCTTCCAAAAAGTGGCTGCCACCACTACGAGCCACGGTCAACTCGTCGACATCGGAACCACGATTGAAGGTAATCACGTGTATCTCAACTTTGATTTCCATACCGCCGACGCCTCCGGTCAGAACATGGTAACCATCGCTACCCAGGCCATTTGTAATCACATTCTCGAACACTCGCCCGTCAAGCCAACCCAAGCTTATGTTGAGGCGAATCTTTCGGGCGACAAGAAGGCCTGCGCCCGTTCCTTTACCACCGCACGAGGCAAAAAGGTTACCGCTGAAGTCCATCTCCCTGCCGCTCTTGTCAAAAAGCGCCTTCATTGCACCGTCGATGAAATGTGCGACTACTGGCGCACCTCGGCAATCGGCGGTGTGCTAAGCGGCACCATGGGAATCCAAGGCCACTTCGCAAACGGCCTCGCAGCACTTTATCTCGCAACCGGGCAGGATGTCGCCTGCGTTGCTGAATCGGCCGTTGGAGTCACCCGCTTTGAAAAAACCGAGAATGGCGATCTCTATGCGGCGGTCACTCTCCCGGGAATTATGGTCGGAACCGTTGGAGGCGGCACCGGCCTCCCGACCCAAAACGCCTGCCTTCAACTCATGAAGCTGGCAGGGCCGGACAACTCCCGCGCGCTTGCCGAAGTCACAGCAGGTTTAATTCTCGGAGGAGAACTCTCCATCATCGGAGCGATTGCCGCCGGACACTTCTCGAGAGCTCACAAAAACCTCGCAAGAGGAAAGGACTCAAACATCGTTTAGATTGATGTTAAATTTCCTTTCTTCAATTTCCTCAATTCCGAGATCTAGCCTCTAGTGTTAGCAATGCGCTGGTGGACATACCAAAAAGAACGATTCCCGATTTTTGCAAACGGACTTCTCATCGCGGCCTTTAGCTCCTGCGCGGTATTTTATTCCTCCTTTCTCTCCAAAGGCGCGCTGCCCGGGATCGACATGTTCCTTGTGGCCTTCATGACCTGCTTTCTCTTTTTTCTTCAACTACGCATTGCGGATGAATTCAAAGACGCTGATGAGGACGCCAGGTTCCGCCCCTACCGGCCCATCCCCAGCGGGCTCATCAAACTTCGTGAACTCGGTATCATCTTCGTCACCGGAGCACTGATCCAACTTGCTCTCGCTCTCTGGTTTTCCCCAAAGCTCCTCCTCATCCTTTTCTTTGGCTGGGCCTACCTGGCCCTCATGAGTGCCGAGTTCTTTTGTCGGGAATGGCTGAAGGCGCGCCCCATCACCTACCTTTGGACGCACATGTTGATCATGCCAATTGTCGATCTCTATGCGACCGCCTGCTATTGGCAACCCAGCCTCGAAGCCCCACCTTCGGGACTCGCTTGGTTTCTCGCAGCCAGTTTCACCAACGGGCTCGTCATCGAACTCGGACGCAAGATTCGCACACCCGAAAAAGAAGAGAAAGGCGTCCCAACATACAGTAAATTATGGGGCACAAATCGGGCCGCCTGGATATGGGTCGGATGCCTCGCTGCGACCTTCACCTTCGCCTTTGCTGCGGCCTGCCAAATCGGGACCCACTTTGAAACCTCCCTCATTCTTGGCCCCGCTCTCGGTCTTTCAGCTCTGCTTTGGAAACCCGGCAAACGAATCGAACTTCTCTCTGCCGTGTGGACTCTCACTCTCTATCTGAGTCTCGGAATTCTCCCTCTCATCTTGTCATGATCATTCAACCACTTGACTACCGTCCTGAGGATCCCGTTGGCGGGAAAGCGAGTTCTCTTGCTTCACTCACCCTGGCCGGTTTTAAAATCCCCAATTGGTTCGTCGTCACCCCCGGCGAATATCAACTGCCATCGCTCGCCGGTTCCTTTGCAGTCCGATCGTCCGCCATGAGCGAAGATGGGTCAGAAAGCTCCTTCGCCGGACAATTCGATAGCTTTCTCAAAATTGCTCCGGAAGATATCGACACTCATATCGAAAAAGTTCGGCAATCCGGTACGTCATCCCATCTTGAAACCTACCTCGAGAATCGGGAAGTCGAATCGCAAGGTCAGGTAGCGGTCATCGTACAAAAAATGGTCGATGCCAAATTCGCGGGAGTGGCGTTCGGAGCCGACCCTGTCTCTGGAGAACGATCCGTCACCCTTGTTTCCGCAGTGGCAGGACTGGGCGAAGCACTTGTCTCGGGCGAAGTTGATTCGGAGAACTGGCGGGTTTCCCTCACGAAAAAAATCGAAGGCACCAGCAAGCTCCTCACGCAGGAACAAATCCTTGCCGTCAGCGATCTCTGCCGCAGTTGCAATTCCCACTTCGGATCTCCTCAGGATATCGAATGGGCCATCGACCAGGAGGACAAACTCTGGCTTCTCCAAAGTCGCTCCATCACGACCCTCGCCCGGCTTCCCGACCCCACTGATCCACTCATCGTCTGGGATAACAGCAACATCGCCGAATCCTATGGTGGAGTGACCGGGCCTCTGACCTACTCTTTCGCCGCGCGGATCTACGAACACGTTTATCGCGAATTCTGCAAGCTCCTCAAAGTCCCTCATTGGAAAATCGAACAAAGCGATCAAGTTTTCCCAAGAATGCTCGGGCACATCAAGGGGCGTGTTTACTACAATCTGGTCAGCTGGTATCAGGTCCTCGCCCTCCTTCCCGGCTTTTCGGTCAATCGCTCCTTCATGGAGCAAATGATGGGCGTCAAGCAACCGCTGCCCGACGAAATTGTCGACCGAATCATCGCAGAAAACTCAACGTCGAAATGGCGGGACGGGCTCGCCCTGATCAAAACCAGCTTAGGACTCCTTCGCAGCTACCTGCGACTTCCCCGGCAAATCAAGGAATTTCAAAACCGTCTCGACGAAGCTTTGAAACTGAACATGGCACTCTCGCAACTTAACACAAGCGAACTCGTTTCCCACTACCGTGACCTTGAGAGCAGACTCCTTCACCATTGGGATGCACCTCTTGTAAACGACTTCTTCGCCATGATCTTTTACGGTCTCCTTGCAAAAAAGACGGAAAATCCAAATGCCTTTTTGCGTGATACCGGAGACATCATTTCTGCCCGCCCGCCAAAACTCATTAAAGAGATGGCTGAGCTGGCCCGACCGAACACCCAACTCACAAAAACCCTTCTATCGGATTGCTCCATCGCCAGGAAGCTTGTGGAAGTACGAGAACACCCCGAGTTAAACTCACTATTCCAATCTTATCTGAACGAATTTGAAGACCGTTGCCTGGAAGAACTAAAGCTGGAGAGCCCTACCGTTCTTGATGACCCGGGCCCACTTCTGCAATCCATCGGAACCTTTGCGGCATACCCGCCCAAAGATCAGAAGAAGGAAGCAGCTCCCGAGCCAAAAGGAATTTTGCGGAGATTCCTCGTCAAGAAGACACGACAACTCATCAGAAATCGTGAAAACCTTCGCTTCGAGCGCACCCGTGTATTTGGACGGGTGCGCAGCATTATGCGTGAAATTGGAAATCGAATGGCCGCAGATCAACAACTGGACTCATCCGGTGATATTTTCCATCTCACTCTCGATGAAATCCTCGATGGCAGTACCACCCGGGACCTAAAATCAATTGCCGAGCTCCGGAAAAACGAGTCTCTCGATTTTCATCAGTCGTCTCCTCCCCCTGACCAATTCACCAGTCGGGGGCCTCTCTATCGATATCGGGAATTCACAGCTGAGAATCCTCCAACGGAAGCCGAGAGTGACCTCAAGGGCATCGGAGCATGCACGGGGATCGTGCGAGGACCGGTCAGAGTCGTCACGAACCCAAGAAAAGCCACCCTTCGCCCCGGCGAAATTCTCGTCGCACCCCAGACGGACCCCGGTTGGGTCGTCCTCTTTCCAGCGGCTGCCGGGCTGCTGGTCGAGCGTGGCAGCCTCCTCTCTCACTCCGCGATTGTCGCGCGGGAACTCGATCTCCCCTGCATCGTGTCGCTTACAAATATCACCTCGACCCTCAAGACCGGCGATCTCATCGAAATGAACGGTCAAACCGGACAAGTCACCCTCATCACCCATGAAGACTGAAATTCAAAACCGTGCTGATTTCTCTTCAGTCCGATACGGACAATGTTGGGAGGATGCCGATATTCTTGTGGAGGCACTCAAAGTCCATGAAGGACGACGCTGTCTCTCGATCGGATCCGCCGGAGACAATTCCTTTGCTCTCTTGGCCGCTGGAGCCAGCCATGTCACAGCGGTCGAAATGAATCCTGCGCAGATCTCTTGTATCGACCTTCGAAGAAAAGCTTACCTCGAATTGGATTATCCCGAATTCCTCAAGACAGTCACTTCATCGAAAGGCAAATTTGAAGACTACTTCGAACTCTTCCGAACGCGGGTGCTCCCACTCGCTCACACCAGAAAACGGATTGATCGACTACTCGAACCAAAGTCCAAAGAAGAACGCGAAAATTTCTATGAATCTGTCTGGAACAATCGCCGGTGGCGATGGATCTTCCGCGCTTTTTTTTCACGCTTCATGATGGGTCGACTTGGCCGCGACCCCGCCTTTTTTGACTACGTTAAAGGTTCCGTCGCCGACCGCATCCTTGAACGAACCCGCTTTGCCCTCACCCAGCTCGACCCGTCCCGGAATCCCTACTTACACTGGATTCTAAGAGAATGCTATGGCGAGCACCTCCCCCTTGCTCTTCGAGAGGACTCTTATCTCAAGATCCGAACGGCTCTCGAGGCTGATCGATTTGAGATTGTGCACGCCCCCATTGAAGCAGCGCTTACCGGGCAGCGCTACGACGCCTTCAACCTAAGCGATATTTTTGAGTACATGAGCTCAGAATCAACGGACCTCCTTCTCGACCAAATCGTCGACCATAGCAATCCGGGTGCCCGACTTGCCTATTGGAACATGCTAGCTCCTCGCGAATCAAAATCACCAAGGATTCAAAGGCTAACAAAAACATCCCAAGATCTTTTTAAAAAGGATAGAGCCTTCTTCTACTCTCGCTTTGTCGTGGAGGAAGTGATGGCCTCAACAATTCAGACCTAAGCTCGGAGACCATGCCTGAGATCCTTATCGTCATCACCTCACTTGTGGCCCTCATGCTTGGGGTCCACAAGCTGCCTCTTGCAGCGGAGACGAGTCGAAAAGCGATCCACCTTGGCATGGGCTTAATTTGTCTCAGCTTTCCTTGGCTCTTTGAAAACTCCTGGAAAGTCGACCTCCTCGCTGCTTTGGCAGTTACAACATTGGTAGTCATTCGTTGGAAAAAACCAGCACTCGGAGAGGTGCTCCATCGCATTGAGCGACTCTCGGTTGGCGACATTCTCTTTCCCATTGGGGTCGCTATCGTATTCCGCCTCTCCGGCGGCGAGCTGAAAACCTATCTTCCTGCCATTACCATTCTCACCTTTGCCGACACTGCCGGAGCGATCATTGGTCGACGATTCGGGAAGACGATCTATCACACGAACGCCGGGCAAAAATCCCTCGAGGGTTCGCTGGCCGTATTCCTAGTGAGCTTTCTGATTGTCGTCTTTTCAGGGATCAGCACCGATCCTCTTACGAATTTTCTAATCTCGTTGGTGGTGTCTTTGGTGGCAACAATGGCCGAAGGAATCCTCGGAGCCGGGGTCGATAACCTCGTTCTACCTATAGCTGTTTTCGCTCTCATTTTTCTCCTGCAAGATCACGCTTGGACCGACCTCCTCACCCGTATCGCCCTCCTTGCCGGCCTTAGCCTCTTCCTTTTTGGTGTCCGCAAGATGACCAGCCTGAATGGAGGCGGACTGCTCAGCGCTACCATTTTTGCATACCTTTGCTTCGCGCTCGGTGGTCCAAGTTATCTGATTGCACCCTGTCTCCTCTTTATCATCCACCTGGCAACAACCTTCCGCTTCCCCCAGCTCTCGGAAATGGAACATAGTGCGGAGTGTATCTCAGCCATTGCGATTCCCGGACTCATTTGGGTCACTCTCGATGTCACAACCGACATTCCACCCGACCGCTGCTACCATGGCTTCTGTCTCACCATGATGGCTCAGGCGTCCCTTCTTCACTCAGCAACGAGATCCTTTCTTAAAATGCCACCTGGAATAATCATCGGGGCGTTTAAGATTATCGTGATTACCCTTTCCTGCGGTCTCTGGTGGTTTTCTCCTATCGCCGCTACGGGACTCATTCTCATAATTCCGCTTTCCGGAGAATTTACCCGCCCTTCTCAAGCCATTCTGGCTTTCGCCCTGTCACTTATCACCCTCACAACATGAAAACTGCCAACTCGATTCTTTCAAATAATCTTGGACTGTGGTGGACCAAAACCCCGACATTTCAAGGTCACAAAGTAGGATGTTTCAGCGTCCCTGAAACTGCAGAAGATCTCCGTAAGGCCGAGACAAAGCTCAGGAGCCAAGGGTGCACCATAGCGATTGGGCCGATGGAGGGAAACACTTGGCGAACCCACCGTGCTGTCATCGAATCAGACAACTCCCGTTCTTTCCCCTTGGAGCCGCAAACCACGCGCGAAGTTGCAGAGCTTCTCGAAAGGGAGCATTATGAAATCCTGGCTAATTACTCATCGGCCAAGGTCGACCTCACGAGCCATTCTCCAGATCTTTCAAGACTTAGGAAACGTCTTGCTTCGGTTAACATTCGGATTCTCAACATGACAGATCTCGATGAGGAACTCGCGGCTATCTACCGCCTGTCAGCCTCGGCATTTAGGGACAACTTTCTCTATACCGATATTTCAAAATCTGAGTTCATTACGCAGTACACCGCTTTCCGATCACACCTGACATCTGGTTCCGCTTTCCTTGCAGAAGATAAGGGGAAACTGGTTGGTTTTGTTTTTGGATATCCCGACCAAGATCGCTTCATCGTAAAGACGGTCGCGGTCCTTCCAAATCGCATCTACGCAGGACTCGGTACTGTTCTCGTCGATAAGATCCAGTCGAACGCACAGTCCGAAGGATTCAAAACCGCCATTCATGCCCTCCAACGCGAGGATAACCAATCCCTGCGCATCAGCAAACGGTTCGACGCCACTGTCTTTCGTCGCTATGCCCTTTTTGCAAAGACCCTATGAACCTCGTTGAAAAACTTGTGGCCCAACCACCTGAACAGACGGCGATCATCGATTCCCGCAGGTCGGTTAGCTTTAGCGAACTCACCAAGCGGGTGCAAGGAGGGGCGGCCTTTCTTAAAAAAGAAAATTTTGAATCTGGAGACCATATCCTCGTCCTACACCCAATCACGATTGAGTTGTACGAAATCCTTCTGAGTTGCTTTTATGCTGGAATTGTTGTGATCCTGGTCGACCCGGCGAAGGGGCCCGACTTTATGAAGCAATGCCTCAAATGGCTGCCGCCCAAAGCCTACATTGGCAGCCCAAAAGCACAGCTTCTCCGCTTCCGGTATCCTCAACTCAGACAAGCCATCTCGACCGGCCCGAAACTTCCGTTCACAACCAAATGGAATTCAAGAATCCCGCCTTGCGATATCACAAATGTTAAACCTGATCATCCTGCCCTTATCACCTTCACCAGCGGAAGCACCGGAATGCCCAAAGCAATTGTTCGCTCACACTCATTTTTGATTTCCCAAGACACAACTCTCGCTAGAAATATTAATCTCCAGGCAAAGGATATCGACCTCGTTACACTTCCGGTCTTCCTACTCTCCAACCTTTCTCATGGCGTCACCAGTGTAATTGCTGACACTGATCTTACCAAGCCCGGCTTCCCCGAGGTCCCGAAAATTCTCAAACAAGTCCGGAATCACGGAATCAACCGATGCACCGCCTCCCCGGCCTTCTTCGAAAAAATGCCAGATGAATTCTTCGCCCCTCTTTCGAAAATCTACACCGGAGGCGCCCCTGTCTTCCCCGAATTACTGAAGAGATTCCCTCCAAAATTTCACTCTGTTTACGGATCTTCCGAGGCTGAACCAATTGCCCATTTCGCCGGGACCGATCTCACTCCGGCAATCGAAAAAAGAATCGCGAGTGGCGAGGGACTTCCGGCCGGAAAGCCCGTTGACGAAATCGCCCTTCGCATTGTCGAAGACGAGATATGGGTCTCGGGCGACCATGTTCTAAAAGGTTATTACCAAGGACGAGGCGATGAAGAAACAAAGGTCAATGTCGATGGCATCATGTGGCACCGAACCGGCGACGCCGGACGCTTGGACCTTGACGACAATCTGTGGCTATTGGGAAGACACTCCAAAAAATGGCAGGACTTCTTCCCCTTACAAATTGAAGCGGCCATCCACACCCTCCACCCGGGTGCCCGGTGTGCCTTTCTCGATGGCATCCTCTACCTTGAAAGAGATCTCAAAATCTCACTCCCGTGGATTTCGTTCGATGGCATCAAAGTAGTCGGGAAGATCCCCATGGACTCCAGACACAATGCCAAAGTCGACTACGCCGCCCTCACGAAGATCAGATGATTTACTTTAACAGAAACCAGTCGACTTCGGTGAGTTCGCTTTTTTGGAACTCCATCACGACCTTCCATTCCCCGGAGACCTTCACAAGCAGCGCTTCTAGTTCGATAAAGGCCACCGTCTCCGGCCCTCCCTTTGGTTGGCTGGCGTAGCGGAACATTCCTGTTTCGTGGGCAGTGGTCTCGTCACCCCAGCGTTGGCCAAACCGGAAGTCGACACTCGCCTTCATTTCCCCTGCCTTGGTGGCATCGAATTCTTTTTTCCACTTCTTCAGCGCCGAGGTCAATGGGTAACTGGTTTTCCTTTTACCCGAAACCAAGACTCCGGCGGGATGGCAGGTTGCCTTGTAGCCTTCGAAGTCACCCTCGCTCACGGTTCTCGAAACTTCCGCCCAATAGGCATCGAGTTCCTGGAGCCGCCCTGTATCCTTGCCCAGCTCTTTGACCTTGAGTCCACGCCAAACTACTATTCCGCTTTTCGCTTTATGGACCTGAAGGCCAAAATAGCCTGATTGATAAGTGTCATCGCCCTTCCAATGGGCTGCAGGAACACCATTCAGCCAAGTCTTCACCGTGCCACCCCTGGCCATCACCGTCACCCGGTTCCAGCCCTCTTTATTCAGTGATCCCCGTACTTTCGCATGCTCCTTCAGCCAAAGAGGATACCAATATCCACCGCAGCTTTGGCCATAGATGCCACCCGACCAGCCCCGACTATTTTTGCCCCCCTCCATCTCAACCTGCGGACCGAACACCGGCTTCTTGTCTTCGCTCTGCGCTCGAAACATGACGCCGGAATTTAAGTCTGCCTCCCAGCGCATTTCACAGGTGAATATGAAGTCGGCATAGTCGGACTTCTTGGTGCAAAGATAGGTGCTTGCTTCGCCGGGGATACAGGTCCCGATCACCATGCCGTCCTTGAACTCGAAGGTTGATTTACCTCCCTTAAGCTCCCAATCTGAAAGATTCTTACCATTCAGCAAAGAGACAAAACCATCTTTCAGGTCAGGCTCTTGGTCCGTGTTAAGCAACATTTCCCCAGGCTTCGGAGCATTCGCCTGCTTGCGATATTTTGCAAACCACTCCTTTTGGGATGGATCTACCTCACCAGAAAAACACTGCGCAGCGGCAGCAACCAAGACCATAAAAATCAACTTACTGAAGTTCACGCCGCGAGATGTATCAGACGCTGAATGGAACTACCAGCGCTCACCAACGACCCGGAGATAGCGAATCTCGGCCGTGCCAATATCGTCAACCAGCCAAACAACGAACTCTTCGATCCCGTCGGGTCTTACCGCCCGCTCGACCTCTTCGATTTCGTCCGGGCCCAACTTGATCCAATCACTCATATCAGCCGAGCCCTCAAACCGGAGTCTCGCATCAACCGCAGCGGTTGCCATCTGACAACGAAGTCCCAAATGCTTTTTACCATCTTCTCCTTCAATCAGCTCTGGGAGAGGATCTCCCTCGTGATCATCTGACGAATCTGCAGGATCAGTGCCAACACAATATTCCCAAAAACGCCGATGGTCTTCCAATCCAAGTCCCCGGTCCGCCCAATCATTCCAAAAGTCGAAAGGTTCTTCCGGCCCAATCGGGCGATCCGGATCACCTTCGATAAGCTGTTCCTTTGCAAAATGGCCCAAATTTGAATTTAAGCAGACCAACCAACGACCTCCCGAAATCGGTCCGAGGTCGTAATCATGCTCCATCCACATTCCGGCTCCCGTGGTGTCCGACGG
>CBFHQJ010000018.1:0-59861 GCA_965657795.1 Akkermansiaceae bacterium
CTTAGACACTTTCTGGAGGCCGTCACATCGAAAACATGGGGCAAATCAGTCAAGTTTTCCCTAGCTGGATGACCCTGTTTCTTCACAATCTCAGTTTCAAGATCGTGAGGATGATCCAGATGTCATATCGGAGCCCAGCATGTCCAGAACTGTCTTGAATCGATCCAAATTGGCCTCGTCAGCAACGCAGAGATCTTCGTGGCATTCCAGCACATGAGCCTCCTTGTCACCCTCACTCTTAGCTTCAATGAGTTCGAGATCTGCGCGAGCTTCGTCCATTTTGCCGAGCCACGGTCCCTGCTTGGGCTCGATGCTCATGAGATGCTGCAAGCCAAGTTCTTTGAGCGACGCCTTTGTTTTCTGAGTCGTTCCGACGATGGCGATTTTGCCCTCTTTGTTCTTTCGGAACCCAATTCCCAATCCTGCCAACATTCCCATGAAGGTGGAATCCATGCCGGGGCAGGCTTCGAGATCGATGACGAAATCGCTCACCCCATCTTCCATGGATGATTCGATGAAGGACTTGATAATGGGGCTCTCAAGAAAAGTCCCCCGCCCTTCGGGTCTGATCCAGACGTGGGACTCAAAGGGTTTTGTGAAAATTGGTGACGGATCTTTCATAGGTGTAATTTCAACATAGCCCTCGGCTCACCTAGGTCAATGCCGAGCAGAAATGTTGTGCCGTTACAAATAAAATGAGGTGCAACGCGGAGAGACCAAGAAGGCTCGAAGGAACCCCATCAGATTTAAGAAGTCGTGACTCCAGAAGCAGGAAGACGAGCCCTAAAGTGAAGGATGCCCCGAACCAGCACCCGGAATCCTGGAAAGCCAGAACAAGGAATGAAGGTAGGATCGTCATAAAGCAGATTAGAAACATCACCGGCTTCCTCCCCCATCGGACGACAAGAGTGCGTTTGTTGGCGGCCCGGTCCTCCTCCAGATCCCGGTAATTATTGACCGCGATGAGGACCGCCGAAAGACATCCAATTTGGAGGCCCAAAATCCAGCCCTGCCATGGCCAAAATCCGGTTTGCACAAAGAGGGTTCCCATCACCGCCACGAAGCCAAAAAACAAGATCACGAAGATTTCACCCAAGCCCCGGTAAGCCAATGGAACTGGCCCTCCGGTGTAACCATAGCTCAGGTAGAGGGATGGAATTCCGATCGCAATGATGGGCCACCCGCGCGCATTGAAGAGAAGAAAGCCACAGACCAAGGCCTGCAAAAGCATGAACGCGGCTCCGGCATACATCGCTTTTGGACTCAGGAGCCCGCTCGCAGTGGCGCGTGTTGGTCCGATTCGCTCGATAGTATCAGCACCTTTGCGGGCATCGATGACATCGTTGAAAAAGTTAGTCGCAATCTGGATGAAAATTGCGCCCATCAACGTTACTACGGCAAGGCGATACGAGACATCGTAGCCGATAGCATCCACCATGAGGCAGCCGGACCATACCGGCACAATCGCGGCCGGAAGGGTTTTTGGTCTGGCTGCCAACAGCCAAGCTTTCCAAGCCGGAATCATCTGGATGATCCTAAGGCACCCGGGGGAACTTTGAGAAGTCAGGTTTACGCTTTTCGACAAAGGCTTGCTTCCCCTCCTTGGCCTCTTCGCTCATATAATAAAGCAAGGTCGCATTGCCAGCTAAGTCTAACAAGCCCATCTGGCCATCGCAATCGGCGTTGAGGGCGGACTTCAAGCAGCGCAGAGCGAGGGGGGAATGGTCAAGCATCTCACGACACCATTTCACGGTTTCTGTTTCAAGGTCAGCAAGAGGGACGACAGTATTTACCAACCCCATGTCGAGAGCTTGGGTAGCATCGTATTGGCGGCAGAGATACCAAATCTCCCTCGCCTTTTTTTGACCCACAATCCGAGCTAAATAGCTGGACCCCAGCCCGCCATCAAACGAGCCAACCTTCGGGCCGGTTTGGCCGAATCGCGCATTGTCAGCTGCGATTGTGAGGTCGCATACAATATGGAGAACGTGTCCGCCACCGATGGCATATCCCGCCACCATGGCCACTACAGGCTTGGGTAAGCCCCGGATCTTTTTCTGGAGATCGAGCACATTGAGGCGTGGCACTCCGTCGTCACCCACGTAGCCTGCATGTCCCCTCACTTTCTGGTCACCGCCAGAACAAAAGGCCTTCTCACCTTCTCCAGTCAGAATGATGACACCGACTTCGTCATCCTGATGAGCCAGTTCAAAAGCCAGGAGCAATTCTTTGACCGTCTGAGGCCGAAAGGCATTACGAACCTCGGGGCGGTTGATGGTAATTTTGGCGATCGCGCCATCCTCGCTCTTCTCGTAGCGAATGTCCTCGTAGTCAGCGGCTGAGTTCCACATGCCGGATCCTCGTGCCGGGATGTCGAGGACGCAACGCCCTAATTCAACTTATCTCCGCACTTCCGACAATATTTCGCGTCATGGAGATGACCGTGCACGCCACAGCCAGGGCAAGCCTCGCTCGTCGGGTCGCCCAGATGACTCCGCAAGAGCTCCGAAGTAACGATTCCGGTTGGCACAGCAATAATGGCGTAACCCGTCAGAACATAGACTGCGGTGAGCATTTTCCCGATGGTCGTGATAGCCACCATATCCCCGTAGCCCACGGTGGTGATCGAGACGATCGCGTAATAAATACTGATCGGAATATTGGTAAAATGGGTTCCCTCCTCCCCTGATTCCACCAGGTACATCAAGGTTCCGGCGAGAACCGAAAAGAGTAAAACGGTGAAAAAGAAGACGAAAATTTTGGCTCTGCTTTGAACCAAACCCCTCATGATGGTCTCGCCTCCGCGGACATGGCTCACCATCTTCAAAACACGGAACATTCTCAGAAGCCTGAGAATTCGAATCACCATCAGCGAGTGGGCTCCGGGCAGCAAAATCGCGAGGTAAGTCGGTAGGCACGAAAGTAAATCGACGATTCCGTAAAAGCTGGTGACGTAGCGCACGGGCCTCCTGACCAGCGCGATTCGCAAAACGTATTCGGCCGTAAAAAGAATGGTGAACCCCCACTCAGCAACTTTAAGGATTCCCCCGTATTTCTCTCGAATGCTATCCACGCTTTCGAGTGAAACTGCGATAACACTGAGCACGATTGCCCAGAGCAAAATGACATCAAAGAACTTTCCGAGCGGAGTCTCCGCTTCGAAAACAATTCGCCATAAGCGTTCCTTAAGACTTTCAGGCTTTTTCTCTTCCACGCCGCCGATTCTAAATGTTTCCTCACCCGAGCACCAGAAGACTCTTATCGCTAAGATTCGCGGCTCTCGATACGTTTTTGAATCGTGAAATCGTTTCTCCTCCTCCTGACGACCGCAAGTGCGTTGGCTCTCCCTCCCCTGGAGAAAGCGCGCGAGGTTTTAGGATCAGCTGAAACCAAGCGCAGAGAGGCGTTCACCCAGGAAATTTGGAGATCAGGTCGCGAGGCCATCCCCCTTTTGACAAAGCTCGCTCAGGACGAAAATCCCGAAGTATTCCGGCGGGCTCGATACGTTCTTCAGCGACTACGAATGGGTTTGGAGCCGGATTCCCCACCTGAACTTCTCAACTTGGCTGAAGCGGTGAACCTGGCTGCACCGGAATTTCGAGCCACCAAACTCGGCGAGCTTCTTGATCACCCGCAGGGTGCGAGAGCTGCGCTCGTGTTTTTGGATGGTTGGGCCGTTGATCCCCGAATGCCCGCAGAGGAGATCTTCAAACTCGCGGAAGTCGTGACCAGTGCGATTCTGGATCTTCGCAGTTCTTGGCGGGATTTTTTAACAGCTGATCTCTCTCCTCGTTGTCGGGGCATCATTATTGCAGCACTCTCGTGGGAGGATCTCCCGATGAAATCGCGGATGATCACCAATCTGGCACGCAAGCAAACGAAAGAAGTCTTTGAGATGGCGATCACCTGCCCCGATCAAATCGCGATAGAGGCTTACACCGAGATGGCGAGAATCGCGACCATCAACGGTGATGTCCCGTTGGCGCTACGTATCTTGGCCGCCGGCCTTCATCAGGATACTTCCCATGACTTGGCAAGAGCCATCGCTTTCCTCGAAGTCGCTGCCGGGGTTCCGCCCCTTGATTACGACGGGAATTGGATCAATGAACTCGATATCTTCCGGGCCCGGGCACGACGGGATTTTGATAAAATCCTTAAACTCGCCTCCAAGCCCAAGATAGGTCCCGTTTTGGCCTACGAAAGCAATCTCATCGCGGGTTCACTGACCTTGCCCTCCAATGAAGACGGGGTGGAGTTTCCCGCGACCACCTCACTGGCCGCCATTCATCAATCATTCGGGAAGCCACCTGGCGAACCGGATATCGAAGCCCTCACCTCGTCGGTCTTGATCGATTGGCCGGAGCTTGCCCGCACACTGATGAATCTTGCCTGCCCGCTGGAAGCCGCTGAGAAACTGGCATCAGAAGATCAGATGATCACCGCAACAGGTCTTCTTTGGCGAAGCAACCTACGTGATGAAGCGCTCGAACTCGGAAAGAATACTCTATCGGGACTTGATGACAAACAACACACCCGGATGAGATTAACTTTAGCCTCCTTGTGGTTTGAAGCGGGTCATCGAGAGAAAGCACGCGAATACTTCGAACCAGTGATCACGGCTGGAATTCAGCAAGAAACTCGACTTGGGGCTGCATTAAAACTCGGCCGGAAGTTCTTCTCCCGGGAAGAGCTCCTCCCATTGGCATCCGGGCTGATGTCCAAACAAGCCTATCAAAGAGCCCCATCGATCGCGGGGCTGCTCTCCTATCATCCCAAGGTTTCCACCTACTGGTATGAATATTTTCGAGAAAAGGATCCGGCGCAGTCGCCTTTGGTGATCTTGAATCAGGTTGATAAGTTTCTTTCGGCACAAAAAGAGGACGCCCAAACCATTATCGAAAAGCAAATCGCGGATTCCACAAAAGCACGACTTTTGCCCACCGACGTTCTCTACCAACAGGCTCTCTTTCTTAAGCTTCCAGAAGCTTTGGAAATCGTTGAAACCGCAGCTTGGTATCAGATCTCAACCACCGATCTACTCTCCATTATCAGCGATGAAGGCTGGCCGATGGAGACCCGCAGGCAAGCTCTCACGACCGCTCTGACGTTCGATCCAGCAAACATCGTTTTGCACTGGTTCAACCAGCAACTGAATCAGGTAACGCTTCCTGTCGAGTTGCATTTGCCAACTTTGGCCGATCCCGGATTGGCCCTGCAACTCGCGACCCATACCGGGAAACGTAAAACGATCATGTTGTGTGCCGAGCTCGCAAACCACCTCGATTTCCAAGCTGTGCGCTGCCTAACGCTGTTGGGGGAGTCATTGCTCAATAGCGATCAACCGGAGGACGCGGCTCGATATCTACAGGCAGCCATTTGTGGAGAAATCTCAACGGGGCCCCAGCCGGCAACCCCCATTCAATCATCTCTGGATAAGCTCGCGAACTACTTCAAGGCGCGAAAGCTCGTCGCAGATACTCCGGAGGAGGTAGCTATTTGGAGTGAGCGACTCGGTCGAATCGGACGCAATTAGCGGCCGAGCAAACTCTTCGCCTGCCCCATCGAGAGACTGCGATATTCGTCGCTCTCAATGATCTTCACTCTGCGCCAGCCATCCCGCGCTTGACGGTCGACGTAAGCACTCGATCCCGTGGAAACGGCACGACCACTTTCGGTGGCATTGCCGGTCCGATAAGAACCTGTTCCGAACCCTTTACCTGCTGCGCTCGCGACCTTTTTAGACTGGCTTGATTCGCGTCCACCGAACCAGGATTTTCGGCCCGATTTGCGGTAGCCGCTGGTTTTGTAAGAACCAGTACTGTAATCCTTCGCACCCGCCCAAGTCTGCTTGTTGTAGGACTTCTGGAGATAGGCCGGCGCCTTGGAATTCGCATTGGCATAGGCGGAACTCGCCCGTTGCTCGAACTGGCTTCGTTTTCCGCCGGTGATCAGGCCGTTATCCCCCTGTTCAACATCGCTCTTCTTGAAAGCGAAAGGATTGTTGCTGCCATCCTTGCCGATCTCCACCTTGCGGGCACCTGTCGGCTCGGGCGCAGTCAGCCCGGTTTCACTGTCAGAACTGGAGCAAGAAGCTAGTCCAAAACCGAGGATAAGAAGACAAAAGAAACGCTGCACCCCCAATTCGTAGTGATGCAGCGTGGAAAATTCAAGACCGGAGATTCGAAGCTAAAGATCAAGTTTGGTCCAAGCAGCGTTGTTTTGCGATGACTCGACACACGCTCCGATGAAAGCCACGCCGGCAACACCATCGTCGACGGTTGGGAAATCGTATCCACCTTCGGGAGCGGCATTGCGATCGATTTGATCACTGATTGCCTTTGCCGCAGCAAGATAGACGTTGGCAAAGGCTTCGATAAAGCCTTCAGGATGAGCAAACGGTGTTCTGGAATTCTCTTGGGCAGCCGAACCGAGGTAATCGTTACCGCGACGATAGGTCTTCCTCGGAGCGTTGGCGTATTTGACAATGAGCTCGTTGGGATCCTCCTGATGCCATTCCAAGGAAGCTTTCGTACCGTAAACGCGAATATTCAGGTTGTTCTCGTCTCCGTTGGAAATTTGAGACGCGTAAATGATCCCTTTTACTCCGTCAGTGAATCGGACGAGGCAATTACCATCGTCATCCAGCTCACGGCCCGGAATAAAAGCCGTCAATTCAGCTGCCAACTCATCCACCTCCAAGCCGGTGATGTATTTCGTCAGATTGTGAGCGTGGGTTCCGATGTCCCCCATGCAATTCGATTTCCCGGCGATCTTAGGATCAGCGCGCCAGTTTGAAATTGCGCCCGAGCCTTCCCCTTCAACATCGCCCACCGCATATCCCTGCGGATACTCGGCCACGACTTTAAGCAAGCGACCCAGTTCACCGTCTTTGACCATGCGACGGGCTTCCTTAACCATGGGATAGCCGGTGTAGTTGTGAGTGAGCGCGAAAACGAGCCCCGAGTCTTCCACGATTTTCTTCAGCTCTTTGGCCTGAACGAGATCAACGGTCAGCGGCTTGTCGCAGATGACGTTGATTCCGGCATCAAGGAAGCACTTGGCCACCGCAAAATGCAGGTGGTTCTGCACAACGATGGAGACAAAATCGATCCCGTCTTCACGAGCAGCTTCGGCCTTCGCCATTTCCTCGTAACTTCCATAAGCGCGATCCGGGTCAATGAAGAAGTCCTGGCCTGAAAGCTTTGACTTCTCGGGGTCGGACGAAAACGCGCCTGCGACCAACTCGATTTTACCGTCAAGGTTGGCCGCCATGCGGTGGACCTGTCCGATGAAGGCTCCACGGCCGCCGCCGACCATTCCCATTCTTAATTTGCGATTCATGGCGTCTTAGAGGGAGATGGCGTTGCCGGTATTGGATGACTCGTAAATGGCATCGATGATCGTCATCAGATGCAGAGCCTGCTCCGGGGTGTTGAGTGGTTCGGCTTTACCTTCGAGAGCCTCCACAAAGTTGGCAGCCGAATCAATGCGCCCCATATCTTCGCAGAAGGGGTGTTCATAAACGGTGTCGACAGGCTTCTCTCCGTCCTGGGTGTAGAGCTCAAAAGTATCGACGGCGGTTTCGTCGATTCCATCTTCCTCGAAGAGTCGCTCGACCTTGCCGCCGGCCTTTGTGCCCTGGAAAACAACCGAGACTTCCTCGCGTTTCACCATCTCCGCCCACGACACCTGAAGCGTCAGAATTTGACCTGTGTCAAAAGTGACAAAACCGTGAGCCGCAGCCTCAACGTCGGTGACGCCATCAGCACGGTCCGGAATTCCCCAAGGACCTTTGAACCGGGAGTCTCCCATGAAGGTGTCAAAAGTCTTGCCGAGCACATTGGTCGGCTTAGGGTAACCCATGAAGTAGAGAGCAAGGTCGATCATGTGCAGAAGATCGATGGTCGCACCTCCTCCAGCGAGTGCTTTCGTGGTAAACCAACCACCGAAGCCCGGGATACCGGTCCGGCGGATCCACTTCGACTGAGCGGAGTTAATGGCACCAATTTCACCGGCATCAATTCGCTTTTTGAGGTCAACCGACTCAGGACGAGCCCGATTGTTAAAGTTGAACATCAAGGTCTTTCCGGCGGCTTCAGAAGCCACGATCATTCCCTTAACCTCACCCGCATTGAGGGCCGGTGGCTTTTCACAAAATACGTGTTTTCCCGCGTTAAGGCATTGGATTGCAAGAGGAGCGTGAAATTTATTGGGGACAATAATACTCACCGCATCAAGAGAAGGATCGCTCAACATCTCCGCGACATCAGTGTAAGTCGTGGATACGTCGTACTTCTCGGCAGCGGCCTTGGCGGCCTCTTCGCTCATGTCGCAGACTGCGGCGACTTCGGCGCCAGCTTTCACAAAGCCGGCGTGATGATACTGGAGCATTCCTCCTGCTCCGATGACTCCAATTTTAAGTGACATAACTTTATGAATTCTACTGGTTATCGCCGTCGAAGGCTGAATCGAACATTCCACCCTCGTTACGGGGGAAATCTAGTGCTCTGGTAAAGGCGCAGCTCTCAGCAGCTCCGTGGAAGCGCTCCATGCGACCGTCCTCCCATTCGATGGAAAGAGGTCCGCTGTATCTGGTATCATTCAGCGCCACGATAATTTCTTCAAAATCAATATCGCCGCGACCAACCGAACGGAAGTCCCAATAGCGGCGTGCATCGGTAAAATCGGTGTGTCCGCCGAAGACTCCCACGGTTCCGTCACCGTGCCCCCACCAGACGTCCTTCATGTGGACGTGGTAGATGCGATCCGAAAATTCGCGGATGAAGCGCACGTAATCGACACCCTGGTAACCGAGGTGGCTTGGGTCGTAATTGAATCCGAAACGCTTGTGGCCATTTACGGCTTCGATGGCGCGGGCCGCAGAGGCAATGTCGAAAGCAATCTCAGTCGGATGAACTTCAAGGGCGAAGTTGACATCGAGAGCATCGAAGGCGTTGAGGATTGGGTTGAAGCGATTCGCAAAATCATCGAAACCTTTTTGGAGGTAAGCCTGATCGGTCGGAGGAAATGCATAGAGTGCATGCCAGATGCTGGAACCGGTAAAGCCGTTCACGACCGCGCCGATGCCGACCTGCTCACGGCCGGCCATATATTCTTTCCCTGCATCGATAAACTTTCGGCAGGCCTTGCCGGTATCGATCATCTCCTTTGCGGCACGTTGACGGACTCCCTCCGGATCCCCGTCACCATAAACCTGCGGAGGAAGGATGGCTGCGTGACGCTCATCGATCGGGTCGCAAATAGCCTGCCCCACCAGGTGAGCTGAGATTGCGAAGCAGGAGAGATCGTTCTGTTTGAGAAGCTCCCAGCGACTTTCGACATACCCCTCTTCATTGAGGGCAGCTTGCACGTCGAAATGATCTCCCCAACAGGCGAGTTCAACGCCGTCGTAGCCCATTTCTTTGACTTTCGGAAGGAGCTCTGCGAGCGGAAGGTCGGCCCACTGGCCGGTGAATAATGTAACAGGTCTGGACATGGTTTATTTGGTTAGAATTAGAATGTTTTGAAATGAAAATCAGGAAGAAAACTGCTTCGCAAGAAACTCTTTGAACGTAGGGAGAGCCGATTGGTAAACCTCACAAGCGGCGGGATCGGGGTCAAGCGTGCGCCCCTCTTTTGGCTGACTGAACTTGGACTCAAGATCGGCAAGATCTTCGCCAATTCCGTGGGCAGCGCGCATCCCGGCCCCGATCGTCGCGGAGCCTGGAACGTCGAGTCGATCAATCGAAACTCCGAAGACATTTGCAATCACCTGGGCAATGCCATCGTTCTCGGAAGCGCCCCCCGTGATGTAGATTCTGCTTGGACTAACTCCGAGCCATTCGGAATGAGCCCGCATGTTCAAAAACTGACTTTCGAGAACAGCACGAACGGCCTCCCCTGATAAATACTCATGCTCTTCCGAAAAGACCGGGCCTCCGGTATCGATGGCAGGAGTGATCTCGGGTTCATAAAACGGCAACATCATCGCGCCATTGTTTCCAATCGGAGTTTCGGAAAGAGCTCGAATTTCAAAAGCTTCCCAACCCAGGCTGTATTGTTTTTTGATGGCTTCCCGTGCCAATGATCCGTTTTTAAAGCAGATCAGGCTCATATAACCTCCAGCTGGGTTTCCAAAGACGTGACCAAAACCGTTGGGGTCGGTTTTTGGTTCCGGCATCGCCGCGAACAAGGTGTCACTGGTCCCGAGACTAATCACGACCTTTCCCGGTGAAGCGGCTCCCATTCCGATCAGACTGCAGGGATTATCTCCCGACCAAATGATGGTTTCGCACGACGGTGAGAAACCATATTTTTTCACGAAATACGGACTGATTGCGCCCGACTTGGAACTCGAAGGAGCACACGGAGGAAGCTTTTCCTTCAGCCCATCTGCGGTTGCCTTGAGAAGGTCTTGATCCCAATCAAGGCTCGCAAGATTCATGAGGTTCATTCCGGCTCCGTCGCCATGGTCAATCGCAACCGTCTTTCCAGCAAGAATACTTGCGAAGAAGGAACTCACCAAATGGATGACTCCGGTCTGACGGTAGTTGTTGGGCTCATTTTTCGCGAACTTGCGAATCTGCGGTCCCGTAAATCTCTCCACCGCCACCGAGCCGGATTTGGCACAAACTATTTCGTTGCCGCCGACTGCTCGCGCGATCTCGCCACATTCCTCCCCGGTGGAGCTATCCATCCAAATCGGAGAACTCGAGCGGGAGAGGCAGTCGGACAACTGCGTCTTCAGATCAGACTTCGCGGATAACTTGGCCAGAACCTCGTTGAAATTCGACTTCAAATAAACGCTCCCGTGTTGCTGGCCCGAACCGGAAACAGCGTCAATTTCTGAAAAATCAACACCCTCTCCCGTCATTCGGACCAAGAGTAAATCCAAGGCTTCCAACCACATCAAGGGATTGGCATGAACCTCCCCTCTGGCACCAGACTCATCATAACCGTGAGGCTGGTTGTAGTGAGGAAGATCGCCGCCGAAATTCACGGAGTGATCAGCAACCACGATTCCTTTTTCGGTATCTAGGATGACTGCCGAAAGACTCTGTGTGGATGAGTCGAGACCAAGGACGAGGGACATCGATTCTTAGAGATAGTCGTTCAAGAGATTCTCAAGGCGCTCTTGGCGGCCGCTGGCAAGCTGCGGAGGTGTGATCCCTTGAGCATACTTGTCGAGAGACTCGAGAGTTGCCGTTCCGGATTCAATGTCGGCGCCGACTCCTCCATCATAAGAAGAGTAACGGGTCTTCACGAACTCATCAAAACGACCGTCTTCGATGATCTTTGCAGCGACTTTGAGGCCACGGGCGAAAGCATCCATTCCGCCAATGTGGGCGTGAAAAAGATCCTCCGGCTCGTGGCTCTCACGACGACGTTTGGCGTCAAAGTTCAATCCCCCCGTGGTGAATCCCCCCATCTTAAGAAGACGCAGCATGACATTGGTCGTGCCGTAAATATTTGTCGGGAACTGGTCGGTGTCCCAGCCAATCAGCTCGTCACCCCGGTTGGCGTCAATTGAACCAAGAGCGTCGGCATTCATGGCGACTTCGAGTTCATGCTCCATGGTGTGGCCGGCCAAGGTAGCGTGGTTGGTTTCAATGTTCAGCTTAAAGTGTTCGAGCAAGTCATACTCACGAAGGAAATTCAGGCAGGCTGCAGAATCCGAATCGTATTGGTGAGTGGACGGTTCCCGTGGCTTGGGCTCAATGTAAAACTGCCCCTTGTAGCCAATGCTCTTTGCATAATCGACAGCCATGTGAAGGAACGCGGCCAAGTGATCGACCTCACGCTTCATGTCCGTGTTGATCAAGGAACCATAACCTTCACGACCACCCCAAAAAGTGTAGCCGGGACCGCCAAGGCGATGAGTTGCATCGATCGCATTTTTGACCTGACTCGCACCGTAAGCGAAGACATCGGCGTTCGGAGAAGTCGACGCTCCGTGCGCATATCGCGGGTGCCCGAACAAGCAAGCCGTCCCCCAGAGGAGCTTTTTTCCGGTTTGGTTTTGGAAAGTCTCTAATTCCTCGACGACGCGGTGAAACATCTCGTGTGTTTGAGCCAAAGTCTCACCCTCGGGTGAGATATCACGATCGTGGAAGCAGTAGTAATCAATATCGATCTTGTCGAGAAACTCGAAAAAGACAGGCACGCGGTTGAGAGCGTTGTCCAAGGTCTCCTCCCCATTGTCCCAGGGCATCAGGGCCGTGCCGTCGCCGAAGGGATCGCCAAGCCCATTTCGCATGCAGTGCCAATAGGCGGCTCCGAAGCGCATATGCTCCTTCATTGATTTTCCGGCTACGATTTCATCCGGATTGTAGTGATGAAATGCAAAGGGATTATCAGATTGCGGCCCCTCATACTTGATCTTGGGGATATTTGGAAAGAATTCAGACATGACTTAATTGTGTATTACCGGTGCAGGATTACCGCTGAACCGTGAAGACACTAGCAAATTTTTCTTTTGGCAGTCCATGATCCAAGCCATCGTTTTTTTGTCCTAAATCGCCAAACCACATGCCATCCTTTTCTCGTTTTCAGGAACTTTCCGCCCAGCTTCGCCCCGGACAGATCGCAATGGGTCTTTTTGAAGCTCTTCCCGACATCATGTTTTGGGTCAAGGATGACACCGGAACAATCATTTTCGCAAACCGCGCCTATGCCCAACTCCTCAACCGGGCTCCGGAGGACTTGGTCGGAGAGACTGACGAATCGCTCTTTCCACCTACCATGGCGAACTTCTTCCGAAGTGATGATGAAACTGTGCTACGCACCTCCGAACCACTTCAGAACAAGTTGGAAATCGTCACCCGCCCCGGCGGAGGCATCGAGTGGAGGATGACCTCGAAGATCCCCCTATTTGACGAAAATAACAAGGTCCTGGGGACTGCCGGAGTATCGCGTCGTCTTGAGCACGGAGAAGGCCCCCCACTCCCAACACCACACCGTGCGATTTCCAATCTCATCGACCGGGTACACGAAAATCTTGGTGAGGACATTACGGTCCGCGATCTCGCCCGCCAAGCCGGGATGTCCGTCAGCAGTCTTGAAAGAAGCTTTCGAAAATATCTGGGCACCACTCCCAAACAATATCTCGTCCGTGCCAGAATTGCGGCTGCTTGCGACAAGCTTCTAAGCACAACTCTGAGCGTGGGCCAAATCGCGGCTTCTCTTTCGTATCACGAACACGCCTCCTTCACCCGGGCCTTTTCGGCCATCATGCACATGAGCCCGAAGGATTACCGAAACTTTTACCGGTCCACAGCTCCCTAGTACGATCAAATTTGTAATTCTCTCAGATAAATCAAAAAAGATTCAGGCTCTCCATCTCCTGTTCAGAATACATCTGGCATGATGCTCGGTAGATCAAAAAAAATTCGGTCTAGAACAAAGAAATGAGAATCATGAAATACACACCTGAACCTTCACGAAAAACTGCTGCAACGCTCTTTTCTCTGACGGCTACCATGATACTCGCTCCCGCCCAGGAGACTGGACCCGAACGAGGAACTGAATACCGACGCCCTGCCGAACCGCCAAGCTGCGTTTATTCCAAGGTCCATGCCCAGACGAACGCAGGGCAATGGCTCACCGCGCGAAGGAACCGAAACCGAAGTCCGTGAAATCCCGGTGCAACGGGAGAGTCGCTCAATAAACGGAAGCGGGAACAACGTGGCAAATCCCGACTGGGGAAGCGCCGAGGGCCCGACAATCCGAATTTTTGAGAACGCTTATGCCGATGGGAGTTCGGAGTCCGCAGGCTCGGATCGACCATCAGCACGGTCTATCAGTAATGCCGTTGTGGCCCAGTCGGGTTCACTGGTAAATTCCAAGGGAGCAACCGATTTCCTGTGGCAGTGGGGCCAGTTTCTTGATCACGACATCATTGAAACTCCCACTATTGATCCTGCCGAAGCCTTTGATATCGAGGTCCCCGCTGGTGACCCGCAATTTGATCCGGCAAGCACAGGCTCCGAGACCATTCCCTTAAACCGGTCGCTTTACGAGGAGCACGATGGCGTCCGTGAGCAAGTCAACGCCATCTCCGTCTATATCGACGGATCCCAGGTTTATGGTTCAACCGATGCCCGGGCATTTGCTCTGCGACGGTTGGATGGAAGCGGGAAACTGAAGACAAGCGAAAGCGATCATGGGGATTTGCTTCCCTACAATGACGGCGGATTCGACAACGCTCCGGCATCATCCCCGAACTTCTTTCTTCTTGCCGGAGATGTTCGCGCGAATGAACAGGTCGGCCTGACCGCGCTTCACACCCTCTTCGTCCGCGAACACAACTACTGGGCTGAAAGCTATGCTAAGCTCAATCCTCAGGCGATGGATGAAGAGATCTATCAATTCGCTCGCATGATCGTGGGCGCGGAGATCCAGGCCATCACTAACCGGGAATTTCTTCCCGTGCTTCTGGGTCGGGGCGCCCTGCCTTCTTACCGCGGATACCGCGATGATGTTCGAGCTGATATCTCAAACTCCTTCGGAGCTGCGGCCTTCAGAATCGGTCACAGTATGCTTTCTTCCGAGTTACTGCGCATCGACTCCAACGGCGATGAAATTGAAGCAGGTCATCTGTCGCTTGCGGCTTCTTTCTTCGATCCAAGCTTGATCGAAGAGGATGGAATTGAAGTCATCTTGCGAGGACTGGCATCACAGCAATGTCAGGAACTTGATGCCCACCTGATTGACGAGGTTCGTAATTTCCTCTTCGGGCCTCCGGGTGCCGGTGGATTTGATCTTGCCTCGCTGAATATCCAGCGGGGGCGCGATCATGGCATCCCGGGACTCAATGAAGCTCGCCGCGAACTTGGCTTGAGACCATTGCGGTTCATGAGCGACCTGACCGATTCCTCGGAAGACGCTGAAAACCTGCAGTCTGTTTACGATCATCCGGACCAGCTTGACCTTTGGGTTGGAGCGCTCTGTGAGGAAGATCTTCCAGGATCCATGGTCGGAGAGACCTATCAACGGATTCTTGTCGATCAATTCGTGCGCCTGAGGGATGGGGATCGTTTCTACTATGAAAGTGCACTGGCCCCGGAAATTGTCGAAATGATCAATGAGCAAACACTTTCACGAATTATCAAACGAAACACCAGGGTCGGGAGCGAGCTCCCAAGTGATGTCTTCGTAATTCAACCTGTTCCTCAAGAGCGCACCGACACCAGGAGACAGACGACCCGACGCCCCCAAACTGGAGGCGAGCGCAAGCGCCGCGAAACGACCGGACGTACGAGACGATAAATCATTAAAACCATGAAAGTTCAGTCACTTCTGTGGCGGAGCTTTTTTTAATGAGAAAGTGAAACCTCTACGAGCTGATAGGCAGGGTCAAAAACACCGCCTGAGGTTTTAAGGCAGCACTCATAACAGGCAACCGCGCTCTTGTATCGTCTCACACGTTCGAAAGCTTTGTCGCATTTGGGACACTGATACTTCCAGCGGCGTTTTAAGCTTCGTGCCGGTAAAGCCAGTTCATGTGTCGCTCGCTCATCGGGGATGCCAAGCTCGGCACAAGCTCGTTGCCACTCCCTACCATGACTCTTGATGGAGCGATGCGGATTCCGCTCGTAAGCGACCAAATGTGCGAGTTCGTGAAGAACAGTCCGCCTCACTTCGGAATCTGAAATCTCGTTCAGCCTGGGATTGAGCTGGATCAAACCGACCGGCCAGAAAGCACGCCCGGCGCATGAACGCATCCGCGGATTCCATTCGACCTCGATCCGCTCCTCCAAGTCGGTCAGCCCGAGATCTCGAACCAACTCACGACACCAATCTGAAAAGGCGGGATCGTAGCCTTTTTTGGGAAGCGAAGGTCCACCCGCCCCATGCCCGGCACGAGAAACCTCAGCGGGTGGCTCGGCAAATTTGAACTTCATCTGGCGGGCAGGCCGGAACATGCGCAGGATTGTTACGGATCTCTTAACAATTTCAAGATCCTAAACAAATATTTTGATAAAAGGGACTTCGAGGACTGACATCTCTCCGGAGTGTCAGCAGGACCAGCGCCCCGTTCCATCGCCAGGCAGTCTGGAGACAGCCTCTCCATTTTCTAAATCCCGCCATTTTTCCGAGAATCAACTTGTCGCTCTCGCGTCGCGCCATAAACGTCCTCACATGCCCGAGTTCAACCTTCTCGCCATTCTTCTCATTGTCGCGCTTCTCTTACTTTGGAAGCTCGATTTCGCCGCAACTCTTCTCACTCTCAAGAACCTGAAGCCCGAATTGCCGGAGGAATTTCGCGGTGTTTGGGATGATGAGAAGTATCAAAAAGCTCAGTCTTACGAGAAGGCACAGGCCCAATTCGGCGTCATTTCATCAATTTTTTCTCTCACCGTTCTTCTGGCGTTCTGGTTTTTTGGAGGATTCGGATGGGTGGATGGACTCGTCAGTGAATGGGGATTCGGCAAAATCGGAACCGGGCTGGCTTTCATTGGAATCCTCTATCTTGGTTCGTGGCTTAGTTCACTGCCGTTTGATCTCTATCACACCTTCGTTTTAGAAGAACGATTTGGATTCAATAAAACGACCGCGAAAACCTACATCGTAGATCAAATCAAATCCCACCTCATCACTGCAATCCTTGGTGGCGGGATCGTAGCTCTCATTCTTTGGATTTTTGATTCCGTTCCGAATGCGTGGATCTGGGCTTGGATAAGCTTCACCTTCATTTCGCTCGCTTTGACCTATTTGGCTCCGTCATTACTCCTTCCTCTCTTCAATAAATTCACTCCACTGGAAGACGATGAATTGAACGAGGCGATCCAGTCGATGGCCAGGAAGTGTGAGTTTCCTCTGACCGAAATCTCAGTCATGGATGGATCACGCCGTTCCTCCAAATCAAACGCCTTCTTTACCGGGTTCGGGAAACGCAAAAAAATCGCGCTTTTCGACACCCTCATCGAAAGTCAGACCAAGGAGGAGCTAGTGGGAGTGCTCGCCCACGAGATCGGCCACTTCAGACGCAAGCACATTGTGCAACGCCTCGTGATCTCAATCATTCAGACTGCCGTAATTTTCTTTCTGCTCGGACTGGCCACTGATCCCGAAAGCGCTTTCGGAGGTCAGCTTTATGCGGCCTTCGGAATTCCTGTTGAGTCCAAGGCCACGATTGCTGCCGGACTCGTCCTCTTTATGATCGTTTTCAAACCCGTCTCGCGAGTGCTTTCGGTTGCCATGAATGCCCTCTCGCGGAAACACGAATTCGAGGCCGACGAATATGCCGCCGTTAATCAAGGCACTCCAAAGCATCTAATTTCAGCCCTAAAGAAACTCTCCGCCAACAATCTCTCAAATCTCACGCCCCATCCGCTGGAGGTTTTTCTTGATCACTCACATCCTCCCGTCCTGGTGAGGATTCAAGCACTGAAGAAGCTAGGTCAAGAGGCTTTGTCTCGATGAGCAACCGGCAGCCCTTTGTAGCCGATTGCAAAGAGTGACATTGCGACGCAGTTCATCCCGGTGAGAACAGCCCAGTAGCCGGACCATCCCCAAGACGGCGAGATGAGATGGTAAAGTCGGTCAACGGTCAAAATTCCGATCACTGAGCCAAGTCCGCCGGTGAAAAATCCGAGAAGAGCTTGGGCTTGGGTTCGCATCCCTTCCTCGACCCGGCGATGAACAAAGACACGTCCGGCTTCAAAGAAAAAGGTCCAGCAGATCCCGTGGAGTGTGATTCCCACAACCAACCAAGTGACCTCGTCAAACGCGTAAAATGTATATCGCGAGACGCCGCTCCCAATGGCCAGGAGCAAGATGACTTTAACTCGGAATCGTGCAATCACCCATCCCATCAGCAGCATGGCAATTGTCTCCATGATTTGCGCGGTTGCCATAAAGGCACTGACGGATTCAACCCCGAGTTCCTTGAGGTGTTTCGGCGTATGTAGATAGTAGGCCCCTAGCGGAATACTGAACAAAAGAGCGGTGGAGAAATAGACGAGCAGGTCCCGATCCCGGAGCAACTTCACCGCTCCGAAACCCAAATTGTCGGTCCACTTTTTAGCCTTTGCTCCCTTGGGCAGAGTCACAGGAAGCAAGAAACAAGCACAGCCGGCAAAGACCCGCACGCTGGCCCCAAGCTTTCCGGTCTCCGCTGAAAAATCGAGCCCGAACCAACTCACCAAGAAGCTGGAAGCCATCCATCCAAGAGTCCCCCACACTCGAAACAATCCAAAATTACGCCCCGGATCAGCTAGGCTCGACAGGGTGATTGTAGTCAAAATAGACCACGCCGGAGCGGAAATTAGAGCGTTGATTGAGAAGAATAAAATGAACCACCAACCGCCCCACCCTTCTTCAAGGGAATAAAAGGCCATGTAGAGAAAACCAGCCCCGGTGAGCATAATCCAACCGAGCACCTTTTGAGCCTCCAGTCGTTGATCAACTTGCGCTCCGAAGATGAGCGGGGAAATCATCCCGGCAAGAGGCGGAACCATAAAAGCCCACACAGCCCAATCACCCAGGCCATAAGTCTCCAACACATTGGTCAGGGCTGGGAACCAAAATCCCGGTGCCGAGGCGAGGAGGAAAAAGACCACCGCCAACCAGTAACGGTGGCCCTTCATAACCCTAGTTCTTGGCGCCCCACGAATCCCGAAGCGTCGAAATCCGATTAAACACCGGCTTATCCGCCGTGTGATCCACAGAATCAGCGCAGAAATATCCGATGCGTTCAAACTGGCATCGCTCGCCTCCCGCCATCGCAGCGAGACTTGGCTCAACTTTGGCTCCGGTAACGACTTGCAGGCTATCCGGATTCAAGCACGCGAGGTAACCGCCATCGGCATTGTCGGGGACTTCTTCGGTGAAAAGTCGATCGTAAAGTCGCACTTCGGCATCGACCGCTTCTTCACAGGAAACCCAGTGAATGGCGGTGCGACATTTCACGCCCTCGGGCGCGGATTGGCCGATGGTGTTTGGAATAAATTCACAATGAATTTCGCGAACCTTCCCATCATCTTCAAGAACATGATTCACGTGCTGAATAATATAAGCGCCTCGCAGCCGAACCGCCCCGCCTGGTTTGAGACGGAAGTATTTCCTCGGGGCATCAATCATGAAGTCGTCACGCTCGATCCAAAATTCGCGGGTGAAGGTCAGCTCGCGTGAGCCATCATCTTCATTCTCCGGATTGTTTGGAACCGAAACCCTCTCGCTTTCGCCTTCCGGGTAGTTGGTGACAATAACCTTGACGGGATCGAGAACCGCCATTTTGCGAAGCGCCACTTTATTGAGGTAGTTTCGTACTTCGAATTCCAGGAGTGCGAAATCAGAAAGTGAATTTTGCTTTGTCAGACCGACCCTCTCCACGAAGGATCGAATCGCCTCGGGAGGATATCCGCGACGGCGCATTCCACTCAGTGTTGACATGCGTGGGTCGTCCCAACCGCCCACGTAATCTTCATCAACCAGCTGAATAAACTTCCGCTTGCTCATGACGGTGTAACCGATGTTGAGACGGGCAAATTCAATCTGACGGGGCTTTGACGGCACCGGGCAGTTCTCGACCACCCAATCATAAAGCGGACGGTGATTTTCGAACTCCAGAGAGCAAAGCGAGTGCGTGATATGCTCCTTCGCGTCCTCCAGCGGATGCGCGAAATCATACATCGGATACATGCACCATTTGTCTCCGGTGTTGTGGTGATGAGCATGGACTACCCGGTAGAGAACAGGATCTCGCATGTTCATATTGAAGGACTCCATGTCGATATTGGCTCGCAGAACCGCGCCCCCATCTTCGAATCCTCCCTTACGCATCTTCTTGAAAAGCTCAAGATTCTCGTCCGCCGACCGTTCCCGGTGAGGCGAAGGAGTGCCGACCACATTCACATTCCCCCGCTGGGTACGAATCTCGTCCGGTGTTTGTGTGTCGACATAGGCGAGCCCCTTCTCGATCAGAGAAACCGCGCAGTCGTAGAAGTATTCAAAGTAGTCGCTCGCAAAGTAGAGGTGATCGCCCCAGTCGTAACCGAGCCATTCGATATCACGCTTGATCGACTCAACATACTCGGTGTCTTCCTTGACCGGGTTCGTGTCATCAAAACGAAGATGACATCGCGCGCCCAATTCCGCATATTCGCCCGCGATACCAAAGTTCACCCCAATCGCCTTGGCGTGTCCGATGTGGAGATAGCCATTGGGCTCCGGTGGGAACCGGGTAATCGGAGCGGCATGTTTTCCACTGGCGATATCGGCAGCGATGATCTCACGGATAAAGTCTTTTTTTTCGTCACTCATGACGTCTTAGAGAGTTGAAAGTTCCTTGAGAAGCTCGCGGCTCATCTCGATGCCCTTCTCAAAATTCTCGACCGAGTAGTTCTCATTGGGCGCGTGGATCTGACAATCCGGAAGTGCTAGCCCGAGCATCAGACTGTCGGCTCCCAGAATTTCCTTCATGTCCTGGATGATGGGAATGCTTCCGCCTTCACGAATCAGGACGGGTTCACGTCCAAAGGCAGTCGTAAGCGCCACTTGAGCGGCTCTGCCATACTTGGAATGAGGATCGTTGTGATAGGCCTTTCCAGAGTGCCCCTTGTAAATCTCGATTGCCACGCCTGTTGGAAGGTGCTTACGAAGATGGTCTTCGACTTGTTGTTGGACCTTCGCCGGATCCTGCCCGGGCACCAGTCGGCACGAGAGCTTGAACATGGCTTCGGCAGGAAGAACGGTCTTGGAGCCTTCGCCTTGATAACCGCTTCCAAAACCATTCACCTCGACAGTGGGTCGAGCCCAGAGTCTCTCGGCCATGCTGTACCCGGGCTCACCGAAGGGCTCGGGAGAGCCGGTTGTCTTCAAGAAATCTTCATCGGCGGCTCCGGGAACCTTGGCCCACATTTCACGCTCCCAGTCTTCGAGCGGGATAACGTCATCGTAAAACCCCTCAACTGCGATCTTGCCATCGTCGTGGTGTAAGCTTGCCACCAGACGAGCCGCAGCCGTCGCTGGATTAGCAACACAACCACCATAAACTCCCGAGTGAAGATCACCGGACGGACCTTTCACCGTCACTTCCAGGCAAGTGATTCCCCGCAAGCCATACCCAAGGGTCGGCACACCGGGAGCAACCATGCCCGTGTCTGAAACCGCGATGATGTCGCAAGCCAGCGACTCCTTGTGTTCGTTCAAGAACGGAACAAGGTTTGGCGACCCGATTTCCTCCTCGCCTTCGATCAAAAAGATGACGTTGAGCGGAAGTCCGCCATTCTCTTGAATCGTTTTCTCCGCGCCGAGCATGTGGACGAAGTGTTGTCCTTTATTGTCGGCACCACCCCTACCCCAGATTTTCCCGTCACGAATCTCAGGTTCGAATGGGGCCGAGTCCCAGAGCTCAAGCGGGTCGACCGGCTGCACATCGTAGTGCCCATAAATAAGAACGGTGGGACGATCTTTCACGCGCTCATTCCGGGCGACAATCACGGGATTTCCCGGAGTTTCGTGAAGTTCGGTCTTCAGTCCCATCTCCTCGAATTGGCCTTTCAACCAATCGGCGTTTGCCCGGACGTCAGCAACGTGGCGGGAATCCGTGGAGATGCTGGGAAAGCGCAAATGTTCGAAAAGGCGTTCAAGCTCTGAAGTCATGTCAGAGGGATGAGGCGGGGCCGCCAATCTCGCAAGTCACAAATCTAATCCTGCGATGATTCTTCGTCCTCGCGCGGTTTGGTCAGGCCTAGTTTTCGTCTTTCCTCTCCAATGACGGCCAAGGCGTCAAAAAGCGCCATTAAGATCATAAAGACACACATCAGGGCGAGAAATCCCCAGAAAATCAGCATTCGCCAGAGCCCCTGCGAAAGCCAGGAATTCAGTGGCCAGTTTCCAATCGCAAAGTATGCCACGATGAAAACGAGCAAGCCCGTGATAAAGCGGCGTCGCTTGGCCCGGTCAGCGAGAGTGACGGCTGCGATTGCGAGCGACATCTGCCACCAACCGGAATTCTTCATGGACCGACCTTAGCGAATCCCGTTTGCCATCGCAACGCTATCGTGCAGACTCCTCGCCCTCAACAACATGCGCATCCTGATCATCCACTATCATCTTCGCGCCGGAGGCGTGACCCGGGTGATCGAATCGCAGGCAGGAATCCTCCGCGCCCAAGGACACGAGGTCCAAATTGCCTCAAGCGGTCCTGAAAAGGAATGGGCCGGACCGGGGGGCATTATTCCTGAATTAGATTACCAGACCGAGGGTGATATTCCTGTCGACAGGCTCCTCAAGCAGAATGCCGATCTCTGGATTATCCACAACCCTACTCTCGGGCTGAACGTCTCTTATCCCGACATGATCGAGATGGCAGCTCAAGTTGGAGTTCCCATCTTGATGCAGATTCATGACTTCGTGGAGGACGGCCGTCCGGCCAACTATCAGCTGGTTGAGGGCAAGAGTCGACTCTATCCCAACGCTCCTCACATTCATTACGCCACCATCAATAGTCGCGATTTGGAGGTGCTCAAAACAGCCGGCATTCCTGATTCGCGAATTCATTTTCTTCCCAACGCGGTCAATCCACCGGTGATCAAAAAGACAGCACAGGAAGAGGCTTTGGTCTTTTACCCTGTCCGTGGCATTCGGAGGAAGAATCTTGGCGAGCTTTGTCTTCTCGCGGCTCATGCTCCGCCCAAGACTCGTTTTGCTGTGGCCTTGCGATCCGGACCGGAAGAACCCGCATTCATCCACGACGACTGGGTTCGTTTCGCTGAAGATCAAAACCTTCCAATTGAATTCGATGTAGTGGGCATGCGCCCGGACTCTTTTGCGGAGTGGCTTGAGAAATCGACTCATCTCGTCACGACCTCGATTAACGAAGGATTCGGCCTTACCTTTCTTGATCCTGCTTTTCTGACGAAGCCGCTTATTGGGCGTGATCTGCCCGAGATCACGCGCGATTTCGTTGACTACGGCACCCTTTACCAAAAAATCCCAGTTTCACTAGATCTCTTGATCGGTTTGGAAGAGGAATATCGCAATAAGCTTTCGGCCACCATGTCTGCTTATGGTCGTGATTTAGATTGCGCAGAATTGGGCCAAGCCTGGGCGGAGTTTTCAGCCGAAGGAACTGTCGATTTCGGAAACCTTCCGGAAAAATTCCAAAGAAAAGTGATTTCGGAAGTCCATCTGCCCGATCTCTCCTCTTGGTTGGACAATGCCCTTCGGCAGAAACCCCGACAGGTCGACACCTCTCCGTGGACCTTGTCAAGCTATGCCGAAAATCTGGAGTGCGTGATCAACGCACTTGAAGCACCGGCCGAAGTTACCTGGGTTCCACCCCACCGGATTCTTGATCAATTCCTCACGACCGGTAAATTTCACTTCCTGCGGTCACGACTCACTTCGAGTGATAGTCAGTCCACCACCGCTTGATGGCAGCTTGCCCGGGCTTTCCATCTGAAATGACGATACGGTATTTCCAGGTCACCGACTTCCTTGGCTGAATCACCAAGGGCTTCTCCTGAATGGGAGTCCAGCAAAGGAAAATCTTGCCATCCGGCCAAGTCCGCAGGCGCTGGGGAGCATCAAAATTATCGGGATGTCCCATCATTGTGATGGTAGCATCGCCCTGATCGGTGGGTCCAAAAATGGCACACCAATCTGCACGGGTGGTGTGACTGTCAGCTCGCTTCTTCCCGGCCGAAGTCAGGTAGTCGCTGTTTTCCTTATTCCACGAATGCGGGCCGCGGTAGGCCAGCGGCCCGCCATAGCGATAGGCTGGAAGTTCCAGGGGGTCATCGGAAACATTTTTCTGGGTGAGATGATAATCGATGAAGTTTCCTTCCTTCGTCGCCGAGACCAAAATAGTCAGCGATTCCGTGAGCACAACAGCCTCCACTTTCTTGGCACCTTTGTAAGCAACCTGCTCTTGCTCGACCGTAAACCCATTCGCCACCTTCGAGAGCACTTTTGAAAAGCGAACTCGTCCGCTACCGGTTCCCAGATTCCAGAAATCAGGCTGGTCCTTACCGTGCTTGGTTTTAACCCAGGCATGCCACAAGCCAAGATGATGCAAGTGATCGTCGGGATGAGTTCCGGTCACAATTCCCCCTTTCGGGCTTTTGAGCGGGTGAATGAAACCACTGCGACGATAGACCTCCTTGGCCCCTTTTGGCGGTGGGACTTCCGCTTTGTGGTAGGTCAGGATATCCGTTTCACCTCGCGAAATGACAATCGACCTTTCAGACTCAACGACTTTGACCTCATCAGCCGGGACCAATGAGATAAGCAGGATGGGAATCAGAATTTTTAGAGCCATGATTTTAGAACTTTGACGTCTCTGGCGACATTGGCAACGGCTTCCATGACCGATTCCTTCGGGTAGATCGGAGACTTCCCCCACTCCATGTGAAGCGACAGGGGCATCGGCTCCTGTCCCTTTCGCACGTCATCAAAAATTTTCTGATTCACGATTCCGGTATCAAGCGGGACATTTTTAATGCTGGCAGTTCGCACGCCTCCCCACCTGGCATCTTTGACGAAAATCGAGCGCACGTGCTTCTTCATCGCAGCGAGGGCGGTTGGGAACGACAATCCAGAACCGGCCTTCACGTGCCGGAGATCAAAAGCGATGGCGGCGTGATCCGGATTCACCTTTTCAAACATCATGGCGGCATCCCAAGCGAGCGCCCCGGCATACTTGGCTCCCGCGTGAATCTGATAAAGCGCCTGAACCCCGATCTCCCGATTCATGGCCTCGACCTCGCGCAGCCTGGCGGTATTCTCAACCACTTGTGCGAGGAGATCCTTTTTCAGATCGTAGCGAAAATAGTCCATTCGGTATCGGGTAATCCCATTCTCCTTCAGGATTCGCAGGAAATCTGCGCTCTTTTCATCAGCCGAACTCACGTTGCAAGTGGCGATGAGTGCCTTCTGGCCGTTCTTTGCGAGGGATTTGACCATTTTAGGCACTTCTTTTTCCGCATCTTTGGCTTCGATATGGCCTCCACGCCGGATTGTGGCCTCAATCCCCTGCACTCCCATTTTTGCTAATTCCTCGCCCATGCGATCATAATCGAGGGTCTGGATGGGCTTTTCAAAGATCACGATAGGCCAGGACTTGGCCTTCGAATTTCGGCCTGCCGCAAGCCCGCTACCAGCGGCAACTAATCCGGTCTGAGCGATAAAATGACGTCGATTCATGCTCGGTGTATCAAGCCTGCCTCGTTCACAGATGACAATCTGAAATCGCAAAAACAAATCAAACCGCTTTCCCCGCTTTCCTTCCAGACCGACTAACCTAAGGTTCCCACATTCATGAAATCAGTGCTTCTACTCGCAACCGCGCTCATTCTCCCGCTTTCCGCCAATCCGGTGGCCGGCGAAGGATCAGATCTCAAGCCAGACCCCAACGCCATCTTTGGCTCAATGGACAACGGCTTCAAATACATCATCTACCCTAACGCCGAGCCTCCAGGGAAATTCTCCGTTCGTCTTCACATCGCCGCCGGCTCTCTGATGGAAGCCGATGATCAGCGCGGACTCGCTCACTTTTTGGAGCACATGGTCTTCAATGGATCGAAAAACTTCACTCCCGCCGAGCTCATCCCGAGAATGCAACGACTGGGAATCCAGTTCGGGGCCCACGCCAATGCCTACACGTCATTCGATGAGACCGTTTACATGTTGGACCTTCCCAACATGGACCAAAAGACAGTCGATCTGACCTTCACCGTGATGCGCGACTTCGCGGATGGAGCACTCCTGACCAAGGAGGAAATCGACAGCGAGCGTGGCGTCATCATTTCGGAAAAAACCTCACGAGACTCTGTCGGTTACCGCATGATGCTGAAGCAATTTGAGTATCTCATCCCGGGATCACGCCTCATGAAGCGAGTGCCTATTGGAACCGAGGAGGTGATTAAAAACGCTCCACGCGAACGCTTCACTGATTTCTATACCCGCTACTACACGCCCAAGCGTATGACCTTCGTCGTCGTGGGTGACTTTGATGCCAAGGAAATGGAACAGCGGGTTCGCGAGACCTTCATCTCAATGCAGAATCCGGAGAACCCCGGCGAGAATCCAGCCAAGGACATTCCACCCTCAGGTTTCGGCCTCCGTTCCGAGGTCTTCACCGACAAGGAACTTCCTTCCACTGACATTGCCCTCTACTCGCTTCGACCTTATACCCCGAAGCCCGATACCAGCACCAACCGCACCAACCAATACCCTCTTGCGATTGCCAACGGGATTTTGAGTCGTCGTTTTGGAATCCTTGCTAAAGAGGAAGGATCCCCCATCCTTTCCGGTTCCGCCGGACGTAGCGCCTACTTCAACATGATCGAGCAAGGCGGTATCGAAGTCACCCCCGCCGAAGGTAAGTGGGAAGAAGCGGTCCCCGTTCTTGAGCAAGAACTTCGTAAGGCCGTTCAGTTTGGATTCACCGAGGAGGAAATCAAAGAGGTGAAAGCCAATCTCATCAACGGAGCGGAAGAAGCGGTAAAACGCAAAGACACTCGTCGCTCCAGCGGCATTGCAATGCAGTTCATCGGCGCCATCGGTGAGAAGAATGTTTTCACCACTCCGGAGACAGACCTCGAGTTGGTAAAATCCGTGCTCGATAAGATCACCGCTGAAGACTGCCAGAAAGCATTTAACGAATTCTGGGACACCAAGGATCTTTCGCTCGTTCTGACCACGCCCGAGGTTCCGGACTCGGCAGCCGGGGAGCTCAAAAAGATCTTTCTGGAAAGTCGCAAAGTCGAAGTGACCGCACCGACCGAAGAAGCTCTTTCTCCCTTCGCCTACACTGATTTCGGAAAACCCGGAACCGTGGTACAGGAAAATAAGATTGAAGATCTCGAAGCAACCCAGCTCATGCTCTCGAACAATATTCGTGTGAACTATAAGCAAACCGATTTCCAAAAGAACTCGATCAGCATCAACGCACGCTTCGGCTCGGGCCAACTAACTCAACCTGAAGATACCTCAGGGCTTGATCGCTTCGCCAGTGCCATTTTCGAAGCGGGTGGACTTGGCAAGCATTCCGCAGATGATCTGCAGCGTATTTTGGCCGGTAAGAATGTCAGCGTGGGATTCGGAGTAGGTGAAGGCGACTTCTCGCTCTCCGGTCGCACCACTCCGGAGGATCTCGAGCTTCAGTTGCAACTCATGTGTGCCTATCTCACCGATCCGGGGTTTAGACCCGAGGGTGAGCGCATGTTCAAGATGGCCCTCCCCATGCTCTACAATCAGCTCGAACACTCCATGCAGGGAGCCATGATCAAGGTTGCCAGCCACATGCACGGTGGCGATTTCCGCTTCGGATTCCCTGCTCAGGAAAAAGCGCTCACATACAACTGCGAGATGGTAAAGGAGTGGATAATGCCTGCCTTCAAGGAAGCTCCACTTGAATTGACCTTAGTCGGGGATCTTGATCCAGCCGTTGCTCTTCCTCTGATTCAGAAGACCTTCGGGGCTCTGCCAGAGCGCAAGACCGCCAAGCCTAATTATGACGACCGACGGAAGATCAATTTCCCCGAGCTTCCCAATAACAAGAAGTTCACCTTTGACTCCAAGATCCCGAATGCCGCTGCCATGGTCGTTTGGAAAATCCCCGCCACCGGAACGAACGTAAAGCGCGCTCGCCGTTTTAACATCCTCGCATCCATTTTGAGCGATCGTCTCCGCGAGGAGATCCGCGAGAAACTCGGTGGATCCTACAGCCCTCGTGCCGGAGCTTCCCCCAGTCAGGAACTGGACATGGGCGTGCTACAGGCTATGGCCCAGGTGAAACCTGAAGAGACCAAGAAGTATGGTGATCTCATGATTTCACTGGCCCACACAATGGCAACCGAGGGAGTGACCCAGGACGAGCTTGAGCGTTCTCTGAAGCCCATTCAATCCGGCCTTAAAGAGAGTCTTCGCGACAATGGATACTGGCTTGGAACCGTCCTCGGCAGTAGTCAGGAAAAGCCCTACAAGCTCGAATGGGCCAAAACCCGTGATGAAGATTACGGCAAAGTCACCGTCGAGGAACTCAATGCCCTCGCAAAGGAATACCTGAAGAAGGGCAACGCAATCCTTTACGAACTCGTCCCCGATTCCGAGGAAGAGTAAAACTCACCTAGCTTGAAGCGGGCTACTGAACTGATTTCAGAGCCCGCCGCACCAGATCAAGTGCGCGTTGGCTGGCTTGCTGTTTGAAATCTCTGCGGCTCCGGGGGTGCATCTCTCGGAAAGTCTGCACCCCGTTTGGCCCCGCGATCCCGAAGCAAACCGTTCCAACCGGTTTTTCTTCGGTGCCTCCGGTCGGTCCCGCAATGCCCGTGATTGAGATCCCGTAATCCGAACCACTTGTCCGGCGGGCACCTTCTGCCATTTCTCCGGCCACCTGCTCGCTCACTGCGCCGTGGACCTCGAGCGATTCTTCAGAGACTCCAATCAATTGGGCCTTTGCGTCATTCGAATAGGTCACGAAGCCATAGGTGAAAACCGAGCTGGCACCCGAGACATCGGTAATCCGACTTGCGACCAAACCACCTGTACAGCTTTCCGCAGTTGAGAGAGTTTTGCCAAGCTTGATCAGCTCTCGCACAACGACTGATTCGAGATTTGCTCCATCCTCTGAGACCAGAAACTCCTCGAATTTTGCGACCGTCAATTCACGTCCTTTCCCAATGACTGCATCCGAACCAATCAGGCGAAGATCAACTTCACCCAAGCGAGCGCAGTATCCAACCTCAAGGCCCTCGATCTTCGCCAATTCTTCGTCGAGTTGATCGTGGAAATCACTTTCTCCGATACCAACGAATTTCAGCTCCCGCACGTTGTCGATTTCGTCGACCCCCGCAAGTGCCTTCAGCCGCGGAACTACCTCGTCATGGAACATTGGATAAAGTTCCCTCGGCGGCCCTGGCAAAAGAAACACCGCGCACTTGGGATCTCCGCCCAATCTTGGCGGAGCATAGATCCCCGGCGCTGTCCCGTTATTGTTGGGGAGAATGTCAGCTCCCACCAGATTTTGGGCCTGCTTGAGATTGGCTTCCACCATGGGCTTGTTCCGTTTCGCAAAAAACTCATGAAGCGAACGCAGTGCCGCTTCATCCTCAATCATTTCCACGTCCAGCACTTCCGCCAACGCCTCGCGGGTAATGTCGTCGCTGGTTGGCCCAAGTCCGCCAGTCACGAGAACGACATCGGAGCGACTGGTCGTTTCACGCAAGGAATCAAGGATGGCCTGGCCATCGGGCACCGTCATTTGACGTTGAACCCTGAGTCCAAGCTTCACCAACTCCTGACCCATCCAGGTTCCGTGGGTGTTGGCCGTTGAACCAAGCAGCAACTCAGTTCCGGTATTTAGTATTTCAATCCTCATCATGGTCATTCCAGACCACCTCCTTGGCATCGCCCCACAAAGATTCAAGAGCATAATGCTCGCGAAACTCCTCATCGAGAACGTGCACCATGACGTCAACAAAGTCGATCACCACCCAGCGGCTGGCCGCTTTCCCGTCGGTATGAAGCGCCGGATCAGATCCTTTTTCTCTCACGCTCCCCTCAACATCTCGAACGATCGCCTTGAGGTGAGGAAGGGAATTTCCGGAGCAAACCACCATAAAGTCGGTCAGGGTCGAAATACCGCGCAGATCAAAAACCCGAACATCTTCGGCTTTTAATTCATCGGCAGCTTTCGCGCAAGCGAGGGCAAGATTTTCTCCGGTTAACATGGGATTGAGTGACTAATTGACAAAAAAACCGGCCTTGGGCCGGTCATCGTCCGTGAAATGGTGGAGCGTAGCGGATTCGAACCGCTGACCCTCTGCATGCCATGCAGATGCTCTACCAACTGAGCTAACGCCCCCTAACCTTTTCAGGACGGGCGAAGGGATAGGCCCGCCCCTCCCTGCTGGCAAGAGAAAAAGAGAAGAACTTAACCTTCGCAACTCGAATCTTGAACAAACGCGCCATTTGGCCACGCTTCCACAGCATGAGTTTACTTGCACTATCTCTCCTCAAGAGCCAATTCTCTTTATTGGCAGGATCTCTTTTCATGTTTGCCGCTCCGATGAGAGCCCAGGAATTTCAGGCGCTTGAAGCCGAGAGAGCCGCTGCTGAAGCTGCCATCGGTGGAGCTGAGCTCGAGGAACTGAAAGCTGAGATTGAGAAGCTGGAAGCTCAGCAAAAAGAGCAGATTGAGGAGCTACGAAAAACCCTCCCCGAAGAAAAATAGGATCCTCTACCTGAGCATCTTTTCTCTCATTCCCTCCTCAGGAATACCACACGCCTCGCTTTGGACGAGGCGTTTTCGGTTTCTGGCGACCCATTGGTATCCCCAATTCCGCAATGACATGGGTAGTATCGTTAAGAGGCACGCAATAAAAGCGCCTGCCCCTCCAGCATGCCAGAAGGCCCGTCGTGCCGCTTCGCTTGCCCGATAAACCTCGCCCCGTTCGGCAAAAGCCATCGAATCGTCCGAAAGATCAATATCGTAGCTCTTTGCGGTCTCGCCCTGCAAAGGCGCAAACTTCAAGTGATCATCTCCATCGAGACGATCCAGCCATTTCACGGCCCCCTGACACAGCAGACAGTCACCATCGAAAAAGACAATCAGTTTCTCTTCCACGACCGAAGCTTGCCACGACCGCTTGAAAAATCGAAGATCCAATTCGATGGCCGAGCACCAGCGCATTCACGATCTCCCAACCGAGCAAAAACCTCGGGAGAAAATGGCTGCCCTCGGAGCGGGTTCACTTTCGAACGAAGAACTCCTCGCAATCTTTCTTCGCACCGGAACCAAGGGAGCCAGCGCCATTGAAATCGGGAGACAATTGATCCGAAAACACGGTGGGATTGTTCCCCTCGCCCGACTCGATCTCAAGGAACTTTGCGAGGAGCACGGGCTAGGACTCGCCAAAGCCTGTCAACTCCAGGCCGCATTCGAACTCGGCTCCCGCGCTGCGCGCGATGGTTCATCGGTAGTGACCCTTTCGAATAGCGAGGCGATCTATCACTTTCTAGCCCCCCAACTCGCTCATCTCTCCACCGAGAAACTCATTGTTCTCACACTCCACGGCAACGGACGATTGATTCGAACCCGCGAGCTCTCAAGTGGTTCGGCAAACCAGACGGTCGCTTCCATCTCCGAAATCCTCCGCCCCGTTCTCATCGACCAAGCTTCGAATTTCGCAATCGCCCACAATCATCCTTCCGGTGACCCTAATCCAAGTAGCCCGGATAAATTACTCACCAAAACTCTGGCCAAAGCCGCCCAAACCATGAGCCTTCATTTCCTCGATCACCTCGTCATCGGCCGTCCTTCCGATGGCCGCCAAGGCTACTATTCATTCGCCGAGGAGGGGCATCTTTAGCTATGCAAATTCTAAAGTGTCTTTATAGGCTTGGCGGGATTGCTCAGGAAAAAGTCCCCGACCTTACCCCAAATAATGTCTAAGATTCATCCCAGTTCCATTGTCTCTGAATCAGCAGAGCTTGCTTCAAATGTCGAGATCGGCCCCTTTGCCGTTGTCGAAGATGGAGTCACGGTTGGTGCTGGTTGTAAAATCGGCTCCCACGCCAAAATCTGTCGTGGCGTTTCGATGGGTGAAAACAACACTGTCGACCACGGTGCGGTCATCGGCGGTGATCCCCAGGATCTTTCCTTTGATCCGAAGACCGAATCCGGTGTTGTCATCGGAAACGACAATACTTTCCGCGAATACGTCACCATCAACCGCAGCACCGAAGCGGAGGGGAACACCACCGTCGGTGATCGCAATTTCCTCATGGCGGTCTCCCACCTCGCTCACGATGTCCTCGTCGGAAACGACAATATCCTTGCCAACAATGTCATGATCGCGGGACACGTCCGGGTCGGAAACCGAGTCTTCTTCGGAGGCGGCACCGCCATCCACCAGTTTATCCACGTGGGTGACTTTGCCATGACCCAAGGGAATTGCGGTATGACCCGCGATATCCCTCCTTACTGCGTCGTTCACAAAATCAACCAACTTTCGGGCCTAAATGTGGTTGGCTTACGGCGTGGTGGATTCACTCGCGAAGAACGGAAAGACATCAAGCTGGCCTATTCCCTCGTCTTGAATTCCAAGTTCACCCGTGAGGAAGCACTCGAACAGGCAGATGAAATTGAATGGAGCCCGGCCGGGGCAAAACTTGTCGAAGCTGTCCGGTCACCTTCTTCCAAAGGAATTCTCACCCGCTAACTTCGTTTTGATTGCAAAGTCCGACATTCTCCACTAGCAAGCTGTCACACAACTTCCACCCTTAGAATTATGAGTAAACGCGTTCTCCTCACTACCACCTCGTTCCAGGATACCCCGGGAACCCACCAGGATCTTTTGAACTCCCAGGATTGGGAGGTTGTCCGCGCCCGCGGTCCCCTTTCCGAAGCAGAAATCCTCGAATTGGCCGGCGACTTCGACGCTTTCCTTTGCGGAGATGACGCCATTACCGAGGCCGTCATCGACAAGTCTCTCCCCCGCCTTCAGATCATTTCCAAATACGGTATCGGACTCGATAAGATTAACGTCGATTACGCTACCTCGAAGAAGCTCCCCGTGCTCTTCACGCCCGGAGTGAACCACACCACCGTTGCCGAGCACACTTTCGGGCTCCTCTTGGGCATCACCAAGGATATCCAGTCAAACGCCGTGGCGGTCCAAAACGGCGAATGGGTTGCCGGTTGGAAAAAGCCCGTCGGCAACGAGATCATGGGTAAGACCATCGGCATTCTCGGACTCGGCCGCATCGGCAAAGAAGTCGCCATTCGCGCCCGCGCCTTCGGCATGGACATCATTGCTTTTGATCCATACTTCGACGACTCGTTCGCTTCCGAATACGGAGTTAAGCGTTGTGCCGACATGGACGAGGTCCTGCACAATTCCGATGTCGTCTCTCTTCACTGCTTCCTCAACGAAGAAACCGAAGACATGATCAATGCCGCCAAGATCGCCGAGATGCGTGACAACGTCATCGTTCTCAACTGCGCTCGTGGCGAGTTGGTCAACACCAACGACATGGCCGCGGCCCTCAAGTCCGGCAAGGTCGGCGGATACGGAGCGGATGTTCTCGACGCCGAACCTCCCGCACCCGATCACGTTCTCATCGGTGCCCCCAACTGCATCATCACAAGCCATATTGGCTCACGCACTCACGAATCCGTGCAACGCCAAGCCAACCGATGCCTCAACAACGCCATCAACTTCTTCGCCGGAGCCGATGACGTCCTCTGCGCAAACGGCGTTCTTTAATCAAAGCTTCAAACTTCAATATTTCAAACTCATGAGCCTCGACATTAAACCAGCCTCAGAATGCGCCTACGACATCCTCTCGATGGGCGAAATCATGCTCCGTCTCGATCCCGGTGACGGCCGCGTCCGCACCACACGCCAGTTCCAAGCTTGGGAGGGCGGCGGTGAATACAACGTTGCCCGTGGTCTCCGCCGCTGCTTCGGCAAGCGCGCCGCTGTTCTCACCGGGTTCGTCGACAATGAGGTCGGACGCCTCCTCGAAGACCTCGTCCTGCAGGGCGGAGTCGATACCCAGTTCATCAAATGGGCTGACTTCGATGGCCTCGGCGTCGCCGCTCGCAATGGACTCAACTTCACCGAGCGGGGCTTCGGCGTCCGCGCCGCCAAGGGAACTTCCGACCGTGGTCACACCGCAGCTTCCCAACTCACCGTCGATGACTTCGACTTCGAGCATATCTTCGGAACCCTCGGTGTCCGTTGGTTCCACACCGGTGGAATTTTCGCAGCACTTTCCGAAGGCAATGCCGCCCTCACGATCGAGGCCTGCAAAATTGCCAAGAAATACGGCACCATCGTTTCCTATGACCTCAACTACCGCCCCAGCCTTTGGAAGTCCATCGGTGGGCAAGCCAAGGCGCAGGAAGTGAATCGCGAAATCGCCAAATATGTCGACGTCATGATCGGCAACGAAGAAGACTTCACCGCCTGCCTCGGATTCGAAGTCGAAGGAGTCGACGAAGAAAACATCACAGGTATCGACATCTCGAACTTCAAGAAAATGATCGAGAAGGCCGTCGCCGAGTTTCCCAACTTCAAGGCAACCGCCACCACTCTCCGCGAGGTCCACTCAGCTTCCGATAACGATTGGGCCGCTCTAGCCTGGCACGATGGTGAATTCCACAACTCGGTGAACCGCGAGCACCTCGAAATTTTCGACCGTGTCGGCGGTGGCGATTCCTTTGCCTCCGGCCTCATTTACGGATTCCTCGAATTCAACGATGCCGCCCAAGCTGTCGAGTGGGGTGCGGCTCACGGAGCGCTCGCGATGACGACCCCCGGAGACACGACAATGGTGACCAGAGACGAAGTCGGCAAACTCGTCGGCGGTGGTTCGGCCCGCGTCGACCGCTAGAACGCGAAACAACTTTCAAGCCCGGAGCTGCCTCGTGCACTCCGGGCTTTTTTTGTCCGCTTCCTGATTTATCCTTCTTTCATGATTCGCTGGATGGCCCTGTCTGTTTCCCTGGTGCTCGTTTCTTGCTCCCAAAAGACCTTGGGCCCTTTGGGAAACCCTGCCCTTCCTCCTCCCGGAGGCTCTCCCAATATATTTAAGCGATACTCGGCGGAAAAAGATGCCGAAATGATGGGGGGATGGTCCCGCAACTTCGATATGTCAGGCGTCTCTTTTAATGAACGTATGACACTGACTTTGGTCACCCGAAGACACGTTGTGATGGCGTCGCATTACCGGCGAAAGGCCGGAACCAAGGTTATTTTCCACAATCGCATGGGAAAGCGAATTGAGCGAACCTTGGTGAAAGTCACCGGAGTCGCCGGAGATGTTGCGGTTGGAGTTTTGGATTCTGATGTCCCGCGCGACATCAAAGTCTACCCCCTGCCGGCACCTCGCGAAGATTATTCCAATCTAGTCGGGAGAACCGCCGTGGTCACCGATCAAAACCGCCGCATTTTCTTTCACGAGATCAAGCGTGTGAGTCCTACCTCAATCGGCCTCCATTACCAAAATCCCGCTCGACACGGGTGGGGAAAGAAGCTGGTCAAAGGTGACAGTGGAAACCCTTCCTTCCTGATTAGCGGTGGTGAGCTCGTCTTGATCGAGACCCATACCTTTGGAGGTGGCGGCTCCGGACCTTTTTATGGAAGCCCAGCCATCCAGGAAAAACTGTCCGCAGCCATCGATAGATTGGCACCCGGCTATCGACTCCGTTTTAAGTCGCTCTAGTGCTGCGACATTCACTTGCGAGAATCTCAAGTGAAACTAACCTGCGTCATGGAATTTACTCCAAAGCCAAAAGCGGCTTTGCTCATTGTCGGTCACGGGTCCACCGAGAACCCGGACTCGTCGGCGCCCTATTTCGATCATGCCCATGAAATCCGGCGTCGAAATGTCTTTGGCGAAGTCCACTGCTGTTTCTGGAAGGAAGAGCCTTCGATGCGTGAAGCTTTCTACATGATCGACGCCGATGAAGTTTACGTCGTGCCGGATTTCATCAGCGAAGGATACTTCACCCAGGATGTCATCCCAAGAGAACTCGGACTCACCGGCCCCACGACCCAGGTTCATGGAAAGACCGTTCATTACTGCGATCCCGTGGGAATTCATCCGTCGATGACTTCGCTGATTCTTCAACGTACCGATGAAGTGGCACCCGGAGTTCCACAGGAAGAATCCACCCTCTTCATTGTGGGCCACGGCACCGGCCTCAACAAGAATTCGACCAAAGCAATCAAGGATCAGGTCGACCACATCAAAACCCTTCCCAATTGCCGTTTTGCCGATGTCATCGATACTTACATGGAGGAGCCTCCCTTCATCGCCGATTGGGGGAAGCTGGCAAAGACTCCAAACGCAGTGGTTGTGCCCTTCTTTATCGCCGATGGACTTCACAGCTATCAAGACATCCCTGTCATGTTGGGCTTCGAAAAAGAAGAAGGTCTGGCCGCAAGTCAGAAGGACGTTTTCCGCCACAACCCCTACCATCTTCAGGACAAGACTCTTTACTACTCGGCTGCCATCGGCACCGAACCCATGATGGCCGATGTCATCCTCGATCAAATCTCAACCTTCGATGCCCAACATGTCGCTCACTAAAGTCCTCGCCGACGCTCTTGATTCCGGAGTCAATCAAATCGGACAACTCCGTATTCTCCGTGATCCCATTCGCGTTCATCACATCGATGATTACGATCTCGATACACTCAAGGTTCACACAGATCCGGACGATGCCCGCAAAATTGGCCTTTACACCCCTGATGGCGAATATCGGTTCACCAAGGGTGAGCTATCTCTCAAAACCGGTTGGCTTTTCAAACTGGACTCAATGGAGGATCTTCGGCGAACCATCGATCAGTTTTATCCGGCTTCCCTCGGCCTCTGGAATGCCTGGAAGAATGATCGAATTCAGATCCAGAACTTGAGGGATAAACTGAACCGCCAGACCGGTATGTATCGCCATGCCCGCAATGTTTCCAACGAAGGGGCCCAGGAATTAGTGAAATGTCTTTGTGGTCCTTCCAACAAATGTGTGAAGAAGATTCTCTGGAAAATCGATGACGAGAATCCCCTTGAAGGCTCGGAAGCCTCGCGCTTCGAGGGCTTGGTTGGGGACGTTGATGAATCGACCGCAATTCCTATGGTTTGTCAGGAAGCGTGCAATTTTTTCGTAGCTCAGGCTCGGAAGAAATCGAAAGAGGAATTCGAAGCTAAAGAGCAGTAGTTTTTCAGCATTGCCTCAGTCACGACGGATGGTCACACTTCCCAGACAATCACCAACGTATCCCGTGAAACTCCTGATCTTCCTGCCAATTCCGTTTCTCCTCCTTTCTTGTGCTAATCTCGCTGCCGACAGATGGGATGAAAAAGAAGAAAAGCCAGAAGTAGAGGCTCGAAGCGACGAGCCTGAGGCTCCCGCTCCCGCGCCCGAGCTCCCGCAGGATTCGCCTGATGACGATTTAAAATTGGCTGACCCGGTGACGACCTCCGATCTAATGAAGGACGAAAACAAAAAGACAGTTAGCGGTCCTGCACCCGTCAATGTTCCGGCTCCCGAATCAGACAGCGCTATCGATGTCAAGCCGACCATTCCTTCGCCTTCGGAGGAAGATTAACGTGAATTGCCCCAATCATGGCTCAACAGCGCCCCCGCAAATTCAAGGCGGAACCTTACGAGTGGCACGAGATTGTCGAACTCGAAATCGAAGCTCTTTCCAATCTCGGGGCTGGCATCGCAAAACCCGACGGCTGGGTAGTTTTTGTGCCCTTTACTCTCCCCGGAGAAAAAATCCGGGCCAAAGTTTGGCGAAATGAAGGGAATTGCTCACACGCGGACTTAGTCGAGATCCTTAAGCCGTCGCCCGATCGAATCAAACCTAACTGCCCTCATTTTGGGACCTGCGGTGGCTGCCAATATCAACATCTCCCTTACAAGAAACAGCTTGAGTGGAAGACCCGACAGGTTCGTGAACTTCTCTCGCACATGGTCGGGATCGATACTGAGGTAAAACCAACCATCCCATCGCCCAAGCAGTGGGGATACCGCTCAAAAATTACACCTCACTTCCAACGCCCGAAGCCTGGTGAAGACTTCCCGATCGGATTTCTGGAATTCAATAGGCGAACCCGCCTCGTGGACATCTATCACTGTCCCATTGCAATGGATGAGATCAACGAAGCCCTGCAGCCCATTCGCGAAGACGTCAAAAGCCGTGCAGCGGAATACAAAAAAGGGGCAACCCTTCTGCTCCGCGCAACCGAAGACCGGGTCGAGACCGACCATCGGGCTCCAGTCTCCGAGAAGGTTGGCGATTTAAAATTCAACTTTTTGGCCGGCGACTTCTTCCAGAACAATCCCTTCATTCTTGAATCGTTCACCGGACACGCTGCCGAACAGGCCAGGGGCCCGAATCAAAAGTATCTTCTTGATGCCTACTGCGGATCTGGGCTTTTCGGACTATCTCTGGCGAAACACTTCGACCAAGTCATCGGAATTGAACTTTCCGAAACCTCGGCAGATTGGGCACGGCGAAACGCCAAAACCAACAGAATTGAGAACGCCAGCTTCATTGCGGCTTCAGCAGAGAACCTTTTCGCCGACATCACTTTCCCTTCCGATCAGACTTCGGTCCTGATTGATCCACCCCGGAAAGGCTGCAGCATCGACTTCCTGAACCAACTCTTCGCCTTCGGGCCCAGCCGGGTGGTCTATGTGTCCTGCAACCCGGCAACCCAAATGCGGGATCTCAAGAGCTTCCTGGAACAAGGATATCAGATCGACAGCATTCAACCCTTCGATCTCTTTCCGCAGACCCGCCACCTCGAGTGCGTCATTGCCCTGAGCAAGTAAACAAAAGATAGGCTTTCTCCAGACTGCCTGCAGGGCTCCTGGTGGACGCTTTGATCAAAGATATCGACGAAAGCGTGTCCGTTACGGTCCCCCTATGCTCTGGATCTTCTGACGCTTTGGAGGGCGTCACTCCATAGAAAAAGCCGCCCCGGTCTCCCGAAGCGGCTTTGAAGTTTTTCTATCCGGTGAGGATTAGTCCTCTTCGGACGGGCTCCACTCCTCGGACTCGTTGTTGGTAGTCGCAAGGTTGAATGCTTGCTCCAGACCCACAAGGTCGCTGGATGGACGCAGTGTCTCGAAGGACTGGCTCTCCTTCTGAAGCTGGTCTTCCGAGTAGGAAACCGCCTTGATGGAGAGGCCGATCCGGCGCTCGATCTTGTCGACCTTGATGACGCGGGCTTCGACTTCATCACTAACCTTGAGGACATCCTTGACACGCTCCACGTGCTCTTCGCTAAGCTGCGAGATGTGGATGAGGCCATCGATGTCTCCGTCGAGGCTGACGAAAGCTCCGAAGGAAGCGATCTTAGCAACTGTTCCGGTGACCTTGTCGCCAACCTTGAACTTGCTGTCGATGTCGGACCATGGATCGTTATCGAGTTGCTTGATTCCGAGGGAAACGCGCTGGTTCTCCTTGTCGATGCTGAGAACAACTGCCTCGACCTCGTCGCTCTTCTTGAGCATCTCGGATGGGTGGTTGATCTTGCGTGTCCAGGAGAGGTCGGATACGTGAATCATGCCGTCGATACCTTCTTCAAGGCCAACGAATGCACCGTAAGCGGTGAGGTTCCGAACCTCGCCCTTGATCTCCTTGCCGATTGGGTAACGGGCCTCGATCTCGGACCATGGATTCTCTTCGAGCTGGCGGACACCGAGAGAGATCTTCTGCTCCTCGATACTGATTCCAAGCACAACTGCTTTGATCTCCTGGTCGAGTTCAAGCACATCGCTGGGGCGCGTGATACGCTTGACCCAGGAAAGCTCGGAAACGTGGACAAGTCCTTCGACGCCCTTCTCGATTTCGACGAATGCGCCGTATGGAAGAAGTTTGGTGACCTTTCCGGCAACCTCGGCTCCGATTGGGAAGCGAGCTTCGATGTCGGCCCATGGGTTGTCGGTCATCTGCTTGAGACCACGTGAGACACGCTCCTTGTCGCGGTCGACGTCGAGGATCTGAACCTCGAGTTCCTGACCGATGCGAAGCATCTCGGATGGGTGAGCGATGCGTCCCCAGCTCATATCGGTGATGTGAAGAAGTCCGTCCATGCCCTGAAGGTCGACGAAAGCACCGAAGTCGGTGATGTTCTTGACCTGTCCCACGACCTTGTCACCAACGATGACGGTCTGAAGGAACTTCTGGCGAAGCTCGGCGCGCTCGGCCTCGATGACCTCACGACGGCTCAGAACAAGATTCTTGCGATCGTCGTTCACCTTTACGATTTTGAATTCGTAAACGTTGCCGACGTATTCCTGGAGGTCGCGGGGAGGAATGATATCCACCTGGGAACCGGGGAGGAAAGCCTCCACACCGACGTTCACCATAAGGCCGCCTTTGACGGCTCCTTTGACTTTTCCTTTCACGAGGCCACCATCCTCGTAAACTTTCATGATCTTTTCCCAGTTCTGCTTATGGGCGGCTTTCTCTTTGGAAAGGACGATCAGTCCTTCATCATCTTCGAGGCGCTCAAGGAGAACTTCAACTTCGTCACCGACTTCGATATCTTCATCTTCGAACTCGGAAACCGGGATGGCTCCCTCTGATTTGTATCCAATGTCGACAACGACGACTTGGGGGCGGATGTCAAGAATCGTGCCATTGACAATCGATCCTTCCTTAAATTCGCGGAAATGCTCATCAATGAGAGCCAAAAGCTCTGCATTCTCGGGCTCCGCCACTGCGGTATCACTCATAACTGTAGGTTAGAATTTGGGTTAGTTTGGTTAATCGTCCAGACGACAGGTGCCCCACTGGAGAAAACGAACATTACGGGGCGCCAACTTGCTCATTTCCGGCAAATCATTGTCCCCCGGAAGGAACAAACAATTCGCGTTTCCTATTCCCGGAACAAACCGAGAATAAAAAACGCGAATGGCACGCTCGTAGGGAGTCGAACCCCAAACCTCCTGATCCGTAGTCAGGCGCTCTATCCAATTGAGCTACGAGCGCTAATTCGCGTGGCGGGACTCTAGGAAAAAAAGTAGACGCGTCAATACTTTAAGAAGAGAAATTCTCGTTTTGTTTTAGGAAGCTGAAGCACCCTGCCTTGACAGGCGCCAGCCGAAGACAAGACAAACGAGGATTAGAGCGAAAATCAGGATCCGACCGTCCCAAGACCCTTCGGATTCCGAGATCTCCAGCTCCAGATCAAGCTCGAGAGCTTCCTCACCGTCTACCTGAATCATGCGGGTAAACACGAGAGCATCTCCGTGGGCCGGAATCACCGGATCGATCATTTGCCCAACAGGCTCGGCGATGCGTTGGTTTCTGACCCATTTGTTGGCGATGGTCTTATGTACCCGATTCACTTCGGCGTTGTTTCCCCGAATGATGTTTTGGAAATCATCCTGTCCAACATTCAAGGTCCCGTTGGTGAAGACGGGGTTGGCACGTGTTGCCGCCTGAATCTGGTCATTCTGCCCCTGAGGCACGGCCGCTTCGAATTCATTGTCCATGTAAAGTCGCTGAAGCCGGGTATTCAACCCAATGATCGCGTTTTGTTTGGCGACGTTTTCCATTTTCACACGGACATCCTCATTACTGGCGGCATCCAGATTCTGCTGATCATAGACCTGTCCGAGAGCAATGTTCCCGTTGATCTGATCACCGGACTTAAAGAACTTGGATGCTTGGTTCAATCGACCCAGAGAGATTTGCTCCTTCTCTCGATAGCGGCTGTTGACCAAATTCCGATACTCCTTCCTCGACAGTTCGCCATGGGAGTTTGTCTCCTCGTAATCCAAATCTCCATTGGAGTCGGCAAAGACATAGCCCTCCGGAAGAGAGATCTTCCAGGAAACATTCTCAAGTGGCTCTCCAATTTTGAAGGCCTGCAACTTAAGATCCTTCACATTAAGTCCACCGAGAGAGGTGGAATAAGTAAACCGAACCCGGGCGAAATTTTCATTATTACCAGCGGTGTCACCGGTCACCTGGAATCGATAGGAATCACCATCCTGCACGACAAGGACACTTTCCTCGTTGACCAGAACTCCGAAGAGGCGGCTCCTGTCCGGGAGCGTGAGTTTTAACGACCCCCGCTGAAGAGTTTCGATCCCAAGTTCCGCCTGATTCATCAACTCACCCTCAGGAGAAAGCACAGTCAGCAGTGACCCGCTTTTGACACGCATCTTGGAAGCAGCCACCACTGAATGACGGCTTAAGGAAACGGTAACTCCCCCGCTATTCTGGGTGCTGCGCAGGAAAGCAGCGGGCGCACCACTTCTATCCAGTTGGAAAAGAGCCTTCGGCAAAACAGCCCAGTCAACGAGATCCCAGTCGGATGCCTTGACTGGTTCGAGTCGCAAGCGAGCGCCCGGGCGCAGAGCGAGATAACTCTCCTGCTGTCGGGCCGGCACAACCCGGACCGTATTAACGATCGAACTCGCCTCCGTTTGCTCAAACTCGATACGCAACGGAACGCTTCCAATGACCCGGCGCTTGAAACGAATCTGCCAGCGATCCTCTTCAATGTTCACAATGTCTCGTACTTCGCCGCCCGACGCCCGAACCGTCCGGGCATCCACTTCGGAAAGACCTGGCAGCAGGACTTCGAGTTCCTTGATCGAAGAATTATCCACCTGAAGGAGAAGATCAACGCGGGACCTGGACCGACCTTCCCGAAGCTCAACATCGTTCAAGACCTGAGCGGCCAGGGAAGGCTCGAGTTGGTCCACTGCCAACGAGAGCTCCCATGATTTCTGAAGAAGACGGAAAGCAAGGGACCCGGGCTGCGAACCACCGACAGATCGAGGATCAAGCGCTGAGAGATCTTTGCGCGCTGCGACGCGGAGTTGGATTCCACGGCCCGGCACAATCACCAATTGCCCCGACTGACGATTCGCTTCAATCAAAGCCACTTTCGGAACAGACCATTTCTTAACAGGTAAAGCCGGAGTTGCTGAGGTGAGCACGAGCGAAAACTCCTGCGTTCCAATTGTCTTACCGTTCAGATTCATGACGACCGACCGACTCCCCTTGTCTTCAACTTCGACCCAGTGGTTCAAGGCCGCGCCAGTGAGAGATTCAACCTCGAAGCCTTTTGGCATTGGGAAGCTCAGGCGAAAAACTCCGGCACGAGTAATCGCGGCACTCAGTTCAACCGCCAGAACGGTTCTCTCTTCGCCGAATGAAAGTCTCTGCTTCGAGTCGACCCGCACTTCCGGGGAGACCGGGGCGACCTTGAGCTTGAGCGAAGCAGCCGCTTTCGAATAACGATAGACCTTCTGAAGAGAAGCCAGGGCCTTGCCGGCACGGTCACGGGGGATGAGACTACTACTGAAATCAGCCAAATTTACCGGGGACAACCCCTTCGCCTCATCGCGATCGAGCTGAGCTTCTTTTCCGAAAGCCAAGGCCAACATGCCAACCTCACCGGCGGCACCTTGCACTCTCATCGGGGAGACCGAAACCTCGACCGGCAACTCGGCCAGCGCCCGCTGGGTTTCAACATCAATATAAAACGGACGGGATTGGAAAGGAGCCAACTCAACAGTGAGCAGGCGCCTGGAAGGATCAAAGCGCCATGGCCCAATCAACTTGCTGCGAACATCACTGACAGTAAAGCCCTCTGGCACAGTCAGGACGAGTTGCTTTACTTGCCCCTGGGCAGGGCGGATCTTGACGCGATGACGACCATCAACCACCCCGGGACCCGGAACAAACAAGTCGTCCACCTCGGCAAAAAAGCGGGAAGCTTCTGCAGCTACATCTCGTGCCTTGGGGCTTAGAATGACGCGGGCATTTCCCTCCGGAGCCAACCACAAGCGGGCTGAACTCCCCTTACCTTCCAATGCTTTGGTTCGAACCGCCGAACTACTGTCAATGGACCACCCTGAAGCTTCATAAGAAATCGAGAGCTTTCGCACTGCGGCAAGCCCGGTAAGCACCGGAACGCCCTTCGTTACGAGCCCCGCCGGAGCCTGATAGGAAAAGGTCGCCTTGAAACTTCCTTCTGTAGTAGGGATGACAAGATAGCTTCCAGCCTCAGTGACGACGCGGAGATTCTCGCCCTCAAATTTCGTCAAAGTGGCCGGTGCTTTCACGAGCAAGAACTTCTCGCCGGCCTTTCCGGTGATCTGGATTTGGCCTTCCGATGACAACCGCCGATCTTTGATCTCCCAGGTTTCTTCTATGCAATCTCCGGCCTTGATCGCATCAACTTTCACGGTCTGACCTTGAGCGGAATGCGAGCCGAATGCAGTGAAGAGTCCGATCATCAGAAGCACGGTGACTGCCCCCTTGGGACCAGGCGATGGATCGGACCCAGGCTCTTCGTCTTCACCTTCTGCATCCATGTCATCATCCAATCCGGAGTCATCCGCCTCACGCGCAAAAAATTCTTTCCAAAGATCCAAACAACGGGTCACCCCAAGCCACCATAGGATAAGAATCACGACTCCAAGGGCACCAAAGAACCAAGCGGCTCCACCGACTTGTGAAAGCGCTCCATAGGAAAACCCAAAGGCTGCGATTGCCAGAAGGAGTGCGCGCTGTGCTTTCCAATTAAAGGCCAAAACCACCATTACAAAGGAGAGGACAAGCACGAAGAGCCCAAGGTGGGAAACATTCAGCGACCCGCTTTCAACATGGGAAACGGTAATACCAAGAAGAGTTTCCGGGGCCTTGACGGGCGCATTGTATTCCAGGACTTCGGGCAGTGCGACGTATTGCTGGGACCCTTGGTTCGCCAGATAGAATGCTCCGGCTGCCGCGAACAATACCAGAGCCGCCCCAATCATGGAAACCCCTGCCTTGATGCGCATGATCAGGCTCCCAAAAATCCAGGCAACAATCAGGATTGCGAAACTTGGAAGCGCCTTCTTTTCAATCCAATCAAAGCCATCTTCTTGCAAAAATGCGGTTGAGAGATTCAAACCCGTAGCGAGTTCGGGCATCAACTGATAGCCGGTATCAGGAGTCACTTCCCAACGAGTCATCAACTGGGTGGTGTCATAAAGGATTGGTGTCAGAAGGCGGACCTTCCCGGCCGTTTCACCTCCATCTTTACTCGAATGAACGGTCACCCTTACCGGTAAATTCGGAGTCACCGAGTCGGGAAGCGGGACCAGAAAAAGATCACCGGCAGCGCGCAGGGTCACCTGTTTCCCATCGACAGCAACGTCACGGATCTTGAGCCCTTCCGGAACGGCAAGCTTGAGCTCCTGACCATTGCGGGTCCGAACATCGAAATGAGAAACCGTCACCACGCCGCCATCGCGGGCAATGCGGCTTTCGATCTCGGCATACTCGACGACCTGACGAGCGGTTTCGCCACGGGTAAATCCTTTCACTTTGGCTTCCAGGGCGAAGGGTCGTGTTTGATATTGCCACGCCTTCAGGGTCGGAGCGTTGGACATTAATTGATACTCAGCTGGCAGTTCCAGGGGATCGAGTTGCTGAACCTCTTTGTCTCGTTTGGTTTCGGTCAATTCAACCTGCCCCGGGCTCACCACTTGGATAAAACCACGCTCCGCTTGCACCTCCTTCGCGGTCACGCCACCAAGAGCGATGGCGTCTTTTGCATCCTGCTCGTAGGTCACGAGCAATTGATAGGCGCCCATTACCGGACGATGAAGCGGGACAATCAAGACGCCCTCGGTGTTCCGATAGTCCCGAATGTCCTGGCCATCGACTCCAAGATTTTCGACTCCTGCCGGCACCGTCAGCTTCCACTCGCTGACCGGAGCTCCGGTGACGAAATAGTTCAGCAAGACCGAAACGTAAGCGGTCTCCTCCTGAAGTGAGTAGAAGTGATAACAATCGGCCTGCACGTTCTGACTCAAAGCGACCACCTTCATCTGCGCGCCCCATTTTTCTGAACGAATTCGGAAGGCTTGTTGCAGATTTGGCCCACGTTTCAGAAGTCGGGCCAAGGGCATCTCCGCAAGGCCCTCAACCTTTTCCGGATTCACCCGGAATCCAGGAGTCGCACTGACCCCAAGTTCGCCACTCACAACGGTGCTCCCTGGATACGAGAATGATGGCAACACCCAAACCCCGGCCTTGGCTGGTTCGTTCTTCTCAAAGTGAACATTCACCAATCTCCGTCCGGAAACCTCTTTCCCGAAAATGACCTTGAGACGACCCATTCCATTTTCCGGTTGACTGACAACATAATCGGCAACGTCCGCGCCGGTCAGGGAAACCACCGAGTAATCGGCAGGAGCAAAGAATTCCCATTCGCGGATTCCGGCTTCCCGGATTTCCAGTTCCAAATCTGCACGAAGAACGCGGTCGGTCTCGGTGAGCTCGTAAGCAAGATTTTGGGAAACATTGATTTCTGGTTTCACGCGCTCGGCGGAAACTGAAAAGGATCGATTGGCGGCGGGATAGCGATAGTGGAATACCTGACGAATGGTCTCCGGAAGTCTGACCGATTCAGGGTATTGATCGGGAGAAAGCTGGGTCAGGCCGGTTGGGTTCATCACCTCGATTCGAACAGCTCCGCGGTTGTAAATACGGAAATGTCCGGAGTGTCGCACCGCTCCGGCCGGAGTCAGACGCAGTGGCTCGGTCTTCACCGGAAGAGCGTCAACGGCCGATTGCGAACGGATCACAAAGGAAGCTTCCTTGGAGACAGGACGACTCAGAACAATTTCAAGGATGCGCTTCCCGGTCACCTGCCAACTCAGGACGTACTCACCTTCTACCGCGAGAACCTCGCCCGCCCCGGCAAGTTGGACGTTTAACGCCCGGAGAGATCCTTGCAGAGTCTTGACCGTCAGTGAAGTCACCTGTCGCAGCAGACCCGCGCCTACTGAAATCTCACCCATGGCCTCGCTTGTGAAAAACAACTTTCCATCATTCGCCTTGCGCTCCGGCTGCCACGCAAAGTGGCACTGCCCGGTCGCCGGGAGGAAAGCGGCATGCCCCTCTGCGTTTGCAATCGGGCTCACAGGCAAACCTGCATCAAACATCGCCGTCGAAGCGATGCCCTTCAACTTGATCGGGACCACTGCTCCGCTCGGCACTGCGAAATCGATTTTTTTCCAATCACCAGCCGTCTGCACGGGCGTCACAAAAGCAAGGTCGACCGGATAAACACCCGGCTTCTGAAACTCCATTTGATACCCATTGGACGACAACTTCAATCGATAGTCAGCCGTTGCGACCGCCTCAATCGGCGCGGCGCGTCCGCGAAGAACGGTTAATGAGATTGGCTCCTTGCTCGTAACATGGGCCGTGCCGATCAACCGAAAGGAGGCCGAACCTTCATTTGAAATCACATCACCAACGAGCTGGATATTTTGAAGTTCCACCGGCGCGGGTTGAGCAGCGGAAAGATTGATGCCAGCTGAAATCACCGAGCGACCGGCAGCGGAAAGTTGATCGACGCCGCCATCGCTCTTGAGCGTCACAAGACCTTCGGCCTTCAAAAGCTGATGACTTAGACCTTCGGCAGAAGACAAAGCATATGAGGCCGAAAACCCGCTCGCTCCCGCAGGCCCAAAGGTCGAGATCCCATAGGATCCGGGAACCTCAATCGAACTTCTTTTGAACTGCACCACGAATCCCAGATTCTTCGTCTTGGGATCCTTCGGAATGAAATCAAGGAAACGTAGTTTTCCTTCCTGCCGCAACGACCAGCTTTTCAATTGCTCACCCGTCACCGAAGTGATGGGCGAATCTCCGAGGACCTCAACCGACAGACGCTCAGCGCTCCCTTGCATCACCTCAAATTTCAGCTCAGTCGTCTCAGTGAGCTCCTCGCTTGAGAACTTCGCTGAAGAATTCACCTTGGTGACATAAAACAACTTCGGCTTGGGTACAGGAGCCGGTGCTTCGATCACGATCCGGTGATCCACCTTGTCAGATTTGACCTCAGCCTTCTCAACCTTCGGAGATGGTTCTTCAGGTGTTTCAGGAAGAACAGTGTCCTGAGCGGTCAGCCATGAACTTAGAATGAGAGTGAGAGCGGAATGGATTTTCATGAGATTAGGTGGAGTGACGCTCTCCAGAGCGTCAATATTTGCAGAGCTTTGTTGAGTTCAGTTGAGGCTTAGTCACCAGCCTGCTGAAGCATATTTTGTAATTCGTTAAAGCGAGTTTGGCTTGCGAAGCTTGGCTTCAAAAGTTGGGCCTCCTGGCGGAGTTTTTTGAGTTCGACACGGTCACCCACCGGGCTTCCTTTAAGCTTCTCAGCGAAGAGCGCAGCCACACTGGCAAGCCGCAACCTGGGATCTGCCTTTGAGAAAAACTCAGCTTCTTCCTGATAAGGAATCGACCAGGTCCGCTCGACCATTTGCCTGCTTGCCGTGTCGAAGAACCGAACAGACACCGTTCCAATATCTCCGCGGCCTTCCGGCATCGGTTCGAAGTGATAAAGAGCCACGCCACTCTCCTCGGCTGCCATTTCAGCGGCATCAACCGAGTCGTTCCGGAAGTCTTCCTTCTTGAGCTTGTGCTTTTCAAAACCATAAAGCTTGAAGGTCGAAACCCGCTCGGGGTTGAAGAGAACCTGCACCTTCACGTTCTTGGCGGCCGGGCGCAGCGCTCCGGCAATCTGTCGGGCGAAACCATCATCGGCATCCTCGGGGCGATCCAGGAAGTAGTAACGTCCATCTCCTTGCTTGGTCAGGGAGCTAAGGACATCATCGTTGAGTCCGTCCGCGCCCACTCCGCAGGCATCGAAGGCAATGTTAGCACGACGCATCGACTCGACCTGGCTGGCGAGATTCTTCGGCTTGGCATCACCCAAATTAGCGGCTCCATCGGTCAGCAAAATAATGCGATTTTGTGCGCCTTTCAAAAACTGCTGCTTGGCCAATTGCAGGCCAGTCGAGAGAGCCTCCTCAAGATTGGTCCCGCCTTCAGTCAAAGGGTTGGCGACAAACGCAGCAAGCTTAGCGACTTCATTCCCCTTCACTCTCTCGGCCAAAAGGCGCGGAGTCCGGGCAAACCCTACCAGCGTTACCTCATCGTTCGGATTCAGTTGCGCGGCAAGCAAGGCGAAGGCTCGTTGCACACTCTCGGCACGGTCGGCCCGTTCCATCGATCCACTTTGATCGAGCAAGATGGTGAGCCGAAGAGGCGTCGCGGCGTTGCGTCCGAGCGAAGCCGTGCTCATGGAAACCCTCATAAGATTCCGCTGCTGCATGAAGGGATGAGATCCTTGCTCGATCTCACAGGAAATCTTCTCGGCTTGCGTCGGCTTGAGGTCGTCATAGCTAAGCGCGTTCACAAATTCCTCAGGCCGTAACTTCGAAGCATCGGGCCAGTTCCCTTGGCTCAAGGCCGCCTTCGCAAGTTTGAAGGAAACGTCACTGACATTGAGGGAGAAGGTCGAATCAGTTTTCTCCTTTGTTGCGGTTTCGAACCCCTTGATGGCATCCTTTTTCTGGCGATTTGGGTCTGGAAAGAAGACAACCCTTCCGCCTTCGACCCTTACCTTGCATCCAGCTTGGCGTGCGATTTCTTTGACAGCGACTCTCAGAGGGACATTTTTCAAGGTAAGTTGCCCCACCAAAGCTTGTTGATCGACACCCTCCTCGACGCGCACCTCAAAACCTTTTTCCGCTTCCTCCGAGATGTTATCCCATTCAATAGATCGCAATTTGATGAACTCGACGGCTTCCTCAACTGTCGCTTGTTTGGCCTGAAATTCAGGAATGATGATCTGATGTAACTTCGCAACGGTAACTCCGTTTCCATCACCGGTTGCTCCGGTGAAAACATCAGTGGTATCTTCCCGACCAAATCGAACCGCAAACTCGTCTACAATTGAAGACGTCCCTGTAGCCTCACTGATCCTATCAAGAATCACGCCCAAAGGCGCATCTTTCATTTCAATTTTAGGCAGCTTACGACTTAGGAGGTTGGCATCATCAACAACCAAATTAATCCCCTTCTGGGATTCATCAACCGTAGTATTGTCCAGCTCAACCGATCGCTGGCGAAGCGTTTCAAGAGCTTCTCCAACTGTCGCGTTGTTGAAATTCACGTCAGGGAGAATAATCTGATTGAGCTTAGAGATGACTGATCGCTCTCGATCAGCCGAAGCATCGATAGAGGGTGATGAAAGCTGCTCTGAAGATCCAGCCCGCTCCCCCACTTCTTCGTTTCCGAACAGGAAATTTTCAGACTCAATCATTTTGTCTTCATCATCGAAACCAGGAGCGTCCTGCAAATCAGCCGGAAGGATTCCATCGCCATCAACGTCCGCATGTCTTCTTAATTTTCCCCTAACCAGCAGACCATCTGTTGGGGAAGTTAACATTCCGCCAATCATCGACTCTTCCACTTCTGGCTGGCCCTTTTCAACAGGAAGCAAGGCTCCATTGGCAACCTTGGGCTTCCCGGAACGTCCAGCTGGGTTCTGCCCATCACTGGCAGCAATAATTCCATCAACACCAAGACTTTCCACTTCAATTGGTTTCCCGGCTTGTCCCGGGCTTACCGCTCCATTCGCCGAAACAGACTTCTCATCGGAAGGGGTCGGTGTCGGCTCGGACATCGTTGTAAAGCGAGCTTTCTTGTTCAACGAGCTCCGCAATTTATCCGAATTTTTCAAACCTGCCTGCCGACCTCGGGCCTCTCCGCCCCGGGCCTCCTTGTCTTTCAAATCCAGAATCGCGGATCCTGAGACGACGGTTGATTTCTTTTTGCTGCGAGGGGCGGTCGTTAAAGCTTCAGCGGCTTCGGACTCCGCAGCCGGAGCACTGAAAGGATCTGGCTCTGACAAGGATCCACGCCCGTTGTGGTCTGCTGACTCGAGACCCCATGAGGACTCTTCAACTTTGAGATCCAAATTGTCCACGGCTTTGCCTGGTTCCACCGACTCAGTAACTAATCCAATTCCACCCGCGACCACCCCACCGCTACTCAAGCCCTCATTGTCGACGATTCCGAATCCATCTCCAAAATCAGATGCCGGATCTGGGATCTCGGGAACCTTAATTGCAGCAGTAGAGGTGGAATTTGAGGCAACCATTCCCCTTTTTGCTGGAGACGCAGGCTTGGGGGCAGATGGCGATGCTGTGGGCTGCCCGGTGACTCCGCTCCGAAATTTCTCAAACCGAGCTTCGGCCTTTTCCTCCAAATTACCCACAATCTTTGGTTCGACCGGAGAGATAGCAAGAGCGTCATTCAAATCGGCCAGTGCTTCTGAAACCTCACCTTTCTTGCTACGTTCTTCTGATATGAAACGATCCCAAGTTTCAGGAGTGTCCTTGGAATAGTTCCATTTTTCCAAATCCTTTCCATCTGACTTCCACTCGAATGATAGGGTTTCCTCATCCATTGCTTGAGTGACAGAATTGGATCCACCGACAAGATCTATTCCTTTTGAGTCCATCTGCTGTCCTTCAGAAGTCGAGTAAGCCATCATCGGAGCCCCTTTCTTCATCGACCCCATCGGCCGGGTTAGGCCCAAAATCACCAGAGTGAGGACCAGGCAGGCTGCACAGGTATAAATCAACCGGCGCTGGGCGATTCTTGAAATTCGTTTGCGGCGGGCCTCGACCATCTCGTCGCGCTTCCGCTCCTCAATCTTGGCCTGAATCTTTCCCCGCATGTCCTCCGATAGCTTCCATTCCGAATCGTCCTGCTCTCGATGAGCCTCTCCAACGACTCCATGAATTTTTTCGAGACCTGTCCGAAAGGTATTAAGTTCAGGCTTCTCCGCCATCAGTCGCTCCAGTTCCTCTGCCTCAAAAGCCGAGGCTTCCCCAAGAACCAGAGCCACAATACGAGCTTCCAGCTCGGGCTCGATGAAGGTTTGAAGATCGTCGTTCATATCCGTGTGATGTTAAAAGTGGCTGATCCCGGACTTGCGGAGCCGCTCGCCGAGGTCTTTGAGTAAGTGGTGAAGTCGGTAACCGACATTGCCGACGCTCATATCGAGCTTGTCGGCAATTTCCTGATATTTGAGATCCTGGAAATATTTCATCCGGACCATGGACTGATCGCGCTCTTCCATTTCAGACACGAGCATTTGGATCATCCCAACTGCTTCGAGCCGTCCGAGTTCATCATCCGGTCGCTCGAGAGATGTTTCACGATCGCCCGGTGATTCGTCGAGCGTCTCGCGTTTGTTTTTTCGAAGAATGTTAAACGAAAAATTCCGCACACAGCGAAAGAGCCATACGCGGGGAATTTCCACCTCGTCCCAGTGTTCATGCAGCTTTAGGAAAGCGTCTTGCACGACTTCCTCGGCGAGTTCGCGTCGCCCCAACAGGCCAAAGGCATAGCGAAGCAGCGGACTTTCCTCATCGGAAAAGACTTCTTCGAGCGACCGCCGCGCCACCGGCGAGGTTCTTTTACCAGGCAGGCGCATGATCGACGGCCGTGAGGCCTGCTGTGAACTTCCTTGGGACACGGATAAGCATTCTTTTCAATGAGACAGACATCTCAAGAAACGAATTATTGGAAATAAATGCAGTTTTTTTGAGAGATGCTGTCTCCAATCTGCCTGCGCTGGTCCTGCTGACGCTCTGGAGAGCGTCACTCCCTGCTTCACTCCGCGATTTGTCTCGTAATCTCTAGCGCGATCGCGAGGGCATCGGCCCCCTGCTTGCCAGTCACCGCCGGAGTCTTGCCGTCGCGGACACTTTCCACAAAGGCGTTGAGCTCCAGTTTGAGCGGCTCATCTTTCTCAACTTCAACCCTCGCCTTTTGGATCGCCCCCCCTTCTTTCCAGAACATTTCCCCGGATTGTTCCTGATAATCGAGCGACAGGTAACCATCGTCCTGAAAAACGCGGATCTTCCGAAGCCTCTCGGGACTGATTCGGCTCGCTGTCACGTTGGCGACACATCCGTTCTCAAATCGAAGGCGTGCGTTGGCAATATCCTCGCTTTTCATCAAAACCGGAACTCCCACCGCATCAATGCTGGCTACCGGCGATTTGACGATGTGGAGGATGATTTCGAGGTCGTGAATCATCAAATCCAGAACCACTCCGATGTCGATACTGCGGTTCGGAAAGGGAGAAAGTCGGTGCGATTCGATGAATTTCGGGTGATTTAACTTTGCTTCGAGCTCCCGCATCACTGGGTTGAAGCGCTCGATATGTCCAATTTGCAGGATCCGGTCGTGTTCCTCGGCCAGCTCGACCAATTGCCTGGCTTCCTCCACACTGGGAGCAATCGGCTTTTCCATAAGCACATGAACCCCGTGTTTCATAAGCGATCCGCCCACTTCGAGGTGCGCCACGGTGGGAACGGCAACGCTGGCGAGGTCACATGCTTCGGCCAATGCCTCCAGCGAATCGACCGCCTTGCCCCCGAATTCGTCGGCAACGGCTTGCGCTCGCTCCAAATCGGCATCATACACCGCAGCCAGCTCGACATCCTCGATCAAAGAGTAACATCTGGCGTGATTTCGCCCCATTGATCCCGACCCTGCTACACCAGCTCGCAATTTCATGAGAAAAGACCTCGCAGATCCGCTGAAAAATACCAGCGAACTTTCTACTTGAAAAAAATCGTCTAACAACAAAATTCCCGAACAAGTTTGAGCGCCTCGACGCTTACAACGTGTATACATCGAATCTTATCATCCTATGATTGAAGTTACTGGTCTCACAAAACGTTTTGGCCCCAAAGTGGCCGTCGACGATCTCTCGTTCTCAGTCAAAAAAGGCGAGGTCCTCGGATTTCTCGGACCCAACGGTGCCGGGAAGTCCACCACCATGCGCATGGTGACCGGATTTCTGCCCGTCACCGCTGGTGAAGTTAAGATTTGCGACATTTCGATGATCGGAAATCCCCAGGAGGCAAAACGAAAAATCGGTTATCTCCCCGAATCAGCTCCTCTCTATAATGACATGACAGTGCAGGGCTTCCTGAAGTTTTGCGCATCGATGCGAGGTCTAGGGGGAGCAGCCCGCCGCCAGGCCGTCGCCAAGTCGATCGAGACCTGCTTCCTCGAAAACGTAGCCCGCCAGTCCATCGGCACCCTTTCCAAGGGATACCGCCACCGCACCTGCCTCGCTCAGTCACTTTTGCACGATCCCGAAGTCCTCGTCCTCGACGAACCGACAGATGGTCTCGATCCGAACCAGAAGCTGGAGGTTCGCAAGCTCATCAAGAATCTCGGCAAAGAAAAAGCCATCCTCTTCTCGACCCACATTCTCGAGGAAGTCACGGCAGCCTGCACCCGCGCGGTAATCGTCGACCAAGGAACCATCGTTGCAGATGGGACACCAAAAGAACTCGAAGCCCAAGGAGGTGGCTCACTTTACGATCTCTTCCACAAGGTCACCACCTTTGAAACTCCGGCCGCCTAATTTGAACTCATTGAACGATCTTTCAAAATGAACATGCTCACCATCTTCAAACGCGAGTTGACCAGCTACTTCACGCAGCCAACCGCATACGCCATCGTCATCGTCTTTGGTTTCCTCTCCTCGCTCCTCGCTTTTACCTTGGGGCAATTTTGGGCTGTGGCCGACGCCAGTCTCCACGGGTCTTTTTTTGTTTATCATCCCCTTCTGCTCATGATCCTCGTTCCCGCTGTGAGCATGCGCCAGTGGGCCGACGAGCATTACACCGGAACGATCGAGCTTCTCGGAACCTTCCCGGTCAAACTCGGCAGTGCCATCATCGGTAAGTTTCTTGCCAGCGCCGTGATCTGGGCGCTCGCTCTTGCACTGACCTTCCCAATGATTTGGACGGTCTCCTACCTCGGAGATCCCGACGGGTGGACCATTTTCTCGGGCTATCTTGGAAGCTTCCTGGTCTGCCTCACCTTCCTCGCAATCACGACTCTGGTCTCAGCCTTCACCCGCGATCAGGTCGTAGCACTGATTGTCTCGGTGGCCATTTGCTGTCTCCTGACCATGATCGGCTGGGAGCCCGTCATCAACGAAGTGCGCCGGACCGGCCCCGAAGCCAAAGGTGCTGTCGAGCTGATGACGAGAATTGGTATTTTCAGCCATTTCTTCGATGCAACCCTCGGTCGTATTTCCTACGCCAGTCTCATCTACCTGTTCGGTATTATTTCCGTCTGCCTTCTTGGCACCAACCTGGCCCTCAAATCCCAGCGCGCCTAAATTTCTAATCTTCTTTTAAACCATCCTGAAAAATCATGAATGTTTCAAAAGCTTTCGCCATTGGAGTCACCTCTCTTGGCTTCCTTCTTTTCATCCTCTCACAGTTCGTCGATTCCCTCAGCCCATACGCTTGGTATTTTGCGGTCGGTGGGTTCATCGCCCTCTCGTTTATCCCGAATAGCCGTCTCATTCGCGTCGGCTTTGCCACGGTTGCTTTCGCAGCCTTTGTCTTCTTCTTCACCGAGTTCATTTCCCGGACTGATCTAGGCAACAAGTCAATCGACCTGACCGAAGACGAGCGTTACACCCTGACCGAGGGGACCCGCGCGATTCTCAGTGAACTCACCGAGCCCGTGACGATTAACTACTACGTCACCCGTGACGTTGATGGCACTCCCTCCGCCTACAAACGTCACATTCCCCGGGTGGATAGCTTTCTTCGCCAGATTCAGGGACTTGCAGCCGATGATTTGATCACCCTCAATTTCATCGACCCCGAGCCCAATACCGACGAAGAAGACGCCGCTCTCCTTGATCAAGTGCAACAGATCCCAGTCACCCAGGATGACCAGTTCCTTTTCGGTGCTTCCATCAGCTCTCTGGATAAGAAAACGGTCATTCCATTCTTTGCGCCCAGTCAGGAAACGCAGCTGGAATTCCAGTTCATCAGCGCGATCGCCGAGGTCAGCCGTCGTGAGACTCCGGTCGTGGGGCTTGTCTCCGCACACAATCTCGCAATGGGTGGGCAAACCAACCGCGGTTGGCTTTTCTACCAGCTTCTTCAGCGTTCCTACGACATTGCAAACCTCGGCATGATGCCGACCGCAGCGCTCGAAACCGAGTATGAGAAGAGGAAGTGGGGAGACGCACCGGACTATCTTGATCCGGAAAAAATCCCCGTCGTTCTCGTCATTCACCCTGCCGGCATTACTCCCGAGGCCGAGTTCACCCTCGACCAGTATATCCTCCGGGGAGGCACCGTCATCGCCTGCGTTGATCCTCTCTCTCTCGTGGCCCAGCAATCCGGTCGTCCTCAAGTCCCGGGGATGCCTCCCCAAGGCGGAACTCCTCCTTCATCTTCCCTTCCCAAGCTCTTCAAGAAGCACAACATCGCTTTCAGAGAATCCCAGGTGGTCATCGACCGTGTCTATGCCCCCTCAAACAATCCCCGTATTCTGCTCCTGAATGAAGAATCCATGACGGTGAAAGACGATATCTCGCTTTCCAAGATTAAGAATCTCGCCTTCTTGATGTCCGGTGGATTTACCGGCGAAAATGGCAAGCCCATGGGCCCCGGACTTGATGTCCGAAAACTGGTTGAATCCTCCTATGAATACACCTTTGTCACCGATCAAACCCTCAACAGTCCCGACGCAGCCAACCAACTCCGCTTCGCTTTGGGCAGTCGACGTGAAGGCGATGAAAAACAGACCTACGTGGCACTTCTGAGTGGAACCTTCAGCACCGCATTCCCCGATGGAGACCCCTCCTCCAAAGAGGAGAGCAAAGATAATGCAGAAAAAGACGACGAAAAAGAGAAGCCCATAACCGAGGCCCTCGCGACCGGCATAGCCCGTGGAAATCTCTACCTCATCAGTGATTCCGATTTCCTCTATGATGGAATGGCTTACAATGCCCGCCGGATGTTCAACACCCAGGTCGTCGAACCGATCACCGGGAACGGAGCCTTCATGTTCAACATCCTCGATCAGGCCACCGGCTCAAGGCACCTCATTGGTGCACGTGCCCGGGCTGAAGTTTATCGCCCCTTCACTGTCCTCAAAGATCTCGAAGCTGAGTCCGAGAGGAAATCAAAAGAGAACCTCGATAAGCTTCAGGCCAAGGAGGAGCAAATTGAAAAAGAGTTCCAACAAATCAGATCACAAATGTCCTCCGCACAGGAGGCCCAGATGTCGCCCGAGCTTCAAGCAAAGCGTGATGAATATATTAAGAACAAGGTCCAAATTCAGAAAGACCGCCGAAAAGAAAAGAAAGCTCACCAGGCCAAAGTTGATCTCCTGAAAGCTAACATTTTCTGGAGCAACATTCTCTACATGCCAATCGGCGTGATCATCATCGGCCTCTGTGTCTTCATCTGGCGCAAACAACAAACCAAAGCCCGATAAGCCTCGAATCTCCTAGACTAACCACGAACCAGGCAAAGAAACCATGTCACGACTTCAACTTCTGATTCTCTGGATCCTCGCCTTTGGCGCAGGCATCTACTACTTCAACAGCAAGGATGTCCCCGACTCCATCAACCAAAAAACCGACCTTGAGGTCGGTTCAAAAATTGTTCCTCCCGATCTCATCGAGACCCTCGACGGTCTCACCGTGAAATCCGGTGAAGATCAGGTTTCGCTCAAGAAAATCGATGGCCGCTGGGTCGTCTCCGAAAAAGGGGATTTCCCGGCCAACTACGACTCCATGAGTCGCATCATGGGAGCACTGCGCGAGGCCAAAGTGGCACAGAGTGTGGTTGCTACCGACGAATATTACGATCGCTTCAATCTCGATCCATCAGCCGAGGACAGTAATGAAAAGCCGGCAACCATAACCCTCCAGAAGGATGGTGAGGAATCCTCCGTTGTCTTCCTTGGTAAGACGCGTGAATCAACTGGAGGCGCCGGTGGAACCGCAGGACGATTCATTCGCTTGTCGAATGACGAGAGCGGCGTTTACGTCGTCCAGGAAAGCTTTGGCTTCCTTGGTGCTGATCCTAACAACTGGATCAACAAGTCTCTCATGCCACTCAAGGAGGGTGTCATCAAAATGGAAGTGACTGCTCCAAACGATGAGACCTTCAAACCATGGGCCGTTTCACGAAAAACAGTTCGGGATGACTTCGTCATCGAGGGCCTTGGTGAAAAAGAGGAAACCAAGACGAACGAGACCACGATTCTGAAAAATGTCTTCGCGGGAGCGACCTTCATCGAACTTGTTTCCGATGGAGACTACAAGAGGCGCGCCAACGAGAAGGCGACCCGTCAACTCAAGGCAACCGACTCCACCGGGACAACCTTTCTCATCACGATCACTCCTGAAAAGGAAAAAGAGGTCAAGGAAGAGAAGAAAGACGATGCGGCAGCTCCGACACCTCCACCGGCCATCAACTACCTTGTTTCTATCGAGATTCTGAATGGGCCTACCAAACCCGAGCCCCTCGATGAAAAGGCCAGCGTTCAGGAAAAGGCCGTCTATGCGGAGCGCGTCAACAACCTCGCCGACGTCTCAGCGAGTGTGAATCGAATGAGGAAGAACTACGAGGGCCGCTATTTCCTGGTGAGCAACACCACCGTTGCCAACTTGACCAAGAATCGCGGTGAGCTCATTCAGCCTAAGAAGGAAGAAAAAAAGCCAGTCACAGTAACAACTCCACCGATTCCCGTTCCAAAACCCGGTGCCGGGAATGGACCGATGGTTCCCGGAGGAAAGACACCCCCACCCCTGATTGCCCGGCCAAAGGGAAGCCAAAATAAGCCTAAAATCGAAGCGGTCACTCCTCCGATTCAGGTCCCTCCTATCCCCAAGAAGCCCAAAGCGAAAGACGACTTGGGAATTGGCGATACCCCTGAACCAGTCGAGAAACCAAAAGCCGACGCAGGCGAAGGGACCGAGTGAAAATCTGATCTGACTCAGAAAAGGGCGCTTCCTGTCATTCACAGGGAGCGCCTTTCATTTCAGTCCCACCTCTGGCAAACGCATAAAACTTGCATTAACAGACTTGACTCGCTGAATCTCTGTCGCAAATTAAGCCCATGAAAACATTGGCTCTGCTCTTCATCCTCGGTCTTGCCGCTCATGGTCTTGATGTAGCTTCTCTCCACCCTCTGATCACCGATGCCGTCAAGCAAGTCGGCGGAGATCGAGTCGATGTTGTCGAAGTTGTCAAACCTGGAACGAACGTTCACAAGTTCCAGCCTCGGGCGTCCGACATCAAGAAAATGGCGAGAGCCCGCATCATCTTCGCCTCAGGCAAGAACCTCGAGCCTTACCTCGCCGATCTTCAGGACAATTTGCAAGCCCACCAGCTCATCGTTGAGGTGGGCAGAACAATCCCTTCTCAAAAGGTCTCCAAAAAGGATCAAATCTATGCCTGCTGCCAGCACCACGCCGTGGGTGGAATTGATCCACATTGGTGGCACAACGTTCGCAATATGGAGCGGGCTGTTCGGGTGATCGAGAAAGAGCTCATACGATTCGATCCTGCCGGCAAGGCAATCTACACGGCCAACTCGAAGGCTGCCCGCGCGCGCCTTTCTCAACTTGATCGCTGGGTTAAGGGGCAGGTCGCAACAATCCCCCGCGGCAAACGCCACCTTGTCACCGCCCACGCCGCCTTCGGCTATTTTTGCAAGGGCTATGGTTTCAAAGCCAGTTTTGTGCAGGGCCTCAGTGCCCAAGGCGAAGTCTCTGCCACGCAACTGGCAGGCGCCATCCAGCAGCTTCGTAAAGAGGCCATCCCGATGGTGTTCCCCGAGCAGACTGCCAACCCGAAGGTCCTTCAGCAAATCGCGAAGCAAACCGGAGCCAAGGTCGGAAAACCCCTCATTGCTGATGGGGCGACCAGGAGCTACCAGAGCATGATCATGTCCAATGTGCAGAGCATCGTGGCTGGATTAAAATGATGCCATGACCCGATCTCCTTTCCTGGCTACCCTGTTGCCCTTGGTTCCACTCGCGGCCTTGGGTTGGCCGCTTGCGAAGGTCATTAATCAAGATCCTTACCAACAGGTGGTGGCTGAAGAAGTCAGCGTGGGACCTCTTATCGCCGCATATCTTGAACTCAAGGCATCTCATCCTTACGAAAAAGTGGCAGTGACCGTTGGCGATGCCACCTGGACTTTCAACGCCGATGAAGACGAGAAAGAAATCTATATTCCCAATGAAGAGAAAGTCTACCTCACGGTAAGAGCCACTTGGCCGGAGGGCACACCTGAATCGGCAATCCTCGTCAAACTGCTCCCAGATGAGCGACTCGACCGGAGCCATACTCTCTGGGGTTACCTCGAAGCCACCGAGGAAATTGAATTTGAATGGGATCCAAACAAGTGAGTCATGAGCACCATCAGCTCGACCTCACTGGCGTCGGGTATCGTTACGGAAACAAGGAAGCTCTGCGCGATGTTGCTTTCTCGGTCCATTGCGGCCAACGCCTTGCCTTGCTCGGTCCAAATGGAGCGGGCAAAAGTACTTTGATCCGTCTTCTCGCCGGACTTCTTCCCCAGCAATCGGGCGAAATTGAATGGCGCGAAAATCCGATCGCAAAGGCTCGCCGGGAAATTGCCTACCTCCCGCAAGTCGACCAGCACCAACGCAACTTTCCGATTCGCGTCAAGGACGTG
>CBFHQJ010000019.1:0-59654 GCA_965657795.1 Akkermansiaceae bacterium
GGAGACCGGGTCTTTGGTGAGCTTCTCAAGAAGGGGGTCATTGTTCGTGCAATGCGCGGATACAAGCTGCCGGGTTGGGTCCGAATCTCAATCGGAACGCCGGAGCAAAACGAGCGTTGCCTCAAGGAGTTGGATCAGATTCTTGCAAGCTAATCCGAATGTCCGAAACGATTGTGGCCATCGCCAGCCCTCCGGGAATGGGAGCGGTGTCGGTGATTCGGCTGTCGGGAGCAGGCGCGTTTGAGATCGCCGGAGCGGTGATCAAGTGCGGGAGGCTGCCTAAACCTCGGCGCGCGGGTTTGCGTTTGATTCACGACGATAATGGACGTGTGATCGACGAGGGGTTGATGCTGACTTTCGCTGGGCCGGCAAGTTACACCGGAGAAGACGTCGTTGAATTCACAGGACACGGTGGCATGGTGGTGACGCGGCGTGTTTTGGAACGCTTCGTCGAAGCGGGTGCGACGCCCGCAGGTCCCGGCGAATTCACCCAGCGGGCGTTCATGAATGGCCGTATGGATCTGACCCAGGCGGAAGCGGTGATGGATTTAATTTCCGCCCAGACCTCGCTGGCATTGCGTTCGGCAAATGAACAATTGGACGGTCGTCTGGGACGGACCTGTGAGGAGATTCGGGCAAAGTTGCTTGGAGCAACCGCGCATCTGGAAGCCTACATTGATTTCCCCGAGGAAGATATTGATCCGGAGGTGGGTGAAGCTCTTTGCAAGACTCTCGAAGAGCAATCAGCTGCGATCGATGGATTGTTGGCAACTGCGGACCAAGGGCGGATTTTGCGTGAAGGAGTTCGGACCGTAATTTTTGGGAAGCCAAATGTGGGCAAGTCCAGCTTGCTGAATCGTTTGTTGGGATATCAACGTGCCATCGTGAGTGCTAAAGAGGGAACGACGCGGGACACGATCGAGGAGGTGGTCAATTTGAAGGGGATTCCATTGCGACTGATTGACACGGCAGGCGTTCGGGAATCGAGTGATGAGATCGAACAGGAAGGAATCGCGATGACCCACGGTCAGGTGGCGCGGGCTGATTTGGTTTTGGTAATTCGAGATCTCAGTGAACCCTTTTCGGAATCGGCGGAGATCAAGGTTCCGGATGGGGCCAAATCGCTTGAGATTTTCAATAAGTCGGATCAAGAAGATTCAAGTTGGTCGGGAGTTGGGGGACTTCGAATTTCCTGCGAATCGGGCGCGGGTTTTGAGGATTTGGAGAGTGCGATTGCGGAATTGCTTTCGCTTGATGAAGCGCACTGGGGCGATCACTCGGTGGCGGTCAATGCGAGGCATCAAGCCTGTCTCAAGAGAGCTCGTTCATCCTTGTCGCAAGCGATCGTTTCGCTGAGAGCAGGTGCAGAGCCTGAATTAACGGCTTTGGATTTGCGAGAATCTCTCACCGCAGTGGGTGAGATTGCCGGAGTGGTTGATACCGAGGAGATTCTGGGCGAGATATTTGGTAACTTTTGCATCGGAAAATGAAAAAACGTCAACTTTCAGCAGCGTGGGGTCTCCTGGCCTCTGCCGGTATTTTCTTCATTCTCGGGAAGTTTATTGCGCCTGAGTATGAAGCCAAACTGGTGGAGTTTGGCATTTTTGAGGAGGTTTTCCCGGTTTCAAGATATTCCCTGATTTTGTCGGCAGTCTTTGTGGGGCTTTTTGTGCTGATCCTTTTGTCCCGTCTCATACGAGGCCGGAGTTAGCGGAGCATCCGCCCGAGACAACTTCCGGGATGATTTCTTGCGTGCTTGTGAAAAAATAGCACCTTTATACCGTTCAACTATGATGAATAAGGTAATTCTCGTTCTAAACGCTCTTTTTGCGTCCTGTCTTTTCGCCTCAGCACTGGAGATAACTCCCGACCAGATGAAGAGGTGGCGGGAGGCCCTTGGGTCTGATGATTATGATGTCCGTGCAGAGGCAATGTCCGAGGTGTGGGAGATTGGTGAGGGAGCCCTCTCATTTCTTGAAGACCTCTCGAAATCGGATGATCCGGAAATTGCTGCGCGTGCCTCGGTGGTATCGCAAAAACTCCGACTTGGAATCACTCCGGATACTCCGGAGAAGGTCGTGGCCCTGATTGACCAGTTTTTAGAGTCGTCGCCGCGAGGAAGAATCGTGGTGGTCGAACAACTGCGCACGATGGAAGAATTTGACTTCATCCTGAGGCTCCGCCGGGTTGAGAAAAGTGAGCGGGTGATCTCACGAATAGAAGCGATGATTGATCAGGACTTACCCAGGATCGTTCGAAAATATCTTAATGAGGAAAAGGCGGAGCAAGCGAAGGAGGTTTTGGCTCTCAGTGACAAATTCGATCATATGATCCAACTGGGACATCTTTTGAAAATGACCGGGGGATTGGAACAGGAGTTGGAAAGATTTCGAAAAGAAGAGCCGATGAAGGATCCCGGGCGTTATCTTGTCTATCTTCGGGTTAAGGGAGATGCAGGCTTGTTGCGCCGGGAGGCGGCAAGGTTGGGGGATCGCCCAGCCGAGGTATTGGCGGCTCTTCTTGAGGGGGATCACGAACCTTATTTCGAATACCTTCTGGAAGTTGGGAAGCTCGGCTTGCCGGTCCAAAACTACCTCAAGTGGACTTTGGCGGACCACCGTGGCGACACGGAGGCCAAGAAGAAGGCTTACGAGTCCGTTCTTTATCTCAGCAAACAAGATAGTGAGAGACGTGAGGCTCAAATGAACCTCTTCCGCATGGGGCGTGGAAAGGAAGTGGTCGAAGGGCTTGGAGGCGAATATTTGGGAGCCAAGATCGGTTATTATCTGATGCAGGAGGACTACGTAAAAGCTCAAAACCTCATCGGGGTCCCTGACTCATCGAAGCTTGCGGACTGGATGGCTTCGGTTGCTCCAAAGGTATCTGAGGAATTAGAGAATGAGGGGCGCGGAGTGGAGACCGAGCGTTTGATCGCGGCAGTTGAATTTTTGGAAGGGCGGGGACGCTTCAAAGACGCTGAAAAGGCAGCGTTGACCATGTTTGATGCAGCCAGGGGAAAGGCGGATATCAGTCATTCCGCCTTGGCTCGCGAAATGTATTTTTCAGCTCCATTGGCGGTGGTTCATGCGGTTGCTAATGAGATTGAAACGCATGATGCGACCGTTTCGGTCTTTCTTGGCGAGATGCTTTACAGTGATGAGGAGCATGTTTGGGCCTTCAATTTGCTTGGTGAAATGATGCCCAAGATGTCGCTGCGTGAGCGTTTGTTGCTAACCTGCTCGTTTTCTAATCGCCACTTGCTGCTGAATCCCGGGAGATATGACGAGATCTTTGACGAGGTCATCGCTTTCATTCTGAAGTCCGACGATGCGTTGGATGGGCTCAAAAATTTGTTTCAGATCTTACAATATCGGAACCGGGAAGATGAACTTGTACGTGTTTGCGAAGAGCAGGCAAACCTTGGATTCGACAGCAATTTCCTTCGCTACATCATCGCTCTTGATGGTGGGAGAATTGACGATGCCGTTGCGAATTTGGAAAGGGTCGAGTTCAAGCCTGAGACAGTCAGCTCCATCTTTATGATGCAGAGGGGGCTCACGTTTAAACTGGCGCGAAAAGAGGGTTGGAAAGGGATGATAGAGCGCGCCTTGTTTCTATCAGCAGGGTCCACGAAAGAACTCGAGGCGATTGGCGCCCAGCAATTGCGGGTAGGACTTGTGGGAGACAGTCATGAGAGCCTGCGCGAGGCGTTGCTTCGGAGTCAGGTCATTCCAGTTCCGGGAGATTATAGCGGGATTGACAATGTCATCGAGGGACTTTCTGCTGGTGCGGCGACTCTTGGAAAGTGGCAGGAAGCCCAGGCTTATCGAGAGGTGGCTGCGGTGATTTCGAGTTATGGTGGGGTTACCGGAGGAATCTTTCTGATGAGAGATCGATTCAAAATTTTGGTAGCCCGCGGAGCCTCTGCCATGAAGGAGGGGGATGTGGGCCGTGCTGTTGAGGCTTTCTCCGAAGCTCATCGAATTCTGCCTCGTGACGGTTATCTGGCGAACGAGCTCTTTCCAGTGCTTCGTGAAGTGGGCTTGGTTGAGTTGCACGACCAACTTTTTGCGGAATCTGCAGAACATGCCCGCGAGGTCATTCGAATGTTCCCGAAGGACGACAATGCCTACAATAATTTCGCGTGGCTGGCGTCGCGGGCCAATCGTTGTCTCGACGAAGCCGAAGGCTATTTGAAGAAGGCTCTGGAGATGAAGCCCCAGTCGGCAGCCTACCTGGATACGATGGGAGAGGTTTATTTTGCCCGTAAAAACCGGGAAGAAGCCCTGAAATGGAGTGCTCGTTCGATCAAAAACGAGGTTTTGGGTCGGGCTTCAAGCCGGTGGGAGCTCCATCAACAACGTCGCCGCTTTCAATCAGGCGGTTTCCCGGTTCGATAGTGATCGAGACCTGAAAACGAAAAACCCGCTCCGAAAAGAGCGGGTTTTAAGTTTACTGCCTCACCGTCCGTGGCGCATGAGCCGCATTCCCGAAGCCCAATAGGTTGGGGGTATCCATCGAATCGCTGTCTTCCAGTGAAGGCATGACATTAACTCTCCGGGGCCACCCCCATTTTTAATAATATCGGGTCGGCCAATCAACCACTTCTGGCGTATGAGGCAGGCGCGGGAGAATAGTCTTTGGAAGCCAATCGCGCAAACGAAAATCACTTTGCTTGCGAAAAGTTTGAATTCGTCAACATTCGCACAGACAGAACTTTCCACAGCGAGCGTTTTATCAATACTTAATCCACACATGACCGAGCTCCTTCTCAAGCCCGCCCGCGAAACCGGGTGCACTGATCTCCCCGCCCTCCAAGAGGCGGTTGATGAGGCCAGCCATCGCCAAAGTTCTCCTCTCGATGATATTCTGGACAGCGGTCTGGTCGATGAAGAGCCCTATATGCAGCATCTTTCGCAGGACCTCCACATGGAGTGGCTTTCCGAAATTGAGTCAGCTGAGAGCCCTCTGCCACTTCGTTCGGCCTGTGGTCCTCAGATCGCCCTGAAACATAGGGTCCTTCCTCTTGAAATAGAGGGTGAAGGTGAAAGCGTCAGACTCCACATGGCGACATACGATCCGCTGAATCTGATGGCGCGCCAAGCGGCGGCACAGGCGATCGATATGCCAATTGTGTGGCACATGGCTTCCCGCCGGCGTGTGCACGAGGCCCTTCGCAAACTTTACGGGGTTGGTGCTGATACCTTTGAACAGCTCCTCGAAGGACGTGATTTGGATCTCGATAACCTTGAGATGAAGGATGAGGCCAGCGTCATTGACGAGGTTGAAGACGAAGAGGCCAGCGTGGTGAAGTTCGTAAACCAGATTATGCGTGAAGCCCTCGATCAGAAGGCGACGGATATTCATGTGGAACCCTTGTCCGATAACTTGCGAATTCGCTACCGTGTCGATGGCAGTCTGATTGATATTGCGGTTCCTGATCAGATCAAGTCGCTCCAGTCCTCGGTGATAGCGCGTCTTAAGATCATGTCGAAGCTCGATATTGCCGAGCGTCGCCTTCCCCAGGATGGACGTATTAACCTCCAGTTTGAAGGGACATCGATTGACGTTCGTGTTGCCACGGTGCCTACGGTTGAGGGGGAGTCGGTAAGCTTGCGTCTTCTGAACCAAGAGAAGTTCAACGTAGAACTACTCGGGATGGAGGACTTTGTGCTCAAGAAGATTAAAAGCATCCTGAGTCTTCCCAACGGGATTATTTTGATCACGGGGCCGACTGGTTCCGGTAAGTCGACGAGTCTTTACTCCTTTCTCAGCGAATTAAATACCTCCGATACCCGAATTGTCACCATTGAGGATCCGGTGGAGAATAAACTCGAGGGCGTGATGCAAATCGCGGTGAAGAGCGAGATCGGTCTCACCTTTGCAAGTGGTCTGCGTTCGATTCTTCGAGCCGACCCGAATATTGTGATGCTCGGTGAGATTCGTGACCTTGAGACTGCGGAGATCGCGATCCGGGCTTCGTTGACGGGGCACCTTGTGTTTTCGACTCTGCACACCAACGACGCGCTGGGCGGTATCAGCCGATTGGTTGACATGGGAGTGGAACCCTTCCTGGTTGCTGCATCGGTTCGGGCTTTCCTTGCCCAGCGATTAGTCAGGCGCCTTTGCAATCATTGCAAAACTCCGGTCGATGTTCCGATGGATCAAAGATTACGGCTTGAAATTCCGGATTACATCACGGGGCAAGCCTACGAACCAGTGGGTTGTGACAAGTGCCGAAACACGGGCTTTGCCGGCCGACTCGCGATTTATGAGGTGATTCTTATTGGCAACCAAATGGAAGAACTCGTGGCAAAGAACTCCGATTCTCCAACCCTGAAGGCCCAAGCGGTAAGGGACGGCTATGTGCCAATGCGTGAATACGGTTGGCATAAGGTGATGAAGGGGGTGACGACAGTCGAGGAGGTTGTTTCGGTCACTGCGACCGATTTGGCATCGAGCTAATTAAACTCAAAAATTTAAAAACGTGGCTAGTTTTACTTACAAGGCACTCAGCGGAAGTGGTTCGGTTGTGACTGGATCGCTCGATGCCGGCGATCGCGGTGAAGCGCTTCGCCAGCTTGGCCGAAAGGGATTGCAACCGGTCTCCATCAGCCAGGGTGCGGCAGAGAAGGATGCCCCGAAAAAGGCTGCAGGGAAGGGAACTCCCGCTGCTGCCGGAAAGGTGAAAGTCAAAGAGGAGGAGGCCATTCCCGAAGGTCCCATCAAATTGAAGCGCGGTGAGATTGTTCTCTTCACAGAGGAGCTCTCGGACATGCTTGCGGCAGGCCTCCAATTGGAACCTGCCCTCAAGGCGATGGAGAATCGTCAGGAACTTGGGAACCTCAAGGTCGTTTCTTCCAAGATTCGGCAGCTGGTTCGCGACGGTAATAGTTTTTCATCAGCCTTAAAAAGGGTCAGCCCAAGCTTCGGCTCGTTGTATTGCAACCTAGCTGCTGCGGGTGAGGCGAGTGGCGCGCTCGATACCATTCTGGAGCGTCAGGCACATTATCTCAAAACTCTGCAAGAGCTTCAGGGCAAGGTCGTGCTTGCCTTGATTTATCCGTGTTTCTTGATTCTGGCTGGTGTCGGTGTTGGGATTGTTTTCGTGACACAGCTCATTCCCCAGCTCACCGGCTTGATTGAAAGCAGTGCCGGGGGGCAGATTCCGCTTGGAGCCAAGCTTCTGATGGGGGCTTCAGATTTTTTTACGAAATGGTGGCTCGTAATTGTTTTAGTGATCGGAGCCTCCTTGATCCTTTTCAAAGCATGGAAGGATAATGAAGCGAATCGGCCAACTTGGGACCGTGTGAAACTGAAAATTCCTTTGTTTGGACGGGTTATCGAACATCGATTTTATGTTCAGTTTTTAGAGACAATGGCAAACCTTGTCGGAAACGGGCTGCCTCTTCTGCGGGCTCTCGAACTCACGAAGGATGCAACGCCAAATCTATACCTGCAGGGCCATCTTGAGGAGATGCTGGACTGGGTCGGGGATGGCCGTTCTCTTTCCGCCTCTCTCAGTCGAACAGGCGCTTTTGCCCCTCTTTTGATCGACATGGTCTCCGTGGGTGAGCAAACGGGAAAGATTGACAAGTCCCTCCGAAAGGCCGCTGATCGCTTTGACAAGGAACTCAACAATTCCCTTCAGGCGATTATGGCGCTCATCATGCCAGCCGTTTTGTTGGTGATGGCTGTTTTGATTGGGTCGATGGCCTATCTCATGATCACCGCAATCTTCCAAACCATTGAGAGTATTGGTAGCCGATGATTGAAGCAGAGCAGGTTCATCGTTCGTATACTCTTGCCAAGAAGGAGATTGAAGTCCTTCGAGGAATTGATCTGACAATCGGGGCCGGAGAGAAGATTTTTCTTTGCGGGCCAAGCGGTGCAGGGAAGACCACTCTCATGTATACTCTTGCTGGACTGGAAAGGCCTCACAAAGGTCGCGTCATGATCGATGGTACGGACTTTTACCGACTTTCGTCGAGTAATCAGGCACGGCTTCGGAACGAGAAGATCGGTTACATCTTTCAAAACTATTTTCTTCTCCCCGAACTCACCGCGATCGAAAATGTTATGGTTCCTGGTTTGATTGGCGCCAAGGCGGATCCGGAGCTGGCAAAAGCGGCCTTGGACCGGGTGGGCCTTTCAAAGCGTGTTGATCACTTGCCAGCTGAGCTTTCCGGAGGAGAGCAACAGCGAGTCGCGATTGCGCGGGCCCTTGTGAATTCTCCGTCGATTATTTTTGCAGATGAACCGACCGGCAACCTTGATTCCGCAAATGGAGAAGAGGTCATGAAGATCCTGATGGAGGTGGTGGAAGAACAGGAGGCAACCCTGGTCGTTGTGACACATGACACCAGTCTTTCGAGCATGGGTGATCGTGTTCTCACGATTCGAGATGGAGTGGTGGTGGATGATTGATTGATTTCTTCGTGATGAAATGGCGAAACCTTTTGATCGTTTCGTGGATCGCATGGAGGAACTGCAATTATGGCAATCAACGAAGGAAGTTTGGGATGACGTTTTTTCGGTGAATGGCGTCATCGATTACCGTCGGCTTTTTGAATTTCTCGTAAAGAAGGGAATCGGTCCTCATCTGATTCTTGGGCAGCCGGTCGAGTCTGGTTCGCCAGACTTGCTCGATGCCAAGGCGGCTCGTCAGAGGAGTCGTAACGCGCTCGCTTCCGGGCCCCAGAAGGTAGGTGAACTTCTTGGTTCCGGCGTGGGCTTATGTTAGGTTCCCGCTTATGGACACACTGATACACCATCTGGAAAACCGGGAAGAGTTAACCCCTCGCGAAGTTGCGACTGCTGCCGAGTTTCTTTTGGACGAGTCAGGCGATGTCGAGAAGAAGGCGCACCTTTTGAAGGCACTAGCCGAGAAGGGTGAAACAGCGGCGGAGATTGCTGAGTTTGTGTCCGTCTTTCTTGAAAAGGCAGAGAAGCCTTCCTTTTATGATCATGCATTCGATGGTCCCACGATTGATGTCTGTGGCACCGGAGGAGACAAGCTTGACCTTTTCAATGTCTCGACGACAAGCATGTTTTTGGTGGCTGCCGCCGGTGGTGTGGTGGTGAAGCACGGTAACCGCGGAATTACTTCGAAGAGTGGTGGCGCGGATGTTCTTGAAGCTCTGGGCGTCTCAATTGATCTGCCCTCTGAACAAGTTGGAATCTGTCTGGAAAAAGCCGGTGTTGGATTTCTCTTTGCACCCAAATATCATCCTGCCTTCAAAGCGGTAGTTCCCGTTCGTCAGATGCTGGCAAAGGAGGGGCAACGAACGATTTTTAATCTCATTGGACCTCTTCTGAATCCCGCAAATCCCGAGTGCCAATTGGTTGGTGTCTTTGACCAAGCGCTCTGCCCAGTGTTTGCCGAAATCTTGCAACGCCTGGGGCGGGATAGTTCCTGGGTTGTGAATGGCTTAACTGCCGATGGTCGTTCGGTGGATGAGATGAGTCTCATGGGGCCGACCCGAATTTGTAAATCCGGTCGCTATCAAGGCCAAGTGGATGAGGAAGTAAAACCTTCCGATTTTGATCTCGAGGTTGCAGTGGTTCAAGATCTGCAGGGGGGCGATGCGGCTGCGAACGCCAAGATTCTGGAAGATATCCTTGCGGGAAGGGAGGAGGGAGCAAAGAGGGATATGGTTCTTCTGAATGCAGCTGCGGCAATGGCGTGTGCCGGATTAGCCGACAACATTGAACATGGATTGACGAAGGGGCGCGAGTTAATCTCCGACGGCAGTGCCTTGGAGCGGCTTCATCTCCTTCAGGAGTGCGCAAAGTAAACCTGTAACGGGCAAAGAAAAACCGGAGAGTTCTTAACTCTCCGGTTCTGATTGAAACAGGTGTTGGACTGGTTTTAGGAAGCCCCTCCTCCGGAGTTCGCAAGAACCTTGTCTTCTTCCGGAAGGAAGGGAGCGAAGCGGCCTTTCTCGATCGACTTCATGTAGGCCTCTTGTGGAGAAATCATTCCAGCCTGAAGCTTCTCAAAGATGGCATCGTCCATGAACTGCATTCCCTGAGCCTTTCCGCCGATGATAACGTCGTAAAGCTTTTGGGTGGCGCCTTCGCGAATAATTGCGGCAACAGCGGGAGTTGCGAAGAGGATTTCATTCACGGCGACACGACCAGGCTTGTCCACACGCTTGCAGAGCAGCTGGGCGACCACTCCCCGGAGCGATGCCGCGAGCATAGTACGGACCTGCGATTGCTGATCGGCTGGGAACACGTCGATAATTCGGTCAACGGTCTTGCGGGCGTTGTTGGTGTGCAGGGTTCCAAAGACCAGAAGGCCGGTTTCTGCTGCGGTGAGCGCCAGTGAAATAGTTTCCAGATCCCGCATTTCACCCACGAGCACGATGTCGGCGTCTTCACGAAGACAGGCCCGCAATCCATCCGAGAACTCGGGTGTTTGGATGGGAACCTCGCGCTGAGTGATGATGGAATTCTTACTACTATGAACGAACTCGATTGGCTCCTCAATTGTGATGATGTGTCGATTGAAGTTGGTGTTAATGTAGTCGATCAATGCGGCAAGCGAGGTCGATTTTCCGGAACCGGTGGGGCCTGTGACCAAAACGAGTCCGGAGCGCATGTGGCCGAATTCTTTGATCACGGGAGGGAGATTCAGGTCCTCGATGGACGCGATCTCAGTCGGGATGAGACGGAAAACAGCAGCGAGTCCATTTTGCTGCTTCATGTAGTTGCAGCGGAAACGGGACTGTTCGTCCATCTCATAAGCGAAGTCGAGATCACCGGATTCCATGTATTGCTCGAAAGGACCCGGTTCGCAGATTTCGGCGAGGAGTTCTTTGAATTCCTCACCCTCAAGGACGGGTTCTTCTGGAATTGCAGAGACTCCTCCGTGAACACGAACTTTTGGAGGTGAACCCTCGGAAAGGTGGAGGTCGGACCCGCCTGAAGAGACGAGGTATTGGAAAAGACGGTCAATTTTAGCCATGCCAAAAAGTGTGGTTTGCGGTGTGAATTTAAGATTGGAAGAAGAGCTTCATTTGCTGCTTATCCTCGCAGCGGAACATGGTTTCATCCTGTGAGATGAGACCCTGGGTGTAGAGATTGCGGAGAGATTCATCCATAGTGATCATCCCCACGTTTTTACCGGTTTGCATGATGCCTGGAAGCATGAAGGTTTTACCATCACGGATGGTCGCGGCAACAGCGGCGGTATTGACGAGTAACTCCAATGCAAGGGCGCGTCCGGTGCCATCTGCTTTTGGGACAAGCTGTTGGGAAATGACGCCGCGAAGTGACTCGGAAACCATGATCCGGATTTGATCCCGCTGTTCAACAGGAAACACATCGAGAACCCGGTCCAGGGTTCGGGGAGCGTTACCGGTGTGAAGGGTGGCAAGAACGAGGTGACCGGTCTCGGCCGCTGTGAGTGCGAGCTGAATCGTTTCGAGGTTCCGCATCTCACCAACCATGATAATGTCCGGATCTTCACGGAGGGCGCCACGGAGGGCACGTGGGAACGACTCGGTGTGTGCTCCAACTTCCCGTTGGTTCACATGGCAGCCTCGGGAATGGAAAACATACTCGATGGGATCTTCCAAAGTAAGGATATGGTCTTCACGGTCCTTGTTAATGAAGTCAACAAGAGCGGCCATGGTGGTGGATTTACCTGAACCCACAGATCCGGTAATGAGGATCAGGCCGTTTTGATAACGGGTGAGAGGTTTGATATGTTTGATGGGAAGATCAAGCTCTTCCATCGTCCGGATGGTGGTGGAGATGATTCGGAAAACGATTTCGTATCCAAGACGCTGCTTGACCACCGAGGCACGGAAACGACCGGCCGCGTTTTGGTAGGCAAAATCGACATCACCGACTTCCTGAAGGCGGGCCCAGTTTTTCTCATCGAGGAACGAGCGCGCAAGTCTCTCGGTATCTTCGGCCTTAAGAGGCGCATGGGTATCCCAAATGGGTGAGAGAGTTCCGAATCTCCGCCAGGCAGGAGGATAACCGGTTGGAAGGTGGACATCGGAGCAATCGTATTCGATCCCGATCTGGAGATACTCGTCAACGTGGGCGAGGACTTCGTGTTCTGACATGGATGGTGTGTGTGATTAAGAGAAAGAATGTAAGAAATTGACGATGAAGAGAAATCACTTTTGCGGCGGGCCGCCAAGCATGGAATTCTCTTGTTCCGGATGCAAATACGCTTCGGCGTATTCGCGAGCGTAATTCAAGGCTATTGTGGTGAGCGCGGGGCGGGCCAGATTGAAGGCAAGGTTTGCAGTTCGGAAAATGACACCCCGTTTTTTTCGTTGATCCTTGTAAATCACTTTCTTGCCACGAATGAGCCTCATTCCCAAAAAGGCGGTTCCTGCGGCAGCGGCAGCCCAGCGTTTTGGGTGTTTTTTGACCGATAAGCGAAGTTGACGGGGCAGGTCGAGCTCCTCTCGAAGTCCATGGTAGCGACCGGAAAGATCACCACGCTGCTGATCCAGTTCTTTGGCTAGCGCTTCTTTTCTTGCCTGATCCATTGCTGGTCTTTTTTGAATTCGTTCCGGGTGTATTCAAAAACCCGGGTATTTTGATCCGATTTCTTCCCCTTTTTGATGAGAACCGCCCCTACAATCAAATGGAGGATGGCAATGGTAAAGGCGGCTCCTGTCCAGTTCAATAGTGAGACGGATAATCCTTCTAAAAGGAAGCCGAGCAAGCCTATCAGGCCGCTTAGAATCAGGAGGTATCCAATCGCGAGGCATATCACGCCTGCGACGGTGAATCCGAACTTTCGCCCGTAAATTCCGGCGGCTTCCTTTGCTTCTATGGCGAAGAGTTCTCCTCGAATGCGGGCGTGACTGGACGCCTCGTCAATGAAGGCTCCAAGTTCTTCCTTCAGCCCTGATGAGTTTTCGTCAGACGAAGATTTTTTCCGGCCAAACCCCATGCTCTTGCGTTTAGCGGCGGATCAGGAGCCCGAGGACAAATCCCGCTCCTGCAGCAGCCAATACCGCCTTGGTGGGGTTTTCGCGAACGTAGTCTTCCATGGTGACATGGAGTTCACGGGCTTTTTCCCGAGTGTCCTCCCATTGATCGGAAGCGACCCCGCGGAGCTGTCCTGCGGTTTCTCCGGCACCCTCGCGAATTGCCTCGATTTTCTCGGTCGCAACCGATTTGAGGTCGTTGGCCTTGTCGCCGGCGAACTCCCTGAGTTGGGATGCTTTTTGAGCAGCGGCCTCTTTCAAAGCCAGAGCCTTTTGTTCGGTCGTGGAAGGCTTGCGCTCTGGTGTTTTACCTTCGGCGGCAGCTCGGAGATCGTCAGCGGCGGAACCGGCATCGGGAGTGTCTGCAAATGCATCTGTCATGATGTCGGAACTTTCAACCCAATCGTTTCTGATGACAAGAGAATCCGACGCAATCAGAGATGTTGTAAAATCTCTGCGTGGACATTGTCCGGAGATTGACCGGCATCGATCCGGCGAATGAACTCGTCGTCAAGAGATGCAAAGACATCGTGGCATTGTTGCAAGGCATCACGTTGCTCGAATTCGTTGGCTTCGCCGTCGCGAACTCCGATTCGCGATAGGGCCGTGTCGAGGTCGAGTTCTAGAACAAAAACGAGATCGGGAAGGGGGGCGAATTCCTCGTTGATTCGGCGAATCTCGGTGGGATTAAAACCGCGGATTCCCTGATAAGCCATCGTTGAAAAGTAGTAACGATCGAGAATGACAACCGCCCCACGGGCAAGTGCCGGCCTGATGAGTGTCTCGACATGTTCCCGCCGATCGAGGTGAAAAAGGTCGAGTTCCTCTTGCGCGGAGAGTCGACCGGTTTCGGCGGACTGCCGGAGCCTGGTGCCATGCGGGCCGTCGGTGGGTTCTTTGGAAACAATGACTTCGCGACCTTTCGCCCTCAATGCTTCGGCGAGCAGCTTGACCTGGGTGGACTTGCCGGTGCCGTCGATTCCCTCAAAGACAATAAACATGGAAGAAAGAAGTGGCACGCCCAGCAGGACTTGAACCTGCAACCCCCGCATTAGAAGTGCGATGCTCTATCCAGTTGAGCTATGGGCGCTTGACCGAGAGGGTTCTAGCGAGAGCTTTTGCGACAGACAAGGTCGATGAGTCGCAGGAAGGCAATTTTTTTTCGACTTCGCCAAAATTGGGGATTTCGAGTCCTTCCTTTTTGATTTGTTCTTGGTCGCGTGGGAAGTCAGAGACGGGCAGAATGATTTCGGACAGATGGAGGCTGGCCCAAGCCCGCCAGCTCCGGAGTTCGGCGTGATCGCCGGACATTCTGGAGGCCAGGTGTTGAAAGTGGCGGACGGGATTCCCGATGAAGAGGTTGTCTTTTCGATGAATGAGATACCAGATGAGGGCGGGGAAGGGAGCAGCTTGATCGGGAATCATAGAAGCCTTGTTCAGCTGGAGTATGGCTTGGGCCGGTTTTTCCTGAAGCCAGAGTGACTGCGATAGCTCCAGACACGCTTGGTGAAAGGGAGTTCCGCCCATGGCACGGTGCCGACGGGTGTGATCGGGGCCCAGGGTTTCGGGGGCCTGTGGAAGATGGGGATTGAACACGTTTTCGATTTAAGGTTTCCCGAAGCGTGGTGGCGAGTCACAATCCGCCCTGTTCTTCATGGTTGAAACCTGGCAACAAATTGCGCTCGGCGTATTGGTCCTTCTTGTTTTCGCAAGTTTTATCAAGGAATGGGTCTCGCCTGAAGTGGTGGCTCTGGGGGCTCTCGTGACCTGTGTCCTGATCGGGGTTTTACCCATTGCGGTTCCTACGCCGGACCCTGATTTACAAGGAGCTGCGATGGTGGAAGCCCTGCGAAAGTTCAATGCGGATGCTCTTCGGGTCTTCGCACACCCGGCTCCCATCACAGTGGCGTGCATGTTTGTGTTGAGTGCAGCCTTGGAGCGAACAGGGGTGATCGAAATTCTAGGCCACTGGTTTGAGCGGACCGCCGGGAAAAGCCCGATGCGGATGTTGGTCATGATGATTGTCATCGTGGCGGGGCTTTCGGGCTTCATGAATAACACCCCGGTGGTGGTGGTGTTTTTGCCTATCGTGCTGGGGATTTGCCGTCGGAAAGACTGGAAAGCTTCCAAGTATCTTATTCCGCTTTCTTATGCCGCCATTGTGGGCGGAACGATCACCATCATTGGAACATCGACCAATCTCGTGGCGTCGGGAATCGCCGCTGATGCCAATCCGGATTATGCTTTCGGCTTCTTTGATGTTACTCCGCTGGGGATTGTTTTTGTGGTTATCACTTTCATTTACCTGATCACGGTGGGCCAGAAGTTGCTCCCGGATCGGGTCACGCTGGCTGCTTTGATCGATAGCAAGGATTCACGCGAATTCATCACGCGGGCCTTTGTCTCCGAGGAATCACCGCTGATCGGGCAGAACTTCCTCGATTCATCGCTGAAGAAAATGAAGAAGGCTCGGGTGATCGACGTGGTGCGCGATGGCAATCGCGTCCGCGAGGGCTTGAACAAGGTCGTTTTTGAGGAGGGGGACGAGATTATCATCAAGGGCAGGCTCGGCGATTTGATGGGCTTGTCAGAAAAAGACGGTATCACTCAGGATACTCCGGACCAATTAGGTTTGGAGGATGTCCGAACGGAATCGGCGGTCATGATGGAAGGGATCATCGGGCCGGATTCGACCTTGGCTGGCAAAAGTCTCAAGGAACTCAATTTTCGCCAGCGATTTGGGGTGATTATTGTGGCGGTGCATCGGCGCGGCCGAAATCTCCAGGAACGCTTCGAAGATGTGAAATTGGCCTTTGGCGACACCCTTCTGGTGCAGGGGCCCGCTCGCCGAATGCAGCAGCTTTTTGAACTTAAGGACTTCGTGAACCTCAGTGAACCCAAGGAAATTGCGATTCGTTCCAAGAAGGCTCCCTTCGCGATCCTCGCGATTCTGGCGTTTATGGTGGTTGGACTGCTTTCGGGGATTGAGGTTATTCCGGCGATTCCCATCGTGCAGGTGGCGCTTTGTGCCGCTGTCTTTGTCCTGGTGACGCGCTGCATCGATCCATCTGAAGCCTACCAATCGATCGAGTGGAAAGTCTTGTTCCTGATTATCGGAATGCTGGCGCTGGGCCAGGCCCTCCAGTATTCGGGAGTCGCCCAGATCATCTCGACCAGCGTCTTCAATGCCACTCAAGGGATGGATCTCAGAATTATCATCGCGCTTACCTACCTTTTGGCAGCTGTCCTCACCGAGATGGTGAGCAATAATGCGGTTGCGGCCTTGCTCACTCCTTTGGCAATTGGCTTGAGCCTTCAGCTCGGGTGCGACCCCAAACCCTTTATTGCGGCGGTGATGTTTGGCTCATCGGCCAGTTTTGCGACTCCAATCGGCTACCAGACCAACACTTTTGTTTACGGTGCCGGTGGCTATAAATTTGGCGATTTCTTCCGCGCCGGATTCCCTCTGGCGGTGATTCTTTGGATCGTGGCATCCTTTCTCATTCCTGTCATTTGGCCTTTCTAAAAAATTCCACTCGACATCCATTGACCAAGTGGCCGGGTGGGAGTAAGCACATGGCGTCTATGAAAGCTCCAATCACTGTTTCGGTCACAGGTGCCGCCGGTCAAATCGGCTACGCTCTTCTCACTCGTATTGCCTCTGGCTCGATGTTCGGGCCGGATCAACCGGTGAATCTTCGCTTGATCGAAATCGAGCCAGCCATGGGTGCGCTTCAGGGCACTGTCATGGAGCTCGATGACTGCGCATTTCCTCTCTTGAACGAGATTGTCCCGACTTCCGATCTCGCCGAAGGATTTAGCGGTACTAATTGGGCTCTCCTTGTCGGTTCTGTGCCTCGCAAAGCGGGTATGGAGCGCAACGATCTTCTTGGAATCAACGGAAAGATTTTCACCGGACAGGGCCAGGCGATTGCTGCCAACGCTGCTTCCGATGTCCGCACTTTGGTGGTGGGCAATCCCTGTAACACGAATTGCCTGATTGCGATGAATAATGCAGTCGGTATTCCGAAGGAGCAGTTCTTCGCGATGACCCGTCTCGATGAAAATCGCGCCAAGAGCCAGCTTGCGGCCAAAGCCGGAGTCCATAGCAGCGATGTCACCAATCTCTGCATCTGGGGTAACCACTCGGCAACCCAGTATCCCGATTTCACCAACGCCAAGATCAAAGGCCAGCCCATCACCGACGTCATCACCGACCGTGACTGGCTTGAGGGCGAGTTCATCTCGACCGTTCAGCAACGTGGCGCAGCCATCATCAAGGCTCGTGGAGCAAGCTCGGCTGCTTCGGCTGCCAACGGCGTCGTTGACACTGTGCGCTCACTCGTGACGCCAACTCCTGAGGGTGATTGGACAAGCGTGGCCGTTTGTTCGGATGGATCTTACGGGATCCCCGAAGGTCTCATTGCTTCCATGCCCATCCGTACTGATGGTTCTAAATGGGAGGTGGTTCAAGGAGTTGAACTCGACGAGTTCTCCCGCTCCAAGGTTGATGCATCGGTCGCCGAACTCGCCAGCGAGCGCGAAGCGGTTGCTGATCTCATTCCTTCCTAATTAGCTACAGCATTTATGGCATCACCATTGGTCATCGCTGGTCGGTCATTTCGCTCCCGGCTCATGCTTGGGACGGGCAAGTTTCCGTCCAACGAATTAATGGGTGAGGCCTTGGATGCTTCGGGAACTGAAATTGTGACGGTGGCATTGCGTCGGGCGGACCTAAGCGGGCAGTCCGATCCTTTTGCCAATATTCTCGATTTTATTGATCCCGAAAGATATCTCCTTTTGCCGAACACCAGCGGGGCGATGGATGCCGAGGAGGCGATCCGTCTAGCCCGCTTGGCGGCGGCGGCAGGGTTGCCAAAGTGGGTAAAGCTCGAGATTCATCCGGATCCGACCTACTTGCTTCCGGATCCCATCGAGACCTTGAAAGCCGCCGAAGTATTGGTGAAGGAAGGATTTACCGTCTTGCCTTATATCAACGCCGACCCGGTTTTAGCAAAGCGCCTACAGGATGTCGGAACGGCGACCGTGATGCCTCTCGGTGCTCCCATCGGAAGCAACAAGGGGATCGTCACCCGGGATCAAATCCGCATCATCATTGATCAGGCCGAGGTGCCGGTCGTGGTCGATGCCGGAATCGGTGCACCAAGTCACGCGGCGGAAGCGATGGAGTTGGGAGCTGATGCGGTTCTCGTCAATACCGCCATAGCAATTGCCTCCGACCCTTGTCGGATGGGAAGAGCTTTCAAACTTGCAGTGGAAGCGGGGAGGGAGGCTTTTGAAATGGGGCTGCCCGAGACCATTGATGAGGCCTCGGCAACTAGTCCATTGACTGGTTTTCTTACCGGATCTTAGGGCGAAGAAGCTCTTGGCAATAGTTGTCGTTTTAAGGTTGTTTTCGACAATGTCGCTGAAACCTTTGTTTTAATAGGTTTTTACTATCGAAAAGCGAAATATTTCGTATGGTGGCGGCGCGGTGGTCTATCATGGAGCCACCCACGGAATCATCACTATGCCCGACGAAGCACGAAAGCTGCAAGCGACCCGCATTTTGCTGACCGCTGCCGCTGTTGTCATTCTGGTCGCCGGTCTCAAATTAGGGCAGTCATTTTTTGTGCCGGTGTTACTCGCGGGGTTCATTGCAACCGTTTCATTTCCAATCACTTCTTGGCTTCGTAAAAAACGAGTTCCTAGGCCGATTGCCGTGCTTTTGACTGTGCTCGTCGACTTCGCATTCCTAACCGGAATTGTGATCATTGTCATTACTCTGACCGGTGATTTGGGTTCAAAATGGGAGAATAAATATTATCCCGCCATGAATTCGAAAATCGAAGAAGTCAGGGAGACTGCAGTGGTGACTCTGGAAAAATTAAAGATCCCGTATGCTCAAGACACGGTGGATAACTATGCCACCATCGAAATTCCGGCACAGATTGGAAAGAGCTTTGATCCGTTTGATCTTGGTAAAGATGTGGCAGTTCGAGTCCTTGGCTTCCTTGGAACGACACTACTGATTTTAATTTTAACGGTTTTCATGCTCAGTGAGGCCCGCATGTTCGGACGTCGGGTCAATGCCATCCTTGATGCGCGCGGTCCCAATCTCGATCGCTTGATGAATTCGACAGCGGATATTCAGCGCTATTTGGCAATGAAAACAGTCGTCAGTCTTGCCACAGGGTTCCTTGCTGGTTTTCTCTGCTGGGCGGCAGGCCTCGACTTCTACGTCCTTTGGGGAATTGTTGCGTTTGCTCTGAACTTCATTCCGGTGCTTGGTTCTATCATCGCTGGTATTCCGCCTTTCGTTTTGGCTTTCTTGGTGGACGGTGGGCCCAGTGCACTGGCAGTGGGAGTCGGGTATATCTCCATCAATATCTTTCTGGGCAACTTTCTCGAGCCGATGTTGATGGGACGCCGCTTTGGTCTCTCAACCTTGGTCGTTATTATCTCGGTTCTCTTTTGGGGATTTGTTTGGGGCCCGGTGGGAATGTTCCTGGCTGTGCCTTTGACCATGGTTCTCAAAGTGATGCTCGATAACTCGGACGAACTTCGCTGGATCTCGGTCGCAATTACAAAGGAGAAGCCGAACTCGATTTTAGATCTTCGCGAGATTGATACTGCAATTGAGGGACTGCCCCCGCGTGATCAGGTTGACCTGTCCGGTGTGACTCCGGAAAAGCGGAGCTAAGCTGCCCATGGTTGCCTTCCCGGTTTGATGCGCTAGGATCTGCCCGTGCGGAAAACCGGGGTTCAAAAGCTGGCATTATTATCGATTATTCTTCTGATTGGCCTCATTTTTGCCGGGGCGATTGTTCGGGTCACTGGTTCCGGTTTGGGCTGTCCGGACTGGCCCACTTGCTGGGGCGAATTGATTCCTCCGACAAGCATTGAACAGGTCGATGAGGCCTATCTGGAGGAAAAACTACCCAAGTTTAAAAAGTCCGCCAAGCGCTTCGGTCGCGACCCGGATGCCGTTACAGTAGAGAATTTGCTTGAGGAGTATGATCCGTTTCAGACTTGGATTGAATTTACAAATCGACTGCTCGCCCTGCCGGTATTGCTCGCGAATTTTTTGTTGATGATCGCGTGTCTCAGGACTCGAATCATGCCCAAGCTTGGAATTTCGGCCTTCGCATTGGTGATCATCAGCGCACTGACTGGAATTGTGGTTGTCGCCAGCGGTCTGCGATCCGGAGTGGTCACCATCCACATGGCATTAGCCTTTCTGCAGCTGTTTGTCCTGACCTATCTCTATTGGGGCGGCGTTCGTCCTGGAGATTTGCGAACTTACATCAAGGGGCCAAGCCGACCGCAGGTCATGATCCTGTTATCCTGCGTGATGATAGAGTGGGCGATGGGATCTCAAATTCGAGAGGTGACTGATAAGTTGATGATGGAGCGGGGGATTGAATCCCGGGGGAGCTGGATCGATGAGATCTCGGAATCACTGATCTATCTTGTTCATCGTAGTTTTTCGTGGTCGATTTTAATTGCGGCATTGTGGTTGGGCTACAAAGCGAAATGGAGAGGGTTCGTTCCGCGCTTCGTCCTTGGTTTGGTTTTTGCGCTGATGGTCATGGGGCTAATTTTGAGTAGTTCTGGAATCCATGCTGTGGTGCAAGTTCTGCACGTAGGCGCGGCCGGAGCATTGGTCGCTGTCGTTTACTATTGGTGGTTGGCGGCCAAACCTCTGGATGAGGGAGGCTCACGTGGATGAAAATGATTACCGGGCCCGCACCTTTCGACTTGAGAATCTCCGGGCCTTTCCCGCAGGGATAATCGAGACTCTCAGCACCACTTTTTCCATTCTCATTGCAAACCGGGTTTTTGAAGCCGGTGGGCTTGCCAAGGCCAGCCTCGTGGCATTGCCAAGCCTTGGCTTGTTGCTCAGCCTCTTTGTAGTCCAAGCGGTGCGACGCAGCGGCCTCTCGGCCAATCACATGTTGGCGTTCATTTTCGGAGTATCCGGGATCGGTTTTACGATCAGCTCGTTTGCGGGTGATCGCTTTGAAATCTACATGCTCGGGATGGTGATCGCTCTGGTCACGGTGACTCTTAATCTACCGCTTTTTTCTCAGATCTATCGACGGCATTATCCGGACGAGGTTCGGGGAAAACTATTTTCAATGACTGCCTTCATAAGAAAGGCGTATGCGATTGGCGCCGCCTTTCTTTTTGGTTGGTTGCTGACCACGTCTCTGGATTACTATCCCTTTCTGCTCAGGATTTATGCAGGAGCATCCTTCATGATGGCGGGATGTGTCCTTGCGATTGAGAGGGTCAATTTAAGTCGTTCAAGAAGGGTTCAGCTCTTTGACGCTTTCCGTCACGCCGGAGAAAACCAACGGTTCCGGAGGTTGCTTGTTTCATGGATGATCCTCGGAACCGGGAACCTGCTCTCCTTCTCCCTCTTCGTGGAGTATGTGACGAACAAGCAATACGGTTTCGACCTCAGTGAGAATCACGTTAGTATCATCACGACGGTCATTCCGGAGACCTGCTTCTTTTTCTTCGTCCTGGTTTGGGGAAGACTCTTTGATCGGCTCGACTTCTACGTTCTCCGATGCATTTTGAATGTCTTTTTTGCGGCGGGGATCGTCTTCTATTATATGGGCGATGGATTGTGGGCGCTTTATATTGGAATCGGATTGCATGGAGTGGCCAAAGCTGGTGGTAATGTCGTCTGGAGTCTTTGGGTGACAAAGTTCGCCGATGCGGAACATGTGGCCGAATACATGAGCGTGCACACGTTCTTGACCGGGTGTCGTGGAGTGCTCGCGCCCTTTCTAGCTTTTCCGATAGCTGCAGCCTTTGGACCAGTCTGGGTGGGTGGGATTTCAGTGACCCTTATTGCAATTGCCACAGCAATTATCATAAACGAAATAAAATCAAAAGATCGGTACTTGCCAGCATCCGATTGAGCAGTAGGATTCGCGCCGTCAGCAGGGAGGATTCTTGATCCACTCTATGGCTAAGCCGCCTTAGCTCAGTTGGTAGAGCTACTGATTTGTAATCAGTAGGTCGACGGTTCGAGTCCGTCAGGCGGCTCCATTGTTTTCCCAATTGGACTCTGGTGAAAGAAGGATCGTAGTGATCGTCTCTCCGAACGCTTACTTCGGCGAACCCCGGAAAATGGGGCGGATTTTAGGAGGCTATTAACCAGTAACATTTAGACGGTTATTTGCTCCGATTTGGTTGCGGACGATTCTGTTGGCATGGGAAAGCCCCGAAAGTAGATCGATACATTGAGAGTGAGCAGAACTCCTTCGCGGTTTCGTCGACGGAGAGGACGCAAATATCGAAATTTTCTCTTTCTTCAACGGCGATGACCAACCGGGCCTCCGCCGCTAATCACTGGGCTGCCAATCACCAGAAAACTACGAACTCAAGACTTCGCAAAATTAAGCAACTCATGGTGCTGAAATCCTCAGTCTTTCAGTGTGTACTTTGCTGGCGAAACTTCTTCTTTGTCTCTCCCGGGGAAATACATTGGGTTGAGTATAAATATTATGTTCAGAGAGAGTTGCAACTCCTGCCTTGTGCACATTCCTGGATTGATAGGGGACAAATAGGACGAGTTTTCGATGATTTTTCGCCAGATGTTAATAAACATCTTGATCTTTTTTAGAATTCTAAGGATAAACTGACGATCGGCATTGCAATGGATGATGATTTATCTTGATTAATTGTTTTACCATTTTGACTGTCAAAATCGAAACGCATGAAACTATTACCTTGTTTGGCCGCTTTTGGTCTTAACCTGCTTTCAAATCCGGTTGTTCAAGCTCAGGAAACCGAGCTGATGAGCATCTATTCTTCAGTCCGTCGAGCCCTTCGAGAAAACCCCGAGTTCAAGGGAGAGTTGGAAAGCGTGAAGATTAGTAACGCGCAGATTCGCCGGGAGTTGGCTGAGTTTGGCTGGGGGCTTGAAGCTTTGGCTCGATACGAGGATCGCTCAAAGCCTCAAAATACCAGGGAGTTCATCGCTGTGGGTGGAGTTCAGCTTCCTGGAAACGAAGAGCGCGTCTTTGTTGACGAAAATTTTACAGCGAGAGTCGGAGTTAAGAAAAAATACATCACCGGAACCGTTCTGGAGGTTGGCTCCAGATTCTCTCGTCTGAGCAACACCTTGAATCGGACTTCGGCCAACGCATTGTTTTCGCCCGAGTATGAGACATTTACCGGGATTACGGTGACTCAGCCGCTTCTGCGCGGATTTGGCAAAGATACCAATCTCGCAGCCGTCAATATTGCCAAGCAACGTGGAGCAGCCCAAGAGGTTCTGACCCGGGTGAAGGCCATGAATCTGGTTGCGGAGGTTGCCAGCCGCTACACCGATATTGTGACCGCCGATCGAGTGATGGCTGTTCATAAACAGAATATCGAGTTGGCCGAGCAGATGTTGAAACGAAATAAGGAGCTTCTTGAAAGCAACGAGGGTTTGGTCACGGATGTCACAACTGCGGAGCTCGCTCTTTATCAGCGCCAGGACCAATACATCACCAGCGCTGCAGATAAGATCGAGCGAGTGAATACTCTTTTTGCCCTCATCGACCGTGCGCCGGATTTGGAAGGTAAAACCAAGTTTAAGCCAATTTCGACCTTCTTTTCGGGAGCGACCGTTAATGGGAAACGTGAATTGATCAACTATGGCCAAAACCGGAGATTGGATCTTGTTTACTACAATCACGTTGTTGAGACCGCGAAGTTGAACGTTCTTCGGGCAAGGGATGTCGGAAAGGCCCAGCTCAATGTGACCGGGTCGGCCGGACTTTATGGTCTTGATGCCGAGGCAGGTGGAGCCTTTGATGATGCTGCGCGGTCCCAAGGCACGGAATGGTCTTTGGGGCTGAGTCTGAAGATGCCTCTTGGTGAAGACGGTGCCGATGCTGCCGTGGAAGCTGCCGAGGCGCAGGTCCGACAGGCTCAACTTGAGCTCGCGAAAGCCAAACGTACAATTTCTCTTGAGGTGCACACTGCGTGCACCCGCGTGGATGCGGCCAAGCAACGCATTCAGACTGCCAAGAAAGCGGTGGAGCTTGCGACCCAGCGATTGAAGCAGGAGCAGGACCTTTTCGATGCCGGTGAGGGCGATTTTTATCGAGTCGTTGAGCAGCAGCAAATCCTCGGAGATGCCCAAGTGAATCTTGTCGCAAGCGAAGCTGCGCTGAGTAAGTCCGTGATCGCAGTCTGGCTTGCTGCCGGACAGATTTTTGATCGCATGGGAATCTCAAACGCCGAAGTTGAGGTGATGATCACACGCGCCAAGGAGAAGGAGTAATTCCTATTCAATTGGTATTTTTCGAAACGACGACCTCAAAATAAGAGCTGTGAAACGAACCTTGCTCACTATTGGCAGTCTATTGGGCTGCATCTCCGCCTCCTTTGCCCAAGTTTGGGTGGAGGGGACCTGTCAACCGGCCGCGCGCATCACGATTAGTTCTCCGGTGGAGGAAATCGTCGAGAGTGTTTCGGTGGAGGAGGGCGATATCGTTGAAAAGGGAGCGACGCTAGCGACCTTGTTTTCGACCAGGGAACAGCTGGAAGTGAAGCGTCTTGGCTTCATGATCGACAAGGCTTCCGAAGATGCCAGAACGGCTCGCGAGCTTTACGGGAAGAAGATTCAAAAGAAGTCCGAACTCCTTGAGAAGGAAGCGGATCTCAAGCGATTGCAAGTGGAGCAGGAAATGGCTCAATTTGCGGTAGATCAGCGGTCGATCAAGGCTCCAGTGGCAGGCACGGTAGTTTATCGTTTGAAAGACCCAGGTGAGGCCATCGGGCGTGTTGAGCCTCTGTTCGAAATCATTGATGCTTCGAAGATGAAGTTGGTTTTCTTTCTCTCCACCAAGCATCTTCCCATTCTTAAGAAGGGCATGGAAGCTCAGGTTCTCTTTCCCGAGCTCCCTGAAATTGCAGAAGCAAAGGCCTCTTTGGTCTTTATCGATCCTCAACTCGACTCACGCAGCGGGCTTTTCCGTGTGCGTTTCGATTTTGATAATTCCGAACTCAAGATCAAGCCCGGCTTGCGAGTAAAGGTGAAGCTTCCAGAAATGGGGGGTGACGAATGAATCTCGGCGAGATTTTACAAGGTGGATCGGACCCGGCTGGGTTTTGGGAGCGGTCGGTCCAAGCTGTCGCTGATCAGTGGCAACTCGGCCAGTGTGTTGCGCTGCAGATCGAGGATGGAAACGTCAAACTCTTTGGCTCAAGCGAAGGGAGCAATCTAAGAACGGCGCCTCCGAATGTCCGAAAGGCCATCATGGCCGGCGGAGCCGGGGTTCAGGTGATTGAGGAAGGTGGCCTTCACTGGCTGGTGCAACCGATGGATGTCTTTGGCTCTGACATGAGCTTTATCCTGGTGTCGGCACGTCAAACTGCGGTGACCGAGTCGGAACAGGCCCAAATCCGGACCTTTGTGGAATCGGCCGTGACCGCATTTTCAGCACAGCGCAAAGCGGAAGCTTCGGAGAAGTCACTAGGAGAAATTTCCCGGGTTGTCGATTTGGGGCTCATCATTGGCGAATCCGCGCATTTTGGCGAAGCGGCGAACCGGCTCTGTAACGAGCTGGAAACGGAGTTGGCTGCGATGCGCGTGACATTGGGATGGCGCAAAAAGGGTCTCATGGAATTGGTGTCAACCAACCATGGCGGCCGCATGCGCAACGATACCGAGACAGCCGGAGCGCTAGGCCGGGCTATGGATGAAGCGGCCGAGCAAGATTGTGAGGTGGGTGTTCCCGCGATTCAGGGGGCCGAGATCAATCGCCAGCATAAAGCGTTTTCAGAAGCTCACGGCAATTGTCAGATTGTCTCCTTGCCCCTGCGTAAAGACGGAGAGGTGCATGGTGCGGTGACCGTGGAGTATCCACAGGAGTCCGATGGGATTTCCCAGGAAAGGGTAGATGCCCTGCGAGTCGTTCTTGATTTGGTGAGTCCGCAATTGGTGACCCTACATGAAAAATCAGGCTGGGTCGGATCACGGGTTTGGCGCTCGATTCGTCGTTGGTTTGCTTCCTTCCTTGGCTATCGCCACACTGGATGGAAGTTGGCTGCTTTGATTTTGCTTTTGGCGTTCGCCCTTTGCTGCGTGATTCCGATCACACACACCGTGAAGGCACCCTTCCTTTTGCGGACGCAAGCCTCGGCTGATTTAACAGCACCGTTTTCCGGCTACATCGACACGGTGAAGGCCAATGTGGGTGATGTCGTCAAGAAAGGAGATCTTCTAGTGACTCTGGATCGGCGCGAACTGCTTATGCAGCAGACCGAACTCCGGGCCGAACGTGATCGTAATCTCTCCGATGCTCGTCGCTACGAGGCAGAAGGGGATCTCTCGCAAATGAAGCTTTCACAGCTCGCGATTGAGCAGGCTGACGCTAAATTGACGGTCCTTGATTACCGTCTTGATCGCACTGAAATCCGAGCTCCATTCGACGGTGTGATTGTGGAAGGTGACTTGAAGGAGCGCCTTTCGTCACCGACCCAGGTGGGTGAGATCTTGATGCGAATTGTTGAGATCAGTGGGACTTACGGTGAGCTGCAAGTGGATGAACGGGATATCCACTTTCTCGAAAAGGGTATGGATGGAGAGTTGGCCTTCACTTCTCGCCCCGAAGACAAGTTTGATGTCTCGCTGGATTCTTATGAACCGGTCGCGGTTGTTAAGGAGACCGGAACAACCTTCCGGGTCCGTGTCAATATCGCGGACGATCCCGAGTCATGGTGGCGTCCCGGAATGAGCGGAGTCTGCAAGGTTGATATCGGCAAGCGCTCGGTGGCGTGGGTTTATCTCCACCGCACCTGGGAGTTTGTCCGCATGAAACTTTGGTTCTGATAGGGGACCTTTCCGGCTATGAAGCAACGCACGGTTTTTGACGAGTCTTGGTATCGGGTTAGCCGAAGCAAGGTTCGGCTCCTGCCCGGGGTGGAGATGATCCGCCAAATGTTCCGGGGAGAACCGTGGTATGTCGTCTGCGACAAGTTGGGTTATCGCTTCTTCCGAATCCGCCCGGCGGCGTATCGCTTCATTTGCTATCTGGAAGATGCCAACAATGTGCAAGACGCGTGGGATCGAGCGCTCGAGATCGATCCTGTTGATTCTCCAGGACAAGGGGAAGTCATTCAGCTTCTTTCACAGCTTTATCAATCGGGACTACTTCGCAGCGATCAGAACGCAGACATTAGTGCGCTTGAGGAAAACAAAGCCCGCGAGAATGCCCAGAAGAGGAAGCAGCGGATCTCCAGTCTCCTCTTTCTGAAGATTCCGCTGATCAATCCGGATCCCTTTTTGCGGCGAACGCTCTCTCTCTTCGCGTGGCTTTTTACCCCGATCGGAGCCATCCTGTGGTTTATTGTCTTTGCCTGGGGTGCTCAGGCCTTGGTTGAGAATTGGACTCGTTTTTCCGATTCCTCCCGCTCGATTCTGGGTTGGTCCAATCTCCCTTACCTCTACGTAAGCCTCATTATCACCAAGGTCCTTCACGAATTTGGCCACGCCTATGCGTGTCGAAGGTATGGTCGAGAAGTCCCGGAGATGGGGGTCATGCTGCTGGTTTTTAATCCGCTCCCTTATGTTGATGCCTCATCGTGCTACGCCTTTGCGCGCAAGTATCAAAGGGTGATCGTTGGGATCGCGGGAATGGCGGTCGAACTCTTTATTGCAGCTGTCGCCGTTAAGATCTGGGCGGAAGGGGCCGATGGGGTGGCTTCTCGGGTGGCTTATAACGTTGCGGTCACCGCTTCGATCGGAGCTCTCTTGTTTAACCTAAATCCGCTGCTTCGATTCGATGGGTATCACATACTCTGCGATCTTCTCGAAACTCCGAATCTGCAGGGGCGCGCTCAGTCACTTGTGGGGTGGTGGGTCAACAAAAAGATCTTCAAGATCGATCCCGGCCCCATCCCCACGAAATCGCGGCGGGAGCAGATCGGCTTCACGCTCTATTTCTTTACCAGTTGGATTTACCGATTCCTTTTGATGATCGGGATCCTGATTTTTGTCTCAAAGCAATTCCTCATTGTGGGACTGATTTTGTCCCTCCTTTTCGGCGTGGTCTGGGGGATACTTCCTTTCGTGAAAGGACTGCGCTATGTATTTTTTAGTCCCAAACTTATGAATCGGCGAACACGTGCTCTCGGAATCGTAGCTCTCTTCCTGGGAGGAGTCCTTTCGTTTCTGGCCTTTGTCCCAATGCCTTACTACTTCCGTGCGGAGGGAGTGGTGAAGTCATCGGAATTCCAAAATGTTTACACCAGCAGTCCCGGACGCATCACCGAATTGGTGACTCGTTCCGGTGAAATGGTGGAAGCCGGGCAAGTCTTGCTCCGACTAACCAATGAAGAATTGGAAGTTGAGGAAGATCTCATTCGCATTGAGCGTGAGCGAGGCGACCTGCTCTTGAGGCAGGATCGCAATGAACAAGGGACGCAGTTGGCAGGACTTCAGGCCTTTTTGGAGGCGCTTGATGCACGTGAAAAGGCCTTGAAAGTGCAACTTGAGAATCTCGTGGTAAGGGCTCCTGTTGCGGGCCGCTGGATTGCCGATGATCTCCACGAGGTGATGGGCTCGGTCGTTCCACGAGGGCAATCTCTTGGTATGGTCCGGAGAGAGGATGGTTATGTCTTTAGCGCCGTGGTGCATCAGCGCGATGCCGGACGCCTTTCTCTTGATGACTCCGAGCTGAAAATCAGAGGGCAGGAGGGCTCGGATATGAATTTGACCAATCTAGATTCCATCCCGGCTGGACAGGATGACCTTCCAAGTGCGGCTCTCGGGGTTGCCGGTGGCGGCTCAATGGGAGTCACGCCCGGGGATGGCAATGGCAAGCAAACTACCGAGCCCTATTTTCAGGTTCGTGGAACGATCGAAGAATTGGATGGCGTTACTTTGCAGCACGGTCAACGGGGAATCGCCCGATTTGCCCTGCCGAAAAAGCCGCTTTTGAGCCAGTGGCGCCATTCCGTTCGCCAGTTCTTCCAGCGCGAGTATCAACTCTAGACAAGTTCCCCCTGATGCAACTCACCGCGCCCTCCCGCTTTCAAGATTCGTTTTTCCAGGAAAAACCGGTTCCGGATCTAAGCGGTCTGGATCTCTGGACAAAACGTTTTGCCGGAAAGTGGAAGCGTCGAAAATCGCTCTTGAAGCCTTGGATGACTGTCGTAAAGGCGGCCGAGATCGAGCGTCAGCCTCTGGGAGATCTCTCTGATAAGGAAATCAATCGCCTCATCGCGGAATCTCGATTGGAGGTTACGGGGAACGATTCGCCACATCCCAAGGTGCTTGCTTTGATTTGCGAAGTGGCTCGCCGGGAGTTGGGGTTGACTCCTTATTGCGTGCAGATGCTTTCCGCGCTGGCTCTGATCAACGGATATCTTGCTGAGATTGATACGGGAGAGGGTAAGACTCTTTCAATTGCTCTCGCAGCAGCTTTTGAGGCATGGAAGGGTGAGCCGGTTCACGTCATTACGGCGAACGACTATTTGGCCAAGCGAGATGCGCTAACCATGAAGAAGCTCTATGCCCGGCTCGGAATTTCGGTGGCTTCCGTCATTGGGAAAACCGAGCCCGCGGATCGTCGGGAGGGATATCAAGCTGATGTCACCTACACTACGGCCAAGGAGGTTGCCGCTGATTTCCTTCGGGACAGGCTGCAATTGGGTGAGTGGGAGCGCTCAGGAGCGCGTCAGCACGTTCGAAGATTTGTAAAAGCTCCGGGTAGTGGCGTGAGGCTCACTCAAAGAGGCCTTTTCCGGGCACTCATTGACGAGGCCGACAATTGTTTGATCGATGAAGCGGTGACCCCGCTTCTGATTAGCCAAAAAGTGGTGTCCGAGGAACTCCGCCTGGCCTGTCTTGGGGCATGGAAAATTGCTGAGTTTCTCCGTCCGGATATTGACTATAATGTTCACCGTGGCCGTCGGGAGGTTAAGTTGACCCACGCCGGCGAAGATAAAGTCGCCGAGGGTGATGAATTTCCTGACGTTCCGTTGTGGCGATGCCCGGACCGCCGCCGTCAGATGATTCTTCTCGCATTGGAAGCCGAGGAATTTTTCACTTTGGGAACCCACTATATCATAGAGGAAGGAAAGATCGTCATTATCGACGAGAGCACCGGGCGCCCCATGCCGGACCGTTCGTGGAAACTTGGTCTTCACCAAATTGTCGAAGCGAAGGAGGGAGTCGAGATCACAGACCCAAGTACTACGATTGCTCAAATTTCCTTCCAGCGATTCTTCCAAAAATACCGGAAGCTCTCCGGAGCGACAGGAACGGCGCGGGAAATTGCCGATGAAGTGTGGACGATCTATGGAATAGCGACGATTCGGATTCCGAGAAACCTTCCGAATATCTCACGTCGACAAAGCCCTAAATTCTACCTGAGTGAATCCGATCGTGAGCACGCGGTGGTTCAGGAGATTCTGCGCTGCCATCAGGTGTCTCAACCTGTATTGGTGGGAACCCGAACCGTGACCTCAAGTGAACAGCTGGGTCGGAAGCTGGGACTGAAAAGCGTCGATCATGTCATTTTGAACGCAACCCGACTTCCTCAGGAGGCCGGAATCGTCGCTGATGCCGGACTTAAAAGCCGGGTCACAATCGCCACAAATATGGCGGGACGGGGGACTGATATCGAACTCGGTGACGGAGTAAAGGAACTCGGAGGTTTGCATGTGATTGCGACCGAGCCTCATGAGGCCCGCCGGGTGGATCGACAGCTTTTTGGCCGATCGGGCCGCCAAGGTGACCCCGGATCGGTAAGTCGACATTATGCTTTCGACGACGTCCTGTTTCACACTTTTCTGCCCGGGTGGGTCTACCGATTGGTCTCCAAAACCGCACACCCCCAAACTGGCCGGATGCGATCTCCGCTCATCTGTCGTGGCCTCCTTCGATATGTTCAAATGAGAGCCGAAAAACTTGCAGCCTATCGGCGGAAGCAGGTTTCTGAAAATGACCGTCAGCAACGAGCATCGCTTGGCTTCACCCGGGACTAGTTCAGACCTACTCAGTTTCGGGTAGGATTCAGATTTTCTGTTTTAAGGGAGATTGGCGGGTTGGGTATAAAAAGGGGTTCTGGGGTTTCAGTAGGAATAAAAATTGTTTATGATTGCTCGTCGTCGATGAAGGGCGTGATTAAACTTCGAGATGATTTGTATATAATAGATATTTTGTTTTGCCGGATTATACGGAAGCACAAAGGAGAAAGGAGAGTGAGTTTCGAAATTTTGAGGTTTTATTCAAGATAGTTTTAAAATCAGTAGTTGTTTGATTTAAGTAAAAACTAAATTTAAAGAAAAGCTGAAGAATACGGCTGAATTTGGGCTAAAATTAAGGAGGTTTTTGAGATGTGTTGATATTTTGGTTATTGAGAAGATTTTAAAGCATTTATAATTTAGGTGTTTTGACTATTGGAATAACAAAGAGAAATCCCTTGAGTGGAAAAGTATTTAAGGTTTGTTGAATAAGTGGAGATGTGGATAGTTAGGTGGTGTTAGTGATTTTCGTTGATGTGAATAGCTTTAATTAATTTTTGTTAATTGCTCACAAAGTAAAACTAAGTTTATATGATATTTATCTTGTCGAAATTCAATTCGGTAGTCAGATATCACGTTAAATGGTTTCACCTCTAACACGTAAGTCGCAAAGATCGTCCCGGAATCGGGCCGATTCTTCTGCTGACTATGCGGTTGAGCAGTTGGAACCCAAGATCCTCCTTTCTGCTGCTCCCATCGACGCTCCAGCCGATGCTTACGCGAGTTCACCCCTTGATGCGGTCGACTCTTCGGCCCTCGAGGGAGTGCGTTTCACTGACGTGATCGAAGCGGAGATGAGTTCGGAGTTTTTCGACTCCGACGATCAGCAAGACGACGTTCTTGGCACGGGTGAAGCGTTTGATTGGGGCGATGAGGACGCCAACGACGATCCAATCGTGATCGACGAAGACCAGCGCCTCACCGGAACAGGTGAGACCGACAAGGACCTTGTGGTTGACGGAGTGTTCGCTCCGGGAAACAGCCCCGGCCTTGTAGAGGTTGACGATTTTGAAAACAACGGCGTGCTTGAAATTGAGCTTGCCGGCACAGCCGCCGATGACTTCGACCGCGTCATTGCAAGCGGTGAGGCTCGACTCGGCGGAACATTGAAGGTTTCCCTTATCGACGGCTTCGAGCCACAGGTCGGGGATGAGTTTCAGTTCCTGACCTTTGCAAGTCGCGATGGAGATTTTGATGAGATCGAGGGCCTTAAGTTGAATGAAACTTTGGCCCTCATTCCTTTTGTGACCGATAACGGTTATGTTCTGAAGGCAGTGGGCATCGGCAAACAAGCAATTGCTGAACTTGCCGACAATGCGCAACTCGTGATCGACGCAGGTAGCGAGGCAATCAACGATATCATCGAAGATGCCATCACCGGTCGTCAGGATCTGGCGCTATTGACTGTCACTGACTTCTTCGGATCCATCACGCTTGGTTCAACTCAACTTAGCGGACAGTTCGATGTGTCAGTTGATAGCGACCGGGTCATCTTCGCTCTTAGCGACGGAACTCTCCTCGCCGATGCGAATGCTGACGGTGGTCTTCTTGATGGAGCCGAAGCAGGTCTTCGCGTTCTCGATGTCGACGGCATCTTCGCTTTCAGCCCGGACAACCAGGGCTTCGTTCTTTCAGCTTCTGGCGATGTGAATGTCTACGGTTCGGATATCGAACTCGGTGGAACAGTCGCCGTGACCTGGAATACCACCGGCCAAGATATCACCAACGAGGTCTTCACGGCCGGTGCAACTTCGATCTCGGTGACTGCTGCTAGCGGTGCTGCTTTCCTCAGCGGCGACGATGTTTCCCTTGAAACAGAGGTCGCAAGTTTGGTTTTCGATTTTTCAATCGGTCTCACCACCACAGTGCAGGCCGGATTAAATATCACAATTAACGACGGCGCGCTGATCTTTTCTGATTCACCTCGCACGAATGTGTTAGTGACCGAGGTCGATGGATCCTTCGATATTTCAGAGAATGGCGACTTCGCGGTATCTTTATCGGGAGTGCTCAATGTTGATTTGGTTGGCTTCGATGTTTCCAACGCTGCTGTTTTGGTGAGCTATTCTTCGACTGAAGATGGCCGCGAATTCCAGGTGACGACTCCCGATCGAGTGGCTCTCGCTGTCCAATCAAATGCCGGTGATGCCAAATTTAGCTTCGCTGCCGAGGCTCTTTCGAATGGTGGCATTGAGTTCATTTTCGCTTTCGAGGAACTTTCCCTAGTCTCTAATGAGGCATTATTGATCGATGCTAGTGGTGTTCTTTTCGGAAATGTCGACGGAGTTGCTGGAGAATTTTACGGCACGGCAACCGTGCAAGCGGGATCGGCTTTCGCCGCTGGAGCTCGAATTCAGGTCCGCTTCAATACCACCGATCAGGAAATTACCCGCACTCTGCCACTCGGCGACGGAGAGATTTCGATCAGCTTCACGGGTGCCGAAGCGTCCCAAAACTTTTTTGAGGTCACCGTTATTTCCGCGTTTTTCGAAATCGGGGACCGGATTCAGTATCGCGGTCCGGTTTCATTTAGCTCCGAAATCCTCACTTTGGATGGAGTCGATTATGACGTCGAAGTGATCGCGGACGATAATGTGGAGTTCTTCCTCGGAGTCGATTCGCTCACTCCGGGAGTCTGGGGACTCGATCTCGATGCCTCCGGTTTGTCGATTGCGAATGCCACAGTGGTGATCATTCGCTTCACTCAGACCGACTCATATACCGTGATCGTGACTGGTGATTTCGCTGCTCAGAATCTGGGCGGGGTGACTCTCTCCGGATCAGGCCGACTCGAGATGAACCAATCCGGTCTCGTGATCGACACCGTTCTCGAGCGAGATGGAAATCCAGCCGACGGAACACGACTCTTTTTCCCAACCGGATCGTCCGATATTAGGGTCGATTTCGGCGCCCTGAATCTGACCATCGACAATCAGGATCTTTCCGGTGCCGCTACGATTACGACCGCGGAAGATTCTCTTCGAGTTCAGCTCAGCCAGGTCCAGGCCAACTTCGCGGTCGGTTCCGGCAACCTCGGACTCCGTGATGGAGCAGGGGATGTCACTTTTGGAAATGATGCCATTTACGGTGGCGTGACCGGTTCGATCATCTCAACCGGATTTGCCGATTTCTCGTTCTCGGGAACTTTGACCGCCGAGTTCAATTCCGGATCTGAGGCTCAGGCTTACACCCGGAGCGGTGACCAAATCGAACTCCCCGGCGGCCCCTTCGTCCGTCTCTCCGGATACGGTCTCACCATCTCCACCCAGGGCGAATCGATCACAGGTGACTTTGTCTTCGAGACTGGAAATATTGATCAAACGACTGGAGTGGTTTCTTCGGGAGTTGGCCAAGTCGGTGACGAGGAATTGCTCCTCGGATTTGCTCAGAATCTTCGACTTTCAACCGCCGGACTTTCGGTCGGTGAAATGGACCTCTCCGGAGTGGTTGTCGTTTCGGAAAACTTCCTCGCGACTCAGCTCGCCGGATCCTTCTTATATACCGAGAATCAAATCCGGGTTGAGGGAGATCTGGAACTCGAGATCAACACCCGCGCAACGGATGTCATCGTCACTTCTCCAATTAGCGGAGACACGATCACCATCACCACCGGACCTCAATTCAATCTTCGGGCGATTGATTTCCTCATCGATCTCCAGGCGGCCACCTTGCAAGGCAGCTTCACTTTGAGCACTTCCATTATTGATGGATTGCCTCTTCTTAACTTCGACTTCCAGGGATTGACCATCGACTTCGGAGGTCTTCCAAATGATCCCTTCCTCCAGCTTTCGATCCCAAGTGGGAACTTCGGAATCTTCAATGGCGGAGTCTTCGGTGACCTTTCCGGACTCAGTGTCGTTGGCGGATCACTCGATCTTTCCGGATTACTTGATCTCAAGTTCAACACCTTGCCATTCGATTTCGGTGGCATCTCGACCGGTGACTTTAATCTCAGCGGTCCCGATCTCGACCTCACTCTTGGGTCCCTCGACTTCAGTGGAGCGATCGACTTCAGCCTCATTAAGGGAGGTCTCTCAGACTTCCTCGATGGCATTGAGCTTCCTGATCCACCTGCCTTCGAAGGACTCGAAATTGGTTTCGCCAATGTCGACCTCGCTCTTCCTGGCGGAGTTGGAAATGTCGCGGGAGTGAATGGCGGACTTGTTCTTCGTCGCACCGGATTCGCGGGTCAACTCAGTGGGGCGGTTGAGATCGATACTCCTGATCTTGATTTCTCCGGTGTCTCGACTCTCAAGATTAATACCTTTGATAAGGCGATTTTCGCCACCGTCGAGATCGCCGGAAATGGCGTCACCTTGGATCTTCCCGAGGGGCCTTTCTTCTCCATCGACTTCGAAGACACTGCGCTGTCACTTCTGGGCACGACCCTGACTGGTGATCTTTCTTTGATTCTCTCCAGCGGATTAACTTCCGATGGCATCGATGCGCTTCTCATCGCCGCTTCCGGTCTGAACATTCAGGCCGACCTCGGAACCGCCAATTACGAGCTGACCGATTTGACCGGACTCCTCTTCGTCGATAGCCAGGGTGTCGCAGGTAGCTTTACCGGCGGAATGGCTCTCAATGGAATTCCTGATGCCTCATTTGCTATCAATGGTGCCGAGGTTGAATTTAGCACCCGAAGCCAGGCCCTGACCAAGGTCTTCCAAAACCGTCAGTATGCTTTCCGGGCCGCCAACTACTTTGAGATGGAAACCACGGGAGTGGAAGTTGCCCTCGATGGCAATACCGTCAGCGGTGACTTCTTGTTCAGCTTCGACCCTAGCTCTGGTCTGGACACTGCCGAGATGATCGGCGGCTTGACCAATGGAGTGGTTGCCATCGGACCGAACGGCGAAGCCACTCTCAGTAACGGAACCGGTGCTTTCGTTCTCAATGATGCCGGACTTGCTCTCGGGTTCTCCGGCGACCTTGCTCTGAATCTTCCTGACATTTCTGCTTCCGGATCCTTCGGGGCTGAAATCAACACCACCGCCAGCGCAGTCAATCGCAGCATCACCGTGGCGGGTGACGTGATCACCTTGAACTTCGGCGCCGGACCACTGGTCGGGATCGCGGGTGAAGGAGTTTCGCTTTCAGTCAGCGGTCAGGAATTGACCGGTAACTTTGTGATCCAGTCTCGTGCCAATGGAGATCTCCTGATCTCGGTAGACGAAGCCACGACCATCATCAGCGATGGCACCACCGACTATCTCCAAATCGACGACGGGGCAGGGGCCATCGTTTCGACCTCCGAGGGTGTGGCCTTCGATATCTCCGGATCGCTCTCCGTCCTCCTTCCAGATATCTCTGCCTCCGGCAACTTCCGGGTTTTGGTCAACAGTCTTCCGACTGCAGTGAATGAAACCGTCACCGTTCGTGACGTCACTCGTTCCATCCAGATCCGCGCCGGACCGGTTGTGCAAGTGATAGGAATTAACGCCCTTCTTACGGTGGGCGAACAGTCACTGCAAGGTGGCTTCTCCTTCGAGACTCTAGAGAACGGCGGACTTGCCATCGAGGTGATCTCAGCCAGCCTCTTCCTGACCGCCAATGGTTCGAGCCTCGTCACCATCACGGGCGCCAATGGTAACCTCATCACCGATCCAAATGGAACGGATGGTATCCTCAAGGTTGATTCGGCTGTCTTCAATGTTCCCGGTGTCACGCTTTCTTCCGGCACAGTGAACGTCGAGTTGAACACTCACGCTTCTGCGGTTGATCGCAGCGCTTCGCTTGACGGCGAAACCATTCAGCTCGCCCTTCCGGCCGGCCCATTTGTCAGGGTTTCGGTCCTTGATGCTTCTCTGACCTTCTCCGGTCTCACCGCTTCCGGTTCAGCCGCCGAGCTTTCCGGTAACTTCTTCTTCGAGAAGTCCAACGACGACCTTATTCTTGCTGCCTCCTCAGTCACCGCTTCGGTCGATGTCAATGGCAGCGGCGGCCAGCTCACTGATGGCGAAGGCGCCTTCGTTCTCCGCCAAGATGGCCTCGCTGGTATCTTAAAGGGCTCACTTGAACTTGCTGTTCCTGGCGTCGCCGCCGGATCCGAGATCTTCCTCCGCATTAATAATACCGGAACTGCGGTTTCCGAAACGATCACTCTCGGAGCTGATGAGCTGGCAATCGAGTTCTCCGCCGCTGAGGGCAATGTCTTCACCGTCGTTCTCTCTGACCTCAGCCTTGTGATTGGCAACCTGGTTTATATCGAAGGTTCCTTCAGCTTCACCAACAGCGGCGAACGTCAAGTGGTGGGCGCGACCGGAGTTGATATCTTCGTTGGTGAAGGACCTCGCTCCCTTGAGGACGGTTCGGAAAACTCACTCGCTCGCGGATTCCTCCTCAGCAATGCCACCTTCGCCTTGGTGAAGTTCACCGACGGCGGCGTTGAAACTTTCGCTCTCCAAGCCACCGGAACAATTTCAGTGATCGGAATCGAAGGTCTGACTCTCAGCGGAAGCGTTACTCTCCGCTACAACTCCTTCCAGGAGGCGATCAACGAGAGCGTTTCGACGGGTGATTCCAATGCACCGGTCGTCATGGGCGCGAACGCGACCGCTTCCCTGAATGGAGACGCTTTCTTCGAAATTGAAGGTCTCAATCTTGCTCTGGAAGTCGCCGGACAAGCGATTCTCGCCAATGTTAATCTTAGCCGCTACCGCTCCGGCGATCGTCAGGTCTTCCGGGCCAGCCTCGATCAGGGACTTGTTTCCTTCTCTGCAAATGGCAACGACCTTCTCACCCTGAGCGATCTTTCCGGGGACATCTTCCTCTTCGACGATGGCATCGCGGTCCAAGCTTCCGGTGATCTCGCCTTTGGAATTGGTTCGGTTTCCGCTGCTGGTTCTTACAGCCTTCAGATTAACACCACTGGAAACGCCATCACCGAAAACTTCACCGTCGGTAATGTCACCCGCGGAGTCACCATCGCGGCTGGTCCTTATCTCCGCATCGCGGGAATCGGAGCCGAGCTGACTGTTCTCAATCAGTCCATCTCCGGAAACTTCCTCTTCGAGCAGAATGCGGCGGGCGATGTCATTGCGACTGCCACCGAGGTCAACGCCAGCTTCGGAGACGGAGCTCTCGTCCTGACCGATGCTGAGGGAATCATTTCCATCAACTCAGCCGGTCTTGCTGCTTCGATTAGCGGGGGAATCGCACTGAGCGTTCCCAATGTCGCGATCTCTGCCGACCTAGATCTTAAGATCAATACTCGCAACACCGCGGTAAATGAAACAGTCGAACTCAATGGCGTCGAAAAAGCTCTTCAGATCCGTGCCGGGCCGACTTTCGCTCTTGAAGCCGCTCAAGTCTCGGTTGAAATCGCAGGTCAGACTCTGACGACCGATCTTATCATCGAGCAGACCAACAATGGTCTCACCAGTCTGAAGTTTGCGAATGCCAGATTGGTTCTTACCTCCTCGGGGCAAGCCCTCGTTACCATCAATTCGGCCGCTGGTGAGTTTGAGCTCTCCAATGCAGGCCTTGCCGGACGCCTTGCGATCTCTGAGGCAGAATTTGATCTTCCCGGCCTTTTCTTCACCGTCGGCGCCGCCCGAATCGAGGTGAACACTCGCAATGTCGAAGCCTCGCTCTCCGGTCTCACTCTTCCTGCCGGACCATTCCTCCGCGTCGCTCTTCTCAATTCGACCGCCGAACTCGGAAACCTCAACGTGGGTGGAGTTCCAGCCCGGCTCAGCGGTAACTTCTTCCTCGAGCAGGCTGGCGGCATCACCCGTCTTGCCGCTTCCGAGGTCAGCGCTTCAGTCGAAGTCAATGGTTCCGGAGCGACTTTGGAAAACGGACGCGGTGCTCTCCTCATCACAACTGACGGCACTGCCGGAGTTATTGAAGGCGATCTCGCAGCCAACATTCCTGGAGTCTCCGCTGGAGCGACTCTGATTCTTCAGTTCAACAACACTGGGCGCGCCGTTGACGAAACGCTCGTGATTGGGCCAGACAGCATCGAGCTCAAGTATGATGCCGGGCAAGGCCAGTTCTTCTCGGTGGCTCTCGCCAACTTCAGCATCACCATTGCTGATCTCATCACGGTCGAAGGTTCTATCACCTTCACCTCATCGGGCGGACGCGAAATCGCTGCCGGAGCCGGACTTTCCGTCTTTGTTGGAACCGGCCCAGCCACTCTCGAAGACGGCTCGGTCAATCCTCTCGCTCGCGGCTTCCTCCTCAACAACGCCACCGTCGGCCTGATCAAGCAGGGCAGCACCTACGCAGTTGTTGCGACCGGCCAAGTTCAGGTCATCGGAATCAGCAACCTGACCCTCAGCGGTGAATTTACCGTCCGTGTGAATCAGTTCGCCGATGCCATCGATCAGACCCTTCCAGTTACGGGCACTTCTGAAACAGTGGTGATGGACTTCAGCGCTGCTGAAACAGTTTCTGGCACCGGGGAAGCCTTCTACGATATTACCGGTAATGATCTCACCATCATTGCCTTCGAGCAGTCCATCATGGCTGACCTTGCTTTTCGTCGGGTGACCTTGAATCGCAATGGTGGAACTGAAAATGCCTTCTACCTTGGTCTTTCCGAGCTCACCGCAGTCTTCTCAGACGGAACGAACGATATTCTTTCTCTGACGAACGCAGCGGGTGATCTTCTTGTTCTCTCCGATGGCATTGCCGCCAAGTTTGATGGTCAGCTCGACATCAATGTTCCTGACGTCAGCGCCACCGGGACTTACAGTCTTCTTCTCAACACGACCGGCGAAGCCATTAATCAAGCCTTCACCGTCGCTGGTAATCCTCACACGCTTCAAGTTGAAGCCGGTCCGTTCATCCGCATCGTCGGAGCGGGCGTTTCCCTTGGAGTCGCCGGGCAGACTCTCACCGGATCCTTCGGGTTTGAGCAGAATGCCGCTGGCGAAGTGCTCGCTCAACTGACCGACGTTCGCGCTGCCTTCAGTAACAACGGCACCGACATCATCGTCTTCGAGAATGGCAACGGAGTTCTCCTCCTCACTGCTGCCGGAGTGGCCGCCGACCTCGCCGGTGATCTCAACATCACCTTGCCCGACGTCTCTGCGACTGGCTCATTCAGCTTCCTCATCAACACCACTCCGGATGCCGTAGACCGCACTATCGACCTCACCGGAACCGAGCAGACCTTGAAGGTCGGACCTGGCTCCTTCATTCAGATCGTCGGTCGCGGAGTGAGCCTCGTGGTTCTTGGCAACGAGCTCTCCGGTGACTTTGGATTCCAGCAGGCTGCTGACGGTCGGGTGCTTGGTCAGATTGGCAATGGCCGTCTTGCCTTCAACGACGGAAATCGTGACCTCCTTGTTCTTGATAATGGAAACGGCGCTCTGGTTGCCACGACCGCTGGCCTCGCCTTCGAATTCGGTGGTGATTTGACTCTCGATGTTCCTGAAGTCTCCGCTTCGGGAACCTTCACCGTCGCCGCCAATACCTCAACCAGCGCGGTCAACGAGGTGGTTGACCTCACCGGCACGCCACAAACACTCGACCTTCCAGCCGGCCAGTTCGTCCGCGTTACCGGAACAGGTGTTTCACTTGTCATCGCCGGTCAGTCCCTGAGCGGCAACTTTATCTTCGAGCGCAACAATGATGGCACCGTTCTCATCGGAGCTAGCGACATCTCACTTTCACTCGGCGGTGATCTAATCTCCATCTCCAATGGCATCGGTGGCTTGGTCATCTTCGATGACGGAGTCGCTGGATCGATCGATGGTGACATTGCTCTCAACGTTCCCGGCCTCAGCACTTTGGCTAGCTTCGGGATCCGCGTCAACACCACGGTGCGGGCGATCAACCAGGCCATTGTCATCAACGGAAATCCTCTCAATCTCGATCTTCCACAGGGCCGCTTCCTTCGCATCGAGGCCAGCAACGTTGAAATCGATATCGCAGGTCAGACTCTCAGCGGGAACTTCTTCTTCGAGCAGCGTTCCGATAACAGCGTTCGCTTCGCCGCTTCCAACGTTGCTCTCAATATCGGCAGCGGAATCGTCACCATCGAAGGTGGAGCAGGGGACTTCGAAATCAATCAAGACGGAATCGTTGGCGGACTGAGTATTCAAACCTTCGCCTTCAATGTTCCCGGAGTGACTCTCGGAACGGGTGAGGTTCGCGTTGAGCTCAACACCCGTCCGCTGGAAGTGACCGACGAGTTCAACTTCGGAACCGGCCCTGAAATGATGACCTTGCCGGGCGGACCTTACGTTCGTGTCGCTCTGCTCGATACCAGCCTTGTTCTCGGAGGTCTTACCGTTGGTGGTTCGGCTGCCGGACTCAGTGGAGACTTCTTCTTTGACCAAGCCGGCGGAGTGACCCGCCTCGCCATGACCAATGTCACCGCAGCGGTTGAGCTCGATGGCAGTAGCGCAAACCTTACCGACGGTGGCGGCGCTCTCGTCATCACCGATCTCGGAGTTGCCGGAGTCGTTCAAGGCACCGTTGATGTCGCTCTTCCGGGCATCGATGCCAACAGCACGATCTTCCTCCGCATTAACAACACCGGAACTGCCGTCGATGAAGTGATCCGCTTCGGTGATCGCGAAATCTCAGTCGTCTTCGCCGTGGGTGAAGAAAATATCTTCCAGGTCACCCTCGATGGCCTCTCGCTGAACATCGCAGACGTTGTCACGATTGAAGGTTCCTTCTCCTTCGTTTCACGCGGTGATCTTCAGGTCGCAGCCGGACAGAACGTCACCATCTTCATCGGAGAAGGCCCGGCCTTTCTGGCTGACGGCACGCTCAACCCCGATGCTCGCGGAGTTCTCATTAGTGATTCCACTGTTGGAATCGTGAAGCGGAACGATCCTGCGGTCGGCACTCTCTACGCAGTCACCGCCACTGGCACCATTCAGGTTGTTGGAGTGGATGATGTTACGATCACAGGAACGATTTCGGTTCGCATCAACATGTTCACCGAAGCCATCAATGAGACCATCGTCTTCCCGGGTGACACCGAGAATGTCGACGTTGTCTTCTCCGCTTCCGAGATCGCAACTTCGACCGCTCCTTTTGCGCTCATCGAAGGCATCGACATGCGCGTTGAAATTGCCGATCAGATGATCGCGGCTGATATCTCAATCGGTCGTTACATGAACGCCGATGGCGATGTTGTCCGCGTTTCACTTCGCAATGCCCGGGCTGCCTTCGGAACTGACACCGAAGAGATTCTCGTTCTCAATAATGCCGAGGGTGACATTCTCCTCCTCAGCACTGGAGCAGCTCTCTCGGTGAGCGGCCAACTTCGCTTCGAAGTGCCAAACGTTTCCACCAGCGCTGACTTCAATCTCCGCATCAACACCACTAACGCAGCGGTCAATGAGTCCTTCACCGCCTTTGGTGAGGCCCGCACGCTGGTGCTTCCTGCCGGACCGTTCGTCTTCATCAGTGGTGAAAATGTCAGCATCAACATCGCCGACCAAACTCTGAGCGGAAACTTCAGCTTCGAGCAGCAAGCCGATGGCACTGTTCGCGTCACCGCTTCACAAGTGGATCTCACTCTCACCGCAGGGGGCAGCGACATCGTGGTGGTGACCAATGCCGCCGGTGATTTCGAAATCAACACCGAGGGTGTTGCTGGTGCTCTCAGCATTTCTTCCATCGCGGTTACCATTCCAAATGTCACCCTCACGGTCGGCGAGACATACATTCAGCTCAACACCCGCTCGGTCGAAGTGACTCGCGACGTTGATCTCGGCAGCGGACCTGAGTCGCTGACCTTCCCGGCCGGACCATTCGTCCGCGTGGCCGTTCTTGATATTACTCTCACACTCGGCGGTCTCACAACCACCGGAAATGCTCCCGCCACCGTCTCCGGTAGCTTCTTCTTCGACCAAGTCGGGACCAAGACTCGCGTTGCTGCGACCAACGTCACCGCAGCAGTCGATGTGAACGGCAGCGGAGGAAGTCTGATTGACGGTCAAGGCGCGATTATCATCACCGATACTGGAATCGTCGGTAGCCTGAGCGGAACACTCGCTGCCTCCGTTCCAGGACTCGATGCCGGTGGCACTCTCATTCTCCGCTTCAACAACACTGGCGCAGCCATTGATGAAGAAATCGAGATCGGTAGCGATCGTCTCCGCGTCTTCTTCAGCGATTCCGAGACCCAGTTCTTCGGAGTGGCTCTCGTCGGTGCCGTCATCAACATCGCGGACATCGTCACCATCGAAGGTAACGTTTCCTTCTCCGACAGTAACGGCCGCCAGGTGGCCGCCGGAACCGAGCTCACTCTCTTCATCGGCGAAGGCCCGGCCAAGCTCGACAATGGCGACATCAATCCATTCGCCCGGGGACTCCTCATCAATAACGCCACGGTCGGACTTGTGAAAGTCGACGGACCTGGAGACACTCAATACGCTCTCGAAGCCAACGGAACCGTTCAGGTCATCGGTATCGCAGATCTCACTCTCACCGGAACAATCCGCGTCCGCGTCAATACCTTCACCGAAGAGGTGAGCGAGACCATCGGAATCCCCGGAACCGAGCAGTCGGTCACCGTGAACTTCGATTCGACCCAGGTCGCCGGAGTCGGTGGAGCCTACTCACTGATCGAAGCTCTCGGAGTGGTCATTGAAGTGGCCGGTCAGCGCATCGCTGCCGATCTCACCGTGACCCGCTTCCGTTCGGATCGTAACAACACTCCGGCGAACAGCACCGATGATGTTGAAATCCTCCTTCTTGGACTTCGTAACGTCAGCGCCTCCTTCGGTGATGGAACCGACAACTTCGTCACCCTCAGTGAGGGAAGCGGAGACTTCCTCGTTCTCCCTGAAGGTCTTGCCGCCGAGGTCGAAGGAGCGCTCGCCATCAATGTGCCGAACGTTTCTGCCGAGGGTAACTTTGCTCTTCGCATCAACACCACTGGAACCGCGATCAACGAAAGCTACGAAGTCTTCGGAAATCCTGAGACAATGGTTCTTCCTGCCGGACCTTACTTCCAGATCGCTGGAACCGGAGTGAATCTCGATATCGCCGGTCAGCGTTTGGGTGGCGACTTCATCTTCGAGCAGAATGCCGATGGCTCCGTTCGGATCGACGTCGCCAATGCCTTCCTTACTCTGGGCGACGGCACAACTGACTTTGTTTCCATCACCGGAGGCTTTGGAACCTTCCTCATCGATGCCGAGGGTGTCGCCGGTGGTCTCAGCGTCCAGAGCGTCAATGTCACCATTCCGGGTGTCACACTGACGACCGATACCATCACGATTCAGGTCAACACCCGCCCGAATGCCGTGACCGACGAGTTCATCCTCGGACCTGAGGGTGCTCGCACTCTCACTCTTCCCGCTGGTCCTTACCTCCGCGTTGAAGTTCTCAATGCCAGCCTCACCATCGACAACCTTCCTGATGCCAGCCTCAGCGGAAGCTTCGCCTTCGATCAAGTTGGAGGAGTCACCCGACTTGCTCTCTTCGATGTCACCGCCGAGGTGGTTGTGAATGGAGAAGGAGCCCGCCTCATCAATGGCACGGGTGCTCTTGTCATCACTGCGAACGGCATTGCCGGCACCGTTGAAGGTTCACTTGATGTCGCTCTGGGCGGACTCGAGGCCGGCGGCGACCTCTTCCTCCGTATCAACAACACCGGCCAAGCGATCAACGAAACGATCTTGATCGGAACCCGCAGCATCTCGATCTCGTTCTCATCGGCAGAAGGCATGGTCTTCTCGGTGGCGCTCGCAAATGCCAGCCTCCGCATCGGAGACATTCTCCTCATCCAGGGAAGCTTCAGCTTCACCAACCGCGGAAGCTTCTCGGTTGCCGGAGGTGCTGACCTCACCCTCTTCATCGGAGAAGGGGAACCCTTCCTCGAAGGTGGGGAGCTTAACCCATCCGCTCGCGGACTTCTCATCGAGAACGCCAACATCGGCTTGGTGAAAGTTGACGGTCCGAATGGTCCACAATACGCCGTGACCGCCAGCGGAACAATCCTCGTTCTCGGAATCGCCGGACTCGACCTCAGTGGCTCCATCGACGTTCGCGTCAATACTCTGACCGTTGAAGTCGACGAACAGATCACCATCCCGGGTCTTGATAATCCAATCGACGTCAACTTCGGCCTCGGTGAGCTTTCCCTCGATGGCATTACGCCATTCATTGAAATCGAAGCTCCGAGCATCTCCTTCGATATCGACGGACTCTCCATCAATGCCGACCTCAGCTTCAACCGCCCAAGCATCGATCTTGGAGGTGGCAACTTCGAGCTCGCTCTCCTGATTTCACTCACCAACGTCAGCACCGACATTGGCAATGGTCTCATCACGCTGGACAGCGGCTTCGGTGATATCCTCATCCTCTCCAGCGGCATCGTCGCCAATATCGGCGGCACCATCGGAGTGAATGTTCCGAACCTCTCGCTCGGTGGTGGCTTCGGACTCAAGATCAACACCACCGGAGCAGCCTTCGACCTCAGCTTCGATGTTCAAGGTGCTCAGCGCGACATCAACGTTCGTGCCGGACCGTTCATCCAGGTGACTGGAACCAACGTCGAAATTGACATCGCCGGTCAACGTCTCAGCGGTAACTTCGACTTTAAACAACTCGCTTCGGGAACCATCGAGGCGACCTTCTCAGACGTTTCCCTTACCCTTGGCACAGATGTTGAGACCTTCGTCTCTATCACTGGAGCAGCCGGGGACTTTGAAATCACCGCAACTGGAATCTCCGGAGTCCTGAGCGTCGGAGCCATCGCACTCACTGTTCCTGGAATTTCACTTTCGACCGACTCGGTCCGCATCGAGATCAATACCAACCCGCTTGCGATCACCCGCGACTTCACTCTCGGGAACGGAATTAAAACTCTCACTCTTCCTGCCGGACCATTTGTCCGCGTCGCCATCCTCGGTGCCGAACTCGCTCTCGACGGCCTCGGTGCCAATGCCGTCCTCGCAGGAGACTTCTTCTTCGAGTCATCCGCCAACCTGACTCGCATCGCCATGGCCAACCTCACCGTGGCAGTCGATGTCAACGGGGAAGGGGCCAGCCTTACCAATGTTATCGGTGCTCTCATTATTCTTCCGACTGGAGTTGCGGGAACAATTTCCGGAGATCTTGGAGTGAACGTCGGTGGACTCGATGCCGGTGGCACTCTCATCCTTTCCATCAACAACTCGGGAGTCGCGGTCGACGAAACGATTCAGCTCGGCGCCTCGACCATCAATGTCTTCTTCAGCGCAAGCGAAGGAAACGTCTTCTCAGTTGCTCTGGCCAATGCCTCGCTCGTGATCGGCGACATCGTTCTACTCGAAGGTTCCTTCAGCTTCACCGATCGTGGCGACGGAACTTCAGTAGTTGCAGGAACCGGCCTCCGCCTCTTCATCGGTGAAGGTCCTGCCACTCTCGCTGATGGCTCAATCAACCCGTTTGCGAAGGGACTTCGCATCGATAATGCCAGCATCGGCTTGGTCAAGATTACCGAGGGGACCTCCACCCAGTATGCTCTTGATGCTTCCGGTGAAGTCAGCGTGGTCGGGCTCGCGGACATCACTCTCACCGGCACCGTCCGGGTCCGCGTGAATAGCTCGAACCAGGCCATCGACGAAAGTATCACCATTCCTGGAACTTCCAGCAGCGTGAACGTCGTCTTTGACGAGACCCAGAAAGCAACGCCAGCCGGTGAGGCATTCGTGAGCATTCAGGGACTGGGCATCACCATCGGAATCGGTGACCAGCTCATCCAGTCGGATATCTCAATCGAGCAACGCTTACGCGATGTCAATGGAACTCCGTTTAACACCACCGATGACCGCCGCGAGACTCGCCTTATGCTCGCCAATGCTTCCCTCAAGATCAGCAATGGCGACACCGATTACGTCACCGTGACAGACGGATTCGGTGATCTCATCATTACCGATACCGGCTTGGTCGGGGCAATTGGTGGAAGCTTCGCAGTCACCATTCCGGGTGTGGAAGTCAGCGGTGATCTCAACATCCTCGTCAACACCACTGGAGAAGTCTTCAGCGACCAGTTCGTGGTGGCGTCCGATGGTTCCACACGCGACGGAATCGAAGCCGGCAACTTCTTCCAGCTCGTTGGTGAGAATCTCAACCTCCAGATCGCTGGTCAGGAACTCTCCGGAAACATCTTCCTCCGCAACGAGACTCTCGCTGATGGCTCCACCATCACTCTCCTCGGTCTCGCCGACATCTCCGCATCCTTCGGCGACGGAACGACAACCTTCCTCAGCTTGAGCAACGGATCTGGTATCCTCCGGGTCACTCCTGACGGTGTTGCTGGTCAGTTCAGCGTTTCCGTTGCAACCGATCCATCGCTCGCCTTCATCTTGAATGTTGACGAACTTCAGATCGCGGTGAACACCACGGCGGTTGCCGTTCGCGAGACCATCGCTCTTGCCGGTCAGGATCTCATTCTTGATCTCCCGGCCGGACCATACTTCCGCATCGCAGCCATCGGTGCTGAGCTGGTCATCGCTGATCAAGCGCTCACCGCTGATGTTTCCTTCCAGCAGAGCACGGTGAATGGTCAGACCGAGACCCGCGTGGTGGTCACCCGCGCCAGCCTCCAGCTCGGACCTGCCAACGATCCTTTCCTCACTCTCAGCAATGGTCGCGGAGTTCTCCTCCTCAAGAGCTTCACCGACGCCACCACCGGAACGGCCTCCAGTGGGTTGATCGGAACGATCTCCGGAAGCGTTGCTCTCAACATTCCAGGTGTCACCTTCACTGGTGACCTTGGTCTCGAGATCAACCAGACTCCGGTTGCGGTGAATGAGATCTTCGAGCTGGGTGAGGAGACCATCGCGGTCTCACTTCCTGCCGGACCATTCTTCAAGGTCAGCGCCAACAATGCCGAACTTGAAATCGCCGGACAAACTCTCAGCGGTAACTTCGCCTTCACTCAAACGGCTGATGTCACAAGTATCGAAGTGAGCGATGCCGAGTTGAACCTCGGTGACGGGCTTCTCGTCGTCACCATCGAGGCTGGCAAGTTGGACCTCTTCGCTGACGGAGTGGTTGCAGAGATGACCGGAGGCATTCGCTTCGGAATCGATGACATCGAACTCTCCGTCGCCAGCGTCGGACTCCAGATCAATACCCGCACTTCCGCTCCCGCCCAGTTCGTCCGCGTGGTTGCTGAAGATGTTGTGGTGAGTATTCCAGGAATCGACATCCGCGGTGATGTTGCCTTCGAGCAAGTCACTGTTGGAACCCGCAACGTTGTCCGCCTCGCCATCACTGATCTCAGTGCTCAAATCGGGGAGGGACCAAATCCACTGGTCGATATCAAGGATTCCTCCGCCCAGCTCCTCATCCTGCCTGAAGGAGTTGCCGGTCAGATCATCGTCGGCGCAAATCCATTCAACATTCCGGGTCTCGATTTCACCATCGACCAGGTTACCGTCCAGATTAACACTCTGCCATTTGCCGTGACCACGGAGATGACGGCCTTCGCTGGAAACGCCGGATTCGCTCTTCCGAAGGGACCATTCATCCGCGTCGAAGCAATCAATGCCTCCATCGCACCGACCGGACTCTCGGTAGGGGGTAGCGATGTTTCACTGAGCGGAAACTTCCTCTTCGAGCAGCGTGGCGAAGGTCTGGCTGCCGTCACCACTCTTGCGGCCAGCAACGTTTCCGCCACCATCGAGTTCAATGGCGAAGGCGCCCAGTTCGTCGACGGTGAAGGTGTCTTCGTCCTGACCAATGGCGGACTTGCCGGTCTCCTCTCGGGCCGCGCTGACATCTCTCTCGGACCTGTAGGTGCTGGTGGCGATCTTGCCCTCCGCATCAATAACACCGGGGCCGCAGTCAACGAGACCGTCATTCTCAACGGTGCCGAGCTTCCAATTAGCTTCGGTCCGAACGAGGGCAATGTCTTCGATATCTCGATCTCCGATCTCACCATCAACATCGGCGACTTCGTTTCGATCTCCGGTAACGTGGCCTTCTCCGATGGCACCATCAATATCAACGGCACCGATGTGGCCGCCAAGACCTTCGCTGGCGAAGATCTCGAAATCTTCCTCGGACAAGGACCGCTTCGCATCGGTGACGAGCAACTCAATCCTCTCGCGAAAGGCGCGCTTCTCAGTGATGCGCAGGTTGGCTTGATTCAGCTCAGCAATGGCGGACCGAATGCACCTCCGACTTATGCTCTCGTTGCCACCGGAACGATCTCCCTGATCGGTGTCGACGGTGTCACAATCTCTGCTGAAGCCACCGTTCGGGTTAACACCACCGGCCAGGCAATCGACGAAACACTCACCATTGCTGGCAGCACCGGAGACGGAGTCCGCGTCAAATTCGATGACGGAGCTGAGGTCAAGCAATTTGAGGCAATCAACGCCACCCTCGATGTCCTCGGTCAGAGCATCGTGGGTGACTTCAGCTTCAGCCAGGCTGCCACAGCAGGGCCCGACGGAATCTTCGGAAATGTCGACGACGGCTCAACTCTCCAGATCGCCGCCGCCAACGTTAATATCAATCTTGGAACTGACTCCGCCGGAGTTTCCATCAGCAACGGTTCCGGTGCCCTCATCGTCACTGAGGCGGGCATCGCAGGAACAATCTCTGCGGGCATCGAATTGAATGTCCCGGGTGTGGTGGTTCAGAACACCAACTTCACCGTTTCCATCAACACCACGCCGACCGCGATCAATGAAGACTTCATGATCGGAAACAGCACGGTGAATCTCGATGTTCCGGCTGGCCAGTTCTTCCGCATCGAAGGCAGTGCTGAACTCATCATCCTCGATCAACGCCTCAGCGGTAACTTCGCTATTGAGTCCACGACCGATGCCACCACCGGAGCAAGCCTCATCACGATCTTTGCGTCCGAGGTCAATCTCGCCCTTACCGCAGGCGGTGAGGATATTGTCGCCATCACCAACGGTTCCGGCGCTCTGGTCATCTCCGAAGCTGGTCTTGCCGGACGCATCGAAGGCTCGGTGAGCATCAACATTCCTAGCGTCACCCTCGATGGAGACTTCAGTCTGTTGATCAACAACACCAACGCGGTGGTCAACCAAGACTTCACCTTCGCTGGTCAGACTTACAACCTCAGCCTGCCGACCGGACCTTACTTCCGCTTTGAGGCCGTCAACGTTTCCATTAACCTCTTCGACCAAGTCATCATCAACGCTGACGTTGCCTTCGAGCAGGTTCAGTCGCTAGGCGCCGACGGTCTTCCCGGAGGAACCGGAGCTGACTTCGATGCCCAGATCGTCCGAATCGGATTTAACAACGTTTCGGTCAATCTTGCTGATGGCCTCCTCACTCTCGACAACGGAACCGGACTCTTTGTCGTGACCGACGCGGGACTTGCCGGACGGATCGGAGGGGACATAGCCCTCGGTGTCGAGGGAATCACCCTTGAAGGGAATCTTCAGCTTCAGGTCAACAACACTGGTGCTGAGGTCGACGAAACTCTCCGGGTTGGTTCGGCCACCCTTGGTCTTCAGATCTCAGCCGGCCAGACCTTCCGGATCGCTGGCGATGACATTACTTTGGTGGTGGGTGGCCTTCGTCTCAAGACGGACGTTGCGATCACCGAAACAACTCTTGCCGGTGGTGAAAAAGCTCTCAGCGTCGAAGTCACCGACTTTAGTTTCGGACTCGGAGGCACCGAGGAGAACCCGATTATCGGAGTGAATGTTGCCTCGGCTCAGTTCCTCTTCCTGCCGACTGGAATCGCCGCCAAGGTGACCGGACTTGAGCCGATCCTGAATGTGGATGGCGTGACTCTCGAGGGCTTGATTGACTTCGAACTGAACACCACCGCCACCACCCAGCTTGGAGTCACTGCCAATACCGTTCGGCTCAATGTCACTGGGGCGGTCATTGAAGTTCTTGGTCAGCGCTTGGCAGGGGACTTCGCCTTCGAACAAGTCACCACCGCAGATGGTCAAAGCATCGTCAAGGTCGCTGCCGCCAATGTGAATATTCTCCTCGGAACCGAAGATGCGGGACTCCGCCTCACAAATGGTTCCGGACTCTTCCTCATTACCGGAGCAGGCTTCGCCGCTGAGATCTCCGCCAACGTTGAAATTCTTCCGGCAGACGCCTTCCGCCTTGAAGGTCGTCTCACTCTCCAGATCAACACCTCGGCTCTCGCGGTCAACGAAGACTTCACGGTCGGAGCAGCTACCCGGACGCTCGAGCTTCCTGCCGGACCATACGTTCGCTTTGAGGGAGCTGATGTTGTTCTGGCAGTCGCCGGTCAGAGACTCTCCGGTGATTTCGTCTTCGAACAGATCGTCCTCGACCGTGGTGCTGACCTCAACGTCACAACCGATGATACCACTGCGATTCGAATCGCTGCCCGTAATGTCGAGCTGGGGCTTGGCGACGGGGATCGTGATTTCGTCACTCTAAGCAATGGAGAAGGTTACTTTGTCCTCATCAGCGGACCGAATCCCGCTGGCAATGGACTTGCCGGTCGTCTCACGGTTGACGTTGCCACAGACCTTCCTGGGTTTGAGTTCTCCGGCACCTTGACTCTGGAGATCAACCAGACCGGAGCTGCGGTTAGCCAAACCTTCGTCGTCGATAATATCACCGAGGAACTAGACCTTGAAGCTGGCATTTACATCAAGGCATCCGGAACCAACTTGAATATCGAGATCGCCGGCCAAACTCTCCGGGGTAACTTCTCCTTTGAGCAGCGCGACGAAGCTGGCGAACAGGTCACTATCCTCGGCTTCGATGAGGTCGAGCTCGGGCTTGGTGACGGAACCACCGATTTTGTCCGGGTCACCCAGGGCAGCGGAGAACTCATCATGCGCAGCACCGGAGTGAGCGGAAGTTTCACCGGAGTGATTGCTCTTAATGTTCCTGACGTGACTATGGGCGGAACAGCCACCGTGGTCTTCGATACCGCCACCGGCGACTTCTCAATCACGGTTGAAAATGTCCTCATCAACGTCCTCTCCCAGCAACTGACCGCTGACGCCGTGGTCATTGAGCAATTCACAATTCCAGAGACCGGTGAGACCATCGTTCGCTTGCTTATTACCAATTTCCGTCTCGCACTGAACGATGGCACCGACGATATCATTGTAGTCACTGCTGCATCGACTGCCCTGGTCGTCAATGCACAAGGGATGGGGCTCCGCGTTTCGAATGCCGGAATTTCAGCCAGCCTTGGAGATTCACTCAGTCTCGACGTCACTGAAGCCAATTTCCTTCTCAACACCACTGGATCCGAGGTCGATCTTGGTGACGGGTTGCCAGCACTTGCCGCCGGGCCTTATGTCCGGGTCGAGGTTGTTTCAGGTGCTTTGAATGTTGGACCAGTCGCCATCACTGGCGGATTCCTCTTTGACCAGACTACTGATGGAGTCACTGGTGATGTCACCACTCGGATTGCGATTGATAATGCGGCCCTCAGCGTCAATGGCGAGGATGTTGCAGCTGCCGATGGTGCAGTTGTTCTCTTTGCTGACGGAATTGCTGGCAACCTTACCGGTCGACTTGATGTCGGGGGCGGTGATGTGAGTGTCGGGGCCGCCGTCACGGTGAGCATCAACACAACCGGTCGTCAGATTAACGAGAGCATCATGCTCGGAGAGCGCGAGTTCATCATCGACCTCGCTCCGATTGCCGAGAATGGCGGAATCAGAGTTGAGGTTTCTGCTGAGATTCGCATCGGAGACTTCATCCTCGTCGAGATCGACAATGGCAGTATCACCGGTGGTTCCGGAACCGTCTTCGTGGGACAGGGACCAGCCTTCGTTGGTGATGACCCTGCTACCAGGACCGTGAACCCGGCGGCGAAAGGATTCCTTCTCACCGACGCCCGCTTTGCCCGCTCCGTTGACTCCGAAACCTTTGTTGCCGAGGGGGTTGTTCAAGTGATCGGATTGGAAGGATTCGCTTTGAGCGGTCGCATTCGAGTGGTCTTCGCTTCGACTGCCGGTAGCGGCAGGATGCTTGAGCTGCCTTCAACCACAGGTGGACTTCCTGCGGAGGACGTGGCAATGCCGGATACTCCAGCGACCATCATCACTGTTGATGACCTGGATCTTAATATCGCCGGTCAGACGATCTCAGGTGACTTCCGCTTCACGATTGGCCAAGACTTGATTGAGGTCGGTGTTACTGATCTTCGCGCAGCCTTCGGAGGCACCAGCCGGAATGCTCAGAACGAACTCGTCACCGAAGAGTATGTCATCCTGACCAGCCCGGCCTCGACGTTCCGCTACACACCTGCCGGATTCGCTGGTGTCATTGACGGAACGCTCCAGTTCAACCTTCCGACTCCAGATGTTGACTTTGGCGACGGTGTCTCAGCCAAGCTTGAGATCAACACCACTCCGACCAGCCAGACTCTCGATGTCGGTGGTTCCGATGTCACTTTACCAGCCGGAAAATCCCTCCGCATTACCGCATCACTTGATGTCACCATTTTTGGTCAGGAACTCTCCGGAACCTTCTCCTTCGAGCAGACCGAAGGGGAACTCACCCAGGAAGCCCGTGACCGTGGCGTCGTTCCTCCAAAATTTGTGAAGATCGGAATCATCGATCTCAATATCTTCCTCGGTGATCGCGGCGGAGCAGGGGGTGCCGATGATGCCGGGCTCGAAATCACGAATGGCGAGGGCGCATTTATTATCTCCGATGCAGGCTTTGCCGGTCAGGCTGGCGGCACGGTCGCTCTCATGATTCCAGGTGTGGATGTCAGCTTCCGCGGTGACTTCCAACTCCTCATCAACACCGGAGCCGAAGAGGTTCAGGAAGTGGTTCAAATCGGTGATACCTCCATCAACGTCAACATTCCTGCCGGTCCATTCCTGCAGGTCGCTGCAACCAACCTGGAGCTTGATTTACTCGGTCAGACCCTTCGCGGAAACTTCGTCTTCCAGCAGACCACTGAGAATAATCAACAGATCCTCCGGATTGCAGCCAGCGACGTCTTCATCGGAATAGGTGACGGAACGCAAAACCTCGTTTCGATCAACCAAGGCAGCGCCGCGATCCGGATCGACCAGAACGGTATCGCAGGAGCCATTAGCGGAAACTTCACCGAGTCTATCCCGGGAATCGATATCTCCGCAAATATGTCACTCCTCTTCAACACCGGCACGGTGGCGGTGACCGAGACGATTGAGATTCCTGGAGCTGACGATGTCATTCTCACGGTTCCGGCAGCCGGAGTTGGCGCTCCATTCCTCCGCTTCCGCGCCGAAGACATTGAGGTCGTGATTGCTGGTCAGGAACTTCGCGGAACCTTCCAGTTCGAGCAGGGTGTCCGGGCCGATGGTGAGAAGTATCTCTCCTTCCTTGTCGAGAACGCCTCACTCAGCCTCGGTGACGGCTTCGCTGATCTTACTGATATCAATGGAGCCTTCCTGGTTGCTCGCGGTGCAGTTGCTGGCCAGTTGAGCCTTGGAGCTTCTCTCAACCTCGGACCAGTTAGTATCTCGGCTGACACCATCGTGATCCGTGTGAACACCGGAACGGCTCCGGTTATTCTTGATGACGTTGCCCAAACCCGCATCGAAGCCGGTCCGTTCTTCGAGATCGCTGCGCTGGGCGGAATGATCGACGCGGCAGGAGTTGTTCTTGAAGCTGACTTCTCCGTCCGCAAGGAAACGACTATTAACGGACAAAGCCGACTCACCCTCGCAATCAGAGATCTCAGCATCGACTTTGCCGGGGTCGCAATCACGCAAGGAAATGGAACTCTTCTAATCCTTCCTGATGCCATCGATACCGACGGTAATCCTCTTCCGAATACCGGAGGAATGGCTGGTCAGCTCAGCGCAACGGTTGATGCCTCGGGCTTGGTTGATGGAGTTGAACTTTCCGGAACCTTCAGCCTCCAGATCAACACCACAGCAGGTCGGGTCAATGAGTCCATCCCAATCCCAGGGAGCGACGATCCAATTCTTATCGATCTTCCTGCCGGGCCATACTTCCGCATCGGAGTTAACCAAGCTGTTCTCAGCATCGCTGGTCAAAGTATCTCCGGTAGCTTCGCCATCGAGAATGTTACCACTCCGACCGGAACTCTTCTCAGCATTGCCGCTCTTGATGTTGCGATGAGCCTCGGAGACGGACAAAAGGAATATGTCAGCCTGACCCAGGGAACCGGAACGCTTCTCATCATCGAGAACACCGTCAACAATGTCACCACCAAGGGACTTGCCGGACGGATTAGCGGAACGGTTGAGTTGAAGAATATTCCGGGAGTCAGCCTTAGCTCTGATCTCGTTCTTGAAATCAACAACACCAATACTGCGATCAACACTTCGGTTGAAGTCGGCGGAGTTGATCTTCCTCTTGTTCTCGATTCCGGCGACTACATCCGCTTCACCGCCGCGAACACGACTCTCACCGTTACTGGTCAGACTCTCGGTGGAAATTTCTTCTTCGAACGCAGCATTATCCCGGGTATCGGCAATGCTCCGGCATCCACCGTGATTCGCCTGGGTGGCTCCGACATCAACTTCTTCCTCGGCGATGAGATGGGAACGGCAGGGGACTTCACCGATGATGCCGGACTCCGGATGACTGGTGGAACGCTCGCCCTTGTGATCTCTCCGGATGGCGTCGCTGGTGTGATTGGCGGTTCGGTTTCACTTCGCATCCCGAACCTCGTTGAAACCTCCGCAACCGTCACCGTTACGATCAACAACACCGGCAAGGCTCTGATGTCGACCTTCCCGATTCCGAATGCCGACGGCACCGGTGATCTCATGTTGAACCTTGAGGCTGGAGTTTACTTCCGCGTCACCATCGAGGACTTCAGTCTTGATCTCTTTGGTCAGACTCTGACGGGCGACTTCAGCTTCGAGCAGATCTCCAGCCCGGGTGCTGACGGTCAGTTCAACACCACCGACGATGAGAAGACTCTCAAGCTGGCCATTGCTAATCTGAATCTCTTCCTCGGTGACAACGGCGGAACCGCTGGATTCGAAAACGATTCGGATGACATCGGCCTCTGGATCACCGACGGCACCGCTTCCCTGATCGTCTCACCTCGCGGTCTTGCTGGTGAGTTCAGTGTAACCGCCGCAGTTTACATCACCCGCGGTGAGGGCATCGGAGTTGAGCGGGTCACCGTCCGTATCAACAACAGGAATGCCGCCGTCAACGAGACCTTCCGAATTGGCGATATCGAGCAGACTCTCACTCTTCCTGCCGGACCTTACATTTCGGTGAAAGTAGAGGGCCTTGAGATCGAACTCGGCGGCCAGATCATTCGAGGTGACTTTACCTTCATTCGTCAGACCGATCTTGGAAATGACAACATGGTGGGGGGAACCGGAGCCAATGCAGATGTTTCCACGACTCGAATCATGCTTGAGAATGTCCTCATTTCTCTGAGCGCGAACGGCCAGCAGTTCGTTCGCGCCGAGAGCCCGGTCGACACTCCAAGCACGCTCGAAATAATCAGCGGACCAAACGGAGGAATTGTGGGTCTCATCACCGTGCAAGTCACCGTTTCCATTCCGGGAGTCAGTGTTGGCGGCCTCTTCAGTGTGGGCTTCAATTCCCTCACTCGTCCGGGTGCCACTCCAAGTGCGGCAAGGGTCCCAATTTCCTACGATCTCGATGTTGATGGGATTCCAAGTACTCCGGCTGTGACTGTTGCCGCAGGAATCACGGTGACCGGCGTTGGAGTCTACCTTGATGTTCTCGGGCAACGTCTCACCGGCAATTTCTCCTTCCAGAAGTCTGCCACTGGAGAGATTGTGATCGCGATTACTGACACGGTTCTGGAACTTGGAAATGGAGATGAAACCTTCATAACCGCTTCCATTGCCAACGGCGTCATCATCGTGAATGCCCAGGGAATTGCGGCTGACCTTCAGGTTGGCTTGGTCCTCTCTCCAAGCCTGAGTCAGGACATTCAATTCACAGCTGACAACAACATCTTCCTCAAGATCAATACTACCAATGCCGCTGTGAATCGCATGGTGGAGGTCGGACCGACTACCGCCACGATCAATGTTCAGAAGGGACCATACTTCCGCGTGCAGGCCGGTGCTGCCAGCACTCCAACTGTTCCAGCCAATCCGGTCGCGTTGACCGTGCTTGGCCAGAGGATCGAAGCAGTCTTCTTCTTCGAGCAGATCACGACTGCGACGAACACCAAGGTCATTAGAATTGGACTTTCCGATACGTCGATCTTCCTCGGTGATCCGAGGGGTCCTGGCGAGGAAGATGATCAGGGAGTCTTCCTTGAGAATGGCACCGGCAGCATTCTGATTACCCCTCAAGGCATCGCGGGTGAATTCGAGGGTAACACCGGATTGACCCAGGCTCTCATGGACGAGATTGGTGGTGGATTTACCGCTTCACTGAAGTTCCAGATCAACAACCTTCCGGTCGCCGTGAATGAGAGATTCTCCTTCATTGCTGCTGATGGCTCAACGGTCACCAAGACTCTCAAACTTAAGAAAGGACCGTTCTTCCGGGTCGAGGCTCTCGACGCAACCCTCACGATCGGTGGCTTCGTTCTCATCGGCGACTTCGCCTTCGAGAAGGGGCAGGTCCGCGTGACTCCAACTGCTGCTCCGGTTGAGGCGCTTTCAATTGCTGCCAACAATGTCCGGATTGTGGATGATCGGATTCCGGAAGGCTTGATTAATGCTACCGGTGCTATTGTCTTCATCAATAGCGGCCCGAATCCAGGAATCATTGCCCAACTTGCCGGTCGGGTTTCTGCCGGAGATAGCGGTGACAGTGGAACCGGAGCGTCGGCCAAAATCGGCGGATCAATCAATACAACCGGCGCGTCAGTTGACATGACTCTGGTCGTTGGAGACGAGACAATTGCTCTCAAGATGTCCGATGCGACCTTCAGTTTCGCTCTACTTGATATCGCGATCGACTTTGGCGACTTCGTTGAGTTCCGCGGCAATCTCTCCGCCAATGGCGATGGCTTCTCTGGAACCGATATTGATTTCTTTATCGGTAAGGGACCGTTCGAGCTTCTTGATGGAACTCTCAATCCGGAGGCCATTGGAGTCCTCCTTTCCGACGGAACGGTTGATTACAAGAACCTCGGTGAGGCCGGGCAGGGGATCTACGCTGCCAAGGCCAGTGGAAATCTGGCTCTGATTGGACTCGATGGCTTGGTTGTCCAGGGCAACGTGACTCTCCTTATCAATACCTCCACCCAGGTTGTAAATCTTGGAGGGACCGACCTGAATCCTGGAACCTTCTCCTTCATTGCACGGAACGCGTCCTTCAGCATCGGAAACCGCTTCAGTATCGGTGGCACCTTTGTGATCTCACGCCGTCCGAACGGTGATCTCGATGTTCTCATCGGCGGCGGCTTCGTTTCCATCAATGATGAGAATGGTGATTCGCTCTTCAAGGTAACCGGTTCTGCCTCCTTCAGCATCACCGATGCGGCTGGCTTCAAGCTGACTTCCTTCAAGGTGCGTGGCTTCGATATTCGGGATCAACTCGGAATGGAGCCATCCAATATCGACAATTCTGCCTCGAACAATAACGGATTCTCCGGCACCGACTTCTTCCCGACTGCTGACCTTGCCGGGCCGGTCACCGGGGGCAAGATTGTCGGATCAGATTTGATCTCTAAAGGCTATCTCCTGATTCAATACAATGATCTCAACAATGTCGGACTGAATACTGCAAGTATCACCGATACTGCTCAGGAGTTCACAGTTAAGATTAATGGCCAGACCACCAATCTCGTCTTCAATGGAGCTCCGACCCTGGAGCTTGGAAAGCCGAATACATACAAGTATTTGATCACCGGGGGCACTCTGACCGAGGCCCAGCAGAATGGTCGTGTGACCGTTGAGTTTGCTCCGGGTTCCTTCTCCGATATGGGGGGAATTGGTAACTTCACCGAGATTGAGTATTTCAACATCGTTCCAACGGCTGCATCGGAACCAGGCCCGGTTGCTTCGATTGCAAGCCCGGCGAATGGTGGCGCGGTCGATGCCGTTTCGCTCAACCAAAAGCAGTATCTCGATGTCACGTTCACATCGCAGGACGGCACCGCCATTAACAAGCTGACCATCACCGATCCGACTCCGTTCAAGTTGAGTGGAACCGGATTGGACCAGATTGTTCTTCTGCCAGATGGCACTCCGGTTCTCCGTGGTGGCCAGCCTCTTCTCATCGCCGGATTTGAGGACGAGGCCCAGAGCGTCACTTACCGTTACTTCCTTACTCCGACGACTCCTCCCGTCACCACACCTGCGCCGGTTCAACCCGGTCAGCCACCGGTCACTCCACCTGCACCGACTCTCTTCAAGGCCGGTCAGGTCCGGATTACCTTCGCTGATGGTGCTTTCGCCACCAACTTCACCTATCTGAATGCAGACGGAGTCAGCGTGATTAACGAAAATGTCGGGACCATTGTTCAATCCTTTACGGTGAATGGCACACCTCCGGGTGAGACTCCGCAGCAGCCTCGTAACTTCGGAGTTGGGCCGTTGACGCTCGAGGGGCCGTCCATCGGAATCGAGGACATCGGCTTTAAGGACGGAATGCTCGTCCTCACCATCGGAGTGGGTGTCAACCGTGCGAGCCTCGCCTTCGGTGGCAACGATAATGCCCGGCCCGGTGCTGGTCAGAGCCAGATCCAGCAGGATTCCGGTATCAAGGCCGAGCTTCTCGGAGTCCTTGGAACTTTCGATATCGCAGTTGATGCCTTCGGACTTCTCTCCGGAAATGTCCGGGTCGAGCTTCCAGGCAAGTGGG
>CBFHQJ010000020.1:0-57329 GCA_965657795.1 Akkermansiaceae bacterium
GGCGCGACTACGTCATTCCCGATGACATCAAGCAGGCCTCGCTGCCCGTCTTCCGTCATCGTGTTCAGGTTGCCCCTGAAGTCGCGATTAGCGGCCAAAATGTGGACGACCTTCTGAGTTCTTCTCTCGAGACCGTGGTTGCTCCACGGATCTAAATTCCAGCCATGCCACTTCGCCCCACGCGCGCGCTCATTGCGCTTTTGATCCTCTGGACCCTGATGGGTTTGGCGGGTTCCCTGTATCCTCCGGTCTCCGGCTGGTGGGGGATCATGGGGGGCATTCTGGGGCTCGTCGTTTTGTTCGATGCGCTGGTCGCATATGTCTTTAGGCCACCTGTCGTCAAACGAACCCTGCCCGGGAGGATGGCGGTTGGGGTTGAGAGTGAAGTTGAGCTTAGGATCATCAATCCAACCCACCGGCCTCTCCATGTTGGAGTTTTTGATGGTATTCCCAACCACTGCGAATGTGAGGCCTTTCCCTGGCGGGGCTGGATCAAGGGAGAGGGGTATCTTGATCTAAATTATCCCATTACTCTTCCCGAGCGGGGAGAGATCGGCTTTGGAAAAACTCACATCCTGATGACTTCCTTGCTGGGACTTTGGTCGAGGCAGGTAAAAGTGGGCGAGGTCGGCACGGTGAAAGTTTATCCGAACTATCAACCGGTCCTGAGTTACGCTCTGATGGCGATGGCTCATCGTCAGGAACACACCGGGATCATTCGGAAAAATCGTGCGGGACTCAGTCGTGATTTTCATCAGCTTCGCGACTACCAAATGGGTGACTCCCTTTCCCAGATCGACTGGAAGGCGAGTTCCAAACGCCAGAGCCTGATCAGTCGGGACTTTCAGGAGCAACTCGACCAATCGGTGATTCTGATGCTCGATTGTGGTCGCCGGATGCGGACCATCGATGGCGAGATCAGCCAATTTGATCACTGCTTGAATTCCATGCTTCTTCTTTCCTATGTGGCCTTACGTCAGGGAGATCAGGTTGGGATTCTGAGTTTTGGAGGAACCGACCGCTGGCTTCCTCCGGTCAAGGGTGCCAGCGCCATGACCACGGTTCTCAATCACCTTTACGATTACGAAACCTCTCCGTTTCCAAGCGATTTTGCGGAAGCGGCCGAGCGACTCCTGAAACACCAACAGCGGCGCTCGATGGTCGTCGTGATGACCAACTTGCGCGGAGAGGATTCCGATGAGCTCCGGGAACCGCTGAGAAAGCTCCGTCAAAAGCACGTGGTGGTGCTTGCGAGCCTTCGTGAAATGGGGATTGGTGAGATGATGGACAAGGAATTGAATAGCTTTGAAGATGCTTTGGGTTACCTCGCCGCCCACGACTACGCGGCTGAGCGGGAAGCGGTCCTTACCACCCTCCGCGCCGATGGTATCGTCACTCTCGATGAAACGGCCCAACAGTTTCCAATTGCTCTGGCAAATGCTTACCTCGATACCCGCCAGATTATCTAGGTTTCGGGCAAAAAGCAGGGTTGCCATTTGTGTCAGGCTCGACTATCCAACGGGCGTCATGAAACTCTTCCCGGTTTTTACAGCGCTTGTCGTTTTTGGTCTCTGTTCTTGTGAACGTCACGAGTGGGAGTCCGAGACACCCAAGTCCAGCGACACCATCAATCTTTTCAAGCATGGTGAGCATGGAGCTGAGCATGACGAGAATCATCCCGGGAAGGAAGGCGAACACGCCAAACCCGAGGGGGAGAATGAGAAAGAGGACGCCGATTCCGGCGAATAATCTCTTCTAATTTTGACTTCCGAACCAACTACGATCTTTCAAAATACGGTTCGAGGGCTGGCTTCTTCTCTAGCCGAGGCCGCTGTTGATCATGGTGCTTTTGAGACACCTCTTCCGGTGTGTGAACTCGCGAAATGTCGCGCGACCTGTTGTCACGACGGCGTGATCCTGTCGGACGAGGAAGCGAAGCTTTTAAGCGGGGAAGGCGAGGGGATTCTCAGGCTTGAGGATGGTCGTTTTAAGACGGAGACGAAAGAGGCGTTACCGGATCAACTTGCGGATGATTTCCCGGACCATTTCCCGAAAACCCGCTGTGTTTTTCTTGACGAAAAACATCGCTGTCGTTGGCAGTTGCGCGCGGTCCAGGAGAGGAAGCACCCTTGGTTTTACAAACCAACTTCGTGCTGGATGCATCCTTTGATTTTGAAAAACGAGGCGGGGCGACCTCGGCTCACTTTGCTTTCGCGGGGTCAAGATCGAGTTGGATTCGCCACGTTCACTCCGTGCGGAAAATCCGAGGCTTCCGCCCCGCCCGCGCGCGAATCATTGAAGATGGAACTCGAGATGCTCGGTGTGATCTCGGGGCGGGATTTTTACGGCGAGCTTAACGCGCCCCCCGGATTTTCTCCGGAAGCGAATGACATCACCTCGGGGCAGAAGCTACGAAAGGCGTTGGTGAACGATTGGTAATGGCTTGTTAAGTCATCCTCGGCTCCGACAAGCGGGGCTAGAAAGGTCCGGCGTTCGCTGACTCGCTGAAAAGTGAGGGCAAGACCGGGAATAGAGCCATAAGTTCCCAACCAATTTTCTTGCTTCATCCTCCCGATGACTGAGCTGACTTCCGGCGTGAGCCATTCATCACGGCGTTTCAGGGTATTGTGAATTTCTGTGATGAATTGACGCAGTGGAATCTTGGAATAGTCCGACCACATGTGGGCGAGAAAGTGGTCAAAGAAGATGTCAATGATGATCCCGGCGAAGCGTCTGCGCGGCGGGCTTAAGAGCTTCTTGGTTCGCAGAAAGATCTCGTGAGTGTCGGTGAATCGATCAATGGCCCGGTGGAGAACGATGCCGTCGACCAATTCGGACGGAAGCCGGGTTCGTAAACTTTCCGGAGTGCCGCGAACGAAGTCGCCGAGCAGAGCGCCGACGCGTGATCCGTCGGTCGCTTGTGCGAGGTGAAAGTGGGCGAGGAAGTTCAAGGCTTGTTGAGTTCTTAAACGGTGGCTAAAGAGGTGTCGATGATCGTCTCCTGGAATGACCGGCTGATTGAGAACGGGGAGTTCGCTCTCCCGATCTCCGATGGTGTGTTCCTGCGGGGGGAAGGAGTCTTCGAAACGATCCGGACCGAGAGGAACGAGCCCTGTCTGTGGGGAGCACATTTTGAGCGGCTTTGCTCGTCGGCGAAGAAACTGGGTCTCAAGATTCCGGATGAAGGAAGGCTCCTTGAGTCGGTTCGGCGGGTGATTGAAGCCAATGAATTGAAGTCGGCGAGAGTGAGGGTGACCTTGGGCGAGGGTTGTTTGATTTCTGCCGGGGAGCTACCGGAAGAGACGAGAGAGATTCATGCCATTACTTCCTCTTGTCCTGTCAATGAGCTCAGCCCTTTGGCGCAAGTCAAGTGCACCTCGTACGCCGAGAATATGATCTTACTTCGTGAGTCCGGTGTTGATGAAGTGATTCGTCCAAACACACGCGGGGAGATTTGCGAGGGGTGTATTTCCAATCTCTTTTTTGTGAAAGAAGGGGTGATCCACACTCCTTCGTTGAAGACCGGATGCCTGCCGGGGGTGATGCGCCGTGAGGTGATCCGAAATCTCAAAGTTCGGGAAGGAGAATGGCCCATGGAGCTTTTGGAGGAGGCGGATGAAATCTGGCTCAGCAATGCTGTCAGGCGGATCCGGCACGTGGCTACATTTAATGGGCGAGAGATGGCAAATCCCTCTGACTTGTTCGTAGGTGCTCTGGCCTCTGTTTCTTCCCACGGAGTGTAAACTTGGGTGCATTTTGAGATGTTCATTTGGTGAGATTCACGGAATGCTCTCCGGAGCTCCTTCCAAGCGATTTAGTCTATGAAATTATCACTCAAGCCGGTTCTATTCTTCTCTGGGTTTTGCGCCTTTCTCGGGACTTTGCAAACGACGCAAGCCAAGCCTTCTAAACCAGATACTCCGCAATGGATTTGGCGGGCTGATTCGACGGACAATGAGCCCATTTATCTGCGTCATCAGTTTGAAATTTCCGGTGAGATGAAGTCAGCCTCCCTTTACACAACCTGCGACAACCAGGCAACCGTTTGGGTCAACGGGAAGGAAGCTGGCAAGGTTCCCGATTGGGGGCAGCCACTCGTCGTAGCCAAGGCGAAGTCACTGCTCAAAAAAGGGGGGAATCAAATCGCGGTGAAGGCGCAGAACAAGGGCGGAGTGGCAGCCTTTGTTTTTCAATTGGAAATCGAAACTACGGGTGGGAAGAAGCATCAGGTTTACTCGGACAAGAATTGGAAGTTGTCTCTGGACCGTAAGAGGAACTGGCAAAAACCGGGGTTTGATGATTCAGCTTGGAACGCCGAATTGGAGGAGCTTGGAGAGCTCGGGGTTCAACCTTGGGGGGTTCCGGGAGGGAGTGGAGAAGGGACGGCACCTAAGTCGGATGAGTTTCAAATCGCGGAGGGATTTGAGGCCGAGCTTCTTTACACTGTTCCGAAAGGTGAGCAGGGCTCGTGGGTTTCTCTCTGTGTTGCGCCGGACGGAAGTTTTTACGCTACCGATCAAGGGGGAAAAGGGCTTTTTCGGATCGTGGTTGGAGAAGGCGCAGCGGAAGTCACGCCTTTGAAGGTGACCGAGGCTGGCTCGGATAAAGCCTTGTCAGGCGCACAGGGTCTGTCTTGGTTTCAAGGAAGCCTCTGGTTTCACCGCAATGGTGGACCGCTCTATCGTGTTGTTGATTCGAACGGAGACGGCTTACCGGATCTGGCTCAAAAGCAGCCCTCGAACAATGGTGGTGGCGAACACGGTAATCACGCGGTCATTCCGGACGAGACCGGAGAGCAACTCTACGTGGTGGGTGGAAACCACGCTCCCACTCCTCCCGAGGAATCGATTACGCGCAAGCGGATTCAATCGTGGAGCGAAGATCACCTTTTGCCACGGCTTTGGGATGCACGCGGGCACGCCCGTGGTCGTCTTGCTCCGGGGGGGTGGATCAGTCGCTATGACCCACACGCTAAGACACACGATCTTCACAGCATCGGAATGCGGAACGCTTATGATATTGCGCTGAACTCGGCCAAGGACCTCTTCATTTATGATGCCGATATGGAATGGGATGTGGGGAGTCATTGGTATCGTCCGACCCGCATCAATTTTTCGGTGAGCGGATCCGATTACGGATGGCGTTCGGGGACGGGCAAGTGGCCCAACTACTACGAGGATAGCCTTCCTCCGGTCGTTGAAATCGGCCCGGGATCTCCGACGGGTTTGCTTTCGGGAACCGGGACGAAGTTCCCGACCAAGTATCAGCGCGCACTCTATGCCTTCGATTGGACCTTCGGAACGATCTGGGCAATTCATCTCGAACAAAAGGGTGCAGGTTACGTGGGAACCCGTGAAAACTTTCTTTCCCGAACGGCTCTTCCCTTGACCGATGCAGCGGTTGGGAAAGATGGTCATTTGTATTTCCTGGTGGGAGGGCGTGGAACCCAGTCTGCGATGTATCGGGTTTGCTACACCGGAAGCGAATCCACGGCTGCCGCTCCCGCCCTGCAACCGACGAAGGCGCGGCTCTTGGCCCGTGGTTTGGAAAGGTTTCACGGAGTGGTGGAACCCTCGGCAGTCGAGAAAGCCTGGCCACATCTTGGGTCGGACGATCGTTTTCTTCGTCATGCCGCGAGAGTGGCGATTGAATCACAGCCGGTGGCATCCTGGACAGGTAAGCTCAAGGAAACATCGTCATCACAGGCCATCATAGCGGGGTGTGTGGCGCTGGCGCGGAGTGGCTCTCAACAGCACCTAGCTCTGGTCTTCCATTCATTGGGGAGGTTGAATTTTGCCAGCCTGCCGGTTTCGCAAAAGTTGGGGTTTCTGCGGGCCCTGTCTCTGGCTTGCACTCGACTGGATCAACCGACGCAGACTGAGCGTGAAATGATTTTGATGGTTCTGGATGATCAACTTCCATCCGAAGATGCCAATCTCAATACCGAGTTGATTCGTGTGTTGACCTATCTGCAGTCACCCACGGTAGTGGCCAAGACTTTGGAACTAATTAATAACCGTCCTGAAATGATCGTCCCGGATTGGGCCGAGATTGCGGCACGAAACTCGAGGTATGGAGGTTCCATCAAAGGCTTTCTTAACAACCCGCCACCATCACGCGAGGTTTACTATGTCATGATGTTGTCTAATATTCGGAACGGTTGGACCCTGGAGCAACGCAAGGCCTGCATTGAGTTATTGAATGAAGCCGGAAAAGCCTCTGGCGGGGCCAGCTTCCCGGGCTTTCTCGCCAACATCCGTGATTTGCATTTGTCGCAAATGAGTAACGGACATCGTTCGGCTCTTGCCGGTATCTCAGGTGAGAGCTTCAACCCGGTTCCGGACTTTGAGATCAAAGCGCCGCAGGGGCCGGGGCAGCAATACACGCTGGAATCGGCCAAGAAGCATGTGAAGTCGCTCAAGGGAGCGAGTTTCAAGGATGGTCGCAGCCTTTATTTTGCGGTGAGCTGTGGCGCTTGTCATCGACTCGGTGGGCTGGGAGGGGACATCGGCCCGGATCTGAGCAGCATTCCGAATAAGTTTGATTCCAGTTACGTTCTGGAAGCCATCATTGATCCTCACAAGGACGTCTCAGACCAATACAGTATGTTCGATATCGTCTTGGCCGATGGGACCCAAAAGCAGGGGCTTTACGTCAGAAATGGCAAGGACGTCTCGATTTACCCACCGGGACATTCCGGGAAACCCTTCCTGACCAAGGTCGATCAGGTGAAGTCGGTCAAACAGATCGGCAAATCCCAGATGCCCGCGGGTTTGATCAATTCGCTCAATCCCTCCGAACTCAAGGATCTCATGGCTTATCTGATGTCCGGCGGAGATTCGAATAACCGGATTTACCGCTGATCTTTGTGAGAAGCAAAAAAAGGAGGATTTTCTTCCAAGAAGTCGGCGTCTGGCGTTTCCTAACCAATAAGGAAAATTGCTTTGTGGTTTGCTGCCAAATTTTGGCATCGAGCTGATGAGCACCACCAGAATTACGACTTATGAAGACGATTGAATTACCGCGAACCTGCCGGCGCTGGATAATAGCACTTTGCACCTCGATTTGTGCTAACCTTAGCCTCATGGCGCAACAGGAAGTAGGATATATCGAGGCGTTTGCCCTGGCCGAAGACCGGGAGAAGGCCCTGCAACTCCTCATTCCCGGGACCGAGGATTACTATTACTACCACGCTCTTCATTTCCAGAATGAGAGGAATCTCAAAGAGCTGGAGCGCATTCTTGGAGAGTGGAAGAATCGTTTCAGGAACTCCGGCCGGAGAAAGCAAATCGAAAACCGTGAGGCTTTGATTCGCTATTCCGATGATCCGGAGGCGACCTTGGCCTACCTCCGACGGGAAATGGGATTGAATCTTAATCACCAGCAGGAAGGTAAGGCCAGAGAGGCCAAGTATCCTTCGGTGTTGGATCCCAAACTTGTCTCATGGAAGTCGTTCCTCGATGATGCTTTGGGGCGATCCAGTTCACTTCAGAATCTTCAAACTTCAGCCTTTTACAAGTTTCTGGAAGGGAAGCCCCGGTTGTCGACGTCCGAGCTTCGTGATCTTCTGGCCCGTGCCCAAACTCCGGATTTGCCCGGATTGATTTCGCTGATTCATACCGACCTCAAGAGCAAGGAAAGCAAAGGATTTGGTGAGTTCAGCATTCATCGTTTGTTGACAAAGGTTCAGCTTGACGAGCTTCTCGGCCTGAAAGCAGACCTGATTCATTCAGTCGCTTTTGTGGAGACCTATCTCACCCGGCTCCTTCCTAACGCGGATGAGTCGATGGCAGCCTCATCCAATGTTCGTATCGCTTACCTTAAGAGGGCTGAAAAGTTTGCGGCCATTTTGCCGCCGTCATTTAATTCCTTGAAGGCTCACATTCTGTATCAGCGGCTCGCGCATGATCGAGCAGCAGGCAAAGAGGATGAGAAGCGCTTTCTGCAATACCTCGCTCTTCCCCGAAACGTGGGTTACTTGAATCCCAAATGGCGGGAGAAAGAACCTGCGCTCTGGCGTCATCCGGCAAATCTGGGACAGGATTACCGACAAGTGACGACTCTTCCTCCTGCGAAGGGAGGGGATGAGGCTCTGGTGAAGTCTTATCTTTTGAAGTTCCTAAAAGATGACCGTGATACGTCCAGGTTTGCTTCTTATCTAAACGAAAGTTGGTTGCGACGCGTTTTTGCAGAAGCCAAGATCACCAATGGAGTCGGGAAGCCTTCCGATTGGGCCGCGCTGCTGAGCCCGTCCGAATTTCAAGCGCTCAAGGATCGGGTGGAGATTGAGTTTGATGCCACGAATCAGGAGACCTTTGCCCTCGACGATGCGGTGAGTTTGAAGATGCATCTCAAAAATGTTCCCAAGCTCCTTGTTAAGGTTTTTGAGATTAATACTCTTAACTATTATCGTAGTCTTGGAAATGAAGTCAGCACCGACATCGACCTCGACGGTTTGGTCGCAAACTCCCGGGAAAGCCATGAATTTGATTTTGCTCCTCAATTGAAGACGGAGAAAGAGTTTCAATTACCACAAATTCCAAATCGGCGTGGTTTGTGGGTTGTTGAGTTTATTGGTGGCGGGAAAAGCAGCCGTGCGGTGATTCGAAAAGGAGCACTGGGTTTGATCAATCGAACCCTTCCGCAAGGAGAGTTGGTCACGATTTTAGATGAAGAGAACCAAGCCTTAAAAGGTGCGTCGCTATGGATTGGTCAGAAGCAGTATGAGGGTAACAAGAATGGACGTTTGGTAATTCCATTTTCCAATAACCCGGGGACCCGCCCGGTCGTCATTCAGGATTCAAGCGGTTACGCAACAATGGCCAAATTGGTGCAACCGCGCGAAACGTATCGAGTCACGGCGGGGATGCATCTTGACCAGGAAGCTCTGCGGACCGGAGGTCGGGCCACTCTTATTTTGCGTCCAACTCTGGAAGTCGCCGGGCAGGCAATTTCTCTCAGTAAAATCGAAAGCGCTTCACTGGAGCTCAGTTCCACTGATCTCGAGAATCTCCCCGCCAGCATGAGCGTGAAGGATCTTAAGTTGATAAGTGATCGCGAGTTTGTGCACGAATTTAGAGTGCCGGATCGCCTGACCAGTCTTGTGGCGACCCTTAGAGTCAAAATGAAGATTGCGAGCGAAGGCGGCAAGCTGGTTGAGCTGACAGATTCCCGGACCTTTAAAGTGAACGAAATCCTCAAAAGCGATCTTGTCGGTGATCTCTACCTCAGCAAGATCGATGATCGTTACCGGCTCGAGTTTTTTGGAAGGAATGCCGAGCCTCTAAGCGGGCAAAACCTGAATATCACTTTCAATCATCGGCAGTTCAAGAACCAACGGAAGACGACTTTGAAAACAAGCAAGTCTGGAAGTATCGACCTTGGAGAGTTGGCTGGAATTGATAGCCTCTTGGTAAAGGCTCCGGGCGGTCAGACCAGAACCTGGACCTTGCAGAGTGATCGACGGGATCAGGTTTCAAGCCTTACTTTGACGGAGAAGGAAGTGCTCAAGGTTCCTTTCGTCGGTGCCTTGGAACGGCACGAGCTAGCTCTCTATTCAACTCTTGCTGGAGGATTTATCTCCGATGAGTTTGCACGGCTCAAGCTTGTCGATGGATACTTGGTGGCGGCTCTGCCTGCCGGAGATTATCGTCTTATTTTAAAGTCCTCCGCGCAGACAATTCAGGTTCTTGTCGGGGCGGGAACGGTTTCCGAAGGCTACCTTTTCAATAATGCGAGGATGCTCGAACTTCCGGCACGTCAAGCTTCCCAACTCAAGTCTGTGAAAGCGAACGACAAGACTCTGGAGATTGATGTTGCTGGCTTGGATCCACTGACCCGGATTCATGTCATCGGGACAAGATTCCTCCCTGAGAACGATCCCTTCGCCGCACTGGGAGGTTCCCAAAGAGCAGGATTACGGACCGGGGAAGCCCGTTTCTTGCCGAGCCTTTATATCAGTGGCCGGAATCTGGGAGATGAGCTTCGCTATATTTTGGAGCGGCGTTATGCCGAAAAATTTGCAGGGAATATGCTGACCCGGCCCGAGTTACTTCTCAATCCCTGGGCGGTTCGTGATACCGAATCTGGAAGGGAGCTTTTGGAAGCCGGCGACAAGTTTAACCGAAAGGCGGTCCCGCCAGCCGCGCCAGCCGCTGCACGCCAATCAAGAGCGAAGCGTAAAAGCGAAATGGAGCGAAGTATCGGAACGTCCTCTTATGAATTCTTGGCCCGCAATCCGGTCGTGCTTTCCAATCTTGTGCCGGATAAAAACGGCCGACTTAGCATCGATCTAGCTGCCTTCGGGGACCGTCAACATGTTCACGTTCTTTTGGTCGACCCCGAGGGCTCGACTTATCGCAGCGTCTCGCTACCCGACGCTAAAACCAAGATTCGTGATTTACGACTTCTGGCGAATGCCTTGGATCCCAAGCGTCACTTCACCGAGCAGGAACAGGTGACCCTTCTAAAGAAAGGGGACTCGCTGAAGATACCAGATCTCCTCAATTCTGAGTTTGAAGTTTATGATCACCTGGGCTCGGTTTATCGCTATTTTTTGACGCTTAAGAATGACAAGACTTTGAGAGAGTTTTCTTTTGTGACCGAGTGGGCTGGTCTCGCTCCGGAGGAAAAGCAGGCCAAGTATTCGAAGTATGCCTGTCACGAGCTGAGCTTCTTTTTATCGCGGAAAGATCCCATGTTTTTCAAGCAGGTAGTGGTTCCTTATTTGGCAAATAAGAAGGATCGCACATTCATGGACGACTACCTTCTCGGGAATCCTCTGAAGAGGTATTTTGAGACTTTCAAGTATGCCCGACTCAATGTGGTTGAGCGAATTCTTCTCGCTCAATCCGATCCGAAGCGTATCGAGGTGCTAGGCTTGGATCTCAAACACCGATTGGCGCTCCGTCCACCCAATCTCGATCAAACGAAGCTCTTCTTTGGTGCCGCAGTTGGGGGTGGAGCCTTCGGGGATACCTATGCCGGGGCCAAGTTCGCAAATGCCGACGGAGTCGTAGCCAGAAACATGGCATTGGAATCCCTCGGTGATGTCACGTTCAGTGATGAGAAAGATGAAGCTCCTGCTGGTGAAATGCTTGCCGAATTGGCGGTGGAGACTGAATCGCTGAAACGTCAGGTGCTTGCGGTGGAAAAGGCCAAAAAATCAGGTCGTTCCTCTCGCCGCAGATCAGGAAGTGATCCCTTTGCTTCCGGATTGGAACAGAAATTGCGGGAGGTAAAACAACTTTATCGTGACCTGGAGCCGACTAAGGAGTGGGCCGAGAACAATTATTATCAGCTTCGCCAAGAGGATCAAAACTACCAGCTCATCAATGAGAACCACTTCTGGCTGGATCTTGCCCGGCACGGAAAGAAGCCCGGTTTTGGATCCCGACACTTGGGAGAGGTGACTGGAAACTTCGCAGAAATGATGTTTGCCCTGTCGTTTCTTGACCTTCCTTTTGATGCGCCCGAGCACAAGGACAAGATCGAAGATGGCGCGCTTGATTTCACCGCAGGTGGCAACACCCTATTCTTCCATCGCGAAGTCAAGGAGGCTGGCATGGCCGAAAAACGCCCACCACTCTTAGTGAGTCAGAGTTACTTTCAGCTCGATGACCGTTATCGGATGGAGGATGGCCAGAAGGTGGATAAGTTTGTGACGGAGGAGTTCGTCCGGGGTGTCGTTTACGGAGCGCAAGTGGTTGTGACCAATCCTACGAGTGCGCGCCAGCGATTGGATATTCTGACTCAGATTCCCAAAGGTGCCATGTCGGTCCGGGGACTGCGAAAGACCGCGACCCAAGCGATCCAGCTTGAGCCCTACTCGACTCATCGGCTTGAGATTGCCTTTTATTTCCCAAGCTCAGGTCAGTTTCCGGTCTACCCCGCACATCTCTCGAAGGCCGGGGAAGTGATTGCTCATGCTGACGGTCTTACTTTCAGGGTTGTCGACAAGCCCACGACTGTTGATCAGACCTCGTGGGCCTGGATCAGCCAGTGGGGCGAGGAAGCGGATGTTTTGAGATATCTTGAGACCCAGAATCTCCATGCCATCGATCTTACCAAAGTAGCCTGGCGTTGTCGTGAAAATGGCGGCTTCTTCAACAAGGTTTTGAGCATCCTGAATCTGCGGGGATTCTACCATCCTGTCATTCAGGAATATTCGGTGGCCCACAATCACAAGGAGGGAATTGCCCAGCTTCTTCTCATGCAGGAGCGTTTCCTCGATCAGTGCGGGGTCGCGCTTTCCTGCGATCTCATCACGGTGGATCCCATCAATCGCAGGCGATACGAGCATCTGGAATACAAACCTCTCGTCAATAATCGGGCTCACGCTCTGGGCGGTGAGAATCGGATTTTGAATCCCGTGGTTCGTAGCCAGTATTCACAGTTTCTTGGGGGCCTGAGCCAGCAGAAGGGACTCGACGATCTCGATCATCTAGCCTCGACCTACTACCTCTTCCTGCAAGATCGGATTGCCGAGGCCATGGGGCATTTGAAGAAAGTGGATCCCGCAAATCTGAAGACTCAAATGCAATATGACTACTTCCAGGCCTATGCGGCATTTTATGAAGCCGATCTTCCCAAGGCCCGTCGTTTGGCGGCCAAATACGAGAAGTATCCGGTTGATCGCTGGCGTGATCGTTTCGCTGAATTGAGTGCCCAAATCAAGGAGGTTCAAGGAGCCGGTCCGGAGGTGATCGAAGAAGGCAATCGTGACCAAGAACAACAATTTGCTGCAGCCCTTGAGCCAGCATTGAATCTCGAGATCGAGGGCGTTAAAGCGACTCTGGATTTTCAAAGTGTGCCGGAAGTGACGGTGAATTACTACGAGATGGACCTGGAGTTTCTCTTCAGCACAAATCCCTTTGTTTCGAGTGGGACATCCCGCTTTGCGATCATCCAGCCGAACAAATCAATGAAGATGAAATTAGGGGGTGAGAAGGGGGCCAAGGTCTTCCAGCTTCCCGTCGAATACCAGGCGAGTAATGTCATCGTAGAGGTGATTGGGGGAGGCAAGAAAACCTCTGCTGCGGTCTATGCGAATGAGCTGAGGACAACTCTCAGCGACTCGATGGGCCTACTCTCGGTTCGTCATGAAAAGACCGGCAAGCCTCTTTCCAAGGTCTATGTGAAGGTCTATGCGGACACCGCCGACGGGGTGAAGTTCTTCAAAGATGGCTACACCGACTTGAGGGGTAAGTTCGACTACGCCAGTGTGAGTTCCACCGGTCTGGGCGAAGTCCGCAAGTTCAGCATCCTCGTGATGAGTGAAGAAAACGGAGCAACAGTCCTCGAAGCTACCGTTCCCCAACGATAACTAAGGAACGGGCGCTGCAAGTGTGCGGCGCCCGTCTCTTTCACCGGTTACTTCCGACCGTAAACCGAATCGGGATCGAAGGTTCGCTCGTCATCAACGAAGCTCAGATCGACCGGGTTGTTTTGGGGGAAGCTCACTGCACGATAGAAGCAGGATCGTCGACCGGTGTGGCAGGCGCCGGCTCCTTGCTGGGTGACATAAAGAATGAGGGCGTCCTGATCGCAATCGGTGCGAATTTCGTGGATCTTTTGGGTGTGCCCGGAAGTGGCTCCCTTGTGCCAGATTTCCTGGCGAGAGCGGGAATAGTAAACTGCTTCACCTTTCTCTATGGTCATTTTTAGCGACTCTTCGTTCATGTAAGCGAGCATAAGAGGCTCGCGGGTTTCATGATCGATGGCCATGGCCGCGATAAGGCCGTTGTCATCGAACTTGGGTGCGAAGGCGAGGGTCTCGTCGAGTTCCTTCTTATCGGGGCGGGGGGAGAACTGCAGCTCACTCATGGGGCCGAAGGTTTGCCATCATCATCGAGATGGTCCAGACAATACTCGTCTCCATTTGCGGCGACGCGAAAGTCGAGCTCGGGATTACTTGCTTCCGTACGATCGCAGACAGTACACCGGTGAAGCGTTTGGGCTTCGCTGCCTTTGTGTTGCGACTGGTATTTGACACGTCGTGCATTGAGTTGGCTTTGGTATTTTCTCCAATTCCAAAGTCTGGGGACCGCCCAAACGAGGTAAGGGAAAAAAGCGAGGCCATAAGCCACAAAGAGGAAGGGAAAAGCGAGGCACGAGAAAACGATGAGCGACAGAGTGATCGCGGCAAAAACCCAGACCTTCACTGGCAGGACGAAGAACATAAGAAATTCGACGTGAGGAAACAGGGTCGCAAAGGCAAAGAAGAGGGCGATGTAAAACATCTGATTCGCGATAAAAATGGGCGGGAAGACTCCGACGGCCGAGAGATAAAGGGCGAGGGCCTGGCAAATGATCGTGCCATAAACGAAAAATGAAGTTCGGACTTCACCCCAGGCGTTTTCAAGCGAATCGCTGAAGAGGAAGGAGATCCGCAGGACGATGAACATGAAAAAGGCGCTGAAAACAGGGCCATAGCTGCGGGGGTCGACGAAGGGGTAAAAAATCCAGGAAATGAGCCGCCAATACTGACCTTTGGCGATTCCCTCGGGGGTCATGATGAAGTGGTCCGCGGTGCGTTCGTTGACAAGAATCACGAAAAACACCAAGCACTGGAGCATGACGATGGCGCGAATGAGGCCGGGGAATGCCAGCCATGAGAAGTTTTTTTCGAGATTTGCGTTTAGTCCCATCGGTGGCCAAGGAAACCCGCAGATCAGCAGGTTGACAAGCTCCATCACCACTCAGACAGTCGCGACATGAGCGAAGTTTTGAAACTGTCACCCCTCGATCAAGAACACCGGGAGTTGGGTGGACGCATGGTTCCTTTTGCCGGCTGGGAGATGCCGGTGATGTATTCATCGATTATTGAGGAGCATCAATTCGTGCGGGATGCTTGCGGCGTTTTCGATATCTCTCACATGGGACAGGTTTTTGTTGAAGGGGATGGGGCCGTTGCCTGGCTCAATAAGATGCTCACCAATGACGTCTCCGAACTGGAGGTGGGGAACGCCCACTATACCTTCCTGCTCAACGAGGGAGGAGGCGTAATTGATGATTTGATTCTCTACCGGCTGGAGGAAGCAAACTTCCTCCTGGTGGTGAATGCTTCTTGCTTGGAGAAGGATGTTGCTTGGCTTGAGCAGCACTTGGCCGATGGCGTGACCCTTCGGGACGACAGTTCAGATAGGGCTGGTCTGGCAATTCAAGGAGCGAGGGCTCCGGAGGTTTTTTCCGCGATCACTGAGGGGCGGACTCTTCCGACCCGAAATGGTGTTGATGACCTTCAGCATGAAGGCCGCCGGATCGTCATTTGCCGGACCGGTTATACAGGGGAAGATGGCTTCGAACTTTTTTGCCCGACTCGCGATGCTACTTTTTGGTGGAATGCTCTGCTTGAGGAGAATGTGAAACCCTGTGGCCTGGGGGCCCGCGACAGCTTGCGGCTCGAGATGTGCTATCCGCTTAACGGCTCGGACCTTTCTATGGAACGAACTCCGCTTGAGGCTGGTCTGGGCTTCTTCGTCTCTCTTAAGAAAGGGGATTTTGTGGGGTCTGAAGTTCTGGTTCGTCAGAAGGAGGAGGGTTTGGCCGAGCGATTGATGGCGATCAAAATCACAGAACGGGCCGCTCCACCCCGCCCGGGATATCCGGTCGTTGATGAGGAAGGTGAGCCTCTCGGGGTGCTGACATCTGGCGGACTTTCTCCAACACTTGGCGAGGGAATTGCTTTGGCCTATCTGCCCACGAGTCGGGTCAAAGTGAACACCAGGGTCTTCATCGAAGTGCGTGGACGCAAAATTTCCGCCCAAGTGGCAAAAATCCTTTCTATCAAAAATAATTCAAATCAAACAAAAACGACTTAAGTTATGACAGCTCCTGCAGACCTTCACTACACCCGCGATCACGAGTGGGTTCGCCTTCAAGGTGATATTGCCACCATTGGAATTACCGACCACGCCCAGGAAGAACTGAGCGATGTCGTGTTTGTCGAATTGCCCGATTTGGGCGACATTGACAAAGGGTCACCTATTGCCGTCGTCGAGAGCGTCAAGGCCGCCAGCGACATCTACGCCCCGATTGCGGGCGAGATCATCGAGGTCAATACCGACCTTGTTGTCGATCCTGCCAAGATCAATACGGATCCTTACGATACCGGTTGGATTTTCAAGATCCGCGTGAGCAGTCCTGATCAGGTGAACGACCTCATGGACGCAGCTTCGTATAGCGGGATGGTTTCCTGAGTTCTGAAATGAGCGCTCCATTTGCCAACCGCCACATCGGGCCGTGGGATCATTCACGGCAGGAATTACTCGACGCGATTGGCTACGAAAGCCTGGATGCGTTGGTCAACAAAGTCGTCCCTGAAAAGATTCACTGGGAAGAAGGGCCTAAATTGCCCGATGCTCTTTCCGAGGCCGGGGCGCTAAAACAACTCAAAGAGACTTTTTCTGAGAATGTTCTCCTGAAGCCTCTGATCGGGCAGGGTTATTACGGGACAATGACACCTCCGGTGATTCAGCGAAACATCCTTGAAAATCCCGGGTGGTATACCGCTTACACCCCTTATCAGCCTGAGATTTTCCAAGGGCGGCTGGAAGCTTTATTGAACTTTCAGACCATGGTCGTCGACCTTACTGGTCTGGATGTCGCGAATGCCTCCTTACTTGATGAAGCGACAGCGGCGGCCGAGGCGATGAGCCTCTCTCTGACGATGAATCCGCGCGGTTCGGTCTTTTGGGTGGACGAGGAGTGCCACCCTCAAACGATCGAGGTCGTTCGCACCCGTGCCGAGCCACTTGGCGTTACCGTCGAGGTTGGCGCAATCGATGATTTTGAGCCTTCGGAAGGATTTTTTGGAGCGCTGGTTCAGTATCCCTCCACGCTCGGCAATGTTCGTGATTTTTCTGATTTTGCGGTCAAGGTGCACGAGGCACGCGGGCTTTTGACGGTTGCGGCTGATCTCCTGGCTCTTTGCGTTCTCAAGGAGCCTGGCGCGCTGGGGGCAGATATTTGTGTGGGATCCAGCCAAAGGTTTGGGGTCCCACTAGGCTTTGGGGGACCGCATGCCGCCTTCATTTCCTGCGTTGATAAACTGAAGCGCAAGATTCCTGGTCGCCTGATCGGGGTCTCGCTCGATTCACAGGGGAATCCGGCCTACCGGCTTTCGCTGCAGACCCGTGAACAACACATTCGCCGTGATAAAGCGACTTCGAATATCTGCACTGCACAGGTTCTTCTCGCGGTCATGGCTTCGATGTATGGAGTCTATCACGGGCCGGACGGCCTGGAAAAAATTGCAAGCCGCGTTCACAATCTGACCTCGCGGTTGGCGAAAGCTTTGCCCAATGTCGCGAATTCCTCGTACTTCGATACTCTCACCGTGGAGGCGGATGATTCGGTTCTTGAGAAAGCCCGAGAGGCGGGATTCAACTTCCGCGATTTCGGAAATGGCAATGTCGGGATCTCGTTCGATGAAACCACCACGGAAGCTGATCTGGAGGCTGTTGCGGGGATATTTGGAGTGTCTCCGGCTACTGAGCCTGATGCGGTGGTCATGCCACGTGAGAGCGAGTTCATGACGCAGGAAGTCTTTCACCTTTACCGCAGCGAGACCGAGATGATGCGCTACCTAAGCCGCCTCGAGAAGCGGGACTTGGCGCTCAACGAATCGATGATTCCTCTCGGCTCATGCACTATGAAGCTCAATGCCGCTTGCGAAATGATGCCGGTAACTTGGCCCGAGGTTTCCACGATGCATCCTTTCGTTCCCGACGATCAGAGCAAGGGCTATCGGTACATGCTCGATCAGCTGGCTGATTGGCTCGCGAAGATTACCGGATTTGCCGCGGTTTCACTGCAGCCCAATGCCGGTTCGCAGGGTGAGTATGCCGGGCTTCTGGCCATTCGTTCCTACCATCAGGAGAATGGAAATACCGAACGAAATATTTGTTTGATTCCTACCTCGGCTCACGGCACCAATCCGGCTTCCGCTGTGATGACCGGGTTCAAGGTGGTGGCGGTGACTTGTGATGACGAGGGCAATATCGACCGCGCCGATCTCTCGGCGAAGATTGAGGATCATCGCGAAACTCTCGGCGCTCTCATGGTGACCTATCCTTCCACCCACGGAGTTTTTGAAGTGGGAATTGAAGAGATTTGTGCCGAGATCCACGAAGCCGGGGGACAGGTTTATATGGATGGTGCCAATATGAACGCTCAAGTTTGCCTCACCAATCCGGGGATGATCGGAGCAGATGTTTGTCACCTGAACTTGCACAAGACTTTTTGTATTCCTCATGGAGGAGGTGGCCCGGGAGTCGGGCCAATTGGCGTGGCTCCGCATCTCGTGAAGTTTCTTCCGGGACACGAACTTTTTGAATCGACTCAAAATGTTGTTTGTGCAGCTCCTTATGGAAGTGCCTCCATCAATGTGATTTCCTGGATGTACATTGCGATGATGGGATCAGAGGGACTGAAGGAAGCGACTGGGGTGGTCATTCTGAATGCCAACTATATTGCTCATCGTTTGCGGGAGTCGTATCCGATTCTTTACACGGGCCGTGATGGTTTGGTGGCGCATGAGTGTATTATCGATATCCGCCCGATTGCTGCGCGCAGCGGAGTCACGGTGGAAGATGTGGCAAAGCGTCTCATTGATTACGGTTTCCATGCCCCGACCATGAGTTGGCCGGTTGCAGGGACGCTCATGATCGAGCCGACTGAATCGGAATCGCGTGAAGAGCTGGATCGCTTTTGCGATGCCATGTTGTCGATTTACGATGAGATTGAGGAAATTGCCAAAGGCACCGCTGATGCCGATGATAATCTTCTCAAGAATGCTCCACACACTGCCGAAATGGTGATGGCTGACGAATGGTTGCATCCCTATTCCCGTGAAAAGGCGGCCTTCCCGGTTGCCCGCCTCAGGCGCCACAAGTTCTGGCCGGTCGTGGGGAGGGTTGACAATGTCCACGGAGACCGCAACCTCGTGTGCACCTGCGACTCCGTCGAAGCTTATGCCCAATCCTGAGATCGAAATTCCCGACTGGCCGAACTGGAAACCAGATATCCACGCGACGTTGATGTTTGTTCATCAAGGGAGCCGAGTGCTACTGATCGAGAAACTGACCGGAATTGGGCAGGGGAAGATCAACGGTCCGGGCGGGAAAATTGACCCCGGAGAAACTCCGGAGCAGGGTGTGATTCGCGAATGCCAGGAAGAGCTTCACATCACTTGTCTTGACCCTGTGAAACGAGGGGAGCTTTGGTTCGCGATGTCCGACTTGCCCGATATTCATTGTCATGTTTATACCGCGACAAAATTCACCGGAACGCCGACCGCGACCAGGGAGGCGAATCCATATTGGTGTGAAATCGATGAAATTCCTTTCGAGAGGATGTGGGAGGATGATTCCTACTGGCTGAGGCAGGCGCTTGATGGCGAGACTTTTGACGGGAAGTTTCTTTTCACTGAGGAAAAGATCATCGCCCATGATGTTGCATTCGGTGAGAAATCGAGCTCACGTTGGCGAGGTTACAGCGAAGCTTAGTTGTCGAGGTACGGGTTTTGTTTGGAAGCTCCACGCTTCTCATTCCCGGCTTTGCCCGAATCGTTTTCTTCCGGCTCTTGAGCAGGGATTATCTCGTTGTTTCGGCCGCTTCCGGTTGTGCTATTCATGGTCATTCCCCAGTGCTCCAGGAAGAAGCGCTTCTCGGTCGTAAAGAGTGAATCAGATCGACCAATCAGCGGTCGGAGAGTGGTCGACATTTGCAGGGTGACGAGAAGAAAGATGCCAATCCAAACCCGGAGTGGCCCTTTGTTCTTGGTTCCGGATTGCTCGAGCATTTTGAGGAGGAAGCCTGTCCCGAAAAAGAGGGCGATGAGCCATGTCATGAGGACGAGGAAGCCGAAGAAAACCTCTGACGTGGTTGACTGGGAAAAGACCCAAAGCACAGGAGTAAAGCCGAGCAAAAGTGCGGCAATCAGAGCAAGAGCTCCGGCCATCCCTTGAATGATTTCTTTAATGCCGAGCGAGGTTCCCGTCAGGGCCGAGAAAACATAAAGGCTTGGTAGGCAAATGATGGTGCTAAAGGTCAGTCCAAGAATCGTTTTCAGCGGCGCTGCCCAGAGTTGTTCGTGAAAGGAAAAGCTGCCCATCGTGACTCCAAAAATGACAAAGCCGACTAAAGCCAGGACGAGGAGTTTCGAGGTGAAGGCACCGGGAGTCTTACTCTCGGTGATCCCGGCGATGAGACTTTTTGGCGATTTAAGAAGTCCTTCAAAGACCGAACTGAGGGAGGTGTCGGTTTGAGGTTCAACAGATTCCTGTTCTGGCATGGGTGGTGGTTCGTTCATGATTTTTTGTTGGAGGATTTTGAGGAAATGGGAGTGAGTCGAGTTTCCGCAATCCATGGACCGGAGTTCGGATTAAAAAGGGCGTGCCAATACCAAGCCGAAACATCAGTCCAGTGGCGGCTGCCGTCGGCAGAGCGGATTACTTCAGAAACGAGGTAGGCTTCATTGTTTAAGTTGGCCTGGTAAGTGGATGACTGGTGTCCTTTTGGATCAGTTTGCAGGCTACTGTTACTGATCGAAAATCCTTCGGCCTTGAGGCAGTGGTAGCTTGGGTGAAGCATGCGGGTGGCCTTGGTGACGTGCCTCACGATGAGGGTATCGTTTCCGACGCGATAGACTCGAAGTTGTCCCGGGAAGTTCCTGGCGAAAGCTTCTTCACGCGGACTCAGTGGGACCTCTTCAACTGGTTGGCCTTGATACGCGGTGAGAGGAGAGAATTGAGTGGAGGGAGGTTCTCCGAGTGTTCCGGCAGGAACCAGCGTGATTAACGATACGCCGAAGGCTGTAGCGAGAAGCCGGGTTGGCAGAGATCTTGTGCTCTTCTCTGGCGTGTTTTTCACGGTCTGCAGCGACCGGGATAGTTTTACAATACAAAGACCGGCGAGCAAAAAGAAGATCAGTCCGGTTCCTTCATGGAGGAAATCTGGAATCGAGAGAAGGCCTGCTTCCGGGAAAACCAGAAGAGTCGCACGCAGGGTGTTTGCCAGCAGACAGAGCAGGAGTGCGGCAAGCCCCATGAGAAAGGTGCGGAGGTAGCTCAGCTTAAAGAGCGCAGCGAGAATGGCTGTGAGGAATGCCGTCGCCCAAAGCATCTGGAGGCCACTGCATGGTGGATCGACCGAGACAATGGCACCTCCAAGCGAGAGTTGTACACCCAGTCGCTCTACCGACAGGCCAAAGATGCTCAGAAGGATTCGCGCTCCTTCGGCGGTGACAAGACGGAAGGGAAAGCCGAGGAAGAAATCGAGTGAAGCCTGCACCGGAAGGGAGAGAAGGAGGAGGGCAACTTGTCCGGCCCGATGATGCATTCCGCTTAGAAATGCGATGGTGACAAGAGCCGGAATTGCCCGGAGGAGGGGAGGCAAAAAGAAAAAGCCAATCCCATAAATTACGAGGGAGATTTCGGCAGCGCGCGGGCTGCCCGGGTTGCGATCTTTGATCGCTAATCCCAGGGCCGTGGCCAGTGCGATAAGCCCGAGAACTTCGCCGCTTCCATCGCCAAGTCGATCAAGATACCAGAGAAAGACCGGAGCGAAGGCAATCGCAAGTACGAGAGTGATCGTAATACTCCGGGCTTTCATGGTTTTGGAGAGACGAATTCAAAGAGGACGACTAGCTGCGAACGCGGAGGGTCAGGGTTATCGCTCCCACCAGAAGTAAGAGGAGACCTGAAGAGGGTTCGGGAACGGAGCCTGATGATCCGCTTCCCTTACTCTTTGCCGAGTTGGAAACACCGTGGGGAAGAGGCTTGGCCTGTTTGATGGCGTAGCTGTCGCTCGTGGTCTTGCGAACTTCCTCGGCGACTGCCACGAAGGAGGTGAAAGGAGTGAGGAGTTGGTATTTCAGTCCAAGTTCGGTGACTTCTTTTTTCACGGTATCCCGTCCGGTGAGCTTGGCGAAATCGGCAAGTTCCTTGACCTTGGTTCGGGCCCAGAGCGTCGGGAGTGCAGGTTGGGCCGTGGAATCCGAAAGCTCGAAGCTTTGGGAGATCTTTTCTCCGTTCCCGGTTGTTCCGGTCATCACGATGGTTCCGGATCCTTCCCACTTTCCGACAAGCGAAAGGGGTTGACCAAAGAAGAGGTCGGGTTGGCGGGCTGGCAAGAGATCGCTGAGAGAGGCGCCGTTCGAGGTGATCTGAATATTCGTCAGCACGGGAGTCGAGATGATATTCTTAAAGCGGGTCACCGCGGCATCGCACTCGGTAGAGTGAGTGACAATGAAGTGGTCTCGCCCGGCAAAGTGGCTCAGCCCTTCAAGCAGATGTCGATTGACGCTTGAGCCCACACCCAAGGGAAAGATGTTGGTTCCCGAGGCCTTGTTTTTGATCAGGTCAAAGACTTCGGTTTCGGCATCAATGTAGCCGTCGGAAATGAGGACCAGAGAGCGTGAGCGGTCGTGATCGTGCGGAAGCTCGAGAGCTTCTTCGAGAGCGTTCAAGAGACGGGTTCCGCCGGTGCCATCCGTGCTGTTCAGAAAATTCATGGCGCGGTCGATATTGGCGTCGGTGGCCGACAAGGATTCTCCGGAGAGGACTTTATTGGCTCCTGCAAAGAGGAGTAAGTTAAAGCGGTCTTCGGGGCGAAGTTCTTCGGCGAGTCCCTTGAAGAGATCTTTGGCAAGATTGAGAGGGAAGCCTTTCATCGAGCCAGAGACATCGATGACGAAGATGAAGTCTCGCTCCGGGATATCCTGTGGTTTGATTTCGCGGGGAGGTTCAAGCTGAAGGAGGAAGGTGTTTTCTTCGTCGCCACGATGGGAGAGGAGGCCACTGAGGATTTTTTGTCCTGCCAGTTGGTAACGGACGATGAAGTCGCGGTCAGGCTGGGTGGCATTCAAAACCAGTGAGGCCGAGCTCTTGCTGGTGAAATTGATGGTGGCTTGCTCATGGCTTGGGCAGGCCAGGTTCTGAATTGGGAGCGGGCTGGAAAGGCTGACATTCACGGAAAAGCGAGTGATCGTTTTCTTGCCTGCATCAAGAAAAGGGTTGTCGACGCTATTGGCTTTCGTCGCTCCTTCCTGAAAGCGCGGACCAATGGCGGTTGGGATGAGGAACTCATAGTCGCCCGAGTTGGGCTTCAGAATTTCGCTGTAGTTCAGAGTGAGCGTGAGTTCGTCCCCCGGCAGGATGGTGGCGACTTCCATGGAAAAGACGTTGGGTCGCTTTTGGGTGAGGAGGCTGGCCGACTTCTTTTCCTTCTTGGCTTTTTCGAAGGCCTCGCGGGCTTTCTTTTTTTCCTTAATCTCTGCTTTAATCGTGCGGTCTCCGATTTTCATCGTCATGCCGTGAACAGCTGCCCCGGAGGATGCCGGGAAGAGGTAGGTGGCGTCGATGGGTTTCTCACCGTCGTTGGTGTAAGTTTGGGTCAGGGTGACCTGTGCGATGGGCCCGGTGATGGTGACCTCTGAATGAGAGGACTTGAGTGGAAAACAATCGATGTCGTGTTCGCCGTGAATTTCAAAATAGGGAGACTTTTCCGAGCCAAAGGCCAGGGAAATCAGGAGTGCGAGAAGGGGAAGTGCTCGTTTCATCGTGGTGGTAAGGTGGTTCGGGTTTGTGAATGCTTCATGATCTCAATGTGAAAATTAGGAGGATTTGTCTCTCTAAGCGTAAAAATTCATGGTGGGCGGGCGGAGGAAACCGATGAGAGATTGGTTAGAGGTCTTCGCAAAACTAACGGCCAGCGATGACGGAGCTGAAATTCCGGCGACGAGGGGCAGTCGGGCGGCGACGGCTTTTTGCATGAGCTCGAAGGAAATACGGCCGGATACGAGGAGGAAGCAGTGAGAGAAATCGATCTCTTTGATGAGTCCTTCACCAATCACTTTATCGAGAGCGTTGTGTCTGCCGATGTCTTCGCGAAGGACGAGCAGGTCTCCGGCTTGCGAGAAGATGCCTGAGGCGTGGATTCCGCCGGTGGAATCAAAATTGGCCTGTGCAGCCCGCATGACATCGGGAGCGGCTTGAATGACAGCGGGATCGAAGTCGGGCTTAATATCGATTGGGGGATGGCTTTGCAAGATGGCATCCACGGTGGCTTTGCCGCAAAGCCCACACGAAGAAGCCGAAAAGAGGTGCCGGGTCAGGCGCTCCCAGTCGCACTCATGGTCGTCGATGAGGAAGACCATGGCGTGATTATCGCGGGCTTCGAGATCGATGCGCCGGACCTGATCGGCGGTTTCAATGATCCCTTCGGTGAGGAGAAATCCCATCACGAGAACTTCATCATCGCCCGGAGTTCGCATGAGCACGGCGAGCGGCCGGCCATCGACGACAACTTGCAGAGGCTCCTCAACGGCTACGATATCGTCGTGATGAGATCCTTCTCCATCAGACCATTTGGTGATCTGGCACGTGAGGGACGATTTGGGCATTGTGATACTATACCAAACTCTTGAAAAATATCACGCGATGAAAACTCTCTTGAGTCTCATCCGGCCAAATTAAGCGAGGGGAGTCGGGTAGTCGCCATTTTGTATGAGGGCGGCGATGCTGGCGACGACGTGGGGTTTGTCTTCCGGGTAGGTGACTCCGAACCACGAGGAGGAGGTTTCGAGGACGTGGCAATTGGCTATGCCGCGATTGACGAGGTCATCCACGGCGGTGGGGATGTAGCATTCGCTTTTTGGCTCGGTGCCGTGTTCCGCGAGGAATTTGGTGAAGTGGGCCATGAGCTCGGTGAGAAAGGAAACGGGAAAGGCCCAGAGGTTCATCGAGACGACGACGTTTTCCTCGACGAGGCAGGCATTACCATCGAGGCCGCGGCCTTCGATTTGCTCATCGTCCTTACGTGAAATTTCCACGACTTCCTCCACGCCTTTGAGAAGGCCTTTGTCGATCTGGCAAATGCCGCGATTGACGGCGCCGTGGTCGGAAAGGGTATTAACGATGTGGTAGCCGACGAGGGCGTAGCGAGCCTTGTCTCTGGCTGGATGCTCGCTGGTAAGAAAGCCGGCGGCTTGCTGGTAAGCGTCGGCTCCGTAAAAGTCGTCGGCATTAATAACGGCGAAAGGGCGGTCAATTTCGTCGCGCGCAGCCAGAATAGCATGCGAGGTGCCCCAAGGTTTTTCGCGTCCTTCGGGGACGGAGTGACCCTCGGGAAGGTCGTCGAGTTTCTGAAAAGCGTAAGCAACTTCGATTTGGCCGGCAAACTTGGCTCCAACCGTGGTCTGGAAAGCTTCAGCAAAGTCCTCGCGGATGACAAAAATGACCTTGGAGAATCCGGCGCGGATGGCGTCGAAGACGGAGTAGTCGAGGACGGTTTCGCCATTGGGGCCCATGGGGTCCATTTGTTTGAGGCCACCATAACGGCTGCCCATGCCAGCGGCGAGAACGACGAGTGCGGGAGAGTTTGCCATGTCGGGTTGATTTGGAAGGGGGGGAAGGGAATTGGCAAGGGAGAATCTCTATTGTTTCCTTGGTCAAAAGGGGGTTGGTGCGCTATTTCGGGGGCGTGAAAATCTGCGTTGTCGGAAAAGGTGGACGTGAGCATGCCCTGATTCGGGCTCTCCGTGAGTCGGCGAGCCAGCCCGAGGTGTTTTGTTTCCCCGGGAGTGAGGCTATTCATGAAATTGAAGGTGCCGGAACGGTGGAAGCCCACGATTTGGATTCCTTGATTTCCTGGATGACGATGTCTGCGATCGATCTTTGTGTGGCGGGTGAGGAAAGCTATTTGGTGACTGGAGAGGGTTTGGCGAATCGATGTGAAGAGGCGGGGATTCCTTGCTGGGGCCCTCCGTTTGCGGCGGCCCAGATGGAAGCCTCGAAGGAGTTTGCCAAGGAGTTCATGCAGCGGCATGAGATTCCGACCGGAGCGGCGGCAGGTTGTGCGGATGTCGATGAGGCGCGAGCGGCGATTGGCGGTAAGTATCCCACCGTTCTGAAATTTGACGGTTTGGCCGCCGGAAAAGGAGTGGCAGTTTGTCCGGATGAAGCGTCCGCGGAGGAATTTTTGCAGGAGGTGATGGTCGAGCGGAGATTTGGCCTGGGCCGACTTCTGGTTGAGGAGTGTTTGATTGGGCCTGAGATTTCGATTTTTGCAGCAGTAAGCGGTCCGGATTATCTCATCCTGACTCCGGCTCGTGATTACAAGCGAATTGGCGAAGGGGACGAGGGGCCGAATACCGGTGGGATGGGAGCGGTGGCGAGTCGTCAATTGGCCGATCCCGGGTTGATGAATCGAATCGAGGAGGAGATTGTCGCACCGACGGTGGCCGGATTGGAGAAGGATGAGCTGAACTACAAAGGCTTTCTTTACTTTGGGTTGATGCTCACGGAAGACGGGCCGAAAATTATCGAATACAACTGCCGCTTCGGAGATCCCGAGTGTCAGGCGGTGATGCCTTTGGTGTCGGGTGATTTGGCTGAGTTTTGCCTTGAGGGAGCAAAGGGAAATTTGAAGCCCGAATTGCTTTCGTTTAGCGAGGGCTGGTCGGTGTGCTGTATTTTGGCTTCGGCCGGGTATCCCGAGTCGTCTCGTGCGGGCGATGTCATCGAGGGGCTTGATGCGGTGTCCGAGGCTCGTGTTTATCACGCCGGAACCAAGAAAGTCGGCGACGATTGGGCCACAAATGGAGGACGCGTTCTTGCTATTGTGGCCGGAGGAGAAACCCGGGAAGCTGCGGTTGAAAAGGCTCACGCCGAAGCGGCCAAAGTTACCTTTGATGGAAGTCAGCGTCGAGCTGACATTGGTCGCTTGCATTTCTAACGGCACTTCCTAGATTTCTCCCAACCGAATGAGTATTGCTCTCGATCCTGCAGCGATGTCGGCGGCTATTGACCGCTTGGCAGATCAAATTTTTACGGCGGCCGGTGATGGGGGAATTGATCTTGTCGGGATTAGAAGTCGCGGCGATGAAGTTGCCGAGCGGGTCTTTGCGAAACTTCGAGAAAAAGGGGCTCAGGCGCGTCTCGGTGTTTTGGATATCTCTCTTTACCGGGATGACTACGAGCACTTGAGCAGCAACCCGACGCTTCAAAGCAGTTCGATTGATTTCCCGGTCGACGGCTCGCATATCGTGCTGGTTGATGATGTCATTTTTACCGGCCGCACCATCCGGGCAGCGTTGGATGCTCTCTTTGATTATGGTCGCCCCGCCAAGGTGGATCTTGCGGTTTTGATTGATCGCGGACATCGGGAGATTCCGGTTGAACCTCGATTTGTTGGCGAACATCTCAAGACGGACCGAATGGACCGTGTTGATGTCAGTTTGGAAAAAATTGATGGCAAGGATGCTGTCGAAATTATCACTCAGTAGAATAGCAGCTCATGGCCCGAAAAGATTTCCTGGATATTGTCTCACTCGACCGCGCGGAAATCATTCATCTGCTCGATCAAGCAGTCCCATTTAAGGACCTTTTCACCCGCTCGGTTAAAAAGGTTCCAGCCTTGAAAGGGAAGACGGTTTTAATGCTGTTTTATGAGCCCAGCACGCGGACGCTTTCTTCGTTCGAAGTGGCAGCGAAGCGGCTTTCGGCTGACGTAACCATTTTTGATGTCCCGCACTCGTCGGTGACGAAAGGGGAGTCGGTTCGGGATACCATCGATACCTTGCAAGCGATGCGTGCGGATTACATTGTCGTTCGGCATCGGCTCTCGGGGCAACCCGCCGCGATCGCCCGGCAGACCAATGCGTCTGTGATCAATGCGGGCGACGGGGCTCATGCGCACCCGACGCAGGCCTTGCTTGATGCTTTTACGCTGCGCGAAGTCTATCCTGGGATGGAAGGCCGCAAGGTGGTGATCATGGGGGATATTCTTCACAGTCGGGTGGCTCGTTCCACCAGCACAATCCTCGACAAGCTAGGAGTAGAGGTGGCCTTTTGCGGGCCGGGAAGTTTGGTGCCGCAGACCCGCTTTAAGCGTTTCACAAACTACGAGGAAGCGATGGCCTGGGGCCCGGATGCGGTTTACCTGTTGAGGGTGCAAAAAGAGCGACAGGATGCGCCTTTTTACCCCAGTGATCGCGAATATCATTCGGTCTTTGGCATCACCGAAGGCCGACTCAAGGAAATAAGCGACAAGGGGATTTATGTGATGCACCCCGGACCAATCAACCGCGGCGTTGAGCTTTGCGATGCGGTGCTCGACTACGAGCGTTGCCTCATCTCCCAGCAGGTCGAAAACGGAATTGCCGCGCGGATGGCGGTGCTCTTTGGCCTCAAACCAGATCTTAAAAACGAACTCTCATGAATCTTTTTTTACAAGGTGGCGAAGTCGCAACGGAAAACGAAGCCCCGCAACGTGCGGATGTCTGGATTGTCGATGGTCTCATTAAAGCGGTTGGAGTGATCGATGTTCCGGACGGGGCACGCGTGATCGATTGCAGCGGCCAAATTGTCATGCCGGGAATGTTTGATGCCCACGTTCATTTTCGTGAACCGGGCCAAGAGAAGAAGGAGACCATTCTTGATGGTACCGAAGCGGCGATCAACGGTGGAATTACCGGCGTGGTCATGATGCCGAATACCTCGCCATCGGTTGATTCTCCGACAGTGGTAAAACGAGTGCTTGATCAGGGGGCGAAGTGCCGGATTCCGGTTCTGACGTCTGCTTGTATTACAGTGGATCGGGCCGGCCATGAGATGGCTCCGATTGCGGGGCTGAAAGAAGCCGGAGTTCTGATGCTCACGGACGATGGCGATGCTGTTCCCAATGCGGCTTTGCTAAAACGAGCAATGGAATATGGCACCGAGTTTGACATGTTTTTTGCGAGCCATTGTGAAGATTCGCAGCTCTGCGGACCACGTGCTTTGAACGAAGGGGCGGTGAGTTATCGTCTTGGAATTCAAGGCACCCCCGCACTGGCCGAAGAGATTTGCATGGACCGTGACATTCGTCTCGCACATGCGACGGGTGCGACTTTGCATATTCAGCATGTGAGCTCGGAAATCGGAATGGAGACGATCCGGTGGTGGCGTGATGAGCGCGGTGCCAAGGTTTCGGGGGAAGTTTCTCCCCACCATCTGATGTTCGCCGACGAAGATATCGGGGACTATGATACGCACTACAAAATGAACCCACCACTTCGGACGCGCGGCGATAACGCGGCTTTGCTGCAAGGACTGAAGGATGGCGTGTTCCGAATTATCGCGACCGACCACGCGCCGCACACCGAGTTTGAAAAGTCGCAGGCCTTTGTTGATGCCCCAAATGGGATCACGGGATTGGATACCGCGCTGGTGTCGCTGCACGATCGTTTCATTGCGACGGGCGAGTTTGGTTGGGATCTGATTGTGAAACGTTACTCCGCCGAGCCGCGCAGAATGATGTGTCTGGAGGTCGCTGAAGTTTGCGAAGGGAAACCTGCGGATTTAATCGTATTTGATCCGAACAAAGAAACCACCTTCACGAAGGAATTCATGAAGTCCAAGAGCTCGAACACGCCCTTTCTTAACAAGACTCTTAAAGGCTCGGTTGAAATGGTTGTTCTAGGTGATGAGGTTCTTCTGGAACGATGATTCCGGAAATCATTGCCGGCTGGGAGCCTCTTTCGGGGGTGGAGTGGATCTTGGTTTTCGGACTTATGCTCGCATTTATCGTTATCACTTTTCCAATCGCTTTGCTTGGTCTCAATTTTCTTTACCGACTGGCGAAGTGGGTTGAGGGCACTCCCCAAAAGCAAACCAGGAAATCTACGAATTCCGGCTGCGCCCGACCGTAATCCCATTCTTGCTGGACCGGACGACCCCTTTTAATTCCGGGGCGTCATAAGGGTACTTACCGTCTGGAATTTTGTGTCCCTCGATAGTGAGCTCTTCGATTTGGAGAAAACAATCACGGAGTTCAATCCACGAGTTTGAAGACATAGTGAGTTTTGCGACCGTAGCCGGCCCAGGACAATAGCATCTTAGGTAGCAGCCACCTTTTTCCAGAACGACTTCGGACGTTTTGAGGCTGTCACTGTTCATTGGCGCAAGCGTTCCCTGTTCGACATGGAAGATTCCGTCGTATTCGGAAGTGTCGGCATTGAGGTAGAGGTATTCCTCGGAGCCTCCGTAAACATGGATCGGGCCATCACCTTTTAGCTTTCCCTGCAGGATGAAATCTTTCTCCTGAAGATCGCTCCGATTGGGAAATTGAAACTTTGTTTTGGAGTTTACGATGATGGTGCCGCCGATCAACTCTCTGGCCAATTCGGAATATCGTTTCCCATAATGAATCTCACCCCCGTTGAGGTGGAGTTCGGCAAATCCGAAAAACCCCATCCCGCCATCAATCTCTAGGATTGAACCCGGTTCGAGCAAGAGAGCCCGCCCTCCGAAGTATCTCAAGCCGGAAGCTTGGGAGGATTCCCGTAAAATGATTCCTTGAGGGACGCGGTAAGTGAATGGTGAGACAGTCAAACCATTGGCGTCATGACGTCCGTGTTCCGGTTTGGGGTCATCCCAAGTGTCCGCGCGATTCCACTTACCGCTGGATTTTGCCGTGATGATTTTTGGATCACCTTTTGTCAGGTTGACCTTTGGTTGGAAGATGTCCGGAGAAGTTCCCCGGGGTGCTAATACCGTGAGTTTGCCATTCCCTTTGAAATTTTGCAGGCGGGGATTGGTGAGATTTTCCGAGGTGTAAGTGCCGGGTGAAAGAACCTGTCCGTTGAAGATCGCGCCAGTGACCTGAAGATCGGCCTCGAGCGCCAAGGTGCCGTTTTGTTCCACACGCAAGGCTCCGATTTTGGTCGCTGACTTGATCACCAGCTGACCTCGATCGATCGTGACGGGCCCCGGACCCAGAGAGTTAGGGCCGGCGTTGGTCGCGCGGCCTTGAATGAACCAGCCTCCTGTGAAATTGCGATTGTCTCCATCGAGAAAAACTCCCAGCCGTTTTCGCGGAGGGCAAATATACATGGTTGAAGAGCCTTCCAGAAGGCTCTTGATTGTCATTTGATGGGCGCTACTCCGGCCTGTGGAAAACACCGAGGTTTGTTTGATTGAAATCGAGCCGGTTAGAATCGCCTTGTTATTGGAGATTTTGGAAACCTTGGTAAATAACTCCGGATACAGTGCGGGTTTGATCGCATCGACGATATCACCGCTGACAGTTCCTCCGTCGAGGACCAGGTTTTCGATGTGGGCGGCTTTGTCTTCGGCACAAATCCGGAGTCCCGAGGCGCTCTTGAGCGTTAGACTTTTTCCAGGAAACTTGTTGTTATCCTGGTCCTCTATAAAGTGAAAAAGTTGAGCTTCCGGGTTGGCGACAAAGTGGTTGATGGAAAACTGTTCCGCAGAGAGTTCTTCCCAAAATTTGGGAGAAGTCCAGGGGTGGCAAATCGAGATTTCGAATTCGGGCGACGTCGAAGTCGTCGGGATAGCTGGGGTTGGATCCGGGTCTTTTTTCTGTCTCCAGGACCAATAGGCGGCCCCTCCTCCGCCCAGAGCCACGAGAGTACCTCCTGCCAGTAGCATGCGTCGAGTGTAGATTGCATTCAGGGGGAAAGCCCTCAGCATCGCATCGTGAAATTCCTTCGCTGAAGCGAATCGCTGCTCAACATCGGAACTCAAGGCGCGATTGAAAAAGAGCTCGCCCTTGGAGGTGACTTCCGGGATCTCGGCAACTAGATCGTAGTGCCCGACCGGGAGGCGATTGGTGAGGAGCTGAAAGAAGACCACGGCGGCACTATAAAGGTCGCTTTTGATGCTAAGTTTATCAGGATCTTTCAGAAATTCGGGAGCAACAAAATGAAGTGTGCCAACCTGCGTCCCGGTTCTGGTGAGGGAGATGTCGGTAGGATCAGACTTGAGTGATCTTGCTAGTCCAAAGTCGGCGATTTTAACGGTCTCAAGATCCTCGCTAAGAAGGAGGTTTGAAGGTTTGAGGTCCCGGTGAAGCAAGCCGGCTTCGTGGAGGTATGCCAGACTTTCGCAAATTTGCGTCATGTATTTGAGACATGATTCTAGAGGAACCCTGCCTATGGACGCAAGGTCGCCACCTTTCATCTCCTCCATGACATAGTAAGGGAGGCCGGAGGGAGTTGATCCAGCCCTGTGAACCTTGACCAGATTCGGGTGGTCAAGTGAGCTCAGAATATCGATTTCTGATTGGAAGCGTTTAAAGTGGACCGGGTTCGAAGAAAGGTCTTGTGGAAGAATCTTGATCGCCACACTTTGGCCATCGGAATCCTTTGCCCGATACACGGCTGCCATGCCACCTCGCCCAATGAAGTCCAGGATTTCGTAGCCCTCAATCTCCTTGTTAATGGTCTCGGGTTGGGGAGGGTTCCAGGCAGTGCGCTCGGATTTGAAAGGAGCAGCGAGATTGGTGTCGCTGAAACCAAGCTTCAAGAGCTTGCCTGGATCTAGTTGGTCGGGAGGTTCTGCCATCATTCTCCACTTAAAACTTTGAAAAGTGTCTGGAGTTCTTCGTCAACTTCGGCTTCCGACGCCACGGTTTTTGCGACTTGCGAGCGGAGGACATCGCGATACTTCTGACGCATTCGATGACTTGCGACCTTCACGGCACCCTCTGTGGAGTTTATTTTTTTTGCAATCTCCAGATATGAAACAGCCCCCTCGTCCGAGGTGATCGAGGGGAAAAGAGCATCGAACCAGTCTTTCCGCCCTCGTTCAGCGTATTCATGTTCAAGTTGGTTTTTGGTCAGCTCGAGAAGGCGATAGGTCCACCGCCGATCGAAGTCCCGGTCCGGATCTGCAGAGTAGTCCGGGAGGACAAAGTCATCGAGCGAAAGATCACGCTGCTTTCCGCCGCGTTTCTGACAGGTATTTTTACGGTAGAATTGTAGGACCCGTTTTTTTGCGACCACTTTAAATTAAGCTCTCATGCGCCCTTTATCGGGCTGAAGACGCAAATACTGATCCGAATGATGGATTGAGCTAAAGATTTCTTGCGCAATGTCTTCCGCGTCCTGCCGGCTAATTCCCATGGATTGGATGAAGGATTGAACCGCGCCGATGTAGGTCTTGAAAAAACGATTGACTGACTCCGGACATACCTCCCCCGATCCCTCAGGTTTAATCGAGAGAATCATGCTCCATTGAGTGCTTGGAAATGGAGTAAAAGCGTCGATTTCAAATGCTAGGATGGCTTGTCTGATAGTCAACTACTGAGAGATTGATCTCTGTTAGGTCGAGAAGGTCAGGTTGGAGTCGTTTTGCTAATCTTTAATCCTTTCAATCATCCAAAAGCCTTGTTTTCCCTTGGTTTGGACTGGAACTGTCATTTGCTCGGTTCTGCGGGAGCTTGTTCGTGAGGTAGTAGGCATGATCCGCCGGAGAGACGAGTGAGCCGGCGATTAGCACTTGGGAGTCAAATCGGAGACAATCGAGTCTTTCATTCCATTTACCAATGGTGGCTTGTTCCGAAACGGGGCGATTGCCGTAGCTCCCATAGATGCGTTTGACGTGATGAAGTTTAAAGAAGGCGAGGCAGTCGCGCTCGAGAGCATCGTTGCCAACAACTAGATTTGAGCCATAAGGGCTGGAGGTGGTGCCACCGATTCCATCCGGAATGGAAGTGCTTCCCCAGAACCAAAGTCCCCGGTTGGGAGTAGCGGAAGCGGTGAATACTGAGAGGGCGAAAAAGAGGAGGAACCGGAGTCTGTTAAAAGTGGTCATATCGAAAAGAATGCTGTCTTCGGGAGGTGGATCGCGCTGTTCGGTAGTTAATGTCAGATTGGGCTCACTTTTTCCGGATGGATTTTACTCCTTTCCCCAGATTGGGCTGATAGTAGGTTTGGAAAACACATTTATGGAGATTTTTAAAACATGGATCCTCGCGATGTTCTCGCTCGCTTGCGTTGCCTTTGGCCAGGTCATTGAGATTACAGATCTCGGGACAGCCTCGCAAACAACGGAGTGGCAGGGGGGGCTTTTTCCTGCAGCTGAGGCTATTGATGGAGATTCGGGAACCTTCTCACACACAGACTCGATCACTCCGAACAATGCCTGGCAGCTGAAATTTGAAGATGCTCATCCCATTTCCAGGGTCGAATTGCAGATGCGAGGTGATTGTTGTGGCGGTCGAATGAGTGGAACCATTCTTCGACTTGTCGATGAAGAAGGTGACTCGGTGTTTGAGGAGGAAATAGAAGATCCCGGGGTTGGCGGAACAACTGTCATTGAAATCCCTCCGGGAATAAATGCCCGCACAATCAGGATCGGGTTGGAAGACGGTGACACCAATCCCGGTTCCGGGATCTATGTGATCCATCTTGGTGAAGTCCGGATCTTCAGCGGGGAGCCTCCACAGACCGAGATTCGTTCCTTCACGGTGAGCCATCAATCGATCGTGACCGGTCAGTCTGTTACTTTGTCCTGGCAGACCGGGGATGCTGCCGAGGTCATATTGGTTGGTGACGGTGGGGTGGAACTCAATGGCCGGAGGGTAGTCGCTCCAGTCGCAAGTTCGGTGTATCAGCTCATTGCCACGAGCGAGCTTGGAACGGTTTCCCAATCGTTGGCGGTTATTGTCGATGGAATTCCCCTGGAGCCGCGAATCTCCGAGTTTATGGCATCGAATAACGACACTCTGATCCGGAGTGATGGTGCGTCACCGGACTGGATTGAAATATGGAACCCCAATCCCAATGCCATTGATCTGGCTGGCTACCAATTGAGCGACCAGGAAGACCCGGTTTCCGCGTTCACCTTTCCTAGCTGGTCTTTGGGCGCGGGAGAATACCTTGTGGTCGATGCATCCGAACTTTCCCGTGATGGAGTTTTAGCGACGGGATTTGCCTTGGATCGATCTGCAGGTAGTTTGGTCCATTTTCGAAATCCACTCGCAGAGACTTTACAGTTGATTACCTATCCCAGGCAGCGCAGTGATGTTTCGTTTGGACCGTTTGGTGATGACTATCGTTACTTTTTAGATCCCAGTCCGGGTGAGGCCAGCGCCAGTGAAATTGTGCAAGGCTTTGTGGCAGATACCCGATTTAGTGTGCCGAGAGGATTCTATTCTACCGCTCAATCTGTTGCGATCTCCTCAGAAACCCCGGATGCTAAAATTTACTATACTCTCGATGGTTCGGAGCCTGGGGCCGGTAATCCGGAAGCCCTACTTTATAGCGGCCCCATCTCGATTGCCACGACCACGATCTTAAGAGCCCAAGGGTTCAAGGAAGGGTTTGAGCCCACTGATATCGATACCGTCACTTACCTTTTTTCGAGCCAAGTGTCCTCCCAGTCTGATTCTCCGGTAAACTTTCCCTCGGCCTGGATCCCCAATCTTAACGTCGGCGTTCAAGCAAACCCGGTGAGAGCCCTTTCCAAGTATGGTTTCAACAACGGAGTTCTCGCCCGCCTTCCTTTAACCGATTCCGATGGAGTCAGTTTTACTTTTGAAGATTCGCTGCAAGCTATTCCGACGCTCTCTCTGGTGGTCGATTCCAATGAGCTCTTCGACCCGGTTGATGGCCTCCACATCAATGCTTCCCAACGTGGACGCTTATGGGAACGTCTGGCTTCCATTGAGTATATGGACCCGAGAACGGGAGAGAGTCGCCAGGCGAATTGCGGGCTAAGAATGCATGGAGGATGGAACAGATTTCCGGAGATGTTGAAGAAGTCGTTTCGCCTCTACTTTCGGTCGGAATACGGTGACGCGAACTTTGATGCTCCTTTGTTTGATAATGCTCCAGTCGGTGAATTTGACCGTTTGATTCTGCGGTCTGGAAACGGGAAGGCCTGGACCAGTCCGTGGCGTGCTTTGTCGGGAAGCGGGAACTCATTGCCGCGAACAACGTATTTTCGCGATCAGTTTGCCCGGGATCTGCAAGCATCCACCGGGCAGGATTATGTTCCAGGCACCTTTGTGCATCTCTATATCAACGGACATTACTGGGGACTTTACAATCCAGTTGAAAGGCCGGATGAGTTTCTGGCCGCCGGTCACTTGGGTGGTGATGATGAGGACTACGATGTCATCAAGTGGCGTCGTGGGGTTGGGCATCAAGTGGCGGCCGGCGACAACACCGGGTGGACCGGGTTGATTTCCCTGATAAGGGGAAATCCACAAAATACAGCGACTTACGCCCAGATTCAGGAGCGTCTCGATCTTGAAAATTTTGTAGACTATCTCCTCGTGAATTTCTTCATCGGGAACCAGGATTGGGTGGATAACAACGTATACGCAATGCGCAATCGGGCCATCGACGGACCGTTTCGCTTTTACTGTTGGGATGGAGAGGAGTCGCTCTTATCCGTCAGTCGAAATTCAACGACCCAGAATGTTTCCGATACCTGTTTGGAGATCCATCAGGCTCTGCGAAGTAATGCCGAGTATCGCATTCTATTTGCGGACCGAGCCTATCGCCACCTCTTTGGGGATGGTGCGCTGACTCCAACAAACACGAATCCTTTAATTGATAATTATCAAGCGATCCTCGATCAGGCGATTGTTGCGGAGTCTGCTCGTTGGGGGGATCTGCATCGTCCGACTGATCCCTATGACCGGAACGATTGGCTGACGGAAGTCACCAATATTCGAAACAACTACCTGCCTTCACGCGGTTCAACGCTGGTGAATCAGCTGAGATCACAAAACCTCTTTCCCAACGTGGGCGCGCCCATGTTACTTCCTTCAGATGGAGGGGAAGTGTTGCTGGGAACGGAAGTGACCTTCGGGAGTATTGGCGATGGGGAGACCATCTACTACACGACTGATGGCACCGACCCCCGCTTGCAGGGTGGGGGAGTTTCGGCGGTTGCAGAGGCCTTTGGCAGTGTCACGGAAGAGGTGGCATTGATCGGTCTGGGGAGCTCGTGGCAATTTCGCGACACCGGCCAAGATCTGGGTGGCAGCTCTATCGTGGAAGGCTCTCCGGGATTTGGTTCACAGAATTGGAAACACCCTGATTTTGATGATGATCTTTGGGGGACGGGGCCGGCGCCTTTGGGGTATGGCTCTATCACAGGGAGGACGCTTTCAACTGTCGTGGGTTTTGGTGACGACACTAATTTTAAGTATCCCACGACCTACTTTCGCCGCAGCTTTCAAGTGAGCGGGGCGGATGAAATTGATGGGCTTACACTGAGAATGTTCCGCGATGACGGCGTAGTCGTTTATCTGAACGGGAGCGAATTGATTAGGTCGGGATTCGACGAAACAGGCAATATCGCTTACTCCACCTTCGCCAACACGACCACAAATGAAGGGGCCTTTCTTGAATTCGAAATCCCGGCTGAGAATCTTGTTGAGGGAGACAACATTCTTGCTCTGGAAGTTCATCAGGGGACGCCGAGATCTTCCGATATGGGATTCGATCTTGAACTTCTGGGAATCAAGGAAACGACCACCAGTGAGCCCATCGTGGTCGATGGAGGGATTTTGGTGAAAGCCCGCGTCTTAAACCAAGGTGAATGGTCGCCAATTGCCGAAGCGCTCTTCCAACCACGCGGGAGAAGCCAGGATTTGGGAGTCAGTGAAATGATGTATCATCCTCCGGTCGGAGGTGCGGAGTTTCTGGAGCTCACGAATGAAGGTGCGATTTCGCATTCATTGAATGACCTCCGAATTGCCGGGGGGATTACTTTTTCGTTTGGGGAGTCTGGTATAAGTAGGTTAGGTCCTGGCGAAAGTTTGTTGCTGGTTCGAGATGCGGGTGCCTTTGCTGTAGCCTATCCCGGGTTGGCGTTTGCTGGCGTTTACGACGGAGCTCTCGGAAACGGAGGTGATGAGTTTTCTTTGGAGACCATGGATGGCCAAGTCCTCTGGACAGTGACCTATGACGATGCGGGGGCATGGCCGCAGAGCGCTGATGGTGAAGGGAGGAGCCTGACTTATCGTGGAGGCTCTCTTGGATTACCTGAATCTTGGCGCCCAAGCTCGGTGGTGAATGGGACTCCCGGAGAGGGAGATCGTTTCGTTTATCAAGCCGGTTCCGATCCGCTGGAATACGCGATTGTTGCTTCCGTGCTGAATGAACGTGGACGCTTTGAAGTGAGCCGGAAGCTTAGTGCGGATAATGCCCGAATTGAAGTCGAGGCCTCGGTTAATTTGCAATCGTGGTCAACTGAATCAGTAATGAGAGCTACCCAAAGACTTGAAGGAAGCAACGTAATTGAGGAATTTCATCTTCATGGGGTTGCTGAAGATCAAGCCCGATTTTTCCGGGTCAAAGTGATCATCGAGAGCCCGTGAGTTGAGGTTGCGTTATTTGCTCGGCTGATAGTGAAAATCAGTGAAGCTTACTTTCCATCCGGGAGAGTCACCCGAGAATCGAAACGAGAGAGCTCTTCCCTTGCTCGCGGCAGGATTGAGAAATCTGACGGTTTGGCCATTTCCTTGATCCCAAGGCGCGGTAACCTTCAGTGTCTTACTTTTATTGTCCCATTCCGGTTTTTTCCCGACTGCTGAGATGATCGCTGAAGGGTTTTCAGCGAAGCCCGTGATGAGGATTTTGGCGCGAGTCCAGCGGAGTCCAAACCCCTTCAATTCGGATGATGGCGCAATTTGGATCTTCAGGCTCTCTTCGCCATTCCAGGCGAGCTTCTCTGATTCATTTCCGCCGCTGTCCCCAACGATGTCATGTCTTCCTCCAAAGGTATTGGATGTTTTAAAAGAGAGTCCTTGGTCAGCGGTGGTAAAGGTTTGAGTCTTGCCCTCTCTCGGAAATTGATCACCCCTCAAAATGACCGAGCCGTCGATGCCTGCAATGAAAGTCTGGGTGATGACCGAAGATGCCAACTGATGCCCGGCGAGGTTGGGGTGATTGCTCTGGCTGAGCAGATCTTTCTGAGGTGTGCCGGAATTGATTGCGGCACGCCATGCGGACGATACGTCGGCCAACATCACGTCTGTTTCCCGGGCTAGCTTCCGAAGTAATTCGGCCCGAACCGCCAGAGGGTCTGCATCGTTTGAAAAGTCTGCATTGGTCGCTCCGGTGGGAGTGATGAGAATGAGAGGAACGTTGGAAGCCTTTGCGTCCTGAATCATGCTTCGCCATGATTTTTCAACGACCTCGACCGGCAGTCTGCGATCGTTCAAAGCATAGTCGACCAGGATGAGGTCGGGACGGTGAGGGAGGACATCCTTCTTGAAACGTGCTGCACCTTGTAACGAGTTCTCGCCACCAATCGCGGTGGTGATGACATTGAAAACGGCAGTCGGATATCGCTCCGCCAAAGCTGACCTGAAGAGATGAGGGTAAGACTCGAAGGGCTTGACCCGTGGAGTACGATGATACCCCGAGGGAACACTATGCCCGTGAAAGACGATGTTGATGGTGCCGTTTTTAGGCCACGTTTTTTTTAACTCAGCATCAATCAGGGCCGTGGTATCCGCCTTGAGGCTTAAGCCCAGGGCGAGGAGGCCTGCAAGTCGAATCAGGAAGCCAAAGCTAACGATCATCTTGTAGCGCTTTTGGAGGTCCTAGAACCTCTGCCAAAAGAAGAGCTTCGCGTGCTGCGGTTGGACTCGAGAGGTGCCGGTAAACACGGGCTCTGGTGGAATCTTTTGACCGTTTCGTTGGCCGTCTCGTTTGTAGATTCAGATTGGACAAGGCTCTCTGCTCAGCCTCGCTGAGCTTTGGCCGAACCGGAGCCGGCGTAAGCGGTGGAGCCGGAGAAAAGCCGGTAAGAGGAGGGGGGGTGGAGGGAGAGGGCATCTCTATTTTAAGATCCCTTCGCTGTCTGGCGAGTTCCTCTTCATAAGCTTGATAGGGATCAAACCCGGTTTCTTCTCCAATCGATTCTTCGGGCGGATCGTTTTTCTTCTGCTCAAAAAAGGCTTTGATGGCAGCGATAATGACTGCCAACAGGATGAAAATAGCCTGTGGGTCGAGAAGATCGAAGATGTTTGAAGCCAGTGTCATTTAGCTCTGTTCGTCTTCAGGTTCAGTTGAGCTTTCCTCGCCAATCGAATCGCGCATCTTGGTGTCGGCGATTACGTTTTGGTATTTTGCAAAGTCCATGACGCCGAGGTTTCCGTTGCGGAATGCGTCGGCGATTGCGAGAGGCACGGTTGCTTCGGCTTCGACCACCTTTGCGCGCATTTCCTGGGTTCGTGCGGCCATCTCTTGTTCGGATGCCACCGCTGCGGCGCGCCGCATTTCAGCCTTCGCTTGGGCAACCTGCTTGTCGGCTTCAGCTTGCTCGGTTTGCAGTCGAGCTCCTACGTTGTCGGCCACGTCAACGTCGGCAATATCGATGGAGAGAATAGAGAATGCCGTGGCGGCATCGACCCCTTTTTCGAGAACGAGGCGTGAGATTGAATCGGGGTTTTCAAGCACTGTCTTGTAGGAAGCTGCAGATCCAACCGAGGTCACGATGCCTTCACCAACCCGGGCGATGATGGTCTCTTCGGTGGCACCGCCAACGAATCGATCGAGGTTTGTACGCACCGTCACCCGCGCTCTGACATTGACGCCAATGCCATCTTTTGCGACCGCCGTGATTTTCGTGATTCCGGCGCTGGGGTTCGGACAATCGATGACCTTGGGATTAATGGACGTACGGACCGCTTCGAGGACTGTTTTTCCGGTATCTTTGGTGGCGAGATCGATGGCGCAGGCTTTGTCAAAGGACAGCGCGATCCCGGCTTTGTCCGCAGCAACGAGAGCGAGGACCACATTGATGATGTCGCCACCGGCAAGATAGTGGGCTTCGAGCTGATCAGTCGTGTAATTGAGTCCGGCCTTGGCTGCGGTGATTCGACTATTCACGATCGTGCCGGGGTGAACCTTTCTGAACCTCATCATAATCAGGTTGAGAAGGCTTACCGGCGCTCCTGCGGCCTTGGCCTGGATCCAGAGTCCAAAAAAGTTAATAAAAATGACACCGACGATGAGAAGCGCGATGACGGCGATAGTTGCCAGGATCAGTTCAAAATTGCTCATGCGGAAGCTTAGGGCTTCCGCGGAGATCGTGCAATTTGAAGTTTGAACTTTGACGATGGGGAAAGGAAGATTTTCGGCGTGAGCAGCGGAGAGAGGACGATTGGAGTCATTGCAGGCAATGGGATTTATCCGGAAACCTTCATTCGGGCTGCGCGAAGGGAGGGAGTCCGGATCATCGTGGCTGCTTTCAAAGGGGAGACCAAGCCGGTGCTCGAGGAAATGGCTGACGAAATCAAGTGGTTCCGGGTTGGTCAACTTGGAGGATTGATTAAGTTTTTCCGCAAACAGGGCGCGACCGAAGCGATCATGGTGGGGCAGATCGCGCCCCGAAATTTATTCGATCTCTGGCCGGATCTCCGGACCTTGAAGGTTCTTCATTCAGTCAAAGAGAGAAATGCCGAGTCCTTGTTTGGAGCGATTGCTGATGAATTGGCAAAGGATGGCATCAACTTATTACCGGCGACGACCTTTCTGGAGGACCAGATGGCAAGCGAAGGTCATCTTCACGGCCCCGCGCCCGGGGAGCGTGATTGGGAGGATATTCGCTTTGGATGCAAGATCGTAAAGCAGACCAGTGCTCTCGATATCGGCCAGAGTATCGTGGTGAGACGGGGAACGGTGCTTGCCGTTGAGGCCTTTGAAGGAACCGATGAGTGTATCAAGCGGGGAGGCAAGTTGGGGAATGGGAAGGACATCACTTTGGTTAAAGTTTCCAAGCCAGATCAGGATATGCGCTTTGATGTCCCGGTGATTGGACCGAAAACGATCGAGAGTTGCCGGGAAGCCGGTGTCAGAATAATTGCGGTGGAAGCAGGTAAGACTTTATTTCTGGGATTGGAGGAAATTGAATCGAAGTGTCGTGAGGGGAAGATCACGATTGTCGGTTTTTAGTAAAATCGGGTTGCGAGGGACTTGACAGAGCGGGGTGAAATTTGAAGACTCCGCCCGCTTTCAGCAATAACAGGCCGGCGTGGCGGAATTGGTAGACGCGCGCGATTCAAAATCGCGTTTCTTCGGAAGTATGGGTTCGATTCCCATCGCCGGTACTTTTTAGAAATGAAGGGTTTAGGGTGAAATGCCCGTTTTTGGCAAAAAGTTCTGTTGCTCTTAAAATGCACCCAAATGAAGTGAGAACGAGCGATCAACGAGCAATGCCTTTTTAGGTGAAGCTGTTTGTCCCCACTTTTTGACCTGAAAACAGTCGTGGTATGGTGGCCTCACATTTCCATCTTTAAAGACCGAGGGACAAAAAAACGTCAATCCTGACTGATAAGAAAGCGCCGAGCGCAATCCGGCGGGCTACAAAGTCAAAGTTCGACAACTTTGACCGCTGAGAACCGTCTGCCCGTTGGCGGAGCGATCACCGGAAAAGGTAAACTGAATATGATCGAGCAAGATACCCAAGAGCCCAAGTTCCTCTTTCGGTTGATCGATCTATGGGGGCAGACCTCGTTTCAAGGTTTTCGCTTGGTCGATCTTGCCCTCTGGCAGGGGCCGAACTAGGGTCTTCCCCGTGAAATGCGAGGCTTTACCTTTTCCCGCCCGACGGGATTCGCCCACGATCGACCAGGTTGGTGTCGAAGAACGGGCTCAGCGCTTTTGTGCCCGGAGCTTGAAGAAGGAGACCAAGATGTCCGCTTTGAAGCTTGCGGTGTCGATGCTCGATGTCACCACTCTGGAAGGAGCCGACTCGGTCGGAAAGGTTCGCCAAATGTGTCAGAAGGCCATGCGTCCACTTCCGCAGGATCCTTCAATTGGACCGGCAGCTGCCGTTTGCGTTTATCCCCGAATGGTCAAGACCGCAGCCGATGCGGTGCAAGGGAGCAAGGTAAAGGTTGCGGCAGTCGCAACCCAGTTTCCGAGTGGCCAAATGCGCCTCAAGGAACGCCTCGCTGAAGTCCGCTACGCGGTTGGTGACGGGGCCGACGAGATCGATATGGTGATCTCACGCGGGCAATTTCTCCAGGGCGAGTATCGCGCGATTTCTGACGAGGTGGCGGCCTGCAAGGAAGCCTGTGGGAGTGCCCATCTGAAGGTCATTCTCGAAACCGGTGAACTCACAACATACGATAACGTCCGCTATGCCAGCGACATGTCGATGGCCGCTGGAGCTGATTTTATCAAAACCTCAACCGGCAAGGTGCCCATCGCGGCCACTCTTCCGGTCACTCTGGTAATGCTCCAGGCCATTGAGGAATTTTACGAAAGGACAGGTCGCATGGTTGGCATGAAGCCCGCCGGAGGGATTTCAAACGCCAAACTTGCCCTGCAATACCTTGTAATGGTTCGCGAGGTGCTAGGACCAAAGTGGCTGACAAATGAGTGGTTCCGTTTTGGAGCCAGCTCTCTCACCAATGATCTTTTGATGCAGATCCGGAAGCAAGAGACCGGTCGCTATCAGAGCGGAGACTATTTTACCCAGGACTAACAAGATGAGTGCCCATGATTTTCTTTCGGGAGGCTTCGCGCCCGCCCCGGAATCCACCGACCACTTCGAGATCAAGAAGTCCTATGACCTCTATATCGGAGGGAAGTGGGTTAAGGCTCCAAAGCAATTCCAAACGACCAATCCGGCAACCGGAGAGACCCTTTCCAGAGTTGGCTTGGCTGGAAAGAAGGAAGTGAACCAAGCGGTCAAGGCTGCTCGAAAAGCTTACGATGATGTTTGGTCCAAAATGCCGGCAGCGGAGCGCGGAAAGTATCTTTTCCGAATTGCCCGTCTCATCCAGGAACGTGCTCGTGAATTTGCCGTGATTGAGACGATGGATGGCGGCAAGCCGATTCGTGAAAGCCGTGACGTCGATGTGCCTCTGGCTGCTGCTCACTTCTTTTACCATGCCGGTTGGGCCGATAAGCTGAACTACGCCTTTCCTGGTGCCAGTGTCGATTCCATCGGGGTTGTGGGGCAGGTCATCCCCTGGAATTTTCCTCTTTTGATGGCAGCCTGGAAAATTGCCCCGGCTCTGGCCTGCGGAAATACCGTAGTTCTGAAACCGGCCGAGACCACTCCGCTCACCGCTCTCAAACTCGCCGAGCTCATCGAGGATTCCGGACTTCCTGCCGGCGTTGTGAATATTGTCACTGGTGCGGGCAAAACGGGACAGGCCTTGGTCGAACATCCCGATGTCGATAAAATTGCCTTCACGGGATCGACTGCTGTCGGTAAGGCGATTCGCCATTCGGTCGCGGGAACGGGTAAACGCTTCACTCTCGAACTAGGGGGTAAAGCAGCCAATATCGTTTTCGAAGACGCGCCAATTAATGAAGCGGTCGAGGGCATCGTGAACGGAATATTCTTCAATCAGGGCCACGTTTGCTGCGCCGGTTCACGCCTCTTCGTGCAGGAAAGTGTTGCGAGTCAGGTGATCAAGAAGCTCCAGAAGCGAATCGAGACTCTCGTGGTTGGAAATCCGCTCGATAAGAACACCGACATCGGAGCCATCAATTCCACCGAGCAATTGGAACGGATCAGGAGCTTGGTGAAAGCAGGCAAGGAAGAGGGCGCTTGTATGTGGCAACCCTCCGGCGGAGTCCCCCGGAAGGGAAATTGGTTTAAGCCAACCTTGTTCACGGAGTGCGCGCAGAGTCATCGCATCGTTCAGGAGGAAATCTTCGGGCCGGTGCTGGCTATTCAGACTTTCCGGACCCCACAGGAGGCGCTTACCAAGGCAAACAACACTCCATATGGTCTGAGCGGGGGAGTTTGGACCGACAAAGGTTCCAAGATTTTCAAAATGACCACGGGTTTGAATGCCGGGGTTGTTTGGGCCAATACCTTCAACAAGTTTGATCCGACCTCACCTTTTGGCGGATACAAGGAGAGTGGAATTGGAAGAGAAGGGGGTCTCCAGGGGCTGGCCGCTTACTGTCAACTCAGCCTCTAACGCGTAACAAATTTTATTATGAGCAATCTTGGCATTCCTAAGACCTATAAACTTTTCATAGGCGGAAAGTTTCCGCGCACCGAATCCGGACGGATCCTCGAGGTGACTGGACCGAAGGGTGAGTTTCTTGCCAATGCGTCCCGGGCGAGCCGAAAAGACTTCCGGAATTCGGTTGTTGCCGCCCGCAAGGCGGGTGGCGGTTGGGCGGCTGCGAGCGCCTATCTCAAGGGCCAAATTCTCTATCGTATTGCTGAGGTGCTCGATGGTCGCGTAGATCAATTTATCAAGGAGATGACTTCGCTGGGAGTCAGTCCGAAGTCCGCGCGGGAGGATGTCGCTTCGGCAATCGATCTTCTGGTTCACTATGCCGGATGGAGTGATAAGTATCAGCAGTTGTTTTCATCGGTGAATCCGGTGAGCTCGTCCCACTTCAACTTTTCAGTCCCCGAACCCTCGGGAGTCGTGGCCGTGGTGGCTCCTGCGGATGGATCGTTGGCTGGTTTGGTTTCGGTTTTGGCTCCGGTTCTGGTTGGCGGCAATGCTTCGGTTATTCTGGTTTCCGGTAATTCCCTTTCTGCGATCTCTTTCGCAGAAGTCCTTGCAACCTCGGACGTCCCGGGCGGAGTGGTCAATATTCTTACCGGCCAGCGTGCTGAGTTAGTGCCGGAGTTTGCCCGACACATGGATGTGAATGCCCTTCTTCTTTGTTCGGATGATGCGGGGGAGAAAAAAGAAGCTGAATTAGAGGCTGTTGAGAATTTGAAGCGGGTTTCCCTGCAAGCTGATGCAGTTTTGGCGCAGAGTCCGTATCACATTCTCGACTTCCAGGAGATCAAGACGACGTGGCACCCGGTCGGGGTCTGAGATTTTTGAAAATCTCCGCTTGCTTTCGTAAGTTTCTTTTTTAGTCTCCCGCCCAGCCAAGTTGGTGGCCGTAGCTCAGTTGGTAGAGCCCCTGATTGTGATTCAGGTTGTCGCGGGTTCGAGTCCCGTCGGTCGCCCCATTTTTTTAGAATGCCGCTCTTCTCACGGGGAGCGGCATTTGCTTTTTGTCGCCCAGAGCACTTGAATTCCCCGTCCGGTCCCGCTTGACTCGCGTCCACATGAGCGAAGCAGCACATCCGGCCCTGTCCCAAATCGTGGGCGGCACTTCCAAGGTGATTTCCGAGAAGGAACTCGACGAAAAACTCAAAGAGGGACGCCCGTTGCGGATCAAGTTCGGAGTGGACCCCACCGCTCCGGATATTCACCTGGGACACACCGTTCCGCTCGAGAAACTCCGCCAGTTCCAGGAAATGGGCCACCAGGCGGTTCTTTTGATCGGGGATTTCACGGCAACCGTTGGGGATCCGACGGGGCGAAGCACCGCGCGTCCGCCGCTTACTCGAGAAGAGGTTCTCTCGAATGCCGAAACTTACACCGACCAGGCCTTCAAGGTTCTCGATCGTGAGAAAACGGAGATCATTTTTAATGGCGATTGGTTCCGGAAGATGACTTACGAAGACGTTCTCAAGCTGAACGCACGGGTCACACTCCAGCAGATGCTTCAGCGAGAGGACTTCAAGGAGCGGGTTTCCAAGGGGACCGAGGTTCGCCTTCACGAGATCCAGTATCCCATCATGCAGGGCTGGGATTCGGTCGAGCTTAAATCTGATGTCGAAATCGGCGGAACCGATCAGCTTTTTAACATGCTCGTTGGCCGTGACCTCCAGAAGGAGGAAGGGCAAGCCCAGCAATCCGTCATCTGCATGCCGCTTCTGGAAGGACTTGATGGCGTTAAGAAGATGTCCAAGAGCGCCCACAATTATGTGGGAGTCAGTGAGCCACCGAACGAGATGTTCGGAAAACTAATGAGTATCAGCGACGATTTGATGGATCGCTACTACCTGCTCCTTCTGGGCGATGCCCGGGATGAATCGATTCACCCGATGGAAGCCAAAAAGGAATTGGCCCGCCGAATTGTCGCCCGCTACCACAGCGAGGAGGAAGGAAAGGCCGCTCGCGATGACTGGGAAACCCGTTTCTCGAAGCGCGATCTCAATGCTGCCGATCTCCCCGAAATGGCCGCTGCCGATCTTTCCGGTAACGTGCTGCAAGTCGTGAGCCAGGTTTTCAAAGAAGCTTTCAGCCTTGAGAAATCGAACGGCGAGGTGCGAAAGCAATTCATCACGACTGGCGCAGTTCAGCTGGATGGAGAAAAACTTACCGATCCCATGGCCGGGTTTGAGGCGGAGTCAGGCCAGATCCTCCGTCTGAGCAAAAAACAGAGCGTGCGTTTGGTTTAGACCAAAAACCCCATTTACGACGTTTTCTTATTCAGGAAATGCCACTGGCCCTCATCAAAAGTGTGGGCTAGTTTCACGGACCGAAATTCTATGACTGATTTTTTATACGGACTCTTACTCGTGATCATCGTGATCGGGTTGTTCAACATCATGATCTTTGTCCACGAGCTGGGGCATTTTCTGGCAGCGCGCTGGCGAGGTCTTCAAGTGGATCGATTTCAGATCTGGTTTGGCAAGCCCATCTGGAAAAAGACCATCAACGGTGTTCAATATGGACTGGGCTGGATTCCCGCCGGTGGATTTGTAGCGCTTCCGCAGATGGCAGCCATGGAGTCCATCGAGGGGGAAAATCTGGATAAGGACAAACTTCCCCCGGTTTCTCCGCTCGACAAAATTATTGTGGCCTTTGCCGGTCCACTTTTCAGTCTTCTCCTGGCTGTGGTGGCCGGATTTTTGGTTTGGGGATTGGGCAAGCCGATCGATTCGATCAAGTCGAACCTCGTTGGCGGTGTCATCGAGGAAAGTCCGGCTGAAGGACTCTTGTTCCCTGGCGACAAGATTTTAAAGGTCGATGGCGAGCCGGTTGACGGCTTTGTCGGAAAGCTAAATGAGGACATTCGCACGCGCACCATGTTGACCCGTGGTGATACCATCGACTTTGAAATCGAGCGTGACGGTAAGGTCATGGTTGTGACCACGAAGTTTGACATTCACGAGACAGGAATTTTTCAAAGGAGAGCTCTTCCTGATCCGGGTCTCATGCCTGCAGGTCCGGCTGTCGTTGGGAGTTTGCTCAAAGGTAAGGGAGAGAGTCCTGCCGAGCGGGCTGGTCTGGAAGTTGGCGATCAAGTTTTAAAAGTAGATGGGGTGGATGTTTTTGGAACTTACCATGTTAGCCAACTCATCAAGAAAAACGATTTCAAGACTGCGACCTTGACGGTCAAAAGGGGCGAGGAAGTCATGGAGCTGACAATGACTCCACTCAAGCCAAAGGGTGATGACTACCAGAAGCCCCTGCTTGGAATTTCCTGGGATCGAAAGGCAATGGTAGAAACCGAGATCACGAATCCCAACCCGTGGGAGCAAATTGGAGACAGTCTCCGTACGATGTGGTTGACGATCAAGATTATTACAGCACCTGACTCGAATATTGGGCCGGACCAGCTCGCCGGTCCGGTGGGCATTGCCCGCACCAAATTTTTGCTCCTTCAGGAGGAACACGGCTGGCTTCGGGTCTTGGCCTTCTTTGTCCTCTTTAATGTTAATCTGGCAGTGCTCAACATGCTCCCGCTCCCGGTTTTGGATGGCGGGCACATCGTCATGGCTATTTTGGAAGCTGTTCGGGGGAAGCCATTGCCTGCGCGTTTCCTCGAAGTAATTCAGGCTGGCTTTGCACTTCTTCTGATGGGCTTCATGCTTTATATCACAACGAAAGATCTTGGAGATATCTTTATCGGGGGATCGGAGGCTCCCGAGCTTGAGTGGCCGGAGCAAGCAGAATCCGGGTAGGCTTGCAGATCCGCATCAAAGCTGACTAAGCTCCGGCGTCCATGAAAGCCTCCAAGCCATCGGTCAACGTCGCCCGGGTGATTTATATCATTCTCTGCCTTCTCGCCGGCTTTGCTGTCGTTCTTGGTGCCTCTGAGGTTCCTCTTTGGGTTGGCCTCTTTGGAGGCCTCATGGTGGCGATCTTGTTCATTCTTGTGGAGAGCTCGATGCGCAATTTCACCCTACGTGGATTTTCGACTGCCACCTTTGGCATTGGAGTCGGCCTTTTATGCGCCTTTCTGCTCAATCGGGCCCAGATTCCCGAGCTGATTGAGATCGCTGCGTCTGGAATTGAAATCGAAGGAGTCGCGGAAGCATTGGCACTGGCCTTCAATGTGGCCTCATACGCGAGCTTCGCCTTCTTGGGAGCGGTTTTGGCGCTCAGAAGCGATCAGGAGGAATTCTCCTTCATCATTCCTTACGTCCGTTTCCGACAAGATGCCGCATCCGGACAACTTCTTATTCTCGATGCTGAAGTGATCATGGATGGACGCCTTCCGTCGCTAATGGCTGCGGGCTTTCTCACCGGGCGGGTTTTGGTTCCCCAATTCGTGCTCGATGAATTACAGGTGATGGCGAATTCCCCGGCAGCTGCCAAACGTCAGCGTGGCCAGCGGGGACTCGAAATTCTCAGCGAACTTCAAAAAAACCCGGCAGTGCCAATCTCCATTCAGGATTCCCGTGGTATGGCTGAAGACGAGTCCTTTCAAGGAAGACTGGTTCAGACTGCGAAACTGCTCTCGGCTCGCCTCATCACCACCGATGAGAATTTGACCAAAGTGGCACATCTTCAGGGGGCTGATATTATCAACCTCAATGATCTGTCAGATGCTTTGAAACCATCGGTGGTTGTGGGTGAATCCGTACGTCTTGCTCTGGTTCGGGCCGGAAAAGACGATCACCAAGCGGTGGGCTACATGCCCGATGGCACCATGATTGTCGTCAACCATGCCATCAATAAGGTCGGAACTTCGCAGGATGTCACCGTGATCAGCACCCTGCAAACGAGTGCCGGCCAGATGGTTTTCGCGGAATTGAACAGCAAGGAAGACTCTTAGCATGCCGGAGGTCAAAGCGATCTCGGTCACACAGTTGGCCCGACGGATTCGGAATCTTCTTGAGATCCAGATTGGTGACGTTTGGGTCGAGGGGGAGATTAGTAATCTTCGCAAGCAAGGAAGCGGGCACTGGTATTTCTCGATCAAGGATCAGTCTGCCCAAATCTCCTGTGCGATGTTTGGGGCTCGGAGGAGAGCAGGAAGCGAGGTCATTGAGGACGGAGCCAAAGTGCAGCTTTTTGGTGAGGCCAGTTTTTACGAAGCGCGAGGGAGCACCCAGTTGATTGTGAAAAAAGCGCAAGCGGTCGGAGTTGGTGATCTGCAAGCGCGGTTTGAGGCTCTCAAGAAGAAGCTCGATCAAGAGGGCTTGTTTTCGCGTGATCGAAAGCGCTCCCTGCCTGGTTTTCCAAAGGTGGTTGGGATCGTTACATCCGCAACCGGCGCTGCTTTGCAGGATATGATGAATGTCCTGACTCGTCGTGCGCCTTGGCTCACCATTGCGCTCTTTCCGGCTGCGGTTCAGGGGAAGGGAGCGGAAAAAGGAATCGCTCGTGCAATCCGGCAGGCCGGTCAGGTTGGCTCCAACGACGTTCCTCAGCCAGAAGTTTTGATCGTGGGTCGTGGTGGCGGTTCGCTGGAAGATCTTTGGAATTTCAACGAAGAGATTGTCGCCCGGGCGATCGCGGCCTGTCCCATTCCGGTGATCAGCGCGGTGGGCCACGAGATTGATTTTACGATTGCGGACTTTGTGGCGGATTTGCGGGCCCCGACTCCCAGCGCGGCGGCGGAATTAGTGGTTCCCGATCAAGCTGAGTTGCGGGACCGGCTCGCGAATCTCGAGTCCCGGCTCAAGCGGGTGGTTGAAGGGCGTCTCGATCGTCTTGCCGATCAACTCGATTACTGTGAGCGGCGTATCTTCAGCCAGTCTCCGGAACGGAAACTGCAGCACCAGCTTTTTCAGATCGAGGGATTGCGACGGGAGTTCGGGAGCGTGGTTGAGAATTCCGTGCGAGAGCGAGAGCGCTTGATCGAGAATTATCAGGCCAACTGGGATCGTTATCACCCGCGCGAGATGTTGAAGAGACGGGGTGAAAAAATTGCGCAACTGGAGAGTGGGTTTCTCCTCGCATCGACGCATGTGCTGGAAGCTCACGAGAATCGGATCGAGAATCTTTCCTCATTACTTCAGGCGCTTGGCCCGGGAAGTATTCTTAAAAGGGGATTTTCGGTGACCTATGGATCAGACGGGGAGATCGTGAAGTCGACTCAGGATGTTGAGGCTGGTGACAAATTGAAGACCGAGGTCGCAGACGGTATGATTGAGAGCACGGTCTCATGAAGCAATTGCTTCTCTCCGGAATCTGAAGACGTCATCACACAAAAAAACCCGGGCCGTGCGGTCCGGGCTGATAAGTTTGATGCCACTTACGTCTAAAACGGAATGTCGTCGTCGCTTGGATCAGGCTCGCTGTCGAAGCTGCTGTCGAACGAGCTCGGTGGAGGATCTTGAGGCTCACCGCCTTGGTTTCCGCCACCACCACCGCCGGAGATCTTCCAGGCGTTGAGATCGACGTAATAGTTTCCATTGTATTCCCGGCCGCGAACATCAAAGGTCACGGTGAGTTCGTCTCCGATGCTGACGGAATCGAGAATGCTGATTTTGTCCTTAAGCGCCCCAAATTTGATGAGCTGGGGATACTTGCCATCGGGAACTTCGATGACGAATTCACGCTTGGAGAATCCGCTTGCGAAAGTCTGGGTGTCCTGAAGAACCTTTAAAGTGCCGGTGAGTTCGAATGAGTTTGCCATGTCTTAGTTGATGTTTAAGTCCTTACCTGAAGTGTCGTCTAATCACAAATTCTTCCTGCTCCCAAATCAGTTCCGAGTTCGGAAAGAGGTGTTCGTATTGGGGGAAGTAGGTGTCGCCCTCGTAGCAATCAGGCACGTGGGTGATGATGATGTCGTTGAGGATGGGGAGAAAAAAGCGATAGATCTGCTCACCTCCGATGATGAAAACCTGCTGATTAATGAGCGGAAACTCGTTGAGCTCTTTGGGGTGGTGAATGGTTTCAATGCCATCGTGATGCCAGGCCGGATCGCGGGTGATCACGATGTTCTGTCGCTTCGGAAGCGGTCGGCCAATCGAGTCGAAGGTCTTGCGGCCCATCACAATGGGGTGCCCCGAGGTGTGTTGCTTGAAGAACTTTAAGTCGTCTGGGAGAGTCCACGGGAGATCTCCGTCTTTTCCAATAATGCGCTCGGGAGTCATGGCAACGATAGCGGTTAAAATCATACGGCAACAGGAGCTTTGATGTGGGGGTGGGACTCATAGCCGAGCAATTCAAAGTCGTCGAAAGTGAATTGATCGATTTCCGTGACCTCCGGATTAATCTTCATTTTTGGAAGTGGAAGAGGCTCCCGGCCGAGTTGGAGATTGGCTTGCTCCAGATGGTTCGAGTAAAGGTGGAGATCGCCAAAGGTGTGTACGAATTCGCGCGGTTCGTAACCACAAACTTGCGCCACCATCATGGTGAGGAGGGCATAGGAGGCGATGTTAAATGGGACTCCCAAGAAAAGATCGGCGCTGCGTTGGTAAAGTTGGCAGCTCAAACCGGGACGCTCGGAATCGGGATTGTGGACGTAGAATTGAAAGAGAAGATGGCAGGGTGGAAGAGCCATTTCATCCACCTTGCCGACGTTCCAGGCCGAAACGAGGTGGCGGCGCGAGGTAGGATTGTTTTTTAATCCTTCAATGAGATTGATGATTTGATCGACGGTCGCCCCATCTTCCTTGGGCCACGATCGCCACTGTTGTCCGTAAACTGGTCCGAGGTCGCCGTTTTCATCGGCCCATTCATCCCAGATCGTGACTTTATTTTCCTTCAGATAGGAGATGTTGGTATCGCCTTTGAGAAACCAGAGCAGCTCGTGAATGATTGAGCGGAGATGAAGCTTCTTGGTGGTGAGGCAGGGGAATCCTTCGCGAAGGTCGTATCGGACCTGTCGCCCAAAAACGCTGAGTGTTCCGGTTCCAGTTCGATCACCTCGTTCCTCGCCGTTTTTTAGAACGTCGGAGAGAAGGTCGAGATAGGTCTGCATGGGCAAATCTTGAAGTAGGACGGAGGACAATCAATCCTGAATCCTCGGACTGCGGCGGTTTTGCTTCTTTTGTCCGTGCCTGCGCTTCTTTTCGACATTTCGTTTGCGGGCGAAGTAGCCCTGTTTGCGCTTTTGGCGTCGGATTTTTTCCCGGGCTTGTTTGCCAGCCATCTTCTTCTTGGCGGCTCGTTCTTCCAATCTCTCGCAGATTTCCTCGCGGGCTAGAAAGCGATTCATCTCGCGTGAACGCTCGCGCTGAACTTTGACTTCAATATTTCCGGGCGGGTATTGAAGGAAAACGCAGGAAGAGGTCTTGTTGATCTTTTGGCCACCGCTGCCGGTGCCACGAATGAATTTCTCGACCAAATCATCCTCGTCGATTCCGAGCGAAGCCATTCGTCGTTCGAGAGCTTCTTTTTTATCCGCCGAGAGCATCGAGGTATCCTCTCACGGCTTTGGTGATTTCGCCAGCGACATCAGCCCGAGGAGTCGCAAAAGGGGGGACGAACCATGGGTAAGATCCGACAACGTCGGTGATCACCGCGATTTCGCCATCGCAGTTTCCATCGCCACAACCGATGCCAATGGTGGGGACGTCGAGCTTTTCGGTAAGAAGGCGAGAGGCTTTGGGCAGAACGCTTTCGAGCACAATAGCGCAGACTCCGGCGTCCTGGAGCGCAAGAGCGCCCTCAAGAATGGCTTGGGTTTCGTCATCGGTCTTGCCCTTTTTTTTGTAGCCGCCTTCTTCTTTGACCCGCTGAGGCAACATACCGAGGTGTCCCACCACTGGAATGCCGTCAGTAACGATGGCAGCCACTTTTTCGGCCTGCCGGACTCCTCCTTCGAGTTTCACGGCCTCTGCACCGGCTTCGACGAGACGTCGTGCATTGGTGACAGCTGTCTCCGGATCCGAATAAGTGTGAATTGGGAGATCTCCAAGAATGAGTGCCTTCTTTACTCCACGGGCAACGGCCGAGGTGTGGTGAATCATGTGATCGATCGTCACATGCGTGGTGTCAGGGAATCCCAAAACGACCATGCCCAATGAATCTCCGACGAGGAGAAGGTCAACTCCGGCCTCGTCGAGGAGCCGTGCGGTCGCGTAGTCGTAGGCAGTCAGCGCGGAAATGGGAGCCTTTCCCTTGCGGGCGCGGATACGATCGGCTTTTTCGAAGAGGGGCATGGAGCTACCAGGCGGTTTGAATGAGAATGGGGTCTGTTTCCTCCGAGTCGAGCTTTCTTAAGTGTTCACCGACGGTAGTTTCGTCTCCGGGGAGAACCAGATGGGGGTGAATATCGGCGAGTGGCTTCAGCACGAAGCGACGATCCGTGAGTCGAGGATGGGGCAGGGTGAGAATGTCCTCATCCATGACGAAGTGATCGAAGTAGAGAATATCAAGATCGATGGGGCGGGGCGCGTTTCGCATGGCGGAAGACGTCCGTCCAAGTTTCCATTCGATCCCCTGGGTCGCTTTCAGGAGATCGTGAGGTTTGCCGACAAAGTCGATTTCGATCACCGCGTTGTAGAAATCGGGTGACTCGGGAGGGCAATCGACAGGCTCGGACTGATAAACGCCGGACTGGTTGTAAGTGGTGCCAGGTGGCATTAGATTAATCAGCATGTCCCGGGCTTCGCGAAGATTCGCAAGCCGGTTGCCAACATTGGTGCCAAGCGCAATTCCAGTTCTCGAGGCCATGCCGTAATCTTTCTACTTCAATCCCAGAACGTCCTGCATGTCGTAAAGTCCGGCTTCACGACCTTCGAGCCAAAGGGCGGCTCGAACCGCTCCAGATGCAAAAGTCATTCTTGAGGAGGCTTTGTGGGTGAGTTCAAACCGCTCGCCATCGGCGGCGAACATCACGGTGTGATCTCCCACGACATCACCGCCGCGCAGGGTGTGCATTCCGATTTCCTTTGAAGGTCGGGGCCCGACATTGCCTTCGCGGCCGTGTGCGACATCTTCCTCGTATGAGGTTTGTGTTTCTTCATTAAGAATGTCGAGAAGCGTGCGGGCGGTTCCGGAGGGAGCGTCCACCTTATGCCGGTGATGCATTTCGGTGACCTCAATATCGAAGGTCTCATTGCCGAGAATGGCCGCGGCTTTCCGGGTCAGGTGGAAGAGGAGATTCACTCCGGTGGAGAAATTGGAGGCGTAAACGATTGGGATGGTCTCGGCGGCTTCGGCGATGGCCTGCTTTTGTTCTTCGGAATGTCCGGTGGTGCCAATGACGAGGGCGACCTTTTTCGCAACTGCGGTGGCGAGTAATTCGTCGGTGAGAACCGGAAGGGTGAAATCAATCACGGCATTGGCTTCCGCGAGAGCGCCGGCCAAGTCCTCGCCTGAATCGTGAGTGCCTTGCAAAGTGGCCCCCGCATCGGCTTCGATGGCGGCCATCACGGTTTGGCCCATGCGGCCCGAACGTCCGGTGACAGAAATTTTCATGCGCGGAGAATTCGTTAGGAATGGAGTTTTGTCTAGAGCGCAAGCGGGGGAATCTACGAAGTGGCGCAAATTTCTGGTATGAATGGCGCTCGTTCGTTAAGGCCCCTGCATGAGCAAAACTCCTGAAACACCCCAAGATGTGGCCGCCGCGCCTTCTGATGCTGAAGTGACCGAATCCGGATTGGCCTCGAAAGTTCTCCAGACGGGAACTGGAGACAAAAAGCCTGCCGCACGGGATACCGTGGAGGTTCACTACAGTGGGTGGATGGTTGATGGGAAACTTTTCGATAGTTCGGTGGCACGCGGGGAAACGACCTCGTTTCCCCTGAATCAGGTCATTGCAGGTTGGACTGAAGGTTTGCAGCTGATGGTGGTGGGTGAGAAGCGTCGCTTTTGGATTCCAGCGGAACTCGCTTATGGCGAAACCCCTTCACGGCCCGGTGCTCCTTCCGGCAATCTTACTTTTGATGTTGAGCTGTTCTCCATCGAATCTGCTCCCGAGGCTCCGGAAACCCCTGCGGATCTCACGGCTCCCGAAAGTGCTGAAAAATCTGGGAGTGGATTGGCTTCCCAACTTCTCGAAGACGGGGAAGGCGGCGCCAAGCCCGGACCTTCCGACGTCGTTGCCGCTCATTTTACAGGATGGCTGGAAGATGGAACTTTGCTTGAAAGCACGGTGATGAATGGCAAGCCCGCTCAATTCAAACTGGATCAAGTCACGATCAAGGGATGGGTCGAAGGGCTTCAGCTCATGACCAAGGGGGAAAAGCGCCGCTTCTGGATTCCTGCCGCGTTGGGATTTGGAGAAAACCCGCCTCCGGGTGCTCCGGAGGGAAATTTGATCTTCGATTTCCAACTCCTCGATTTTAAGGAAATGCCAAAGACACCCGAGCCGATTCCCGCTCCCGATGATGTCGCGGCTTCGCCTTCCGATGCCGTGGCAACCGATTCCGGTCTTTCTTCGAAGGTTCTCTCCGAAGGCTCCGGGTCAAATCATCCATCTGAGACCGATGAGGTTCTTGTTCACTACACCGGTTGGACAACCGATGGGAAGATGTTCGATAGCTCGGTCGCTCGTGGTGAGCCCATTTCCTTCCCGCTCAACGGCGTGATCAAAGGCTGGACCGAAGGAGTGCAGCTTATGGTCGAGGGCGAAAAGCGTCGCTTCTGGATTCCGGGCAACCTTGCTTACGGCGAGACTCCAACCCGTCCGGGGGCTCCATCGGGCACCCTCGTATTCGATGTCGAACTGATTAAGATCGGTAAGTAGAAATCTCTCTCCTTTGGTATTTGCGACATCGCAGGATGTGCGGCAATCTTGGGTTGTGCCTGATTTGCTTGATATCGGCTGGGTCGTGATGGGCCTCGTTTTCCTCTATTACGGGGCTGAATGGTTGGTGCAAGGTTCTTCGGAGCTAGCCATTCGTTTTGGCATCAGTCCGCTTGTCGTGGGCCTTACGGTGGTTGCGTTTGGAACCAGCGCGCCTGAGTTGGTGGTGAGTGTGAAAGCAAACCTCGATGGCAGTGGTGGCATGGCCATCGGTAATGTCGTGGGCTCGAATATCTGCAACATCGCCCTTGTCTTGGGCGTCGGGGCAGTGATCTTCCCGCTGGCAATCCAGCGTCAGGTGATTCGTCGTGAAATGCCGGTGTTGCTTGTGGCAACAGTGGTTTTCCTGCTCATGATGAGAGGAGGAGTCATCGACCGTCTTGAAGCCGGGGTGCTCTTCTGTGGTGTGATTCTTTACGTCATCACGAGTCTCGTTGAGGCCCGGAAGGAAGATCCCAACGTGAGTGAGGACATTGATCCGGAAGTGGTCAAAGCGGCCCGGACGGCTGGCTCGGGTCGGGTGTTCCTCAATATCTTTTTGATCGTAGTCGGTGCCTTGGTGCTTGTCGTGGGTGCCGACAGAATGGTTCTGGGAGGCGAACGGATTGCGCGATTTTACGGGGTGCCGGAGGCCATCATTGGCCTGACTCTTTTCGCCTTTGGAACCTCGCTTCCGGAGCTGGCCACCTCGGTGGTTGCCGCGTTTAAAAAGCATGGTGACATTATCGTGGGGAATGCGGTTGGGTCCTGTATTTTTAACCTGCTTGCTGTGGTTGGCATGGCCGGGCTGGTCGCTCCACTCAAGGGAGAAGGGGTCACTCTGATCCACCTCGCAGTCATGCTGGGTGTTTCCATTATT
>CBFHQJ010000021.1:0-57029 GCA_965657795.1 Akkermansiaceae bacterium
AACTGTTTCCAATATTAGAAAAGTAAAAGGAATCTCGTACTTTATGCGATTTGCGGTGGCGCTAGGTAACGATAATTTGGTTCGCCAGTATCAATATGGTGAAGAGAGTTATGCCAAGAATTCCATTTTTAGCGATCTCCTGCGTGCGACCCATCCCGGTCCTGATGAACCTGCGGAGGATTTTTGCAAGTTGGCCAAGGAGAGCGGGCTTCCCAAGGAGCGCTTTGTCGATTTGGCGATGTTTGCGCCGCACTGGGCGGCCATGGTGGAGGGTTTCATAGATTGGCCCGGGTTTGAGGATGCGGTTTGCTGGATTCATGCCCACACCCGTGATGATCAATGGCAGGTGAGTGAGGAAGTTCGCAATATTTGGAATGCCAAGGTGGCCGAGCGCACCCCGCTTTCATCGTCGGATCTGATCGATGTGGCGGTCGATGTGGCTTGGTTCCAGCGTTTGTATGCCCAGCTGAAGAAGGCCCGTTGGAATGTCGTTTTGAAGGCAGCGAAGTTCGCTTCGTCATCGGGTGGGCACAAGCGGGCTGAGTTGTTTGCGAGTGCGATGTTGAAGCAGGTGACCAAGACGGCGGTGGTGAAGCGAATCAAGGACAAGCGCCATCAGGACTCGGTACGGGCGCTCGGTCTTTTGCCGCTGGCGAAGGGCGCGACCGGGGAGAAGGATGCGGCTTCGCGGTATGCCTTGTTGAAGGAGTTTCTGCGGCAGAGCCGGCAGTTTGGTTCCCAGCGTCAGGCCAGCGAAAAGAGATGCGTGCAGATTGGGATTGAGAACTTGGCACGCACGGCGGGCTTTGCCGATCCGGTGAGACTGGAGTGGGCCATGGAGTCTAAAGCAGTGGAGGATTTGCGTTCGGGTTCGGTGACTCTTGAGGTGGAAGATGTTGCAATCACACTTTTGATCGATGCCTTGGGAGAGCCCCAAATCGAGGTCGCGCGCGGCGACAATGCGCTCAAGGCGGTTCCTGCCAAGCTGAAGAAGAAACCGGAGGTGAAGAAGTTCACGGCACGCAAGACGGCTCTGAAGAAACAGCTCTCAAGAATGCGGCTCTCGCTTGAGGAGATGATGTGCCACCGGGATGCCTTCACGGGTTCGGAGTTGCAAGGCTTGGTGGATCACCCGCTATTAGCGAATTTTCTGAAGGGTTTGGTTTTCAGTTGTGAAGGGGGCTTTGGATATTTGGCGAAAGGGGGCAAGGCTCTTTCGGATTATGACGGGAAGCTCAGCCCGGTGGCAGCGAGCGATCAGGTGATGATCGTTCACCCGTGGGATCTCTATGAGAAAGGAGACTGGGACAAGTGGCAGCACCACTGTTTTCGGTCGGAGTTGATCCAACCTTTCAAGCAAGTCTTCCGCGAGCTCTATCCGGTTTCGGAGGCGGAGCGAAGCGATGTGGGGCACCGAAGTGCCCGTTATGCGGGACACCAGGTGAACCCGCGGCAGGCAATGGCTCTTCTGGGCGGACGTGGTTGGCTGACGGTTCCCGGAGAGGGCGTGAGGAAGGTTTTCCACAAGGAGAAGCTCTCATTGATCGGAGCCACCGAAGAGAATGGTGAGAGGTACTTTCATCAGGGCGGGGTGCCTCTGAAAGAAAGTATCGGGGAAGCAAGCCACCGGAAATTGGAGATGAGGGAAGTGGAAGCGATTGCAGAGCTACGCAAGGGAGGGAAAGATTATGTGATTCTCGAGGAGGAAGATGATGAGCTGGAAACGAGATGGACTCGTGTCGTTGCTCCACTGCGGGCAACAAAGGCGTGCTTGAAGTGTCACGAGGCGCGGGAAGGTGACGTTTTGGGTGCGTTTGATTATTTATTGGAGTGGCAAAATTCTGTAGCGGTTGAGTCTGGGACAGAGTGATTTCAAACTCCAGGATTGATTGGGGCCGTGTTGGATTCTGTCTGGCCTTTGATTCTGGAGGAATTTCGTTAGGGTGCGGTATGACGAAATTGTTGATCACGGGTTTGCTGGTGGGAATTGTTGCGGGGCTTGTGGGCGCGCTTTGCGGAGTGGGCGGGGGGATTATTATGGTACCGGCCTTTGTGATGGCACTCGGCATGGGGCAGAAGACGGCGGTCGCGACCTCGCTTGCAGTCGTGGTGGTCTCCGGGCTTTCTGGAACGATCAACAATGCCGTGAATTCGGATTTGATTCAGTGGAAGCTGGTGGTGGTGGCCGCGCTCGGTGCGGCGGTGGCGTCGTGGTTTGGGACCGACTTGATGCGGAGTTTGTCGAACCCGCAATTGCAGAAGGGATTTGCGATTTTGCTGATCGCGGTGGGGGTGAGGATGCTCTTGCTGAAAGGGTAATTGAGCGTAGCTTCCCGCTGTGGATTCAGTGACACAGGCCGTGCTCGGAGGAGTGGTGGGCGAGTTGGTGCTCGGTCGTAAGATCGGGGGCAAAGGCATGGCCTGGGGGCTCTTCTTTGGAACGCTGCCGGATCTCGATATCCTATTTTATCCGTGGCTCGATCAGGTGGAGAAGTTGCGGTGGCATCGTGGGATTTCGCATTCTCTTTTGATGATGGTGGTGGCGGCTTTTGTTTTTGCGAAGCCGTTGGCGTGGTTGCATCGAAAGAAGGGGGTGAGTGCGAGGCGGGCGGCTTGCTTTGTTTTTTTAGCGTGGAGTACGCACGTCTTGATCGATGTATTTACGACTTACGGGACGCAGATTTATGAGCCGTTTTCGGACGAGCGGGTGGCCCTGAGCAATCTCTTCATTATCGATTTGTTTTTCACACTGCCGCTGCTGGTCTGGGTCTTGTATCGTGGTGTGAAGGGACTGATCCATGTCGTGAAGTTGATCATTTGGTTGCTCGGAAATCAGGAGCCCGATGGGCGGCCGGAGGCAGAGAAGTTCTCGATGAAAGGAGCCACGGTGACGATGTTACTGAGTTGTCTTTATGTCGCGTTCAGCCTGATCATGAAGGTTTGGGCGATGGATCAGATTAAGGGTCGCATGGTTGAGGAGATTCCAAATGGCGAGGTGGTCTCGGTCACTCCGACGCCATTCAATACGATTCTCTGGCGAGGTCTGATCGAGACGGAGAAGGGGTATTTTGTGACCCACTGGTCGCCTTTTGATGACGGGCCGGCGGGCTATTATTTTTTTTTGAAGCAGCACGAGCTTGGCGAGCCGTTCCAGGAAGAGGGGATGTTCAAGGGCCTGGAGTGGTTTTCGCGGGGGCATTGGGTGGCGCGCGAGACGCCGGATCAGGAAGTGGAGTTTATCGATATCCGTTTTGGAGAAGTTCGCGATCATGAGAGCAGGAAATTGCTTCCGATGTTCCGATGGCATTTATCATATGATGACGAGGGTGAATTCAAAGCGAGCCGTCCACCGCGACATGTTAAAATGGATGATGCCTTAAGCGCCATTTGGAAAAGATTACTGGGGAACAGGAAGGATTGGGAAGCAATGGAGGCGTTTTAGGGTTTGATTCATGTAGAATATTAATTTAGAAATCTTAACTGTTTTGGGTCGTACGCTAGCCATCGGAGATATTCACGGATGTTTGAATTCGTTGAAGACGCTTCTGGAATTTGTCCAACCGGTCGCCGGGGACAAGATGATCATGCTGGGTGACTACGTGGACCGCGGGCCGGACAGCAAGGGGGTGATTGACTACCTGATTGACTGGCCTTGGCAGGCGAAATTGGTCCTTCTGAAAGGGAATCATGAGATCATCATGGATGAGTCGGGATTTTCCGCCGAACATTTGAACTATTGGTGTCAGGTGGGCGGGCTGGAGACGATCGCTTCCTATGATGCGCGTTACGCCAACATTCCGAAGAGCCACTGGGAGTTCATCCGAAACACTCTTCCTTATTACGAAACGGAGAAGGTGATTTATGTCCACGGTGGCGTGGGGCCGAAGAAGCCACACGTAAAACAGAATCCGGTGAATTTGGCCTGGCGTCGTTTTCCGGACGCCAAGCCGCATCGTTCGGGGAAGATGGTGGTCTGTGGTCACACTATTCAGCGCAAGGGAAAGCCTACTGACAAAGGACACACGGTTTGCATCGACACGGCGGCCTGTCGCGGAGGATGGCTGACTTGTTTTAATGCCAAGTCGGGCCGCTACTGGCAGGCGAACGAGAATGGTGAAACCCGCAAGAAAAGGCTCAAGGCCTGGAAGGTCAAACGTGCGGCGAAGAGACTTGCCCGGGTTACGACTTCTTCCGCGCCAGAAAGTTGATCGAGAGGCCGATCTGGCACCAGCAGATTAAAGTCAGGGCGAGGGTGAGTGCCCAAGTCACAAGTGAAATCAAGTGATTCTGATTTTGCAGATCGACCGGCCATTCTCCGGTCACGAAATGCATCACCAGCAGGGATTGGCTGATCAAGAATAACACGGGAAAGAGGAAAAAGAGTGGCCTCCAGACCGCGTTTGCCGGTTGTAGTCCCGGGTGATTGCGGACGTTGTAATTCCACAACTTGGCCCAACCGAACACGACGATAAAGCACCAAAGCGCATTGAAGATGGGAAGAAAGAGAAAGCGGACAGCCTTCCCTCCGGTGAGATGGGCTCCGAACATCTTCATCATGTCCCAGGCGCGGTGGAGATAAATGACAGCCAAGGCAAGCCACGCGACGAGGCCAAGACCGGCCAGGGAATAGAGGAAGGTCCTGGTATTCTCGTTGGCGATGGTTTGGCAAAGATAAATCAGCCCGCCGGGGACGATGAGGGTGAGAAAAAAGAGGAGGAGATTTGCGGGATGAAGATGGGGAAGATACATCCCTCCGGGAGGGCCATCCCAAATGGTGCGGGTTTTGGGGGCGGCATAGGGATCTTGGTCGCTGACGTCCGAGGGAGGGATGGGTGTCGGCTCTCGCTTTCTGGTCGGAATTAAGCCGAGAACACTACCTGCCGCCTGCTTTTCATTGGTTCCGCTTTTCCAGACGAGGTGGTGACCAAGCAATTTTCGCTCGATGGCCAGGCTCCGGAGTTCGCGAAAGTCGACCGGACCGAACGACTCGCCGTCCATTTCATAAAACCATCCCGCAGAACCTGAGGTCCGGCGGGATGGGGATGAATTGGGACGTGAAGGAAGTCTGGCCACGGCGCAGAATCGACCTAAAAGTGAATGGCGTGGCCGTCAGCGTCGAGGGTGGCCTCGTGGATGGCCTCGGCGAGGGTCGGGTGGGCGTGAATGGTGGCGTGAATGTCATCAATCGTAGCCTCAAGCGAGAGGGCGAGACCCATCTCCGAGATCAGATCGGTGGCATTTTCACCAATAATATGAGCGCCGAGCACTTCGCCGTGTTCCTTGCCAAAGAGGAGCTTCACGAAGCCTTCGGTCTCGCCGCTGGCTTGTGCTTTTCCAAGGGCCTGGTAAGGGAATTTACCGACTTTGTATTCGATGCCTTCTTCCTTGAGCGCGCGCTCGGTCTTACCAACCGAAGCAACTTCGGGGTAGCAGTAGGTGCACCCGGGGAAGTCGCCAACGCGTTTGACGGCAGTGCCTTCGACGAAGATGCCTTCGACACACTGCATTGCTTCGAAGCTGGCGGTGTGGGCGAGCCAAGGAGGCCCGGCGATGTCGCCGATGGCGTAAACGTTGGGCAGGGAAGTTTCGTAATTGTCGCCAATCTCGACCCAACCTCGGTCGGTGAGCTTGGGCTGTTCGCCGCCCGGAAGAACGGGGGCCACTCCGATGGCTACGAGGCAGCAGTCGGCGGTGATTTCCTTGGTGCCGCCGGAGCCCTCGACGGTGATGGTGACCGAGCTTCCATTGTCCCTGGTGCCGGTGACCTTGGTGTCGGTCAGGCAATTAATCCCGGCCTTGCGGTAGCTCTTGGTGATGGCGTCGCTGACGTCGTCGTCCTCGACCGGCAGAAGGTTGGGCATCATTTCGATAATGGTAACCTCGGTGCCGAAGGCGTTGTAAATGTAGCCAAATTCCACTCCGATCGCGCCGGCACCGATGATGACCATGGATTTAGGCTGCTTCTCGAGGACCATCGCTTCCTTGGAGGAAATGACGGTGGTTCCATTGAAAGGCAAACCGGGCATGGGGCGCGATTTGGCGCCGGTGGCGATAATGACGTTCTTGGCGTCGAGAACCTCGGTGGTTCCGTTTTCTTTTTTGACCTCAACCTTGCCGGGAGCCTGAACGGAGCCAAAGCCTTTGACGTAGTCGACGTTATTCTTTTTAAAAAGGTACTCGATTCCTCCGGCCAGTTTACCGGAAACCTGACGCGAGCGGCCCACCACCTTGGTCCAGTCGTAGCTCAGGTTGTCAAAGCTGAGGCCGAAAGTTCCGGCATCATGCTTCAGCTGGTGATAAAGGTGCGCGTTTTTGAGGAGGGCCTTGGTGGGAATACAGCCCCAGTTGAGGCAGGTTCCGCCGGCGCGTTCCATTTCGACACAGGCCACCTTTTTTCCAAGCTGACCGGCCCGGATGGCCGCGACATATCCGCCGGGGCCACCACCGATAACGACAAGATCGTAAGACATGGGAAGACGGTGGATAGGGAAACAGAAAAATCAAGACTGAACGATTCAAGTCGTGTCCGGATCCCGATTTATGGAATTTCAAGCAATTGCGTCGGCGGCCATTTTGCCCTCGACATTTTTGTCCTTTTTTCGGTAAGACTTGGCAAAAAGTTTTTAGTATGGAAAAGATATCTTTATCCTTGGGGTGGGGAACAAACAAGGTCCGTGTCATCGGTGCAGTCCTGGTAAGTTTACTCTCTCATGCCCACGCCGCTCTCACCGAGGAGGTGATAGATCTCGGAATAGCCACTCCCGCCTTCATTGTGGATCATCACGCCACTGATGGCGATCCGGCCACTCTGCGGAACGGATTGGGAACGGTGGCCCGCGTTGAGATTGATCGGGACAGTTTCTTGGACCCGACAGTGGATCACTTCTATCGGGTCATTTACCGCTTGCTGGATGAAGCGGGAAACGCGCTCAAACTGGCAAACCCCATCGATCCCGCTGACCCTACCACCGGGGCCAGTGATGCATTTTTGGTTCAGTTGGGCAGCTTCGAAATTACTCCTGCGGTGAATTTTCTCGCGCTGTATCCCGATCCCCTTGTCACTCTCGACAGCAAAGAAAGTTATCAGGTTGTGGCCGCCCTCGAGAAGCGGGCTAATGTCTTCAGCTTTCCGCCTCCGGCTTGGAATCCCGTTGCGGGTTCCAGCGAAAGCAGTGCACCGGAACTGGTGCATCACTTCACTTCGACCGATCCGGATGACGCCGAATATAATGTTCGCGCCACCGTCTCCGATCTGAGCTGGGACCGGACCTTCGCACTTCAATCCAATCCCTCACTTGAATCTTTCCAAGCTTCGATCACCGCCAATTTCGCGCGCTTTGATGATTGGGATGAGCCGGCTTCGCTGGTCGCGACCGTTGCCGAGTTTGATTTCGATCTCTTTGAGAAGTCCACCGGAGTCGAGGTCGCGCTTGAGGATGACGGATTGATTCAGCGGGGTTTCAAAATCAACAGCCGGAACGGCTTGAACCCGGCGGTGGTGACTTTCAACCAGTCAGCCGATATCAAGCCGCTAACGCAGCTCAAGTCTGGATCAGAAACCTATGTTCTCCACTGCACCGTTCGCCACGTCGAGGAACCCTTGGGTGCCCCGCAGGATGATGCCGAATGCGATTTGATCGATGAAGGCCTCCGTCATTTTAATGGAAACCTGGCCTTTGGAGCGATCGCCACCACCTTCAACGCTCTTGGCAATATTCCGCTGCATGGCACGACCGGAGCTAATTTCGTGAACACCTCGATTCGCGTTCCAAACGGCCAGGGGGTTCTCCCCGATGCCGCGCCTTATGTCTTCGGCAACAACGCCCTCCTTCAGACCCGCTTGTTTGACAATGGTGATGCTACGGTCGTTTTTGGAACCGAGCAGGTTTTCCTCCCGGGTGCCCCCGGTGATCCGGTGGTTCATTCCAGCAACTGTCTTACGCTGGAGTATGGCCCCGTTATTCTATCGTCGACGGGTCTCTCGACAAACAACCTCATCGTGCGCCTTCCCCAAGGTTTGATTTACCTGCCGGATGTCACCACTTCCTCGCATCATGGAAGAACCACCATTTCGCAATTCGGAGCCCAGCCGCTGGGCAGCGATCTCAACATTCCCTCTGATGTTACCATCACCATCGGCGCCAATGCCGGGATTGTTGATGAGTCGCAGCCTCTCCGCTTTTCGACCGGAGACCTCAAGGTGCTCACGACTGGGGTGCTCGACTTCGGCGCGGTGAATTCTGTGCGCTACATTCACCAGGATGCTTTTGATGAATTGGAGACCAATCTCAGCACTGGCATCATCAATCCCGTCGACGATCGGGGTTATGACTTAAGTGATCGCGCTTCCAACGATCGCTATTTGCGAAGAGTGCAAGCGGTGAACGGCAACCGCGTTTTGGCCACCGCCGCTACGGACAAGTCATCCCGCCTCACTGCCGAACTGGATATCGCTGCGACTGCTTTCCAGACTCATTTTCCGGCCTATGCCGAGATCGATTGGCAGTCAAATTCCACGCTGGGATTACAAGAGGGCGTGCCTGAAAATTCGGTGCTCAGCCAAACGGTGGCGGTCACGCTTTCTTACCACCAAACTTGTCCGAAAGAGGTGGATCCGTGTGCCTCCGGCGTCCCCAAGGAAAAGCTCGAAGCCATTCCTGATTCGAGTGAACTTTTCAATACCCCGGGCGGCGGACTTTATACTTTTGCGTTTCTGAACAACCCCGGTCCGCTCGCCTGGGGTGCTCGTGGCGATGGCAACATGCCTCCTGCAATTGATCCAAACTTTCCCTATGCTCACCGCACTGATTCCGTGGATCGGACCCATTTTTACATGCCGGGTTACCAGCTGTATGCGGCAGACAACGTGCTTACCACGACCGCGCCGTATTCCGCCGGGGGAGGGGACTTTGCTCCCGGAGCCTTGTTGATGACCGGCTTCAATGAGGATCCCTTCGCGCCTAATCTTCATTTCCCGACCGAGCCGGAATATGTGCAAGGCGACGGAGCCTATCCCGGGCTCAACTTCACCGTGACTGACAATGGCGAGATTGGAGCTTCGCGACTTGGAGGCGCTCCATCAGATTATACCTATGAACTTCTTAATGATGGGGCTTCAAAATACTACACCCGTTGCGCCGGCATCTTTGGTCGTCAGGTCGCGGTCGAGGGCTCGTTTAACAGCAGCCTAAACATTTATGGCTACGACTTCGAACTCGATTCATTTCAGCTCTCCTTCGTCGCTTCCGAGCAGGAGGAATCGTGGATCAATGGTGGAGTCAGTGTCACCGGTTACTCGGACTTTTTTCAGCAATTCCTCGGGCTCAATCTCACCTGTCTGGGCGAGTTGAGTGATGCCGAGCTTGATCCGGAGGACGATTCCGTTAAGAATCTCGTATACTGGAACTCGACTTTTGAGGCGCTCTCGATGCGTTTCGAAACCTTCGAAACCAACCCGTCCGGCTCTTGTCCCATCACTTATGACGGCCGTCTCACCATGGGCATCAAAACCCAGGTGGCCTACATCAGCCAACCTCTTTACGGGACCTTTGCCTTCGATCCAGCCAATGGAAACCTCCTCACCAAAACAAGTGGGGCGGCCATTGATGTCGATAGCCAGTTGGGTCTCCCGGCCACCATTCCCATGGATGGCCCCGGCGCCGACTACCAACTCGTGACCGTCGGAAAGCTGCGCTACTCCAACCCGACCGAGGTTCCTGTGCCGACGGGGGCACTGGGAGGATTTGTAACCTTCGCCAGCACCATCAATGTGCCTTACTTCAGGGACTTCCAGGTGCAGGTCATGACTTCGGCCAACGGCCTGCCCTTGACTCCGGGTGGCGACCCGCCCACGCCGCCGCTTTATCTCGCGCCCGGTTGGGAGACCGGACCCGCTGCGAATCCCGAGACCTTCTTCAACAAAATTTACTTCGACCCCAATCACACTTCGTGGCCCAAGGGGCAGATTTCCGTGGCTGAATATCAGCTCCCGGATTCGGGTACGAATCCTGATTTCCTGATCAAGGCCGAGCAGGATCTCTTCGGCATCATTGGTCTGAGTTACCCGCTTCGCTGGACCGATACCACGCGCCACTTCGAGTCCATGCAGCCCGAGGAGGATGAGATTTTCGTGATCGATGTGGAGCATCAGATTGATTATCTTGATGCCGGAGCCGCCAGTGTTTCCTTCGGAGCCAAATACGATGGCCTGGGTGATATCAGCCTCACCAGCATGTTGAATTCGCAGATCGATGGCGTCAGTGAAGCGGTGGCCGGGGCCATCCAACAGCCGCTTAAGGACGCGCTTGATGATGCCTTTGCGAAGTTTGAGGAGTACCTTTCGGATTCGCTCGATGCCGTGGTCAATCCGGTCGTCGATTCTGCCGCCGACAATGTGCTTTGTCCGCTCTATGATAATCTCAAAACCGCTTATAACAACAGTCCGAATTGGGCTGCTTTTGAGGCACAACTCAATGCCGGGGTTGAAGCTGCCCTTTTTGATGTGGGCTCGCCCTTGTTTGCCACCGGCCTGCGGGACGAATTGGTCAAGCTTGCCGATGTCGGGCAGGGAGCCGCTTCCCTGACTGATGGACTGCGGGAAGCGCTTGAAAAGATGATTACCGGTCTGGACACCCTCGTTTATGCGGTGGAAGTGGACGGAGGCACACCTCAATTTCGACTCATTCCCCTTGAAGTTGCGGATCCTGATAACGACATTTTTTCCGGTATTCTGTTGGCGGATGCCCAAGGGGATTTTCCCATCGTGGAAAGTCTCGTCAAATTTCTCATTGCCAACGTTGTCGAGCCTGACGTCGCGGCGGTCATCGGGCCACTTCTCGAAAGCCTGGCGTCCGAACTTTCGGCAGAGCTTAATGCGGTCATCAACGAACAGAAGGACAAGCTGGAGCGTCTCGCTTCGATTGCCCGCGAAGTCCGGGATGCGCTCAAGGCCATCTACGAGGTGGTCGACGGCGCAGCGGGATTCATTAGTGATTTCAACGACATGGTCAACGAGGCCATCACGGCGGTGGATGGCTTGCAGGAGATCATGGCTCGACCTGCGACCCGTGTGGTCGAATTCATTCGTGACCTTGCGCAGCAGAATGGAATTGATTTGATTGGCGGAGGGAGCAATCTCGATGGCTACATCAATGTCTTCGACGAATTCGACAAGGAGACATTCGTTGCCACGATCAAGGCCGAGCTCAAGGACGCGCTCATGCAGTCCCGCCTCATTCAGCAATTTCAGTATTTAGTACGACAAACCTTGTACGATATTCAAGCCAAGGTCGAGCAAGCGGTGGGCGTGATGTTGGATCAAATGACCGGAATCATTAAGGAGATCATCTCCGAGAATTTGGGGGCGTTTGAAGACAAGATCAGCCCACTCAAGGGCAAGGTACAAGAATACATGGGAGCAGCCGAGGTGAAGGGTTACGCTGAGTTCAATGGCGATTCCCTGCGCAAGCTGCGTCTCGATGCCAGTATGCAGTTTAAGATTCCCGATGACATGCAGCTCAATGTGTTCCTCGAGATTTGCACATACACTTCGGTGGATGAGAATGCATGCCTCGGCGCGGGCGAAAAGGCGGTGGAGATTACCGTTGGAGCGCTCGATGTTCCCTTTGACTGGATTTCTGAAGGCTTGAAGGCAAATCTTTCGGTCAAGATGTCGCTACGTGACGAGGGATCGGGTCTGCGACCTCATGGAGTAGGTGGCGAATTTAGCATCACCGATGGCACGATCGATTTCCAGTCCTTCAAGATCACCTGTCTGGCAGCGACCATCGCGATCGGTGGAGACGAGTGCTACTTTGGAACGCGGGCTTGCGGGATCTTCAATGCCTACGAAATATCAATCGGTATCTTCTTTGGCCGGACGTGTACCACCGCACCGTTGCTCTTGGTGGACGAGGATGTCGGTTCACTCTTTGATACCGATGATATGCCGCTCACCGGAGCCTATGTTTACGGGGAGGTCTGGCTGCCCATCTCCGAGCTTGTTCTTGGAATCCCGGCATCCTGTCTCTTCAATATCTCGGCCGGAGTGGGTGCGGGAGTGGGCTTCTTTGTCGATGATTCCTTCTCGCCGATCTTTGTCGGCAAGATGTTCCTCGGGGTGTCAGGAGAGGCTCTTTGTATTGTCTCGATCAAGGGGACTGTCACGCTGACCGGTATCGTGCAAAACGGATCGTTCTCAGCCTCCGGAACTGGAAAGCTGACCGGTAAGGCCGGCTGGTGCCCTTTCTGTATCAAGTTCGGCGCTTCTGCCAAGGTCTCCTATAAAAACGGTGACTGGGATGTCGATTTCTAAGCACCAATCTCTTTTTTCATTATGAAACGTCTCGTTACATTTCTTCTTCTTGCAATCATTCTGCCGGTCCTTGGTCAGAATGCCGATCCCTTGGTCTACACCGTTGGCAAGGTTTATCAAACTGCGCCGCAGCCTCATGCCTATGTTTTGTGGCAACCTGGAAATCCGCTTTCCACCTTTGGTCGTGAGTTTGCGGTTTATCGGAAAAACGGAGATTCAAATTCGGTCGATCCCTATGTCCTCCTGGGGCGGACCAAATTACAAAGCGGTCCCGGTGCCATTCACGCTTTGTTGAAACTTGGGGGCCGGTTCGACAAGAATGCGGAATCTGTCGCCGACCGCATCAACACCCTCTATGCCGATGCGCTTAACGAGCCGGGTACGCAGCCCGCTCCTCCGGTTGAGCCCACCATTGAGGAGGCAAAAAAGTTGGCCCACCTGCTCAAGATTGCTGCGACAGATATCAAGATTCTCGAACGGCTCTTTTTTCTCGGGCGCACTCATCCGGGAGTTTATATGGCTCTCGGTCATGGCTTCTCGATTAAGACCACGGCCGCTTCCGTCCAGACATATGAAGTTCGGGAGATCGATGCCGGAGGCAACGACTTGCGAGTGGTCGGGCGTGTCACTCTTGATGCCGCCAATCCACTTGTCATAAAAAAGACTTCCCGGCCCTTCGAGGTTTTCTTTCCCGCCAAGGCTTCCCACCAGGAAGTAGCTTCTCCGCGCAATCACCTCGTCACCCGCCAACGCTGGGGGATCCCCGATGATCTCCGCCGACAATTCCCGCATACTTTTGGTTTCAATCTATACCGGGTTAAGGAAACAGCCGCCGCTGCCCGGGGCTGGGATCAAGCCGGCGCGACGCCGGATCTCACGCTTCTCGAGAATCTCATCACCGCATCCGTCGGTCAGGAGGACCCGGATGCCAAGCGGGTCAACACCCTTCCGTTGATGGCGACCGCTCTTTTAAACGCAGGCGAGGCCAAGGACACCGATGCGGATCCCGATACCTTCTTTGCTCATGATGACAATGACCCTCCCACCAATGCTTTTGAAGACGGTGAGACCTTTTACTATTTCGTGGCCGCGCGCGACATTGCCGGCCATCCCGGTCTCGTTTCCGAAGGCACGCGCGTGGTGATTTGTGATCGCCTTCCTCCGACCGCCCCAACCATCGCATCCATCACCAACGTTTACAAGAAAGCGACTACGGCCGCGCTCTATGATCTCAAGTCGAACCAGTACCTGCGTCTTCGGATTCGCCAGACTCCCGAGCAACCGAAGGAAAGCTCGGCCACCCGATACCACATTTATCGTTGGAGCGAACACACCCAGCACTTGTCCCTGGGTGGTAATCCTGAAACCAACCGGGTGGGCACGGTGGACCACGTTCCCGGCGCGAAGTTTGTGACCTTCAATGATGATGGCGCCGGAGCTCCCAAAATCACGCCTTCAGATTCCAGCCAATTTGGCCGGACCTGGTGGTATACCGTGCGGGCCGAGGATGATTGTGCCTGTGACCCCAAGAATCTTTCGGCGCACTCCCCTCCGGCTTTTGGAGTCTTGCGCGACCGCGTGGGGCCACTGAACCCGAGCGGATATGTCAGCCGGTGTCGTTATCTTCCCCGCGCTTTTTGCGATGAGCGGATTGAGGAAATTCCACGTGATCAGGTTGATGTCGCGGATGATTTCGACGGCTTCGTGGTTCGCTTCATTCGGGAAGACCCCATGATCCGAAGCTTCGAAATCGAGTACTACGACCTGAATCCAAATCCCGATAACCTCTTTTTCAAAACGAGCCGGATTTTCCAAATCTCCAATCAGAAGGATATCGCAATTCCGGTCAATCTCAGTTCCCAGACCAACACCGAGATCCGGGTCAGGACCCGAAGCATCACCGGCCTGGTGAGTCCTTGGCGACCTTGTCCACTCGAAGGAGTGCAGAAGAATGAGCGTAATCTGGCCTTAATCAGGGTCGTGCTCAGGACTCTGGAACGGTGCACTCCCATCCTCCAATTGCCACCGGGCGCGACTCCGCTTCCTCACGATGTCATCGGACCGGGCGGAACAATTGTGGGCCCCACTCTGACCGCGACTCTCCCCGAGGATACCTTTGAATACCGCATCTATCGTCGCGTTGGAAATGATGGCGGTTACGAACTCCTCTTTCGCGGAGCCGATGACGACATCCCTGCTCTTCTCCCCGCTGATTTCACGGTGATTGATCCTGCTCCTCCTACCGCCGGCGGGACCGAAGTATGCTACTTTCTGCAGGTCTTCGATCAAAATGGCAACTCAAGCGCGCGGATCAAGATCGGCTGCGTCACTATTAAGAACGGCGATATCGGGACACCCATGGTCTCCGATCCCTCCAGTCTGGTGGTGAGCGGTGGCAAGGCCCAACTCCAGCTCAAATGGTTCTGTGATCCGGTGGGAGTCGAGCGCTTTGAGATCTGGTGCGCTTCCGCTTCGCAAGCTGACCCCGGACTCGAGTCCACAGTCATCGGTCCCAAGCTGGACACGCTTGATGGTGTCATCGTGGACGAGGACAGTGACACTCTCAATTTTTGCGGATACCAGACCGCGACAGTAGCGTCAGGCCGCCTCGGCGAGGGAGCCGAGTTCTCAGCCACGCTCAATGTGCCCGCCGGTCAGCAGCTAACTTTCGCAGTGCGCGCGGTTGGGAAAGGAACCTATCAAAACCCCCAAGTCGACGATCTGGCCCGTCCGGCCGGGCCTTTCTCGAATGTGGTTTCAGCCACTTGGTCTCTTCCTCCCGAAGGAGAGCAGGAAGTCATTCCCTGGCCTGCGCTCGGAGTCCCGGGAACTTCTGATCAGAAACTCGCAGTGCTGAATTACCAGCCGGGCGAAGGTCCCTTTTATGCCCTTCCACTTCCAGAACCCGATACTCATTCGTCCGCCATTCTCATGGGCGCATTCAATTCCTTTGAAGGGAATACCTTCATCTCGCCGGACCTCGATCCCCTGGATATTCTCTTCACCTTCCGGAAGCAGAACATTCACCCCATAGCCCCGGAAGGGCGGGAGACCATTTATCCTTTTGTCATTTATCGACACCAGGTTTCGAGTGACGCTTATCCCAATGCGGTGCCTAACCTTGTGCAGGTGTCTCCACTTATTGATCGTATCACCTATCAGGACGCCAAGCTTGGTGAGCGGATCCTGCGAGATCCTTTCTTCCGTTTCATGGATAAGCGCAATCTCCCTGACACAACCTCGCCCAGCGGTACTCCGGCATTTCATTTGCCGATGGGAGGGACCTTCTCACGTTCGCTCGAAGGCACCATTCTCGGAGACCCAATTCAGTTTCCCTCGGTTCCCTACCTTCGCGATTTCCGGAACCTCATGTTCTGGGTTGATCCCATGCCGGTGGCCCGTGGTGCCAAGTATCAATATCTCATCGTTCACTTTACCGATCGTGGTGAAGTGGACCGCGTCATTCCAACCAACGCAGTGCAACACTAATGAAAATTCCTGCTCTCTCACTTGCCGCGACTCTTGCCGCTGCTGCCGCGCCCTCGGTTTATCTGGATGATGAAATCCACCTGCCCTTGGAAACAGAAGACGGAATTCTGATCATTGATCGCAGCTCGGGACAGTTGCGGAAAGTCACCGTTGATGGTTCGAATAATGTCGTTGTTTTTCCTTCTCTTCACAGCGGGCTCCCTCTCGTGACGGGAGCGACTTCGGGTTACTCAACCGGCGGTGACGAAGCGGTGGTTCTCACCTCGGCCGACTCCAACCGTCTTGCATTTTTCAATACCGTTTCGGGATCAGCCGAACCGCTGTTCGGCGACCTTCCGGCTCCTGAATTTGTAGCCCAGCTTCGCAAGCCGGGTGGTGCTACCCGCGACCTTCTCATTGCCCATGCGGAGTTCGGCAATGGTGACGCCTTGAATCTCCGCCAGGATCCCGGCGGCACGTTCACCGATCTCGATCTGATTGGCGGTGGGGCAATTTCCTACTTCTCCGCGATCCAGGATCTTTATGATGATCCCACCGGCGACCGCTTCGCGATTGGCGTGGAAAACCGGCCCGGTTTCAGTCGCATGATTTACCTCAATCAGACGGTTTCCGACGATATCGGTGGGGGTTTTGGCGACGATGTTTCAGCTGATTCTCTGGTGGCTTCGAACATCCGCCGTGATGACAACACGCTCATGATCGCGACCTATGTGCCGGGAAGTGGCGAGATCACCTTGAGTGAAATTTCCATTCCGCTGAGTGTGGGGCCGGTCATTAGTATCAACCTGCCGCAAAAGATCACGAGCATGACGGCTGCTCCCGAGGGTCTCGGCGCGGGTGGATTCGTGGTCACTTACCTGGAAGGCACCGGCGAATATTTCACCATCGACAATGGGAATGGCATCAACTCGGTTCAGAAGTTCTCACCTTCCGGAGAAGATCCTTTCCGGGGTCTACTCCCTGTTCCCAACCGGGGAGTGCTCGGAGTGTATGGGGCGGGCGGAAACTCCAACTCCTTTGACTTCTTTGCGTGGGATGGCCTTGGTTTCAGCTTGAAGGATTCTGGAAAGCTTACTCCGCTCATTCCCGCCAGCCAGGATTTCGCCACTCTTTTTTGGTTCTCCTCCGAGCCACTCGTTGATCCTGCTGCTGCTCTTTTACAACTCGATTGCAGCCCGGACTGGACCAGTAAATCATCGGCCGTTCCGCTTCCTCCAAACGTCCTTGTCGAGACTTTCATTGATCCTACCGCCGGGCTCGATAACCCGGTAGCCACGGCTCCTGCTGTGCCCGCCGGTTCCAATCATCTTCTCACCAACCAAATTTCGGATACCATTTCCCTGACTGCCTTTGATGACAAGCTGGCCTTGGCTCTCCCGCCCATCAACGTGAGCCCGGACAGCGGACTTTACCAGGATCCGGTGCAAGCGACGGTTTTGGTGGACGATGATCTTTACCGCGTCTTCTATCGTGAGGACATTCCCGGTTCCGGCTGGCAAACCTACTCCGGTCCGGTGACGGTGGCCTATCCATCCACCTGGAAATTCTACACAGAGGAGATCGCCTCCGGAAGTTTCAGTCCCATCGTAAGCCGCACTTATACCTTCGATACCGCCAAGCTCCACTCCTTCGATACTGATGCTGACGGCGTCCCCGATTTCGTGGAGCAGGAATACGGCCTTCAGGCAAACAGCGGCTCCGACGCCGATGCCGATGGATTCAGCGACCTCGACGAAATCATCAACGGCTCCGACCCCAACGATGATACATCCGAACCAGCAACTTCCAGCAATCCGTTTCTTGGTGAAGGCCTTCGACTTTTTGCCCAGGCCTTCAATACCGGCGCGGGTCAGGCTTCCGATGGCAATGCGTTATTGCCGGATGACGGTGAATTGATTGATCTCCACACCATGAATTCGGGCCTCTTGGCTTCCGCTCCGATTCGTATTCTTTCCGCTCCCGCAGTTCTCAACGGACAACTTGCAGCCAGCCTCGAGACCGGTTCTTCGGTTCCCATCAACGAGTTACTTGTTCTCAATTCGCCGGAGTACTTTTCACTCAACGGGATCTCTCCCGAAGTCCGTGGAGGTCGTGAAATTTATAAACTCATTTCTCACCCCGACCAACAGGCTCCGGTCATTGCGCCTGTTCTTTCAGGAACCAATCAAGCGTCCGACGCCGCAATTTGGGTGGCCGCCGCCGCCTCCGCTTACAGTACCTTCGAACAAGTTTCGACCATCACCGATCTGGAACCCATCGACACCGCCATCGCTGTCTTGGTCGAGGCCGCAATCTTCAACGCAATTTCCTCCCGCTTCACTCCTTCCGGGCAAATCGCCCTCGGATTTCCCCAGCTCATTCCGGCGGATGCCGGCCCGCCCGCTCTTCCCGAAGTTCCTGCGCATGCCCAATTTACTCTCTTTGGACAGCGTTCCGGCGATTCCGAGCGCACTCCCTTCAATCTCCTAATGCGGGATGCACTGACCAGCAACGGTCTCAATTACGACGAATTGTTGAAGCAGATCTCAACGAGCGTGATTGGTGCTTCCGAGCTCCCTCTGCTCGTCAAGGAACTCTACGAGTATCACGTCGCGCACTCCGAACCAACTGCTTCTCCCGCCAATGTCATACCACTTCTACCTCTTCCGCTCGATGCTCTCCGCATGCTCGTTCGCGACGGTGTCCTGCCTTCCCAGTACTCTGACGCTGCCATCACCGCACAGGAGATCACGGCTTCGGTGACGGAAATTGGCACCGCTCTCGGAACCCTGCCGAACGCCTACCGCCCGACTGACGAGTGGATCGTCGAGGTCAAGGCGCCCACCCTTCCCGGCGATACCTATCTCTTTGAAAAGACCGATGACTTTTCGCCGGTGCGCTTTTTTGAAAGTGATGGTGATCCCTTGAATCTCGACCAAGGCCTGGGCCTCGCCCTCGGCACTCGTTACCGCATTAACGGATATACCGATGTCACCACGGACGCCCCTTATGTTGGAATGGCTGTTCTTTCGATCGAAGTAATTTCGGTTCCTCTCGCTTCGGACAACGATGTGAATGCCAACCTCCTCGGCGATGATTGGGAAGAATTTTTCTTTGGCTCGCTGGGAGTGGTAGGCCCCTATGACACGCATCCGGTGAATGGATTTACCTACTTGCAGCTTTACCTCATTGGCTTCGATCCCCGCGATGACAACACTGAGATTCCTGCGGTTGGGGCAGCCACTCCCGCCATCACCAACTTCAAGGTATTGGAGCTCCCGGGCGGAAAGATCGGAATCCACTTCGACTTCCCGGCCGACTACATTGGCTCATTCAGCTTTGTGGTTCAACGCAGTGAAGATCTTGGCATCACGCAAAACTTTACCGATGTGACCGTTGCTGCTCCGGGCTCATTGGGTGGGAACAGCTGGGAGTTCGACCTTGGTGCCACCCCTTATGTTCCGGATCGTAATTTTTTCCGCATCGGGCTGGCGCTTCCTTCGGAATAGTTGGGAGATCGGAAGTGCTTTCTGTAAAAACCCCGATGATCGACTGGCAATACCGTGGCGTGACCATCCAGCTTGTTGATGGCGATATTGCTTTGCAGGATACCGAAGCTGTCACGACTGCCGCGCATTGGCGTTTGAATGGCGGAACCGGAACCGATGGCACGATTCATTCGAAAGGTGGTCCCGGTATTCTCAAGGAATGCCAGAAGATTGGCGGTTGCCCGATTGGAGACGCGGTTGTCACGGGCGCGGGGAATTTACCAGCCGGGTTTGTCATCCACGCGGTGGGTCCCGTTTGGAACACCGAGAAGGACGAGAGGCAAACCAAGATTTTACTGGAATCGGCATATCTTAGCACCATGAAAAGGGCTGCCGAAATCGAAGTGAAAAGCGTTTCGATTCCAGTGATTTCTACCGGAGCTTTCGCGGTTCCGTTTTCATGGGCGGTTCCCATCGCGGTGGCGACTGTTTTCGGTTTCCTGGACCGGGAGGAGTCATCGTTGAAGACCGTCAGGCATGTCGTTTACTCGAGAGAAGACGAGACGGTTGAGGAAATGTTCAAAGTTGAAATTGAGGATTGGCTGAGTCGGCGTCTCAGTGGCGAAGATTCCAAGTAAAATCTGTGATCGTGGCCAGGCACGGGGTCCGAATTAGAGGCCACTGCAGAAATCGTCGATCTTGATCGCCGACAGCTAAAGGCTCGCGCTGTTCTGAGCGCGGGAGGTCCCATATTCACTCTTGATTGTACTTATAAAATTCTTACTGCCGCACTCTTTGAGAAATTTTACGGTGGCCACCGCCATTGTGGGAATCCGATCGCTACAGAATCTCCCTATCGCACGCCGATCCCGTTCGGCGATGTCACCGAACTCCCGGGGGGACTTGCGACCACTTGTGGCCCGATTGATGAGATTGCTTGCGCCGGACATTTTCCAAACTTTGCCGCATGGCCGGTGGCAGTTGTGATGCATTCTCTAAGTCGTCTGGCTGGCAGGGCACTTCAAAAAGATCTGGGTCGACCTTGCTCCTACTCGGTGGTGCGAGCTGAAATAGAAGCCGACACCCTGGCATTTTCCAGTGAGGTTCTGCAGCTGAAAACGACGCGAATTTCCACTGGAGGATGTGACCACCATTACCACTGTTTCGCAACCAGTGGTGAAAGGACCGTTGGTAAGATGAAACTCGAATTGCAGGAGTGTTAAGTGCTTGGCCACTCCGTTTGCCGGTTCAGCGTGACCGGCGTCTCAGCAATGCAAGACCTGCGATACCCAGCAAGCTGAGGCTGCCTGGCTCTGGAACCGGGGTTAGCAGAAATTCGTTGATCCCCTCGATTTGAACGTCGGTGAGCGCAGAATTGTAGACGATGACTTGGCTGATGGCGAAATCAGAGGTGGTCGTGCCAGCGCCATTCACGCCAGGGACTGGTGTTGGACCAGCTCGCAAATCGCCAAGGAAAAAGTCATCGGTGGATGTCGTGAATGGGGTGCCGAAGTCTGAGAGCACTGGATTGAGATTTGTGCTGGTGTTGAACCATTCGTCAATCCCGTTGGCGTCCATTCGTGCCACGCGTATGAACGAAGTCCCGAGTGGAATGTTCCCGGAGTAGTTGTTGGCTCCGATTTGGCCGTTGTCTTTGCGGACTGAAGGGTCACTGGCCAGATTAAAGTAGTCAGCGCCTGCAGCTTGGTTGGCGGCTACAGACCCAAAGCCGACGGGCCGCGTTAGGCTGCTGTTGCCACCGTTAAAGCTCGAAATGCTGTGGACGCTAAAAATTGTCAATTGGTTGGTGCCGCTGCCTCCAAAGATGGCGGTGGAACGCATCAGATCGTTGGTATTTCCGGCGAAGGCCAATGATGAGGAATTCTGGTCAATGGTGGGAGTGATAAGATCAAGGGTGGGAGCGGCAAAAGTGACCGGTGTATTAATATTCACCAACCCTACCGTTGTTGCATCGTTTCCGTTACCACTGGAATCCGCCCAGGTCACGCCGTCAAAATTACTGGCGGCGTCGGTGAGCCACAATCCGAGTGACGCATTGATCGAGGGGTCGGTGGGGGCAAGGCTGGCCGGGAAAGCCGCACCCGGAAGAATTAATATGGAAAGCAGGAAGAGTCGTTGGCGAGTCATGATCTTGGTTGTTGTCTTTAGTTGAAGGTAATTTCGCGAACGCGGAACCAGGCTTTTTTGGGAAGCTGAGCGGGCTGTTCTCCGGTAAAGGTCGGAACGCTCACGGTGGTCATTTGACCGTCTGAATCGATGCTATCATCAAGCTCACTCCACGACCCCTCGGTGAGGTCGTAAGAGAGATCAAGGGCATACTCCGCACCTGGTTTGGATTGCCAGGTCAGGGTCGCACTTGCGCGATCTTCGGACACTGAGATTGCAGTGAAGGTAAGATTCCCGGTGCCCGAGGTTCCGCCGGAGCCAGCCGGGTTCGCGACCAACCAATCGCTGAGATCCTCGATTTGCTGATCACTGAGAGCAGTGGTGTAGGCGATGGCTTGTACGATATCGAAGTTGGCAATGGCCGGATTAACCCCATTGACTCCGGGGGTTCCGGTGGCGCCGGCGCGTAGGTCTCCGAGGAAGAAGTTGTCCGAGCTGGTGGTAAAGGAAGAGTCAGTTACCGAAAGAACCTTTTCCAAGGTGCCATTTTCGTTGAACCACTCGTCGATGGTATTTGGGTCGCTCGACATGCGGGCGATCCGGATAAAGGTCGTCTGCACGGGAAAGGGCAGAGTGTAGGCTCCTCCCCCGATCTGACCATTGTCCTTGCGGATGGAAGGGTCGCTGGCGAGGTTGAAATGATCTCCGGGATTGGCTTGCTGGGCTGAGACCGATCCAATTCCGGCAGGCCGGATCTGGCTGGGAATCGCAGCAAGAGGATCGACGTTGTAAACGACAACGAGGGTTAGTTCCGAGAGAACCTCTCCGCCATTAATTTCCTCGACCACAAGGAGGTCCTCGACGTCGCCGCTGAATTTTACGGCGGGGAGTTCATCGTCAGAAAGTTCATCTCCGGATATGGTAGAAAGAGTGGGTGCTTGGAAGGTGCGGAGCTCTGCGATATTGACTTCACCCACCGGGACTGCATTGCGCTGATTGCCACTGGAGTCTGCCCAGAGGCCACTTTCCGAATTGAAGGTGGTGGAGGCATCTCTGAGCCAAACACCCAGGTCCGAAGCGATACTGGGATCGTCGGGAGCGAGTTGGGCTGCTGATACTCCTGAATGGATCAAGGTCAGGGCGGCTATCTTGACTTTGGTCGGTAGATTTTCTCCAAACAACTTCACCTCAGTGAGGTAAGGGTTTTCAAAGAATCGACTCAAGCGCAAATACACTGTGATGGGTGGTTTGTTCTCTTGCGGCAAATGTATTCGATTCATCCTGCCATCTTTGGCTTTCCCGCCGCAGTAAACCGGAGCAAGCTCTGGCGTGGCCGGGGAAAAAAAGAAGCGTGGCAGGCGCAAGCATCAACCGATGGGACTCGAAATTCTTCATGAGGATCGGGACATCATCGTGGTGAACAAAACGGCCGGTCTTCTCACCATCGGAACCGGGCGTGATGGCGGCCGTACTGCTCATGCGGCGCTCGATGACTACGTGAAGAAGGGGAACTACAAATCACGGGAGCGTATCTTTGTCGTGCACCGACTCGATCGCGACACTTCGGGAGTGTTGGTCTTTGCACGGACCGAAAAGGCCAAATTGACTCTGCAGAAAAATTGGCAGAGTGCCGCCAAAACCTACCTCGCTTTCGTGGAGGGTCATCCGGACCCCGCAGAAGGAATGATCGAAAGCTATCTCGTCGAGAACGACGCACGCCGTGTTTTTTCAACGACCGACAAGCGGAAGGGGAAGCTGTCCAAGACGCAATACAAGGTCGTAAAAATGGTTGGCGAGCGGGCTTTGCTCGAAATCCATCTTCTGACCGGACGCAAGAATCAGATCCGGGTGCACCTCGCCGACGCAGGTTGGCCCATCGTGGGTGATGGAAAATACGGTCGTAAGATCCGCGACAACAAGCGCCTCGCCCTGCATGCGCAGGAACTGAGCTTTGACCACCCCTACTCGGGAAAGCGCATAACTTTCACTGCACCGGTGCCAGCGACCTTTCATAAGATGGCGGCTGCGCCCGCTCCAGAGTCTTCCAAAAAGAAGGACTCTAAGTGATCGATTCACGGTAGAGATATTCCACCTTGTTACGGGCCCACGGAGTCTTGCGGAGGAACTTGAGGCACGACTTCAGCGAAGGATCGTTCGCAAAACAGCGGATGCGAATGCGGTCAGCTAATTCATCCCAACCGTATTGATCTTCGAGATGAATGAGCATCTCTTCAAGTTTCACTCCGTGAAGCGGATCGTTGGATTGGTGCGGCATGAGATTCGGAATTTGGCAGGGTCTTTGCTTTTCGGCGACGATAATCCACCTAGAGTTTTGCGCATGGCGGTCAAGGGAGCAGAGAAGAAGGGGACTTTGCCCGACCGTATTCTCGCGCCTTTTCAGCGCAAGACATCTTCGGGTCGTTACCTGCCTGAGATTGATGGCCTTCGTTGCCTCGCGGTCGTTTTGGTGGTCCTTTTTCATTCGCATGGATTTTTCACAAGTGGCAACGAACCCTCCACCGTGCCCGAGCTTTTGGCGACCGATCCTGGAACAGCTCTCGCGCACTTGCCCCATGCCATGATTGGCCGGGGTTGGTTCGGAGTGCAGATTTTCTTTTTAATCTCGGGCCTCGTTTTGTCGCTTCCATATGCGGCTCATTACCTTCGTGGGGAAGATAAGCCTTTGGTGAAAAACTACTTTAAGCGGCGGCTTATCAGGATTGAGATCCCTTATTTTATTGCCCTGACTTTTTTCTTCATCCTTTCGATTGGATATTACCAAAATGGTCTTGCCAAGCTGCCCAACTACCTCGCAGGTCTAATCTACGCGCATGGTCTGATTTACGATGGCCAACACAACCCGCTCTTGTTCGTGGCGTGGACCTTGGAGATTGAGGTGCAGTTTTATCTCATCGTGCCTTTGCTCTGCCGCGTTTTTGCGCTGCCCAAGATGATGCGTCGCTCGCTCTTGGTATTGGGGATTTTGGCCGTCGATCAACTATGCGGCGGTTCATGGCAGGCGTTCAGCAATAGCATTTGGCATTACACCGTCATTCGTCAGTTAAATTGGTTCCTTCCCGGCCTCTTGCTCGCAGACCTTTACCTGTCACCGACGCTAACCAATCTGCGCAAAAAGGGCGGAACGATCTGGTCTGACCTTATTGGGATCCCGGCGTGGATCGCAGTCTTTGTCCTCATCGACTACTACCTCAAAGTCAGCCCGCGTCCCTTCGTTCTCCTCCTTGCTTTTTGGTGTGTTTTAACGGGCCGCTACCTCAGCGTGGTGTTCCGGAACCGCTGGGTCACCGCAGTTGGAATGATGTGCTACACGATCTATCTTTTCCACAACTTCTTCATCCACACCATAATTGGACCACACATTTTGGGACCGGTGGTGAGCTACCAAAAAGGAGACTGGCCACTCAACGCCGTGATTCTTCTTGGGATGGCAGTGACGATTATCATCGCTTGCGGCTTCGTCTATCTCCTCGTGGAAAAACCTTTCGCTCGAGGCCGGCTGCCTTGGAAAAAGAAGTAAGTGAGGGTAAAATGATCCCACTTTCCAGAAGGTCGCCGAAAGCGCCAGTTTTTGAACCGTAATCAACCGGGGGGACTTACGGTAAGTCTTTGAAAGTAATGGTATTGCCCTGCCTTATTTACGGTTTCTTGAATTCTCTATTCGGATCGTATTTAAGTTTTTTGTCCTTCATTGCGAGGTCGACATCAATCGCAGCAATGAGATTCCGAATCACTTCAACGTGTTTTGGAGGACCATGAACAATCAGAGTATTGGCAACACCATCTGCTACTAAAAGAGTGTTCCCAATCGATTCTGATTGTGGGCCAATCTTCTCCTTGGGAGCTTTGCGACCCGCTCCTCCGCCATGATCGACATCAACCTTGAGGGAAGTGATACCGATGACTCTTTGTGCAATCGATAAAACGTCCGATGCACGGAGAAAACGGACCTGGAAAGTCTGGCGTATATTTTCACCCAATTTGGGAGCGTCCACTGCTTTTCGATCTTTTGCCTCTGGCCGTGGTTCGCCTACCTCTTGGGCCGGAATTGAAACAGAGAAAAGAATGAAGAAGGGAAAAAGGATAGGCATCATGTTAGACATGAACGTGTGGCTTGTCATTTTTTGTCTCAACAAAAAGAGAGTCAGGCAAAAGCGGCTCGTTGCCGCTCCCGAAATAAAATTTCTGGCAATAAAACGAATGAGCTATTTCCAATCAATAAGCCCTGCATTGACGCTCAGTTTATCCGGCTTTCCAACGCTACGAATTACAAGGGTATTGGCACCCGGCTTGAGCGTTTTGCGGGCGTCGTCATGAATGTAAACCGCACCGAAATCTTCCAAGCTGCCAAGCTTCTTTTTCACCACGACACCGTTCAGCAGGATCTCGATATCTCCGCCGGTCCACTTGATCTTCACATAGGGGTTTTGCAACTTCTCCTTGCGGAGCGTAAATGTCCGTTTCAATTTCACCCGACCTTGTTCGTCGGTGCTTGTGGCCCAGTTACCAGAAGATGCGGCAACGATGTCGATCACCTTGCGATTCTCATGGACCGTGTTGCGAGAGCGCAGGCCGTATTTTTCGTGTGTCCAGTCCTCGTGCGTAAACAGTTCTTCCGGCCGTTTTTTAATTAGGTTGGCGCATCGCCCGAAGGGACCGATCACCACGCGCCATTTGGATCGAACTCCCTGGCTAAATCGTGTCCTTGGGATGGATTCTTCGTAGCCTTTCCAGTGCAGAAAGGGACCGAAGATCTTGATAATGTAGGCAACATAATCACCTGTCGCGTGCGACTTTGAGGGATTGCTATCAAAAATTGACTTCGAGTGACCTTCTAATGCCTTGAGCAATTCTTCGTTGCGATAGGGCGACTCCAGCAGGCATTGCACCATCATCTCGGCGGTATTACGTTTGACGCTGATTTCCCCTTGTCTCATCCAACCCTGTTTTGCCAGCAGAGTGTCAGCACGCTTATGCCGATAAGGCATATTTTCCGTCCCCATAAAACCAACCACCCGAAGCAATCCCTTCATTGACTCAGAAGTTGTTGTATAATCTCGCCACGCCCTATCGCGGGGTTGGGCATCTTTGCCCTGAAACATACCGGTGTATTTGCTGTTACGCGACAAGCCAAGCTCCAAACCGCGTTCAAGAACAGGGATATATTGTGTGTTACCACTATCGATCTGACCAAGCATACGCGTCGCCAACATAGTGCCATGATTCATCTTTCCTCTGGCCAAACTGCTGAAGATCTCCTCGGCATCTCTCGTTACTCTTTCATCGTCGGAATTCTTTGCGGTGACGTCACCAGAAGGCTTTGTGGTGCCGCTATCGGGACTCTTTGCTGAGATGCCGCCCAAAAGCAACCGTTCCGCTCCCAGCATACCCATGACCATTGAGACATACTTGCCATTGCAATTGCTACTATTGCCGTTGTCCTCTTCGACGAAGGGATTGTAAAATGAGCCGTCTCCCTTCTGCCATTTTTGCCAGAACTCTTTCGCCTTTTGATGATTCTCTTTGCTGTAATTTGGCAGCTTCTCAAGTGAACCATACCTATTCAAAAGCTGCTTGTGCACGCGATAGGTCACAGACTCATCCCAGCGGATATCATCTCTATGCTCTTTGTGATCTTCACAGTAAAACCAGTGGCCGTGTTTTTGATACTCAGTTTCGATACGCTTGAGGCAGTAGGCGGTGTACTTATTATCGAATTCTGCGACAGCCTTCGGCAGAGGTTGCACATTCTTGACGCGAATCGCTTTGACTAATTCCAAGATGAAATCATCGACACGTTGTTGAGGATCAGGATTTTCCGGTTTTTCCACCTCAATCTCCTTCGAAGACGGACTGGTTATTGTGGCAGCGATACAAATAGCCAACAAGCTCATCGACCTCCTCTTGCCCGTAAAATTGCTTTTCATTGATATGAGTTTTTTGTGAGTTTGGGCTTTGTGCCTGCGATGGGTTCGATACCTCGAATCCCAGCTAGAGGGTGCCCAAGCCAGTGGCCATAGTAAAGCTTCCGTCACCACCTACTTTATAGAAGCGATGAAAGCCCTCGTTGAGCACGGCCCCGGCCAAGCCGCCGAGATCACCTCGGCCAAGATTGCTGAGGCTCGTCGTCGTCGTGACAAATCCGCTTGACCCGGGTCACCGCCTCTCGCCTCTCCCCCACGCGAAATACCGCCTCTCGCCTATCATCCGCTTACGCTGGATTGTTTACCGAAACGCTTTGAACGACCAAACAGCTTGAGAGAGGAAATTCAATGCCATTGCAAAAGAATTTGCTATTAGTGCGGGAAACTGAACGCGGGAAACTGAACGGGCATATTTTCGGCATATGGCATATTTTCGGCATATTTTTGGTATGCCTGGCATGAATGGCACGACCTTAAGCGGCCTTCTTGCGGTAGGTGGTTGAGCGGTGTTGGACTTCTTTGAAGGTGTGACGATGGCTGGTTAGGAGCTGGTAGTTCTTCGGCCTTCGCTTGGTCGCGCGGGGTTCTCGACGAAAAGGACGGATATCCAAAAGATGCTCAGCGCATGTTTCGAGGAGCTTGTCGTAGTGCTTCTTTCTAAGTCTCGGTTTTCCCGTCACTAGACGGAAGGTTTCGTGACCACTTGTCAGGCTGCATTGGGTCGCTTTGACGCTCATTTCATGCACCTTCTTCCCGGCCTGGTGAGCGGCCTCTTGCATGACAGCACGCAATAGATTGTGGGCAATGATCATCATCCAGAGGGTTTTGTGTGCCATTTCCGGTGTCTTGACGGCGAAGTTTTCCATGCCGAGGGTTGTTTTAAGATCACGAAATTTCACTTCGATTTGCCAACGTTCCATGTAGAGGTCGGCGACTTCTTCAGCGGGGTATTTGATGGGATCGAGAAGGTCGGTGACAACGACGAGGGCCGCTTTTTCGCCTGCTCGATTTTCATAGCCCAATTTGATGTAACGCAGGGTGAGTGTGGCGGGCAGAGCGTCCCATTCTTTGGCAGTGAGTTCGCTTCCTGCGGGCTGGGTGAGCGGCTTGGTCCAGGTGATGAGTCGTTCGTTGGGACTGATCTTTTTTCCTTTGCGCCAGTCGAGTTTACGGTGACGGGCTTGGTGCAGGCGCATGATGGCGTGGCCCTTTCTGTCGGTGATGATGCGGGTGATAAATTCGTAGGAACAGAAGGCCCGGTCACCCAAGACAATATCGCCTTCGTAGATGTGTTTCAGGAGACTCGGGGCGACGCGGGCGTCGTGTTTTCGAAAGCCGCAGGTTTGGAATCCTTCGACACCACCGTGACTGAGGTTCACCATTCCAACGATGCCCATGATGGGGAAGCCACAGCCTTCTTTTTGGCTGCTGTGTTGGGGGTAGGCTCCCTGGTTTTTGAGCGTGTCGGTGAGGGTGACTTTGGTGCCGTCGATGGCTTTGAGTGAATGACCCCGCCAAAGGTTCAGGGGTTGGGTTCGAGCGTTGAGGGCTTGCCTGATTTTTTGATCAATCTGAATGAGAAAGCTTTCTTTGATTCGATTTCGCGCTCGGCAGTATGGGCTGGTATCACTTCCGGGAACCGGGAGTTTGAGGATCCGGCACCAAGCTTGAATCAAGCTGAGTCCTTTGGTGCAGCTAGCATTGGCTTCGAGAAGTTGGGCAAGCCAAGCCCAGAAAACAGGGATATGACCGAAGCAGCGTTGGCGCTTTGTGAGATCGATTTTAGAAAGGAAGGAGCCAGGAAGAATCGACTCAAACATGATGGCGTATCCGCAGATTGAGTCTCTGATGAGTCGTTTGCGTGCGGCTTGGATTGCGGCTTGTGCTCGGCGTTTGGCGGTGGCAAGAACGGTGTGCGGAAAGCCGGTGAGGACGGGTTGTTTGGTCACACTTTCAAACCGTACCCGAACCGGCTTTTCGTCTTATTTTGTGAGGGAAATCCCCCTGAAATACCTCTTAAGGTCGTGCCATTCATGCCTGGCATCGAAATTGCAAAACCGCAAAAAAAATCACGATGTCAATTCGGCCATCTCGCTCGCTATCAATTCGGCCGTGTACACCAAGCCTACTTCTCGCCAGAACCATCCTTGAGCTTGTTTTTGCAAACTATCTCTAGAGATCTATTCCTCGCTGCCCATAAAACCCTCGTCCACTCGGCTGAGAACAATAGTGGGAAATTTGCACTCTCAAGCTTCCCTTCTCCTCTCCTCTTTCTTGTCGAAAGATAGAAAATAACTTTATCTTTTTCACATCTATTGAGTTTCGCTAGGAGCACCTCAATTCCGTCTTTGCCTTCCCCAAGTTTTTTACCATCAAAAAAATAAATCGTCGCAACTGGGCCAAACCGCGCGCCCCCCCCTTCTCCATCATCTGGATACCGATACTCCCATTCAACATGATGCACCGCATCTTTTTTTTCAACAGGATTCTGACCAAAACAGAAGGTCAAAGAAATCAAGTTTATTAATATATATATCTTCATAAAGATTGCCTGCTATTTATGGGTTTTTTAGTATGCCTGGCATATTTTTACAATACGATGTCAATTTGGTGCGCTACATTTAGTCTGTTACTCGATTAAAATACCAAACTTCATCCGGAAAAAAGCGCTCCTCTCGGCTGATTGGATGCCTGTTGAGAATAAACAAATCTTCCTCCAAGCTACCATATTCCAAAGAAAATATCGAGTTTCCTGAGAAAAAATCCAAAGTCGGAGATAGCAAAAAAACCTGATTTTTTAAGCCTTCCCACTCATCATCATCCCCGAAAATCAACAAGCGGCCTTTCAGCTCAAATCTTCGATCTTCATCATCTCGATCGACCCATTCGCCCGAGCTTTTTTTGAAGTTGGCGGCCCAAGTTCGAAATTCTGATGACCCCTGGTTCCGAAGAAAATCACCTCTCCAAATTAATTCCCAAGCCTTCGGTTCTATTCCCAGAAGATCTTTGTGTTTTAAAGATCCGCCTGAACGATCCTTCATCCTTTTTGTATCATGATCCTCACTCAATTTTGATATACCACCCTTGTTTAAATGAAACCCAAAAAAACAAAGCGCAAACAGTCCCACGCCAAGCAAAAACACAAAAACTAACTTCCTCATTTTCTATCCTAATTCTTAAAATAAAGAGACAACTTATCAGTTACTTTCCGTGAAATTTGGCCCATGTAGCATCGAAAAGTTTTTGGGTCGTTTTCCCTCCACAAACGAGTCTTACCTTATTTCTTTCGACAGTCTTTTCGCCAGCCTTGTGCCCGGGTTCCTTCGAGGGAACAACATCAAACCCCCAGTCTAGGCACGCAATAAACTTGCCTTTAGACTTCCCGGTCAAACAGCGAACACAAGTCCGATAACGTTTTTTACTCCGCTCGCTTCTTAGCACAAATGCCTTATCTCTCAAATAACCAACAATAGGATCATATTTACTTGGTCTTGAAGCAGTACCATTTCCTGATGTATTTGTGTCGGACGAGTATGGAGTAGGCTCCTTGGGTGAATCTATTCTCCACCCAGAACTAATTGTTCTACTCTTGCGCCAGGTAAGTAGTCCTGCATCGAAACCACTACCAGAATTCACAAACTGAATAACCTTGAAGCTATCGCACCCGCATCCGGTGCAACCATCCTTTTGATTATCGTAAGTAGCAGACATCTTAAAACTCATCTCCATCCCATGGACTGCAACATCAACCTTTTTCTTGATAATTGCATTGTATAATTTTTCAACCCACCTACCACCTTTGGATTGAAGGATATTCAAAGATACTTTATAACATCCGCAGTCTTGTGTATATACCTTTTCAGGCTCGTGATCTTTCAACCCTAAGATATCCACGCTCCACACAGCGTTATTCGCCACCATCCCGTAGAGATTGACTCCCCCTCTTTCTCCAATGGGATCCCTGCTTGGCCATATTGCGACCCGATGAATTCGGTTACTGGAGGCGTTTATTCCTGAAAGCCGTCGAGCGATTCTGCATTGCGGCCTGCTGGCTGACCGGTCGGGTAGGCATGTTTGGAATCGTGGGGCAGCCGCGCTCCCTCCCCTCAACCCATTGTCAAAAAGTGTCTTATTTGAATTTTGACTTACGATTCCAGTTTTCGGCGTAGGCGTAGTCACGGGATCCACACCCAAAAATGAACCGTGCTTACCAGGCAGGACAGAGATTGATTCCCGCTTCATTCGGAGAGATCTCCAAGGTCTATCTTGATCCACAGTTTCCATTATCTAAGGGGCTAAACTGATACCATCAATTTACCGAGGAGGCGAGGAGGTTCTTCATCACCTCCTTTCATCAGGTAAAGTCACTTGCTGCGGATGCATGAGATAGGAGATGAGATCTCGCGTTTGCTCGGGTGAGAGGGTGTCCAGCAAGCCAAAAAACAAAAAATATGCCGGGCATACCGGAAAAGAAAGTCCCCCTAATACTTTTGTCCTCAATGATTACCTGCCTTAAAAGGGAGATGTGAAGTGGAGCAGATTTGGGTGTTTTGTGATGCTCAACAACACCAAAATTTTACACTTTGGGCGTGAGGCTCAACGGTAGATGGGGAATCCATGCCCCCTCCAACGTGGATCTGTTGACGGCTTAAGACTGTGTCCCTTCAAGCCAAGCGATGGGAGAGGAGCAGCCGGAGGCTGTTGAGGCAGACGATGACGGTGCTGCCTTCGTGGGCGAAGACTCCGAGGGTGAGGGGGAGGCTTCCCCCCAGTGCAAGGATGAGCATGAGGATGACGGTCCCGAGGGCGATGATGAGGTTTTGGCGGATGATGCGGCGAGCCTTGCGGCTGAGTCGAATCGCGTCGTGGAAGCCTTCGATGCGATCATTCATGAGGACCACTTCGCTTTGTTCGAGTGCGGCATCGCTGCCACGGCCACCCATTGCGACAGAGACGTAGGCAGCGGCAAGACTGGGAGCATCATTGACTCCGTCACCAACCATGGCAACTCGGTGTCCTTCCTTCCCGAATTTTTGGACAAGAGCGACCTTGTCTTCGGGAAAGAGACCTGCGTGAACGTCTTCCTTTTTTAGCGAGAGTTGTCGGGCGACGTCGAGGGCGGCCTCGGCGCGATCACCGGTGAGCATCAAGGGGCGGATGCCGCCCTCTTTGAGCTTTGCCAAAACCGAGGCGGAATCATCGCGCACTTCGTCTTTCAGAATGAAACGCCCGGCGACTTTGTCGGTGACGATCCAGACTTCGGAAAACCCCACTCCGAGTTCGGAAGCGCCTTCGACAAGCTCTTTGAGCGGGCCGTCTTTGAGGAGGTCGCGTCGTCCGAGGAGGACCTCGCCTTCATCGGTCATGCCCCTCAGGCCCATCCCGGTGAGCGATTGAAAATTGCTGACGGTGGCCGGGGCAATGGCGCGCTCGTCAGCGTGGGTGAGAATGGCCTTGGCGATGGGATGAGTGGAATTGGCTTCGAGGCTGGCGGCGATCGCGAGGAGTCGATCCTGATGGCCGTCGGGAAAGCTTTCTATTTTTTGCACGCGAAGATTTCCGGTGGTGAGGGTGCCCGTTTTGTCGAGGGCGACGAGATCGACTTGCGCCAGTTTTTCAACCGCGGCACCGCCCCGGAACAAGATGCCGTTTTTCGCGCCCCAAGCGATGGCGGCGAGGATGGCGGAGGGAATGGAGAGGACGAGAGCGCACGGGCTGACCACGACGAGGAGGGTCATGGCGCGGTAGAGTGCGGAGAAGCTCTCGGGCGTGGACTTGAAGGGGGCGACCTTGAAGACCTGCCACCAGACGAGAAACATTGCGAGGGTCAGGCCCAGGACCGCCCAGGTGTAACCGGTGCCAAATTTATCGGTGAAGCTTTGCGACGGCGCTTTGCTGTCTTGGGCGTTGCGAATGAGCCGGATGATTTTTTGCATCGAGCTCTCGGAGGCGGGTCGGGCAACGCGGGCCTTGAGCACCCCCCAGAGATTGAGGGTTCCGCTGAAGACCTGATCACCACTGATTTTTTGAATGGGATTGGCCTCGCCGGTGAGGGTCGATTCGTCGGCGGCGGATTCGCCATCCTCGACGATGGCATCGAGCGGGAAGACGTCGCCCGGTTTTACGAGGACGAGTTGTCCGGTTTGGATGCGGGAGACGGAGAGGCGTCGCTTGCTGCCATCGTCATCGATGACGGTGGCCTCTTTGGGGGCTGCTTTGAAAAGGGAATCGATTTCGCGTCTCGTGCGATAGAGGGCAAAGTGTTCCATCGCGCCCGAGACCGAGAAGAGAAAAAGGAGGAGAGCACCCTCGCCCCAGGCCCCAACCACGGAAGCGCCCACGGCCACCGCCAGCATCAGAAAGTGAATGTCGAGCTTGCCCTTGCGGAGGAGTTTCCAGGTGTCTTGGGCGGCGTCCCAGCCTCCGGCGATCATCGCGATGATGTAGAGGATGATGGGGACGAACGAGGGGATGTTCTGCTGAAAGGAAAGGGCGAATCCGATCAGCCCAAAGACACCGCAGATTGCCGCAAAGATGGCGAGCTCCTGCCATTCATCTTCGTCGTGGTCCTCCTCCTCGGCGGGCCAGGGGACCTTGCGCCATTGCCAAAGTTTGGGCGCGGTTTCGCAGGTTTCCTTTTCGAGGACGGTTGTTTCCCCGTGGTCGACGGCGTGGATTTGATCGCCTGAATCAAGGGTGAGGGAGTCGAGTTTGCCGAAGTCTTTTTGGACCTGGCTCAGGACGGATTCGATTCGTTCCTTAAGGTCCTCTTCATCAACCTGTCCAATAGTAGCGACACGAATGCGGTGTTCATCGCGAGAGATTTCCAGAGCCTCGATCTGAGGATCATTTGCCATGAATTCACGGATCTGTTCCGCCCCTGTGGGCCGATCTTCTTCCTCATCGCTCATGCCATATCTTACGACAAATATGGTCGAGAGTCGATCCGGAGATCACCGGACTCTCTCGAAATTTTGACTAATATTGCAATCGGGTCGCACTGAGAGATATTGGTGTTATGAATGATCTTTTAATTAGGGTTTTGGCCCTCGGTTTCCTCCCGGGATTGTTGATTTCCTGTGATCGTAAAAAACCTTCTTCGCGTGAGAGAGTGGAAAACCATTTCAACCAAGTTGACGAGAAGAAGAATGCTGTTCAGACAAAAATCGAAAGGTATTTCAAAAACACCGATTACAGCTTTGAAGTGAGTAATGTTGCGGTGGGCGGAGTGCCTTTGGAGGGGAAAGTGAAAGCGGAGGATCTCACCGCCATGAGGTTCACCTTAATGATTTGGGTGGAAGGTGCCGAAACACTCGCGAAGGCCGAGGAAGTTGATCGCGGATTGAGAGAGATTTTCACTTCGGAAGAAGTCGATAAAATGACAACCTATTATCAGACCGGGATGGAGGGCGAAAAGCAGATCGTGATGACCCTGAAGTCCATGAGGGGGACGAGAGATTACTTGAAAGAGCAGGGAGTTCCTTCTCCAGTATTTAATCAGTGAGCGAAGTGACCTTGCCGTTTCGGTTGAGGGTGATTTTGCCTTCCGGGGTAAAGGTGATCTTGTCGGCCTGACCTTTCCGGCTCACTTCGACGCCACTTTCGGTGGTAGTGATTTTGGGTGGTTCTTCGCCGCGCTTGAAGGGGTAGAGGACCCAGGTGATGGGGGTGCCTGGTTTGGTTTCGATACGAAGCCACTTCTGATATTCGCCATACATCCAGCTGGAGTTCCAATGAGGAGGTGAGATGAGGGCTTGGCCGTTAGTGGCTTTGATCAAGGCCTGCCAGTCCTGGCTTTCTTCCGATTTAGGATCCTGCCAGGTCGGCTTCCAGCCGGGAAGGGGGAGTGACTTGACCTTGTTCTTTTTCATCAAGGCTTCCATGCGTGAATTCCAGGCGCTCTGGCTTTCGCCTGCGCGGATGGTGTATTCGGAAGGGCCGAGCATCCACTCGTCGCTATAATACCACGATTTGATTTCGGCTTTGGGCTCGGTGGCCTCGGCGAGAAAGACGATCATATCCTTGTCCAGTTGTCCGGTGGCGGTTAAAGTACGAGAATCCTCTGACTTCGAGACTTCCCGGGCTAGGAGGTGAATGTTGAGCTGTTGTTTTTGGGTGCTGTCGCTTTCATCCCGAACGACGAGGTAGTCGCTGAGCGGGCTTTGGTCGGTGTTCTTGACGAAGACGAGCTTGCGGCGGTGGGTGAATTTCGGGACTTCGCGCGAGGGATAGCCGCGACCGAATTCGTTGTCGCGTGGGTAGGTGGGCCGGAGCGAAAGCGAGTCTGCGGAGCGTTCTGCGATGACGAGATCGGCGACCCCGGTGGTGGCAAAATGGCGGACCTGGCCGGTCGATCCGATTTCTTCTTGGGCGGGGATTCTTTTGCCGCTTCCGTTGTGGGTGAGGTCGGTGGCGATGCCGAAGGTCATGCTGTTGTGAAGGGCGGCGTGATCGCCGCGTGGCGTGTAAGAGCAATTGTAGTCGAGCGAGATGGGGGTGCCTCCCGAATAGAAGTGGTAGGCGTTTTCATCGTTGTGGTAGTGGCCCCGGGTCGGTCCGGCTTTGAAACTGAGGAAGCTTTCGCCAGGGGTTCTGAAGCCATCTCTCATGATGGTGCCGAATCCTTCAAAGGCTTCGCTGGACCAGTCCATTTTCGCCGGATCGGTGGCGGGGATGGTGCCATCGATGGCGACCACTTGTTCTTTTAAGGAGACTTTGGGTGGCTCCTTGGAAGCGGCGACTTTGCTTTCCTTGAGGAGCTTCCAGGTGCCCATCATTTCGGAGGCGAAGTCGGGATCTTTCTTTTTGAAGAAGGGCGCGAGCTTTGCAAATCCTTCGGCATACATTCCGGAATCCCATCGATGAGTATCGCCGTGGGGGGCTTCGTGCCGGCGTTCGATGCGGCGGTCGTAAGGGGTGATGAGCTTGCGATGCCAGGTGCCGTTTTTCTTCACGAGCGGGTTTTCGGCCATGACGTTTCCGAAGCCAGTGTTCATGAGAATGCGGGCGATTTCGAGTTGCAGCTTCATGGCGTAGCCGGAGTAGCCCGGGCATTCCGCGCCCACGCCATCGGGCGCGGTGAAGACCTTGGAGGCGTCTTCTTTGAAATTTTGATAGCCGAAGTCGAGCCACTCTTTGGAGTGCGGATGATCGAGGAGGGAGCCGCCGGCATACATCGCGGCCATGTATTTATCGGTGTGGAAGTTGGGGTTGCCGGGGCGCCATCCCTGATGCCAGCCGGGCCAGGCATCGAGATCGGTGGAGATGTATCCAAAGGCAGCTTGGTTCGCTCCGCCGCGTGGTTGTCCGGCCGCGAAGAGATCCGCAGTGGCAAGTCCGGGGATGCCCCGGGTCGGCGACGAGGTGGGATTGAGAAAGTCATCCTGATAACGTCGCGCGCGCCAGAGGTCGGACGAGGGCATCTTGACCTCGCGACCTTCGCCGGTGGTGAGAAGGTGGTAGAGGTCGAAGTCAGTGCCGCTCAGTTTCTTGCTGAGCTCACGAAGTCGCTTGTCTTTCTTTGGTGCGTCGCGGGCGGTGCGCCAGGCTTTTTCGAGCTCCTTGACCTTCTCCTTGATGGCCTTGGGGGCATCGCGGTCTTTGGCTTTTTCTTTGGCGGCTGCGACTTGTTTTTCGAGATCGGCTTTTTCCTTGGCGTATTTCTTTTGTAAGGCGTCGCGTTCTTTTAAGAGCGGGCTCCAGGCAGCGCTTTGCACTTTGAGGGCTTCGTTGACGGGAGTTTTCTTTCCTGCTTTGTAGTCGGCTTGCAGCTTGGTGAGTTGCTCGCTGGTGATGAGGATGTTGGGTCCGGCCTTCTTGGGGTCGCGTTTCCAATCAAGGATGTATTTGTTGATTTGGGCGGTGAGGGTCCAGTCGGTGTGACGTCGCACGATGCTGTTGAGGCTCTCCATGCGACCGCGCGGACCGACGAGTAATCCAAAGGCGCGTTGGCCGAGGTGCATTTCGGAGCGTTCGCCATCGACCAAGGGGAAGCGGGCTTTGCCCCAATTGCCATCGAGAGCATAAACGGGAATGTAGTTCACGTAGGGGCCGACCCATTTGCTTGCGTAGGCGGCCACGATTCCGACGGCTGGGTTTTCAGCCTGGTATCCTTTGCCGGCTTCACGTTTGCGCCCAGGTGCGGCTCCGCCAGAGGTGAGGACGAAATCCTGGGCGCCGCCACCGCCCTGATTCCAACGCGGACGCAGGAGGGCAAAGGGTCGGCCCTTTTGAGCGGGGCGTGGTTTGGCGGGGACATAAAGTTGATCGGTGTTGCCGCCGAACTTGTCATACTCGAACCAACGAACCCAGCTTGCGGTATCGACGGGCAATCCACCTTTTCCCCATTCGATATAGTATTGAGTGATGCCATAAGGGCTGGCTTTTTCATCTCGGGGAAAGTGAAAGCGCTCGTTCACATCGACCCAGATGTCGTCCATGACAAAGCGGATCAGGAGCTCGTAGTGGTAGGGCTTCTTGGGAACCATTTCGCGGGGGAGTTGGTTCGGCTTGAAGAGGTGGGATTGCTTGCCGAGAGCGAGGGGCATGGCTTCGACTTCGCCGTCTGCTTCGCATTTGAATTCGTAAGTGATTTTAAAATCGAGGAAGACCGGACCGCTGCGGATAAGCTCGGTTTTTGCTCCGATCACGCTGACATTACTTTCAAAGTAGGCTTTGCCATCCCAGTCTTTTTGTTCCTTGGTTTTCATACCGCCGCACCAATGCGGGAGATCGCCGAGGGAGATGGGTTTTGCGAATTTGCCCTTATAATTGCGGAGGCGGAATTGGTAGGTACCGTTGTCGATGAGGTGGTAATCGCCGTCCTTTTTGAAGGTGATTCCCGGAGCGACTTTCTTTGTACTCAGAATGACGGGAACGTGGGAAATATCGAGTTTGTGGCCCCCGGCATCGCGGTCGCTGATGGTGACGTAGCTCCAGAAGCGATCGCCATCGCGCTGTGCGGGCCGGGTGATGCCCTGGACTTCGAGGGAGAGGTTACCGGAAGGGATTTTTGGACCTTTGGGTTGAAAGGAAACGAGCTCGCCCGGCCAGGTGTGGTTGAGCTGGTTGGGGATGATGAGCATGACCTCACCAAAGAGTGAGGCAGTGGCGAACCAGAGGAGGACGAGGGTGATTCGAAGCATTCCGATGGAACGAATTGGGATCCGGCAATCTTCCATCAAAAGTGATGGAGTATCGCATCTCGCAATGTCGATGTTGCGGATCGAGCGATAGCTTGAGATGACATTCATGAATGATTTTTCGTGTGAATCCCTGCCAGCCCCGAGAGCTTGGGAGAAGGAGCGTTTTTGATGGGATGCCATAGAAACTGGACGGCTTCCTGCAACATCAATGGTGTTATGAAAAAGAACCTACACGAACTCTATCACGGACAGATTAAAGACCTTTATAATGCCGAGAAGCAGCAGTTGGAAGTTCTTGCTGAGATGCAGAGCGCTGCTGAAGACGAGGATCTTCGCAACAAATTCGGCCAGCTTGTCAGAGCCCACCGCAAACACAGTGAGCGCCTCCGGAAAATCTGCGACACCCAACACATCAGCCCGACCGGCGAGAAATGCCAAGCCATGGAGGGGCTGATCAAAGAGGCTCGTCATCACATGGTGGAAAACGTTCCCGGAGCGGTGAAAGATGCCGTCATGATTGCGTCGGCCAACCGCTTCGAGCACTACGAAATCGCTGGTTATGGTGTTGCCAAGGCTTTCGCAAAGGCCCTTGATTTCAACGCTGACGCAAGTCTCCTCGATGACTGCATCGATGAAGCCAGCAACTTCGACGCCGAACTCACCAAGATCGCGACCGGCGGTTGGTTTGGCTCCGGCGTGAACGAGGCAGCCATGTCCTAAGTTTCCAGGGACACCACGCCCAAGCAAAGCGGGGGACTCCGGTCCTCCGCTTTTCCCGTACCGAGGCCAAGAATATCGTGGGCCCGCTGGTCAAACTGCTTCTTGTGAGTTATAAGAACACCAGCAAATTTCCATGAGTGATTCCAAAGATATCGATTTTGCCCGGATTGAAAATGCGGTTCGGGAAATCCTCGGCGCGATCGGCGAAGATCCCGGGCGGGACGGGCTACTTGATACTCCGGCCCGGGTGGCGCGGATGTATGGTGAAATTTGCAGCGGCTTGCGAGAGGAGCCGGCGGATCATCTCGACAAGACTTTTCAGGTGGAGCACGACGAAATCATCGTAGTGCGGGACATCACTTTTTACTCGATTTGCGAGCACCATCTCATTCCGTTTTTCGGAAAAGCACACGTGGCTTACCTTCCCGAAAAGGATGGCCGGATCACCGGACTTTCCAAGTTGGCCCGTTTGGTAGATGGCTTTGCCAGACGGCCCCAGGTCCAAGAACGCCTGACTGGTCAGATTGCCGATGCCATTGACCAGAAGTTGTCGCCACGCGGTGCGGCGGTGGTGTTGGAGGCCGAACATCTCTGCATGTCGATGCGAGGAATTCGCAAGCCGGGAGCACGGACGGTGACCTCGTCGATGCGTGGAATTTTCAGGTCCAATCCGGCATCGCGCGAAGAGGTTTTGAACCTCATTCAACGATCTTAGGCAAAGGTCACCTCGAATTTTGGATTGAGTTTGGAGAAATTAGTGATGTTCTAACAAGCGATCCATTGAATCACTCTAAAACAAAACTCCGAAACAGCATTCTCCAGTTCCTGGGGATTTTGCTTTTTGGAGTCTTTTGTTCCGGCGAAGCAGCCGGCTCCTTGAGCGATTCCGGTGCCTCTCATGTAGGGTTTGATGACCGCGGAGATCCGATCTCCAGTCATCACAACGAGTTCACGGCTTGTGAAGAGGAAGAGAATGAAGATCTCGACGACTCACCCTTTGAGCGTTCGAGTCGGGAATTCTTCGCTTTTCAGAAGCAGGTCGTTTCGAGTCTGGACCCGGGCTGCGAGTCGGTTCGTTCAGCGAAACGATACCTTTTGTTTTGTTGCCTCAAGCTTGATTGCTAGGCTCTTTCTTATGGTTTGGACGAACTCCGTGTGGCTTTGGAGAGAACCTGCGTCGAGTCGTCGTAAAATGTGCCGTGGCATTGCGCTTGCGCGGCGAAATCTCTCCTAACTTTTAGAATCAATTTATGAACAATCATCAGGAAACGCTTCTCCCACCCAAGGACGGAATTGAAGGTTTGAAGCAAAATTTTAGTAAGGATGCCACATCCGGATTTGTGGTCTTCCTCCTCGCCCTTCCGCTCAGTCTTGGGATTGCGGCGGCCTCGGGTTTCCCTCCAATTATGGGGGTTTTAACCGCGATCATCGGCGGCGTGGTCGCCACTTTTTTCACCGGATCCCAACTCGCGATTAAAGGCCCGGCAGCCGGGCTGATTGTCATTGTAGCTGACGCCGTGGTGGCTTTTGGCGGCGGTGAAGAAGGCTGGCGCCTCGCTCTCGGAGTGATGGTGGTGGCGGGAATCATTCAGATTCTCATGGGGATTTTCAAATGGGGAAAGTTTGTCGATATTTTCCCGCTCTCGGCCGTGCACGGGATGTTGGCGGCGATCGGTTTCATCATTATCGCGAAGCAGATCCCGGTCTTGCTCAACGTTGATCCGTCATTGGCCTCCGGGAAGGCTCCGTTTGCATTGTTTGCGGCCATTCCTTCGTTTTTCGCCAACCTCGATCCTCAAGTCAGCATCATTGGCGGGGTCAGCCTCGCGATCATGCTGGGTTGGGGCTTTGTGAAGCATCCGCTTTTGAAGGCAGTCCCCGCGCCCCTTTTGGTTTTGATCTTCGCCATCCCAGCCAGTTTGATGATGAATCTTGGCGACACCGCTCCCGACTACACTCTCGTGAAGGTCGGCAAGATCATCGACCAAGTGGGCATCAATGCTTCGATGGAGGGCGTTTCGATGACTGGAATTTTCATCAAATTCGTCATCATGGTTTCGTTGGTGGGAACGCTCGAAAGTCTCCTCACGGTCAAGGCCATCGACATGCTCGATCCCTGGAAACGAAAAGCCGATCCGAACAAGGATATCGTGGCGATTGGGATCTCGAATTCCCTCGCTGGTTTGCTCGGCGGACTTCCCATGATTTCGGAAGTGGCGCGTAGCTCGGCGAACGTGGCGCAAGGTGCAAGGACGCGCTGGGCCAACTTTTTTCATGGGCTTTTCCTCCTCCTCTCAGTCCTTCTAGCCTTCCAGCTTCTCGAGTTGATTCCCAATGCCGCGCTGGCTGCGATGTTGATTGCGGTTGGCATCAAGCTGGCCCACCCGAAAGAGTTCACTCACATGCTTAAGGTGGGACCCGAGCAGCTCGCGATTTTTGTCACAACCATCGTCTTCACCTTGGCCAAGGATCTCCTCGTGGGCATTGCTGCCGGGATGATGCTAAAAGCTATCATTCACGTGAGCCGGGTTGCTTCCTTGAAGTCCCTCTTTCGGGCGGGCGTGACGGTCGATCAGGAAAACGAACGCTATGTTTTCCACCTTGGAGATGCTGCGATTTTCACCAACTATCTCGGCATTAAAGAACAATTGGATAAAATTCCCGAAGGGAAAACAGTGGCCTTCGACCTCGCAAAAACGGTGGTGATTGATCATTCGGTGATGGAGAACCTGCATCACTTCGAGGACGACTACACTCGCGCCGGAGGCACGGTCGAATACCTGGAACTGGATCAAATGAGACCCGTGTCCAAGCATCCTTACGCGGCTCGCACGCGTCGTGGAAACTCTGACACGTAGTCCTAAAAACGATGTCAGAATTTCAAGAAGCCCTCGTTTTCGAGCGGCTTAAACACCACCTGCCCACGCAGGCCGCTCTGAAGGATTTTGTACACCACAATCCCCTTCATTCTTTCCAAAATCAGGAGTTTTTCGAAGCCATCTTTTCGGCTTCCAAGATCTTTGGAATCAAGACCACCTTCAACCTCAACGAATACCGAAATCTTCATGCCCAAGGGCGAATCAAGAGTGATTGCCTCGACCGGGTTTTGACCGAAGAAAAGGGTGCCGGGCTACTCGATTCCTGGAAAGAGAAGATGCTCTCCGGAGACTATCCGCATACCTATCGACCTCGAGTCGGGCGACTTCGCGCGCGATGGAAACCGGTCTTAAAATGTTCACTCGATGACCGCGTGCAGCCGTTTCTTTTTCGGCTGATGTGCAGCTACCTTGACTAAGGGATTTCTCTTTGGAACTTTCCCTTCGAGGACAAAGGTTTCATCGCGGCGATCCGCATGATTGAAGAGAATAGCTTCAACAGCTTCTTTAAATCCAAGCGAGTTCGCGACCTTATCAAGAGTGATTCTCTGGAGCTTAAAGGACTTCTTGAACTGGTCGTGGGACGGGAAGAACTCTTCGAGCAATACATTTTTGATCAGCAGTTTGCCCACAAAGGATGGAGCGGAATCATCAACGCGATCGAAGACCGGCCGGAGACACTTTTTTACGAGAAAAAGATCAGTCTGCGGGACTTTGTCATGCTGGAGCTTCTGCTCGAAATCGATGCCATCGACCAGGAAATGGGCAAAGGGTGGCAGCCTCTCGGAGAGCATTGGGATGGTGAAGCGGAGGATTATTTTTCCCCGGTCCCGACCGGTGAAATGGAAGAAGTGCTCCGGCTCTGGCAACTGGCTTTCGAGTGGGACTACTACGATGAGGTTTTGGCCGGAGTTGATTTTCTCAACAAGCAGCAGCGAGGTCCGCAAGTTCCCGCTACTCATCCTCATCGTCCTGAACTTTATCATGGACGGCTTGGTGATCTTCCGAATCTACTCACGCCTTTTCCTCGGCCCCCACGAAAAGGGGTATCACGAAACCGCTTATCGTTCTTCGTAGCGGGGAACGAACTGGTTGGCCAGGGTGCTCAGCAACATGCCGGCGACGAAGCCGCCAATGTGGGCGCCGTGGCCGATGTTGCTGGGCGGTCCCATCAGCCCCATGAAATCCAGCGCGATCCCAACGACGCCAGCGGCGGCCAGTTGGCCGGAACTGACGGGGCGAGCGAGAGGCCAGACGTGTGAGTCCGGGCGCGGATGGAGGAAGGCCAGACCGAAGTAAAATCCCTCCATCCCCATCACGCCGCCGCTGGCGCCGAGGCATTGAATGGTGCTATCAGGATTCAGCATAATTTGCCCGATCGTTCCTCCGACTACGGTGATGAGGAAAGCGGCCAGCATCCAGCGCCAGCCGCAAAGTTCTGCCACTACGACTCCGAAGAGCCAGAGGAAGAGCATATTACCGCCCAGATGGCCTCCGTCTTGGTGGAGAAATCCCGACGTCAAAGAGGTGGCCAGAGGTGCCAGAGTTTCTCTTGAAAAGTCTCCGTTTGAGGCAGCCTCCCAGGCATCGACGACTTTGACCGGAGTCATCATCCAGCCCCCGAAATCGTGCATCCAATTCAGGGTGGAGATGACAGAAATCAGCCCGATTAGGACAAGAACCGGCGCCCTGCGCTCCATGACGGGATCAAGCATGACCGCAGGGAGGTTCCGGCTGGTTGCGCATGAAGTCGGCGACTTGGGCGAAGAATTCCATCACCGAAGTCCGGATGGTGGGATCTGCGATGACTTCATCGGCCGCTTCGCCCATGAGCTTCATCCAACGGTCGCGCTCGGCGATCCCGATTTTGAAGGGCATGTGACGTCCGCGAAGGCGGGGATGGCCTCGCTTCACAAGGTAGCGTTGATCTGCTCCAAATCGGAAAAGCAGAAAATCTCGCAGCCGTTCCTCTGAACCTTCCCAGTCATCATCCGGATACATGGGCCCCACGAGATCGTCTTCCTTCATTTTTTTATAAAAATTGGCAGTCAATTGGGTGAAACCAGCCTCACCCAAAGTCGCGTAGATCAATTCTTCGTTCATCGATATTTGTCTTCGAAGATTGGCGTGTGATCTCCGAAAATCAAGGATTGCTGCTTTTCCCTTGATTCGTCATGGTGCCGTCCCTCCCTCTCAGTTTTCCACACCTCCTGATATATTTTCTGATCCCATGAGTGACCCAATCCAATTTGATCCGCCGGAACCCTCCGAGTTGAGCAAGCTTCTTGATGGTTACGAAATTGTCTCGCTGATTGCGACTGGTGGCATGGGTGCCGTTTACAAGGCGACCCAGCTTTCCCTCGATCGCGATGTGGCGATCAAGCTTCTTCCCGAGGAATTCGGTGAGGATCCTTCCTTCAGGGATCAGTTCCATGCCGAGGCCCGTTCGATGGCCAAACTCAATCATGTGAATCTGATCGGGATCTACGATTTTGGTGAGGCCAATGGTATGCCTTTCATCGTGATGGAACTGGTTGCGGGCAAGTCGCTCTATTATTCCAGTTATGGCAAGGCGATCGATCAAGCGACTGCGGCCGAGTTGATCATCGGGATTTGTCGCGGTCTCGCGCACGCGCACGGTGCCAGCATCATTCACCGGGACATCAAGCCGGCGAATATTTTGCTCGATCCCAATGCCAAGCCCAAGATCGGGGACTTTGGCCTTGCGGCTGCCAGTGACTCCGAGCATTCGGAGGACGGCCCTATTTTTGGCACCCCGGGCTATGCCGCGCCCGAAATTCTTTCCAATCCCAAGGCGATCGGGGTCCAGTCCGACATCTATGCAGTTGGTGTGATTCTCTACGAGCTCCTCACTGGAAAGATGCCCGAAGAGCCCGCAAGCCCGCCATCCTCCATCGCAAAATGCGATCGGAGATTTGATCCAATTTTCAAGAAAGCGACTCGTCGTAATCCTGCCTTGCGTTATCAATCAGCCGATGAATTGGCGGATGATCTCGAAAAGATTATTCCCAATATCGGGACGAGCGGGCAACGGACAGTTCGCACTGGAGCCGATGCCAAGAACAAGGCCCCAGCAACGACCTTGAAGCGCCGGATGACCACTGACCCGGATTCCGGGGAAAAGGATACCGGCAATCCCAAGCTTGTCCCGCTTCCAAAAGGTGAGAGCGCTCCCAAGTCGCGTCTCAAACCTTTACCAAAGACATCTCCCGGTGAAGAAGGCGGACGGCCATCGGCACCCCCGGCCCCGGCTGCCCCGGCTGCCCCGGCTGCTGTCTCTGTTAAGGCCGGTAGCAATTGGCCCATTATTCGTAACCTCATGATTATCGCGATCTTAATCCCGATCATCATTTTTACCTGGGGGCTCTATCAGGACAAGCAGGTCAGGATCAAAAAGGAACGCGACGCCAAGGAGCTCAAGGAGAAGAATGAGGAGGCCGAGCGCCTTGCAAAGATCGAGCTGGCGAAACGCGAGGAAGAAAAAAAGGCCAAGCTCGCGGAAGAAAAACGGATCGAAGAAGCCAAGCGCGAGGTCGAGCGCCAACGCTTGCTCGCGATTGAAAACGCCAAGACCCCGATGGAGCGTCTCGCCGAATTCCGAACGGCTCTTTATAACGGACGCCGTGATCGTTTCCCGGACAACACGATCGACCGTAGCAGCCATTACCTCTTCATCGTGAAGAGCCCGATGACCTGGACCGAAGCCTCGGAGTTTGCTGAAGTTCATGGGGCCCATCTTGCAACACCATCCACCCAGGCGGATATAGATCTTCTCTCCAAGGACCTCAGCGACCTTGACCTGCGCCGCGTTTGGATCGGAGGAGGTGCGCAGGGTAAACGGGGCTGGATCTGGGTGAACGGAGATGAGTGGAAGTTTAAGGATCCCGGAACCACCCTCGGCTCCTGTGCCTCTCTGAGTCACACCGGAGTGATCCGTGCGCGGCCCAATGCCGAGAAGAATCCTTTCGTCATTCAGTGGTCCAAGGATGGTCAAAATCCCGGGTCGCTCGCCTCGCAACTTGAGCGGCTTGTTCCTACCCTGGATTCTCCCAGCCCGGCGTGGCCTCCAACCACGGTGACTCACGAAAATCGCCATTTCCTGTTTGTGCAAAAGCCGGTCTCATGGAACGAGGCAGACTTAATTGCCAGCTCGGCTGATGGCCATCTCGCGGTTTTTTCCAAGCCTTTGGAGGGGATCTTTTTGCGTAAGTTCTTTGACTCTTCGCTCCTTTCCGGGCAGTCCGCTTGGTTGGGTGGCAGAAAAAAGGACGATGCGTGGTATTGGGTGACAGGTGAACCTTGGGAGAAAGCCTCATGGGCCCCGAATTCTCCTGATGGCGGACCTCTCGATCGCTCACTTCGCTACCTCAAGGATTCGTCCGGAGTGGGTTGGGACGATGCAAATCCCAAGGCCGGAAATTCCGATGGATTCATCATTGAGTGGAGCACCGATGCCGCCAGCGCACCGGTCGTGACCGATGACAATCCGAACGCAGCCAACGGCCAACTTGCCAAGCTTCGTGGAATTGGCCGCCGCCTGCTCACTAAAGAGGTTGAGGATTATCATAAGTTTCTTCTCGGCAATCGTGATTCTTTTGTCTCGGACGTAAACACTTGGTTCCGCCTGCTCTCCAAGAACAATCGCCGGGCCTTCGAGGCTGCTTATCAGGCATTTGAGGAAAAGCTTCCTGCTGATGGCGATCTTTCCGGCGAAATCAATCTAAGTGGTTTTCCTGCCGAGGTGTTCCAAGATTTGGCTAGAGCGCGAGAACGTCAGGCACGAAAAGAGAAGGAGCTCGATACCAAATCGGAGTCGCTTCGGCAGAGTTATCTCAAGAAGTTGTTGTCTTTGCGCGAGGCCTTCGAAACCGGTGGCCTGAAGACACAGTTGGGATCGGTCGATGAGGAGATCGAGGGAGTGGGTCAGGATGCCGCTGCATTCCGTGCCCACTTTGGCCTCTAAGTAGCCGTTTTAAAAACGACCAAGCCTCCAGGCTGAAATTTTGTCATGAAAGCGGAGGTTCTCATTTCAACCGCCGTCGGAGGTTTTCTGGGCTATCTTATGGCCCTCGGGGGAGGCGGCTTCCCGTCCGGGATCGTGGGCCACTATGTCTTCCTTCCCCTTGGTGGGGTGGCTCTTGTTTTTTATCTCCTCGCAAAGCTGGGTGATCGTAATCAAAGGGAGCCGAAAGGCTTCTGCGGAGCAGGCGTGGTCGGGTCCCTTGTAATCGCCGCCTTTTTCATTTCGGCAGTTTTGGTCTATGAGGCAATCTTCCGTTATCGTCGGTATGATGTCGAAAATTTTGTCGAGGAGACGATCCCACTCTTGGACGCGTATCGAGAGGAATTTGGAAGGTATCCGTCAACGCTTCAAGAAGTGACCGACCGCGAGCTTCCATATTATTTTCAGAATCGCAGACCATTTGATCCTCCCTATTCCTCGGGCGCGAGCGGGTTTACTTTTTCCTATATGCCCCCGGATCACATGATCAGCGGGCTGATGCTGACCAGTTCAAATCGCCAGTGGAGCCGCGCCGACTGAGAATCCATGAAACTGAAAATTGTTCTTATCGCTCTCGGGCTCTTGATAGGGGTGGGCGTAACCTTTCTGGCCTCACCGATCATCGAGAGAGCCCGTGAGCGTCGAATCGTGAATGAAACCATCAGTGAGTATGGCCTCCCCCGACTTCCGGAGGAAGCGACCGTTCAGTATGACTATCATCGGGATGAATTCCTCATGGAATGGTATGGCTTCGAATTTCAAACGACTTCTGCCCAGGCAAAAATTTGGATTGCCAAAGCCGATGAACGGATAAGTGATGGCAAAACGAGGAATTATCCTGCGGACGTGAAATACATCCGCCGTGACGGCTCGAATATCGAAGTGCGGATCTTTGAATCCCATAAGTGAAGCCTGATTACCGCCCGTTGTTCATTAGGTTTCGGACAATAGTCAGATTCCTTGTGGCATCTGCATGATTCGGTTGGAGCACCAGCGCTTTTTCGAATTGATCTGCGGCTGAAGCGAGATCTCCCATCTTGGCAAGGGCGAGGCCAAGATTGATGCGGGTGTTTGCGGAGTTGGGCTCCAGTTGAAGAAGGGCCTCAAGCGTGTCTTTGGCGTCGGCCCATTACTCGAGTTTCAACCACAGGCTGCCCAGGGTGGTCAGGCTCTTACGACCCTTCGGGTTGCCAGCGAGAGCCTGTTGGAAATGGCCGGTTGCTTCGGCTAGTTGCCCTTTCTGTGCCAAGAGGGTGCCGAGGTTGGCGTGTGCCCGGGCATAGTCGGGGTTGAGGCGGATGGCTTCCCGGAATGAGGCTTCAGCTTGCTGAAGGTTCTTCTTCCGAATGTATGAGATTCCGAGGTTATTATAGGGGGCAGCGTTTCCGGGGTAGGATTCGATGGATCTTTAACTGACAGCCGGTCGAGCAAAAGCCGCAGACCGATGTCGTGGTGGCATCGGTCTCGAGATTACGAGGCAGCCTGCCCAGCCCGAAATCATTAGGCTTAAGGAGAAGTTCGGAAGTGAGAGGTCCGGACTTTTTCCTGAGGAGGGTGTTGGGTCCGGACATGGAATGGATTCACGCAGGATTTACGCCAACGAGAATGAAATCGCTTCATGAATGCACTCATTGGGGGCGCTTCTCTCTTGGCGTCTGAGAGTTTCCCGATCATAACTCGGAAACCTTATGAAATTGGTCCCCTTAGTTCTCGCGCTTGTTGGTTCCCTCGTTGGTCAGGAGGAAGAGGCCGCAGTTGTGCCGAAGCCCAATATCATCTTCCTGATGGCAGATGATCAGAATACCCTTTCGATGGGGTGTTATGGGAATCCGGAGGTACAGACGCCCAACATGGATGGTCTCGCCAATGACGGGATGATTTTTGACCGACATTACGATACCACCGCGATTTGCATGGGAAGCCGGGCCAATGTTTTCACCGGGATGTACGAATACAAAACCGGCTGCAATTTCGTCCACGGGAACATGTCGGCAGAGATTTGGAGCAAGTCTTATCCGGTGCGTTTGCGGGAAGCCGGATACCTTACGGCCTTCGCTGGGAAGTTTGGCATTGTGGTGGACGGCAAGGGGATTTGTGAGGAGGAATTTGATTTCTATGGCGGTGCCAAGGGGCAGTCGGATTACGTGACTGCGAAGAATCCCTCGATGAACCGCTTTGCCAGCAAGTATCCTCATTCGACTTTATCGTATGGGGCATTTGGCAAAGAAGTGATCCGGGAGTCGGTTGAAAAGAAGAAGCCGTTTTGTCTCTCAATCAGCTTCAAGGCACCCCATCGACCGACCACGCCAGACCCCCGATTCGATCATGTTTACAACGGAAAGAAGTTTACCAAGCCTGCGAACTATGGGCGGCGTTATGGTGAGCATTTGGCACCCCAGAGCAAACAGGGCAGGCAATATCCCCGCTTTGAGGAATGGGGATACGATAAAAGATACGACGAGGTGATGGCGACCTATTACCAGCAGATCTATGCCATCGACTTCGCACTTGGGATGATTCGTGACGAGTTGAAGTCACAGGAGATCATCGACAATACTGTCATTATTTACACGAGTGATAATGGCTTCATCTGTGGCGCACATGGCTTTGGTTCCAAGGTTCTCCCGATGGAAGAATCCTCGCGTGTTCCCTTGATCATTTTTGACCCTCGTGCCGAAACTTCGGGGAAGCAGATTCGTTGTGACCGCTTGACCGGCAACATTGATTTTGCGCCAACGATTCTGGAGCTTGCCGGATTGGAGGCGACAGAAAACATGGATGGGAAGAGCCTTCTACCATTACTTGAGAAACCAAAGGAAGGTGGGCATGAGACTCTGGCCTTGATGAATACCTTCCCGCCGGCGCCCACGACTTGCATGAGCATTGTTTCGGGGCCGTTCAAATACACTTATTGGTGGTACGAGAACGATGAAATGAAACCGACCGAAGAGTTGTTCAACCTCGGGAATGACCCCATGGAATTGACCAATCTTGTGACAATGCCCGAGCAAAGAAAGCACCTCGAAAGTATCCGGGGAAAGTATGATGCCCGGCTCAAGCACTGGAAGGACCAGGCAGTGAAAGGAAACGGATATCAGAAGTATATTACTCTGTTCAATAGGACCCTCCCGATGAGTGATAAGGCACCTCTTCTTAAAGTGAAGAAGAAGAGGAAAGCCCGGTAAACCGAGGCTTCTATTCCATAGCTTGTATCCCCGAATCGTAGACGACTGATGCTTCGTAAAGAGAAGGATTTTGACCGTTTGATTTTGGAAGCGGAAGCCCGTGATAAGATCCGGGGGAAGCGCGCCAAGAAAAAGAGTAATGGCATCCTGTTTGTCGTGGCGATTCTGGCTGGAATGGCGGTGTCTTTGTTGGAGGGAATGGGAGTGGGTGGTTTTTCCAAGGTTGTCGCTTGGGGGATCTTCGCAATCGCGTTTGGCTTCTTCACTGGCTTCATCTCTTTTCCGAAGTCCTATGAGGATGAGATGTTCATGAATGATGCGAAGAGGTCGCTCAATTTGTGGTCGCAGTTCGAGAGGGAGGGGCGGACCAATGAATTGATCCTTGTTCTCGTGGTCCCGTTTATGGGGCGCTTATTCGCGTATTTCCTCTAGCACAGCGATCAGCAGAGAGGACCAAATTACTGAAGACGAAGATAGGGAAAGTCAGGTGAAATTTCTTGATCAACGGTTCGGCCTCTCCCAAGGGAAACGTTCATTTGGGTCGAAATTTGGGCAAGCGCCGCCCGAGTAATCATGAGCTCTTCCCTCCATGACCAAGAGGGACCATTGCTGAGTATCAATTCGGCGGCTGCTATCAATCCTCTGCTTTGAGGAATGGCTGCCGCTGGACTGGGCGCATGAAATCCCAAGGAGTGGCGAAGCGACCGCAGGAATCAAATGGTAAATGTGTGGGAGATTCATCGGTTAGCATGAAGAATCTAATTCATATCATTGGGATTTCAAGGGAGCCTCAAGTAAAGCGATGACCCCGCGACGATCTAAAAACAGGAACTCCGGGGAATAGTCTCTTCAGAGAGTTTGACGGTCTTGCCACTAGTTCACCGAAAGGCCGCCGGGCATTTTGGGGGCTTGCACGGTGCCGAAGCCTATGGTGGCAGCGATGGGCTGGCCGGAAAGCATGTGGGCTCCGTCGAGTTCGCCGGAGATCACGTTATCGAGAAGGGTCTTCCAGTTGGGCTGGGCGATGACTTCGACCTGGAGTCCTTCGTTTTCAAAGAAACCTTTCTCCTTGGCAATGACGATGGGTGCGCAGTCGGTAAGCTTAATGAAGCCGAACTTGAGTGAATCTTTCTCAAGATCCAATTCGCCTCCGCCATCTGCTGGCGCGGGATCGGTCGGTGGAGTAGCCGGGGTTGTGACTGGAGTTGGAGTGGCGGTCGACGGTGAAGAGTCGGCGGCAGTCTTGTCTTCAGCGCTGTCTTTGCAGGAGCACGCGAGGAGCGCGGTCAGGGATAGAAGAATTGTTTTGCGAATCATGTTGGTAGCACCCGGTACGGGCTCCTGCGGTCAGCCCGATCCATACCAGCCGCTCATGAAAAAAATTCGATTGCCAATGATTCCCGTTCATATTCGATTTTGGTAAAGTTCATCAATGCTCGTACTTTCCGTCGGATTCCGGGTGGCCGTCGCCGTCTGGTAGAAATACTCGGAAATTGTGAATCTCCGGGCCTTGCAAGCAGGGTGAGAACCCTGTCTTAGGCTGATTTAGATGAGAATTGCAGACTGGAAATTCCTGCCGACATTTTGATTTATGACTGGATCCGGATCGGGAAATGAATTAATCATTAAACTGATTCACGACCTTATGAAAAGTAACTCATTATCTTTACTATTGTTGGCGATTCCCGGAGTCGCTGTTGCCTCCCCGATTGCCGGGGTCGATTTTAGTGATGAGTTTGGAGGCAATACCGATGTTCCCGAGGATCTTAATCTTGATGACGCGATCACAGTTTCTGCGTGGTCTTTCCCGGGAGCTACCGGCGGGGTGATTCAAGGCGATGCCAATGCCAATGCGGGCCGTGCTTCAGCTCCTTTTGCAAAGTTTAATGGGCCGACTGGTGATGGAGTGGCCCCATCGGTTGGCGATGCTCCTCCCGCAGATGGAATTCACACTTTCTCAATAACGATTGGAGATGAGGCGGTGAATCTGACGGAAATTTCCTTCGTTCACAGTAAGGCAACGGGCTCGGGGAATCTCCGCTGGATTGCCTTCCGGACCAGCTTGGACGATACCCTGATTTATAGCGAATTAGGTCCTGTCCGCCCCAATGTCACGGAAGTGAATTTGGTTCTCAATGATACCAAGTACGAGAACCTTGCAAATCAGACCGTTGATTTTTTCTGGTATTGCGGAGGGGAAGGATCGGGCGACATGGATATCGATTCGATTGTCATTGAGGGATTATCGACATCGGACTCCGACTCGGACGGGATGCCTGACGCTTTTGAGCAAATCATCATCGATGCCGATCCCGATGATGTGATTACGACGATCGCCGATGTGTTGCCGGGAGATGATTTTGACAATGACTTGTCGACCAACCTGGATGAGTTTCTCCGGGGCACTTTAGCCGAAGACCCTGATACAGATGGGGATAATTTACTTGATGGTGTTGAGACCAATGACGGGACCTTTGATGATTTGGCCAGCGATACCGGCACCGATCCTCTTAACGATGACTCGGACGGTGACGGGCTCAATGATGGGGTAGAGACCAACGATGGCTCGTTTGACGATCTTGCCACGGACACCGGAAGTAATCCTTTGGAAATGGATTCTGACTCTGATCTCATGCCTGACGGGTTTGAGGCCGGCAATGGCTTAAATCCCAATTTTGACGATGCTGCTGGCGATCTTGACGCCGATCAATCCACCAACCTTGAGGAGTTCAACAATGGCACTCTCCCTAATGATGACGACACGGATGATGACGGTGTTTTGGATGGTCCTGAGACCAACTCCGGAATTTTTGCGAACAGCAGCGATACAGGATCAGACCCGCTGAATCCTGATACCGATGGCGATGGACTTCTTGATGGAGTTGAGAGCGGCAGCGGCAACTTTGTAGATACCGATGATACTGGCTCTGATCCGAACAATGAAAATACGGACGGAGATAACTTTCGGGATTCCGCCGAAGTTCTGATCCATGGAACTGATCCAAATCAGGCCAACAGTGCGCCTTCCAGCACTACGATGGTTCTTTTCATCGGAGGGAACGCCGAGGGAACAGCAGGAGCTGATGAAGTCGCGGTTGCTCTCCTTGAAGACAAGTTCGGCTTGGACAAGGTTACGGTGGATGCAGCGGCTAACATTGCCGCTGGCAGCGAGGAAGCATTTGATCTCCTTGTCATTTCCTCCACACCCGGATCGGGCGACATTCGTGGCAAGTTCATCGACTCGCCAGTTCCGTCGATCAACTGGGAAGAAGCGGTTGTTGATAATGGCGGAGGTGAATTCGGAGCGAGTACCGTGATTCTTTCCAAGTCCAATGAGACGACCCGGATGGTTCTTGGCGATCACCCAATCGCTGGAGGACTTCCAGAGACGATTACTTTGTATAATGAGGGATCAGGTGGTGAGAGCACCAGCACCCCGATGCTCTTTGAAGGACTGACCGCAGTGGGAACAGCTGCTGATGGCACCTCAACTGCAGGGGCCGGAGTCGGGCTCGATGTCACTGGCAATGCCATGCTCATTGCGATCGAAGCGGGAGATGCCGTCGATCCAGGCAGCGGAACGCTTGACGTAGTGGCGCCGGCGAGACGGGTGATGATGCCCTTTACGGACAATACCCTTGCTACTCTTTCGGCAGACGGTCTCCAGCTCTTTTCAAATGCGATGGACTGGGCGATCGGGAAACTTGGGAGCCCGGTCGGACTCCGGGTGGTCGACTTTGCGGTCGATGCCAGCATGCCGGGGAATCGCGTCGCGACCCTGAGTTTCACTTCCACTGAAGGGCAGGAATACACCATTCTCACTTCCACTGATTTGGCAGACTTCACGATCAACAACGCCGCTGAGCTGACCACCGTGACCGGCCAGGCCGGCACCACGACCTTGCAGATCGATTTCAATGCCAACTTCATTCCACTGACGGACGCGAAGCGATTCTTCGTCGTTCGCGAAGGTGGTGAGCAATAATCATTTACATTAGGCAATCATTTTAGGGCTGCTCCCGGTGCACGGGAGCGGTCCTTTTCATCTCTCCCCATCCCAAGTTTTCATGAATCCATTCGTTGGTTTTCAACTCGTTCTCTCATTTTCGGAAGCGCGCTCTCCGTTTTCTCTGCCATCGAAGCGACGCCGGAAGCAGCCCGGAGGCTGTGCTCGAATTCGGCAGCGAGAGCTTCGATAATGGAAATGGCCTGGTGGCTGACTACCTCACCATTTCCTATCGTCGGAATCTGGGTGCAGACGATATCGCGTTTGAGGTTCAGCTGTCTGAAGATCTCGAGGATTGGCAGGATGATCAAACGATCTTCGTGAGATCATCAGCAAATGGAGAGGGAACCGAAAAAGTAACCGTTCGGAGTCTGACTCCGATCTCCGATGCCGTGAAAAGGTGCGCCAGGGTCAGAGTTTCGATCAGAGCCTAACGAACTTTCCAAAAGATTATGGCCGGCGTCTGCGAAGGAGGCAGGCGCCGAGCCCGCTGACGAGAAGAAGAGCCGAAGAAGGCTCGGGGATAGAGGAGACAACGAGGTTGTCAATGTAGCGGGTGTCGAAGTTGTTCGCGCTGACCGTAAATGAACCAAAATTATCGCCACCGAGCACGGAGTAGTTTTGAGAGATTACGCCGTCGACCGAGACGTTCACGTTGATGGTATCGGCATCGCCGTAGGCTCCGGGAACATCAGGCATAAAGGTGAGCTGCAAGCTGTGAGCGCCGTCGGGATCGAGGTAGTCGAAGTTTCCGATATCCGAATTGTCCTGAAAGACGGATGAGTTCGCGGCATTCCCGTTGTTGGCCTGCTGGAAAAGAATGGACCAATCGGCTGCGCCTATAGCGGTAAAGTCATTGATGGGCGCTGCTGCGCTCACTCCGAATCCGAAGGCGATATAGCCGCCACCTCCGGGACCGGGATCTGGAAGGTTCACGAATCGTGCGAAATTAAGTGAAACAGTGAAGCCACCCGGCGAGTTGGCTGCGGCATCGTAATTGAAAAAGGCCGAGGTGCCGTGGTTGATTCCCTGGCTGCCATTCGTGACCGCGTTGCGACCACCACCGTCACGGCTGGGACCCGCGATCCATGCCTGCGAAACTGATCCGCCAAGACCATTGTCGTTGGTGCCCCAATCAGAAAAGTTACCGGCCGCTCCATTCGGGTCGCCATTGCCATCGCCCGATCCGGTCGTCCGTGAAAAGCTGTCGGAGTAGAGGGTCGTGGCAGCGAGGTGACCTGACGAAACCAAGCTGGCAGCGAGGAAAAGTCCGAGCTTGGGCAAGGAAGTTGATTGGAGACGAGTGTGCTTTTGCATGGGACAGGATTATTCACTGGATCCTGCAGAGTCAAGGAGCCATGAGTTCGGCTCATTGGCTGGTTCAATCCTTCTCATGTTTTCAGATTTGTCATCGGATAAAGCAACCCTCTCTGTTAGGATACGCGGATGAACATAATTCCAAGGAACATTTTGGCTGTTGTGGGCGGGCTCGCTGTCGGGAGTGGGTTGAACATGGGTCTCATTATTCTGGGTCCCTCCATTATCGTCATTCCGGAGGGTGCCGATTTTTCAACTCCGGAAACGCTCAAGGAAAGCATGCCTCTTCTTGAGGCGAAGCACTTTATTTTCCCTTTCCTGGCCCATGCCCTGGGCACTTTGGTGGGAGCATTTGTCGCCGCAAAAATCGCTTCGAGTCACCGGATGAAAATGGCACTCGTGATCGGGGGGCTATTTTTACTGGGAGGAATTATGATGGTGGTTTCCGTGGGCGGACCGATTTGGTTTAGCGTTGCAGATCTCCTCGTGGCCTATCTTCCGATGTCTTATCTGGGAGGCCGTTTGGCAATTGGGAAACACGAGGGCTAAGATGATTGGAGTCGCCCCCCTGAGTGGCTTTCCCTCAGTGCTGAGTTGATCCTCCGGTCGGCTTCTGTCGACGTGTTTCAATCTCAGCCATTAATTTTTTGTATCGTTCAGGATGAGCTTCTTTGTCGATGTTCTTTGAGACATCAATCAGCTCACGCTCAGAATAGTGCGTGTAATCAAAGGGGTCACGGTGACCTTCTTCTTTAAGACTAAAATCATCCTTGAGCGCCTTGAACACGTTACCTTTCCCGATCGCCCAAATAGAGAATACAATCAAAGCTCCGGGAATCACAAAGGCAACATACGCCCACCAACCTGACAGCTCCAGTGGCCCGAGCCTGGCGCTAAATTCGAAATCACTCATCTTACTGAACATGGAATACAACGAATAGAGCTGAAACAAAGTCATCGATGATACCATCAAGCCACATCCTCCGGACAGGGCCATAAACCGAGAGCGACCCAACCAACAGGTTGAAAAACCAACCGCCAAGGCGATAAAGATCGTCATGTTGTATGGATGCGTCGGGTTCACGGCACTGCCTGTGATGAGAGAGTAGGCAGTGATCGCCATGATCAAGGACCATAAGGCCCGGTAACTTGTCAGTAAGATGGTTCTCATAATTGTTAGCGTTGGAGGTCACCAGTTCGAAAAGATTTCGGGTAGAACCCAATTGATTTTCTCCACCTGGAGAGCGGCTCACGAGGCAGCTTTAATGATACGGCTGATAATCCACACAGCGAGGAGAACATACCACCAATTGATTTTGGACTCTTCCTTGCCGAGCCCCCGGGCCCAATGGTGGAGAAGTTTTTTCGCCTTACCTTTGAAGATTCCCAGGGTCGTCACGCATGACTGGGCGGACGCATT